>JACMNQ010000065.1 GCA_014378465.1 Oligoflexia bacterium | reverse complement strand
CTTTGATCATTTTTCATGGCTGTTCGCCATTGTAGCCCTGAGAGTTGCATACTAAACTGCACTTGTGCGCACACAGCCAACTGATGAAGCTCTACTTGTGGAAGTCGGATGGGAAGTCTGCTGGCAATTGGGTGGGATCTACACCGTATTGAGAACCAAGGCCCAGGCCATGGTCAACGAGTGGAAAGAACGCTATTGCCTGGTGGGCCCCTACAACGCGGCGTCTGCGGAGATCGAGTTCGAGCCCATGGCCCGAACCGGACACTTCGGGGCAGCCTGTGACCTTCTTGAAAGAGAGCGCGGAGTCAAAGTTCATTTCGGCCGCTGGCTCGTGAGTGGCGAGCCACAAGTGGTGCTTCTGGACTTCAGTCAGTACCGCGCCAGGCTGGATCACTATAAATTTCTGATGTGGAAAGATCACGGGATCGAAGTCGGCAACGAGAGCGAAGTCGAAGATTCGACTCTCTTTGGTTACCTCGCGGCTGATTATCTCGAGATGCTCCACCGGGTCAAAGCGATGAAACTCGACAGTTCGCCGCTCCTTGCACAGTTTCACGAATGGATGGCCGGAGTCCCCATCCCCATTCTCCTCAAACGAAACATTCCGATCAGCACCGTTTTCACCACGCATGCCACGATTCTGGGGCGATACCTCGCGGCGGGAGACCCGAACTTTTACCAGAACCTGACCCGGTTTGATCCCTTCGTTGAAGCGAAGAAAAGAAACATCTTCGCGAAATATTCGATCGAGCGCGCGGCGACCTGGGGAGCGACGTGCTTCACGACGATCAGCGAGATCACCGGGATCGAGGCCGAACACCTGCTCGGGAGAAAAGCCGACGTGCTGCTTCCCAACGGCCTCAACAGCAAGCGCTTCGCCGCCGTTCATGAATTTCAGAACCTGCATCTGATCTACAAAAAGCGGATCCAGGAATTCGTGATGGGACATTTTTTTCCGAGCTACACGTTTGATCTCGGCAAGACGCTCCACATCTTCACGGCAGGTCGCTACGAACACCAGAACAAGGGCCTCGACCTTTTCATTGAGAGCCTGGCGCGGCTCAACTGGCGGCTCAAATCCCAGAAGAAGGACGTCACCGTCATCGCCTTCATCGTGACGAGAGCCCCCACACGCGGCTTCAACGTTCACACTCTCAAAAATCAGATGCTCTTTCGCGAAATGGCCAATCAATGTGAGACCATCGCCTCGGGGGTTTCCGCGAAGCTTCTGTTCACCGCCAGCATGGGAGTGGATCCGAAGAACGCCTCCCTCTTTGAAGACCGCGAGCTCCATGCTTTGAAACGCCTCACCCATGCGTGGCGACAGACCCATCCTCTCCCCAACGTCGTCACTCACAATCTGGAGGACGAAGGCAAGGATCCCATCCTCAACCAACTCCGCCAGTGCGGGCTGGTGAACCGGATCGAGGACCCTGTCAAAGTCGTCTATCATCCGGAGTTCATGACATCGGCCAGTCCCATCATCGGTCTGGATTACGAGCAATTCGTTCGAGGCTGCCATCTCGGCGTTTTTCCGAGTTACTACGAGCCTTGGGGCTACACGCCTGAAGAATGCGCGGCCCTCGGCATCCCCTCGATCACGAGTGACCTGTCAGGGTTCGGTAGCTATGTTCGCGAAAAAATCCAGAAACACGAAGAAAAGGGACTCTTCGTCATCGACCGCCGCCACCGGACCTTTGACGAGAGTGCTGACCAGTTGACTGACACGATCTTCAAAGTCATGACGATGAGCATGCGAGAACGCATTGAGCTCCGAAACCGGGTCGAATCCGAAAGCGCGAAGTTTGACTGGAAGGAGCTCATCCCCGCCTACCGACGGGCTCACCGCATCGCCCTGGCGCGCGGACGCCACCACCGAACCCGCCCTCCTCGACGAAATCCTCCAATCAGTCCTCAAATGAGACCTAAATAAAGCAATTCATTAAAGGAATTTTCCCATGGCCATTCACCCTCTTGCCGGAAAAGTCGCTCCTCCCGAAATTCTGATCGATCTCGGACAACTCATTCGGGCTTATACTGATTTCAAAGTGGATCCGAAAGATTCGCTGCAAAGGGTGACGTTCGGCACTTCAGGGCACCGAGGAACCTCGACCGAAGGCAGTTTCAACCGGGTGCATGTCCTGGCGATGACCCAGGCCGTCTGTGATTACCGAAAGAAGGCGGGAATCACCGGTCCGCTTTACCTCGGCATGGATACGCATGCTCTCTCGCTACCGGCCCTTGAAACCACGATCGAAGTGCTGGCGGCCAATGAGGTCGAAGTCTTCATGCAGGAGAAGCAGGGATTCACTCCCACACCCGTCATCTCGCACGCCATTCTGGCCTACAATCAGGGGCCGGGCAGAACAAGGGGTCTTGCTGACGGGATCGTCATCACTCCTTCGCACAATCCACCCGGAGACGGCGGCTTCAAGTACAATCCTCCTCATGGCGGTCCGGCCGGAACCGAGATCACCGACCCCATTGAGAAAAGATCCAACGAACTTCTGAAGCAGATCGTCTCGGAGACTTCCCGTGGCGTCCCGATTTCGATCAGGACTCTGGCTTACGAAAAAGCCGTCAAAGTTTCTCAGATTCATCAGCACGATTTCGTCCGAGCTTACGTGGCTGATCTCAAGAACGTGATTGATCTTGACGTCATCCGGAGCACGGGGCTTCGCATGGGCGTGGATCCGATGGGCGGCGCCAATATCCATTACTGGGATCCGATCGCGGAAGCCTACGGTGTGAACATCGAGGTCGTGAACAGGAAAGTCGACCCCACCTTCAGCTTCATGTGTGTGGACAAGGATGGAAAGATCCGCATGGACTGCTCTTCTCCTTACGCCATGGCGGGACTCATCGCGCTCAAGGACCGCCATGACATCGCTTTTGGAAATGACGCCGATTCGGATCGACACGGGATCGTCACTCCGTCCGTTGGCCTCATGAATCCCAATCATTATCTTTCGGTCGCGATCTCCTACCTCTTTGAAAATCGTCCGGCCTGGAGAAAAGAGGCCGCGATCGGAAAAACGCTGGTTTCGAGCGCGATGATTGACCGAGTGGCCAGGAAACTCGGTCGGAAACTCACTGAGGTGCCGGTCGGTTTCAAATGGTTCGTCGACGGTCTTCTCAGCGGCGACATCGGTTTTGGGGGTGAAGAAAGTGCCGGTGCTTCTTTTCTCAGGCGAGACGGCGGAGTCTGGACGACGGACAAGGACGGGATCATCCTGAACCTCCTGGCGGCCGAGATCACCGCGCGAACCGGCAAGGACCCTGGCAAGCACTATCAGGCACTGACGGCTGAGTTCGGCAGTCCGCTCTATGAAAGACTCGATGCCCCTGCGGACGCGCGAAGTCGCGAAATTCTCAAGAAGATGAGCCCTGAGGATGTCACGGCCACTCTTCTGGCTGGCGACCCGATCACTCAGAAACTGACGAAGGCCCCGGGCAATGGTGCGGCGATGGGCGGGCTCAAAGTCGTGACGGAGAACGGCTGGTTTGCAGCAAGACCCTCAGGCACTGAAAACGTCTACAAGATCTACACGGAAAGCTTCAAGGGTGAGGCACACCTGAAGCAGATTCAGACCGAAGCCCAGGCCATGGTCGAAAGGGTCATGAAGAAAGAGAGATGAAAAGGCCCTCTGAATCTCCGCAGCTGAAAATGGACAAAGCGGCCGGATCTGCGCAATTGCGAGGTCTCGGGCCCAGTCTGGTGGACCAGGATGCGTGGCTTGAGCCTTACCAGGGTAAACTGGCCTGGCGCGAGTCCCAGTTTCAGAAGCGCCTCCAGGAACTCGAAGAGCGCTTCGGCAAAGGCGGACTGGAGCAGGTTTCCAAAGCCCACCGCTACTTCGGTTTCAATCGCGGTGAATACCTCGGCCAAAAAGGGATCTGGTACCGCGAGTGGGCACCGGGCGCAAAAGCGCTTTTTCTGATCGGTGATTTCAATCAGTGGAATCGGAGCGCCCACCCGATGAAGCGCGACCTCCAGGGAAACTGGAGCCTGTTTCTTCCGGACTCCGCGACCGGAACAGATTCGGCCGGCGGCGCACTCTCTCATGAAAGCCGCGTGAAAGTGCATGTTCATACGGAAAGCCTTGGTCCCGTGGACCGCATCCCGGCTTTCATCAGGCGAGCCGTGCAGGAGCCTTCGGGCGATTTCAATGGACAGTACTGGGAGCCGCCGCACCCTTACCGTTTCAAAAATCAGACGCCCCATCGAAAAGGGGGTCTGCGGATCTATGAAGCTCATGTCGGGATGGCTCAGGAAGAAGGCAAAGTCGGCACTTTCAGCGAATTCACGCGCCTGATCCTCCCAAGAATCGCAAGTCTTGGCTACAACGCCGTCCAGCTCATGGCCATCATGGAACACCCCTACTACGCGTCTTTCGGTTACCACGTGAGCAACTTCTTCGCGGTCTCTTCCCGCTTCGGCACTCCCGAGGAACTCAAGGAGCTGGTGGATGTCGCTCACGGTCTCGGACTCCAGGTGTTTCTCGATCTGGTGCACAGTCACGCGGTCAAAAACGCGAATGAGGGCTTGAATCTTCTCGATGGCACCGATCACCAGTACTTTCACGCCGGAGCCCGGGGCAATCACGTGGCCTGGGACTCGCTGCTCTTTGATTATGCCAAGCCCGAAGTCCTGCGCTTTCTCCTCAGCAACGTCCGCTTCTGGCTGGAGGATTATCATTTTGACGGGTTCCGCTTTGACGGAGTCACGAGCATGCTTTACCGGGACCATGGGCTCAACCGAACCTTCACGAGCTACGACGATTATTTCGGCGATAACGTGGATGAAGACGCGCTCATTTACATGAAACTGGCGAACCGGGTCGCACATGCGACGGTCAATCAGATCACCACGATCGCGGAAGAAGTCTCCGGAATGCCCGGCACCGCTCGGCCCGTGAAGGAAGGCGGCCTCGGTTTTGACTACCGGCTTGCGATGGGAGCACCTGATGCGTGGATCAAACTCCTCAAGGAAAAGCGTGAGGAGGACTGGAGTCTCGGCGAGATCTACGGAACGCTTCTCAATCGGCGTCGAACTGAAAAGCACGTGGGCTACGCCGAAAGTCATGATCAGGCGCTGGTCGGAGACGTCACCCTCGCCTTCAGGCTCATGGACCAGGAAATGTACTGGAAGATGGCGAAAGCGGAGCCAAGTGTCATCATCGACCGCGGCATCGCTCTCCACAAGCTCATTCGCCTGATCACTTTCAGTCTGGCCGGAGACGCGTGGCTGAATTTCATGGGAAATGAATTCGGCCACCCCGAATGGATCGATTTTCCGCGAGAAGGAAACCAGAATTCATTTCTTCATGCCCGACGCCAGTGGTCGCTCGGGGACCGCACCGATCTTCGGTACCGGGGTCTGCTTGAATTTGATCGCGCGATGCTGAAGCTCGACGGATATTACGGACTCTACCAGCAGAGCGAGATCGCCCAGCTCGCGGTTCACGAGGACCAGAAGCAGCTGGTCTACCGCAGGGGACCTCTGCTCTTCGCGTTCAATTTTCATCCCACTCAGTCCTGTTCGGAACTTCGGATCCCCGCACCGGAAGCGCGCGATTACCGGGTCATATTGAATACCGACGATGTACTTTTCGAGGGACACGGCCGAGTGAAGGAATCCGTGACTTACCCCTGGCAGAGGGTTCCCATGTACGGTCAGGAACAATCCGTTCAGATTTATCTGCCCAATCGGAGTGCGCAGGTGCTGATCGGGTGCTGACCGGTACGAAAGGTGCAATTTGACATGACCATGAAACTCGAAGAACGCCTCTGCGCTTGTGGCTGCGGAAAGATCTTTAAGTGCCTCCCGACCTCTCAAACCCGGTATTCTTCCCTTTTCTGCATGGAACTTGCCGGGGAACTTCCGGTAACTGAAAAATCCGGATATGGAGCAAAAGCCGCTCGGCCGGTGAAAAAAATGAAGACTGCCGTCACTTCCACGGAGAACAGGCGGGAAGAGTCTCAGGGCCACGACGAATCTCTGGTCATCCCTCAGGAACCCAGGCCGGCCAAAGCCGAACCGGCAGCTTAGGCCGCAGCAAGATTTTCGAACTCGCCACTCAGGATTTCTCCGTCCGCGTCCTGAACCACTGCACTGTCCAGACGACGGGCCCTGAGAACCTCGATATCCGTGAGGATGAACGGACTGCGCGCATGCCAGACCGTCAGACCTTTCCCGCGACGTTCTTTGTCGTGGAATTTTTCCCTGTGAAGTTCTTCTTGAGACCCTGCCAGCAGTCCTGATAATTTTTCTGAAGTTCCGGCGCAGCCAAGGCAAAGGCCGTCGGACGAAGAACGTAGCGGCTTTCGAACATGAACGCGAGAGTCTGTTCGATCCGGTGGGGGGCAAGCGTGGCTTCACTCGCCTTTTCGAAAGTCACGGCGTCCGGGCCATGACCGGACATCGAATTGTGAAGACTGCCGCCGCCCGGCAGGAACCCTTCCGCTTTCGCGTCATAAGTTCCATGGACGAGCCCCATGTACTCACTCATCATGTTGCGATGAAACCAGGGGGGACGAAACGTGTTTTCAGCCACCATCCAGCGAGGTGGAAAGATCACGAAGTCGATGTTCGCCGTGCCGGGCATCCCTGAGGGCGAAGTCAGTACGGTGAAGATCGACGGATCCGGATGATCATAACTTACGGTATTGATCGTGTTGAAAAGTCGAAGATCATATTTATAGGGCACATAATTGCCATGCCATGCCACGACGTCCAGGGGCGAGTGATCCATCTCACAGGTCCAGAGCTGCCCCATGAATTTGGCAACAAGCTCGAACTTTCCCTCGAGATCCTCAAAACACGCCACGGGAATCAGAAAATCCCGCGCATTGGCGAGTCCGTTGGCCCCGATTGGACCGAGTTCCGGCAGTCGAAAAGCCGCGCCGTAGTTTTCACACACGTAGCCGCGTGAAGCACCTTCCAGCAATTCCACGCGAAACCGCATCCCGCGTGGAATGACGGCGATCTCCTGCGGAGCGACTTCGAGAATGCCGAGCTCCGTGTGAAGACGCAGAGTTCCGAGCTGTGGAACGATCAGAAACTCACCGTCTGCGTTGTAAAAACACCTTTCCACCATCGAGATGTTCGCCGAATAGACATGCACGGCCATGCCGACCTGCACGGTATGATCTCCATTGCCTGCGATCGTCACCAGGCCATCGACGAAGTCGGTTGGCTGGCTCGGAAGCGGCAAAGGACTCCAGCGCAGCTGATTCGGGGAAGTGATCACACGATCAAAGGGACTGGAGACCAGGCCTTCACTGGAAATCTGCCGAAAGGCCGAATGCACGGAAGCGGGCCTGATCCGGTAGAGCCAGCTCCTGCGATTCTCTGAACGGGGAGCGGTGAACGCGGTACCCGAGAGCTGCTCTGCATAGAGGCCGTAAGGAACTTTTTGAGGGGAATTCTGTCCGACGGGCAGAGCCCCGGACAATGCTTCTGAGGCAAATTCACTACCGAATCCTGACAGATACTGGAGCGTCTTCAATTTTTGCAAAGGCGGCGATTCCTTCCTGCTGTTCCAGTTACATCAGAACTCATTCCGTTAGACAAGCTTAGAGGCGCAAACAGATGCTCCAGTCCGTTGACCTTGATCTCGTAGACGATGCCCAGCATTCTTCCCAATTCCGTGTCAGGAAACCCTTGCTGATGCATCCAGACCACATAGGGCTCCGGGAGCTCCACCAGGGGCATGTCCCGGTATTTTCCGTACGGCATGCGCATCCGCGCGAGCTTCAGCATGAAATCCCGGTCACTCAGGGGTGAGAGGGTCATTCCTGAACTTCCTCGGAGCGTAGACGCGCGATCAACTTCTCCAGCAGTGCGACCGGCGGAACTCCCGGCTGTTCAAAGATCAGGGCGCCGGACTTGAAGGCCATCACCGTCGGAATCGAGCTCACTAGAAACGCCTGAGCGAGATCGGTCGCCACTTCCGTATTCACCTTCCCGAAAAAAACATCGGGATGGAGCTCGGCAAGTTCCGAGAACAGGGGCGAAAAAATTTTACACGGGGCGCACCAGGAGGCCCAGAAATCCAGAATCACGCGCGGGTGAGTATCCACGATCGTCTCGAAATTCTGCATCGTCACTTCGTGGGTCTGGCCGGGTGCGTAGATTGTCATAGACCCCAAGTTCTATACGTGGACGACGCGGATTTCAACTCTCTCGGGGCAGGATCGGAAGGGAGAAGCGAAAAGTCGCGCCCTCACCCTCTCGACTTTCAACCCAGATTCGCCCTCCATGAGCCTCTACGATTCCTTTGGCAATGAACAGCCCGAGCCCTGTCCCTTTGCTGCTGCTTCTCTCGACCTTCCAGTAACGGTCGAAAAGATGAGGCAGATCTTTTTCCGGTATTCCAGGCCCAGTGTCCTGAATGGAGACTTCGATGTCCTGATCGCACTTCTCCAGTCGAACGGTGATGCGGCCGGGCGCGGGTGTGAACTTGATTGCATTTCCAAGAAGATTGGACATCAACTGACCGATTCGCGAACGATCCAACTTCGCCAGACACGTCACGGGATTCATCTCCAGCTTCACTTCAAGCCCCTTGTCCCGCGCGATCAGGGCCAGGGAAGCGACGGATTCCTCAATCACCCCCTTGAGATCCAAGTCCTGAAGCCCCACTTTGAAACGCCCGGCCTCCGCGCTGGCCAGATCCAGCAGACTTTCAATCAGACTCTGCATTCTTTCGGCGCCCTGCACGAGCAGGAGCGTCTGCTTTCGCACCAGCGCGAGTTGCCCATCCGCAGGAGGCAGGAGTTTCAGGATCATTTCACCTCCCATGAGAATCGAGGACAGAGGATTCTTGAGATCATGGGAAACGATCGCGATCATGTCCTCACGAGCCCGGACCGCTTCTCGGGTCGCCTGGTAGAGTTGAGTGCTCTCCAGGGCAAGAGCTGCGCGGTTCGCGGCGTCCTGCGCGAGATCCAGGTCCTCCCGGCTATACTTCAGGGAGCCACCCGTGCGGGCCAAGGTCACGTAACCGAGAACTCCACTCCTCCGAATCCCGTCCTCCTCAGTCCCTGTGCCGGTCTGCTGAATCGGAATGATCATCAGGGAATGAACGTCCAGGGCTCTCAGAAGACGCAGATGCTCGGGATCCTGTGAAATCTCCACCAGATCCGCATCAAGCATTTCGGGCATGAACAATGCCTTGCCCGTCGAAAGAATGCGGGGTCCCCAGATGCCCGTGCTGAACTGGCGTCCATAGCGGGACGAGAGACTTCGGGCCAGTCCGAGCTTGGCAGGATCACGATGCTCAAGCGCGACCGTCCGCAGCGTTCCGGACGATTCCAGAATATCGATCTGACACCAGTCGGAAAGCCTGGGCACCAGGGTCGAAGCAAGATTCACCAGCCTCTGGTCGCCTTTTTCGAGCGGCGTTCCGAAAAGAGCATGGGTCACTTCCAGCAGCAGCTCCAGGCGCTCACCCGCCGCAGTCACCAGCTTCCGAGTGGTTTTTTCGCGCTCGTAGAGCCATTCTCTTTCTCTGCTCGCGGCCCTTTCACCGCTCACATCCGCAAAGACGATCACGACTGCCGCGATCCGGCCATTCTGATCACGAATCGGAGCCGCACTTAACCGGATCACTCTCCGAGAATCATCCGCTCTGACGACATCGATGTCTTCATCCTGCACGGTTTCACCGGCGGTCATGGCCCGAAACTGCGGCCACTCTTCAGTGCGGTAAGGACGACCATCCGCATGATGCCCTTTCCAGTCCGTCCCGCACGGTTCGCCCGCTGACTTTCCCAGGGTCGTTGAAGCCTGCCGATTTTCCACAAGCAGTTGACCACTGGGAGCTTCAAGGATGACAACGCCCACGGGCATCTGTTCCAGGATCGTTTCCAGCCGACGCTTTTCGAACTCCGCCTTCTCCAGGAGATCGGATCGCAGAATGGAGCTGGACAGAATATTGGAAATCGCCTTGAGAAAAGCAACTTCATCTTCATTGAACCTTCGAAGACTTCTGGAGTGGCCTCCCAACACTCCGTACGGCTCATTGCTCGAGTACCGGGAAATCACCACGCTCATGGAACTGCGAATCCGGTAATCAAGGAGCGGCTGAACGATTCTAAACCGGGTTTCCCGGTCCAGGTCGTCGACCACGACGGGTTCAGTGGAGAGAAGAGTGTAGCCGGCCTGCGACTCCCGGATTCTGCCGGCAACCATGCTTCCGACCTCTCCATGCTTCCAGCCCCGGCCGGCGCGCAGAAGCAGACTCTCGTCGGGCTGGAGTTCCAGAATGGAAATCACATCCAGATGCAGAGTCTCTTCGAGCATTTTGACCGCTTCTTCAAAAAGCGCCGACATTCCGACATCCGTCAGCGCGCGGAGACCAAAGCGCGCGACCACGGACTGCTGCAGTTCTCTCTGCTTTCTTCTGCCCTCTTCGGCTTTGCGCTCACTGATGTCATGAGCAAGTCCGAAGATCCCGATGACTTCACCATTCTGATCCAGGTAGGGAGATTTGACGGCGAGAAAAGTCCGAATTTTTCCATCGACTTCAATAATCTCCTCCGTTTCGACCGGATTTCGGGTCTTCATGACCAGAATTTCCGCGTCTCTCATCTGGGTCGCCGTCTCATGCGGAAGGAAATCAAAGTCACTTTTCCCCAGCATCGCGTCGACGCGTGAGCCCCCGAGGATCCTCGCCAGAACAGGATTTGCCATGACATAAAGTCCTTTTCTGTCCTTGATGAAAACCGCATCACTGACTCCGTCAAAAAGGGCATTGAGGAGCAGATCACTCTGCTGCAAGTGTCCGTAAAATTCTCCCGCGGGAGTGATCTCGACGCAGACTCCTCGAATCTGCACGGGGGCTCCGGGCTCACTCCGCACGGTGGAGAGTCCCACTCGAAAGCGCCGAGACCTTCCGAGCGCACTCAGCATTCTCAGTTCAAGTTCCTGGTTCTGATGGGAGGATGCCGCCGTGAGGAGTGCCACGCGAAACCTGTCCCGATCTCTTGGATCAATCCGGTCGAGAAGAAACCGCGGACTCTCTCTCCAGCGGTCCAGAGAGAATCCAAGCAGACGTTCTGCCTGAGAGCTGATGAACGAGAGAGTCAATTCATCAGCGTCCGCTTCCCAGACGAAGACATGGTCGAGCCAGTTGAGAAGGTCCTGATAGCGTTGCTCAACTCGATTGGTATCATCGTGACTTCGTGCGCGCTCCAGAGAAAGTCCCAGTCGGTCTGCAAGAAGTTGAAGAATGATGAGCTCATGAGGCCCATACTGCATTCCTGAAACTGAACCCACCTTGATTGCTCCGCACAACTCCGCATTGATCCGGAGGGGTGCAGCCATGAAGGAATGCGACGAACTGCCCATGAAATGATTGAAGGCCATCGCTTCACCTTTCTGAAACACGGTTGTTTCAATTTCATCTCCGAGCGGGTGAATTTCGTGCCGCTCGCTCCCTGAGCCCGAGGTGGCGAGGGCTCTCAGCTTCTTTCCTGCTGCATCCTGCAGGTAGAGGAAAACGCTTTCTGAGGTGAAAATTCGGCGAATCCGCACCAGAAGTTCGGGCATCAGTGATTCCAACTCCAGACGCCCCATCCCCGCATCCATGATGGACAGCACATCTTGCAGAGTACGCACTCCCTCGGGCGCAGGACCCAGCGCCCTGAGTCCGCTCGACGATCGGGAATTATTGCCGAAAATTTTCTCAGGACTTGTCATCTTTTCAGGGTCCTCGGCCGGCGCTCTCCGGTACATCTAACACCCATCCCTGCAAATTGAGTGCGGCCGCGCACGCGCTACCGAACGGAGACCGGAAGCTTCGTATTTTTGTGAATGCAAATTCACGAGTGCGAGGAGGGTGATTGCGACTGCGAACGACCGGGCCGCCTCTATTTTCACGAAATCATACTGCAGTGCATTAAGTTTAAATCAGCGAACTTAAGCTGGTGCACATTTGAACCTAAGCATGAGATAGTGTTGATCAAATGAGGCGTTGCTATAATCGTCCACAACCCTCAGACTGATTTCATGTCATTTCTCGGTCGAATACTTGAAACTCCAGCCTACGGATTCGCAACTTCCCCGGATTCGGAAGAGCTCCGTGTCCCGAGTCGTCAGGAACTGTTTCGCGAATTTTTCACGCGATTGAATGTGTTCGCGACTCCTAAGAACTGGCTGCCCTTCTGGGGCTGGACCGCAACCGTAGCGCTCATCGCTCCCCTTGCGATCTTTCTCACTTTTTTCTTCAGCTGGAAGCTCATGATCATTGGCCTGGCTTACGCGATGATCGTCATGGGAACTCATGGCACCATCTACCTTCACCGGTACTCGACTCACCGGGCTTACAGATTCAAGAACTCCTTCGCCCGTTTCCTCGTTCGGAACCTTTCCATCAAAGTGATTCCTGAGGAGATCTACGTGATCTCGCACCACGTGCATCATCAGTTTCCTGAGCGCGCCGGGGACCCGTACAATGTTCACGGCGGCTGGCTTTACTGCTTTCTCGCCGATGTGAATCATCAACTCATTGCCCGGGACCTGGATGAGAAGGATTACTCCCAGCTGACCAAGCTCATGAGTCACACGGGCGTTCGTACGAACAGTTACGCCCAGTATCAGAAGTGGGGCTCCCTCTGTCATCCGGCTCGGACCGTCTTTCATTATGTCGCGAACTGGGCCTTCTGGTACGGGACGTTCTTCGTCATCGGCGGCCATGCCCTGAGCTGCGCGGTCTTCGGAATGGCCGCGATCTGGGCCTTTGGCGTGCGAACTTACAATTATGACGGTCACGGCCGTGGAAAAGATCGCAGGCAGCACGGAGTGGACTTCAATACTCGCGACTGGTCAGTCAATCAGATTTGGCCAGGCTACGTCGCCGGGGAGTGGCACAACAATCATCACCTTTACCCGAACGGGGCACGCTCGGGATTTCTTCCGCATCAACTTGATCTGGCCTGGGAGTTCATTCGCTTTTACCACTGGATCGGTGGCATCGAATCCTTCAAGGACTACAAGATGGAGTTTTACCGGGACCACTATGATCCCTACCTGCTCACTTTGAAGAGCCGCCTGAATTCAGACGGGCCCCTCATGAACTCAACTTCCGCTTCGGCTATGCTCACTGTTTCTGTCACAGCCATGCACGAAGAATCGCGAACACATCTGACTGCGCACCCAGCCCACTCCTATCCCGTGGCCTCTGGCCTCCACCTTGCGGAGCAGTTGCCAGTTCCAGTCGAGTCGTGAGAATCAGATTTGAATTGAGGTAGAACTCCGGACCGATCCCGTGACGGGTATAATTGGCCCCCAGGCGTTTCGCGTCGGGCGCCAGATAATCAACCTTTTAGATGGGGCTTGATTCCACGCGTGAGCACAGGATGACTCGAGAACCACGGCAGATCAACGGGATTGAACCTGAGGTTCGCGACGATTCCGAAGGGGGTGTCGTTGCTGAAATTTGAAGGGCCCTGAAAAGGTCCCAGACGGAAATTGACGAAATTAAGGGATGAACCTAAGCTCGGGCCCTGGAGATTCACCCATGAATGAAATGATGACGGTCGTCACCTGTTCCCGCCCGGGAGGACCTGAGGTTCTGTCACTGACTCGCGCCGAAATCCCGAGCCCGGGAAAAGGAGAAGTGCTCATTCGGGTCTTTGCCGCCGGAGTGAATCGTCCCGATCTTGCGCAGAGAGCGGGAACATACCCGCCTCCTCCGGGAGCGTCGCCCACTTTGGGACTCGAAGTGTCCGGAGAAATCGTGGCCCGGGGATCTGAAGTGAACGACTTCGAGGTGGGAGACCAGGTCTGCGCTCTCACACCCGGTGGCGGTTATGCAGAGTACTGCGTGACTCCTGCAGCGCAGTGCCTTCCGGTTCCCGCTGGACTCTCGCTCGAAGAAGCGGCTGGAATTCCAGAAAATTTCTTCACGGTCTGGTCCAACGTGTTTGACCGTGGCAGGTTACGCCCTGGAGAATCCTTTCTGGTTCACGGGGGCACGAGCGGGATCGGGCTCACCGCCATCCAGCTGGCGAAAGCTTTTGGCGCGACCGTTTACACGACGGCGGGATCTGAAGAAAAATGTGAAGCCTGTCTGAAGCACGGAGCGGATGCGGCAATCCAGTACCGCACCACGGACTTCACCGCGGAAGTCAAAAGACTGACTCAGGGTCAGGGAGTGCAACTCATTCTGGACATGGTGGGTGGGCCTTACTTTCAGAAAAATCTCGACAGCCTGAGCTCTGAGGGTCGACTTGTCCAGATCGCGTTTCTTCAGGGAGCGCAGGTCCCTCTCTCTCTCTCTCAGATCATGAGTCGCAGACTGACGATCACCGGCTCCACGCTCCGGCCACGCAGCATCGCTGAAAAGGCTGAAATCGCTGGAAATCTTCGTGAAAAAGTGTGGCCTCTGCTTGAAATTCGGAAGGTCCAGGTCGTCATTGACCGGGTGTTCCCGCTGAGCGAAATCACTGAGGCTCATCGCCATATGGAAAGCAGCGCTCATATCGGAAAAATCATCCTGAAGCTCCGCTGAGGCGGACTGGTCGCGAATCGCTGTCCCGCATTCTCCAAAACGCTGGCCACCGCGACTTTCAACGTCGGACTCGGTGCTCTTCTCGCTTTCATCCCTTTGCTCGGGAAGCGACTCGGAATCCCGGTCGATGTTCGGCATCTCACCCCCTCGGGACTCCTGTCGTCCACCGTGGGCGTTCTGCTGATCGGAGTTGTGAACTTTTCCTTCACTCTGTCAGTCCCTATGCGCAGAGTCAGCCTGCTTTACTCTACTTCTGAGCCTGACGAATTTTTGACGTCATTCTCCATCTCCGTTTTATTTGCTCGGTTTTGCAGTCTGGAGCGAGTCCTTTTCGGAAAGTCCCACGTATCACCAGTCATAAAAACGGAAAGCAAACGGAAACACCTTTGCCGACGGAGGAGCTGAATGAATCCATGAAGGATTCAGGCCCATCGGCAGGCACCCGCACGCTCTTCAGAGCGGAACTTCGGTTCCCTCACCGAAAGCGCTGCGGATTTTTTTCACGGAGGATCATTTTGAAAAAAATTCACCACATTCAGTCCCGTTCCAGTTCCATTTCCATCGGCCATGCCTCGAAATCAGCATTCAGTTCCGTCATTTTCGGTGCACTCATCAGTGCCACACTCGGGCTGACCGCCTGCAATGGAACGTCTTCCGGAACCGGCGATGTCCTCGGACAGGATGGTGCCGTCCAGGCTCCGGTCGGAGTCACCGCTCCTCCCGTTTCAGACTCACCGGTGAACACTCCCGCTCCCGTGAGCACGATCGTCGGCGACACTTGCCACAGCACGGACTCCAGCAAGCTCTGTCTGGCTCTGAAGTACACCGTCTATACTCATCCGGACGGCACTCCGGTCGTTTCACGATCCGAAGCGATTGCGAATGTGCAGGGACTCAACAAACTCTGGGCCAGCTGCAACATCGCTTTTCAGATGGATGAACTCGCGGATGTGGACCCCGTGAACAGTGGACTCACCTTTGCCACGGCAAATAATTCTGAACTGGACAAAATCAGAAGCGCTTACGAAAACAACTCCACTCTCCTGGTCGTCACCACCGGAAACTGGAATCGTTCCGGCTCACTCGGAAGCACGGGCGCCAATGCCTGGACCAACATGCCCGGAAACTATCGGTCTGGCTCCATCCTCGAAGCTGCCGTCGGAACCTTCTATCCCATCATCGCCCACGAGATCGGTCACTATCTGAATCTGGATCACGTCAGTGATTCTTCCAACCTGATGAACCCGGTCATCTACGGCAGCAGCACCGGCCTCACCGCTGGTCAGTGCTCTGCCGCCCGCTCAGCAGCGCAGAGTTACTGGAAATCCATGCTCCGCTGAACTCGGTCCATGTCTCGTCTGTCTGGCTTGCGTCGACTTGAATTCCGAAGGTTCAGTCGGCGCAAGCACCTCCCCTCCCGGTTCATCGGGCAAGTGCAAGCCTGATCAGAAACACGAGACCCACTCCCGCAAAAGCCAAAGCCGCGATTTTTTGAATGAGGGCCGCATTGATCCGCTTCTTCGCGTGAGTTCCAATCACCACCGCGAGAACGGTCACTGACCAGAGGGCCAGAGTTGCGGCAGTGAAGATCGTCACTGGACTGGCCGAGTGCGCAGACAAAGTGGCCGTTGCCAGCTGAGTCAGGTCGCCCCATTCGGCGATGAAGATCACGACAAAAGAAGCCAGCATGGATCTGAAAAAACCGGACCTCAGTCCAGGTTGACCATTTTGCCCAGCAGTGCCCACTGAGTCGGGCGACTCGTGTGAGTCGGGCGCGGTGTTCACGGCCTCAGAATCTTCCACAGGCTGGTGCCACATTCTCCAGGCGAAAAAAAGAAAGAGCAGTGCAGATCCCAGCTTGACCCAGAAATCGGGAAGAAGACTCAGAAAACTTCCGAAGCCGACTGCGACAACGCTCTGAATCAGAAATGCGGCCGCCACCCCCAGAAAAACCGCATGAGGGTTCTTCCGCGTGGCCAGCATGAGAGTGGCGAAGGCCGTCTTGTCCGGGAGTTCGGCGACGAAGATCAGACAGTACGTCGAACCGAAAAGTCGGGGATCAAAAGCCAGCTGGAGGTGAGAAGTGAGCTGATTCCAGAGGGCCATGGTCGCAAGCTACCCCATCCCGCTTGCGATGAGCAACGACTCCGATTACATTTCATCACGATGTCCAATTCAGCCGGTTTCGCCAACTTCGCTCTGATCCTGCTCTGCCTTGCGGCCGGGACCTGCCTTCGTAAATTCAAGAAGCTGCCTGACGCCGCGCCTCGCGCTTTCAATGAATTCATCATCTACCTGTCCCTGCCCGCCCTCGTCCTCGTGCAGGTTCCGGCTCTCCTTTCGGCCACTCACTTTGATTCGGGGATTCTGGTTCCCCTCTCCATGGCCTGGATTCTCTTCGCCCTGTCGTCACTGACTTTTCTCGTGCTGGGTCGCAAGCTGAACTGGAGTCGCCAGACCATCGGCGGGCTGATCCTGACTGCAGGACTGGGGAACACGGCTTTCGTGGGCTTTCCGCTTCTCGAATCACTGCTCGGACCCGAGGGTCTGCGCGTGGGGGTTCTGACTGATCAACTCGGGACGTTTCCTGCCCTCTCCACGGTCGGACTCCTGGCTGCGTCGTGGTATGCAGGCGCCCGAGTCAGCAAGTCGGCCATGCTGAGAAGAGTCTTCACTTTTCCCCCGCTCCTGGCACTTCTGCTTGCAGTCGCCTGGTGGGCAACGGGTCTCCATGGACCGGGCATCGCCTTGAGCACTCTGGAGAAGCTCGCGTCGACGCTGGTTCCGCTTGCGCTGGTTTCAGTGGGATTTCAATTGCGTATCGATCTCGATGTCCTTCACCGGAGAAAGTGGGACCTGTTCCTCGGCCTGGGATTCAAACTGTTTGCCGCTCCGCTCTTCTTTCTGGCGCTTTACGTCGGCGTATTCGAGCAAAGGGGACTCCCCGTGCATGCGACTCTGCTGGAAGCAGCCATGGCTCCCATGATCACTGCAGCGATCGTCGCCGCGGAATTCGGACTGGATCCTGAAATCGCCAACCTCATGGTCGGTGTCGGAATTCCACTTTCACTCCTCACGGTTCCCCTCTGGAATCTGGCGCTGCGAAATCTCTGAACGTCTGCGAGATGCCGAAACCAGACGTGATGCCACTGAACCCGCCACAAAAACCCCCACAGCGATCAGAGCGGCGGTCTGAAACTTCTTCAGAAACGCGAGAACCCGCTCCACATTCCCCGCGACCAGTCCGACTGCAATCAAGGTCCCCGGAATCGTGATGCAGGCACCGGCGAAATCAAAGAGGATAAACCGGGAATAGTTCAACCGGAGCATTCCACCTGTGAAGAAAACGACCGTGCGAAGGCCGGGGAGAAACCGGGCCGTGAAGATGTAACGATAACCCGATTTCTGAAAGCTGCACTCGGCGGCCGCGATCCTTTCAGCAGTGAGAACTTTGGAAAGCGGCCACGCTTTGAGCAACTTCGCGCCAAATCCAGAGCCGATCAAGAACATGAGAGTATCACTCAGAAGCACCGCCGTCATCGCGGTGGGAATCAGATAGACCAGCCTGGCCTTGCCCGCAAACGCCAGATAGCCACCCGTCAGCAGAATGAGATCAGCCGACATCGGAAAGCCGAGGCCGCAGAGCAGCAGCGATACGAACACGATCCCGTAAAAAAGCGGATGCCCACCCAGAAGCAGGCTCTGAATCTGATCACGCATGTCCAGCCTCCGGACTTCACTTTACCCGTTTCGGCGAACAAGCCAAACCAAAGTTTCAAAATGGTGCGTGTGAGGAAAAAGGTCAAAAAGCTGGACCTTCTTCAGGCTGTAAAAAGGTTCGAGAGCCCGGAGGTCTGCTTCAAGACTCGGGAGAGAACAGCTCGAGTAGAGCAGGTTCTCGGGCAACGCACTCTTGAGCAGCTCCACTCCCTCACCCAGTCCCCGTCGAGGTGGGTTCACCAGCACGAGCTCCGGAGCAAATTCCTTCAGCTCCTGCCCTACTTTTGTGGCATCCAGACACCTGAAGGAGACTTGAGAAAGACCCAGGTCCGAAGCGGTCTCATTGGCTGATTGAACAGCGTCAGGATTGATCTCAATCCCGAGCGCCTTGAAATTTTTCGCGGCTGAGCCCGCCGCCGTCAGACTGAACGCTCCCTGCCCGCAGTACAACTCCAGAAAACGCGAAGGCCCCAGCTCCTGAATCCATTCAGCGGCCTTTTGATAAAGCGCCACGGCAACGCTGACGTTCGTTTGCACGAAAGCCTGTGGAGAAAGTTTAAGCACCACGGCGCCCAGCCGATGCGAAATCGTCCGCCGCTCGGTGAGGTAGACTTCCTCGTGGCCTTCGAGAATTGCATGGGGAATGGGTTGAAGATTGGCCGACACGCACTTGAGATCCGGAAATCTCGCCAGAAGTTCCGGAAGATTCTTGCGAAGTCGATCGAGACAGGCACGTGATCGGAGTACGAAGCGCAGATACATTTCGGCCGCTTCCAGCTCAGATTTCCCCCGAGGCGAATGAAAGGCGATCAGGCCTTTGAGCTCGCCCGTACGCTCCCTGATCTGGTAAGGCTCCACGCCGGCACGCGCGAGCCAGGCAGGAAGGAAGGAAATCAGTTCGTTGAGTCTCGGATGATGAACCGGGCACTCCAGAAGCTCCCGGCCCTGGTCCAGTTCACTTTCGCCCACCAGCCCGATCACGGGATGAGTCACTGAACCCGTCACGGTCATTTTCGCGCGATTCCTGAAGCCCGTCAGGGCGGAGAGAGCCGGAGGTTCGAGTTGAACGTCGCCCAGAAAGGCGAGCCGGGACCGGATCAGCCCTTCCTTTTCAGCGATTTGAGCGAGATAGCTCCTCTCGATCCATTGGCAGGAACGGCAGACGGAATCTCGGTAGTAGGAACAGAACGAAGTCATCTGGATTTACGATGGGACTCGTAGAATTTCTTTTCGAAGTCTCTGAACTGCGTGTAGTTCTCCTGAGTCTTCAGCAGCTCGACCATTTTGGCCACTTCCGCTTTCTCAAGATCATTCATACGCTGAATGCCGCTGTCTTTGTACTGCTCATTGATGATCGCGCGGATTCCGGTCAATTCCTTGAGAAAGGATGATTCCGTCGGTAACAGCTCGACCACCACCCGGTCGCTGAGACCGAGCGTCGTCGTGGTGAACTCCTTCAGAGCGAGGGTCCATTCCTTCTGAAGTTCCTCATCCAATTTCAGTTCTGCATACCCTTCCAGATACAGAAGGTTGTCGGTGTAAGTCGCCCGATAATTCCGGTCCTGCGCGGGCTGGAACTTGAGGCCTCGCTGCTTCATCTGCTCAAGGAAAACTCCGCCGCTGTCCTGACCGGAAGCCAGGGAGCGGTTCACATAGGAATGAATGGAAACCTGCACATTTTTGACGGATTCCGGAAAGAGTGCGAAAAGAAGCGCGGCAGCGGTCGGCACTGCCCCCGCGGTGGCCACTTTTCTCCAGAATTTCTTCGTCCGTGTCGCCACTTCGACCGTCATCTTGGAAGCGCTCCGGCCGTCCAGGATTCTCTCCATTTCCGAGCGCAGGTGGTCCGACGTCTGGAGGCCCGGGGCCCCTTGATCCAGATGCATCGCCAAATGAACCAGCTCGTCGAGCTGCGCACTTCTGAAGGCTCGAGCCTTGTTCTTTTCAGTTTCCTGAAGTTTCTGAATTTCATTCATTTCCTGAAGGCGAATCTGGGCGAGATCGGCTTCCATGCGTTTGGCGGCTTCGGCGAAATCCGAGTTGGCCTTCTTTCGCTGGTCTTCCGAATGGGTCTTCACTTCGAGCTCCACTGCCTGCTTCATGCGCCGACTTTCCTCTCGTGATCTTTCACGAACGGCTGCAGCTTCCAGCTCCGCGATGCGCACTTCTTCGGTGGATGCCGCAAGACGAACTTCCAGCTCCTGCAGCGTGCGTTCCGCCCCAGCAGACCGGAAGGCAAGTTGCTCGATCCGGGCCCGCGCTTCCGCTTCCTGCTGTATGGATTGCTGAGAGAGGAGCTGCAAACGGGCCGTTTCAGCCCCCGCAGCCGCCTGATCCTGATCCGACTTCTTCTTGAGATGAATGAATTTCTCTTCAAGCTCCTGCTTTTTCAGCTGACGGGAAGAAACTTCGCTTTCCGCGGTCGCGCGTTTGAGCTCCAGCTCTTCGACAAAGATCTGAAGCTTGAGGCGCTTCACATGAGTTTCAGCTTCAAAAGCCTCAAAGGCGGCTTTTTCGCGGGCATGAATGGACTGAAGTTCGGCCAACATCGCTTTGACTTCAGCCACCGAGGCTTGAAGCACTTTGAGAGTTTCGAGTTCCTTCTGTCTGAGATTTTCGGCATCCACGAGGGCTTTGCCGCGAATGGCGAGTGCATCCTCCTCAGCCTTTTTGAGATCCGCAGTCGCGATCAGGGTCCGCTCAGAGAAGTCCCGAAGCGTTTCAGTCTGAAGGCGTGAGCGGCCCTCAAACTCAGAGGTCTGCGCGAGGGATTGGGCTGAATACCCGGCTTCCTGAACCGCGACACGCGCCTGATGACTCGCCTCAAGTTCCTCACTGCGCAGCTGATATTTCGCTTCGAGTTCGCAGACTCGTGCCTCATTTTTCGTTTCGAGTTCCCGACCGCGAACCAGATACTCCCCTTCAAGGAGCCTTGACCTGGCTTCATGTTCGGCTGCAATGGTCTTGGAGCGCGCCAGGTGTTCGGCCGCCTGCGCCCTGGATCGCAATTCCTCTTCCGTCCGCTGCGCCAGCGACTGCGCCTTGAGTTCGCTCAGCTGGGCCTGGGCATGAGCTTTCAGTTCACTGAGCTGAATTCGCGCCGCCACTTCATCGCTTCCGGCTTTATCGGCCAGCTCTCTCAGACGGTCCGTGGCTTCCTGTGCGGTGGCGACTCCCTGCTCACATTTGAGCTGGATCTGGTCAGCGTCTTCTTCCGTTTCCTTCTTTCTGCGGATGGCGAGTTCAAGCTCATCTTCGGCCATTTTCCGGCGTTGCTCGGCCGCACTCAACTGCTCATGAATTTCGGTCAGTGACTGATTCAGCTCGCGAAGCTTCTGCGCCTTCAGGTTCATTCTGGCGTGAAGGCCGGCAAGCTCCTGCTCGAGTCCGTTCTTGTTCGAAGTGAGTCCTGAAACCTCGAGTCCCAGCGCGGAGAGCAGCTGATTCTGGACTTCCATCTTGACGTCGAGCTGTGCATGGTCCGAGATCAACTGATCCTTGTGGGCCTGCGCTTTCTCGAGATCACCGCGAACCATATTGAGTCTCTTCTTCGCACCATCGTACTCAGCGTTCAGCTGCAGAGTTTCCGCCACGATGCGAGCGGATTCGAGGCGTCGCGCTTTGGTGCGCTCCGGACTTGAAACGGCCTCCACCTGAAGTTCAATGCCTTCGGGTGCTTCGCCCCGCGGAACGATGGCATCCGATTGTTCGTCCGCGGCGCGCAGTTTATCCGCACCGTGCAGGACCTCAGATTTACGAGGCTGTCGGGCAGGCTGGGCGCCAAATTCATTTGCGGACTCGTTCGCGACTTCATTCACGGCTTCAAGCGCCCTCTGCTCCGCTTTCACTCTCTTGGAACGGTCCTCGAAAAGGAGTTTGAATTTTTCCTCGAGCATTTTTTCCTGATAAGTGTGTTGCGAGCTTTCCGCCGAAGCTTCAACCTGCAGAGAGTCTTCATCCTTCAGGAAAACAGGTGCCCGCAGCGGCTCGGCCTCCGGAATGGGCTCAGCAATCGGCGATTCAGGAGCAACCTTCACTTGATTTTCGGCCCCTCCGGAGGTCGAAAGCGGAAGATCGGACACCCGAGTGTTCACGACAGATACCGACTCGCCGACTTCGCCCGGATTTTTCAGACGCGAGAGGTCCGGATAGATTTCAAGAGTGATCAACGTGCCGGCAATCTGCAGCTTCTGCCCCTTTCTCAGCGTCGTGGGCACCTGGCCCTTGAGGCGGACTCCATCGAGAAAGGTTCCATTGGCGGAAACGAGGTCCCGAACGACGACCGTGTCGCCTTCGATCCTGACTTCAAGATGCTTTCGGCTGATCCCCTGCAGATCAATCTGGACTCCGACCGAGGCTTCACGTCCCACCACGAAAATGTCGCAGTGCAGGAGAAATTCCTTCTCCTGCACTCCCTGAATCACTTTGATGATGTGAGAAGGCTCGCGAGCTTTCATGCAGCCTTTTTCTCAGCCTCCGGCCCGCTGGGTGGGGGCGACTGGGGTGATGGAGGCATGGGGGCGTAAGGAGCATTCGGCGGTGGCAGATGATCGGGATTGCCACTGCGTTTGTCGCCGGCAGAAATTTCCTTGTCGATGGCCATCTCAGCCAGAGCTTCCATCGGATCACGATGTTCATTGAAGTCGGCAATCTGCTCCGGAAGCTGGTTCTGATCACACCGGCTCCAGAGACGGAACAGGTTGCGTTCGAAGCGGTTCACGATCTTGATGAACAGGCGCTCGGGAGACAGGAAGTTGTTGTACACGGTCGTGACGACTGAAAGCAGAATTCCGACGGTGGAAGTGCTCATAGAAAAGGCGATCTTCGCAAGGAAGGTATCCATCACGAGCTTGGTCGATTCAGGATCGCGAACATCCATGGCTCCGAGTTCAGGCAGGGCCTGCATGATTCCGAGGAAAGTTCCGAAGATCCCGCCGACGATGAAGAGACCGGGCACGATGTTCAGAAAGTCGTTGAAGGCACCGACCGGAAGGATCCCGAAGACGCGGTTGAAGCAGGCGTTGTTCGCGAAAGCGTTCTTCACGAGCTCCATCAGAGGCGGGCGATTGCCGTCGTATTTCAGGAACTTGATTTCACGAAGGGTGTCGCGTACGAGATTGGCCATCCCCTCCTGCACCAGAAAAACTCGATCACTCGGGGCGGTCACCTGATCCACACGGCGGCGGCGCATGACGCTGCGGAGTTCAAACATTTCATAATAAGTCTTTTCGAGAAGCTTCTTCGTCAGAATGAAAAAGGACCGGGATCCGTGGTGCTGGTCCACATGAAGAAACTGGTTCACGCGCTTTTCAAACTCGAGCGTGAAAGTGTATTCGCGCTTGACCGTGTAGTAGATCAGGGCTCGCAGCCCCAGGGCTCCGAGGAACACCAGGAACATCGTCGGCATGATCACCGTCTTGGCCAGCGTGATCAGCTCGAGCATGAATGGTTGAACTGTTGTGGTTGCACTCATAGACTAGTCCTTCATATTGAATTTGACGACGACTCGCTGGGCCTTTTGACAATTGTATTTTTTGCAGAAATTCTTCTCGCTCATGTGATCCGGCAAATCATCCGCAGTCTTGCCATCGGGCAGATAACCACGACCGACGACTTTCATGAGCGGAAACAGCTTCTGCTGTTCTTCGATACTGAGGGAATTCTTGTTGAGCACGTGCTTGAAGATCGAATTCGCTCTTCCGAAACTCAGCTTCAGATTGTAATCGATGGCGTCCTTGTCCTGGGGGCTGATGCTCTTCGGATTGACGTAGCGCCCCTGATAAGTGGACGAGGCGAAACCGATGATCTCGATATTCCCGATCTTGTCGGCGACTTTCGGATCATTGAAGAGGCTCCTGGCATAGATCGGAATGAACTTGTCGAGAGTCGCCTGCATGGTCGGCTTGAGGGTCGAGCTGCCGGTATCGAAGTAATCCTGGCCGAAATCGAGAGTGACTTCCCCGGTTCGCCCATCGATGTCGGCTTTGATTCCGGCTTTCTTGAAGCTGTCTGAAATCTGCCTGGCAAGCTGTTTTCTCGCATTGGCGATCGCGCGAGTCTTCTGCAGATCCTCCGAGATTTCCGCGTTGGCTTTCTTGAGATTGTCCACAGCCGCCACATAACGACCCTTCTCCTGCTCGGAGCCGGCCAGTTTGGCTTCGGTGTCCTGAATCTTGGAACGAAGCCCCGAAAGTTGTCCTTGCAACTCCCCAGCCTTGCGCCTGGCATCGGCAGCGAATTCAGCCATTTTCTGAGCCTTGGCGGCAGCGCCAAGTTTTTCCTGAGCGAGTCCTTTTTCAAAAGCCGCACGTTCACCAGCAAGCTTGGCGTCGTGGGCGCTCTGCAAGGCCTGCATCTCCGCCTGATACTTGCCCCTGGTTGCGGACAACTGCGCTGCAAGCTGCACCTTTTCGGCACCCTGCTGTTCAATGGTCTTGCCTGCGGCGCCGAGCTGGGTTTCAGTCTCAGCCAGTTTGCCTTCGGTCTCCGCCACTTGGGTGCGAAGACCTGAGAGCTGACCTTCGAGTTCACGGGCCTTCTGTTTCGCCAGTGCCGCGAAATTCGCCATTTCCTTCGCTTTGGCGGCTTCAGACAACTGCTGCTGCTTCAGATTCTCTTCGAAGGTGAAACGTTCCTGCGCCATCTTGAATTCATGATCACTCTTGATCGATTTCATTTCAGCCAGGTACTTGGCCTTGTTGGCCTGAAGCTTAGTCTTCAGATCCGTCTTCTCTTTTTCCTGAACCTGGATGGTGGTCGTCGCTTCTCCGAGCTTCGATGCCGTGGTGTTCAGGTTGGACTGCGTGATATCGAGAACGTTTTTGGCCAAAGTCAGATCCTGCTTCTTCTGTTCGATCGTGACGTCCTTGGTGACGATCACCTGATCGCGGTGCTGAATCTGGGCCTTGGCGAGAACGTTGGCGTTGATGATGTTGCGAACGATCTTCTGATACTGGTTAAGCGCGAATTCCTTGTCTTCGTTCTCCTTGGCCTTGCGACGAAGCGCATTCTTTTCATCCTTCGCTTCATCCTGCAGAAGGTTGAGTTGCCCCATGAGTTTTTCGTAGACCTGCTTCTCCTCGTCACTCGAGTTCTTGGCGAGCTGCTCATCTTTCAAGGTATTGTAGACCTTGATCTGCTGCTCGAGATCTGAAGCCTTCTTGGAAAGCTGCTTGTACTCCATCTGCTGTTGCAGCCCCGCGCTGCCGTTTCGCAGGCTGGAGGTCACGAACATCAGGAGGAAAACGATGGACAACATCATGAACAGATCCGCGTAGGACGTCCACCAGTTGCCGTGCTCACCTTCTTTGGAATGTATTTTATCGTAGTCGAAGCTCATCAAGACTCCTATCGGCTGGATTCTGGCAATCTTAAGGCTTTCTCAGTGGCACTCTGCAGCTCGTGACTGGCCTATGCAGTGTCGGCTCGCAACCCACTCGGAAAATTCAAAAATATTTCAGAAATTCGACTGGATTTTGCACACTGGCAGTCCTTTGACGGTCCCGAAATATCAGGTGCCCCCCATGAAAGCGGCAACTTCCCTGCACCCCCCCTCGGGTGATGTGATCCATGGGGTCAGCGGGTCGAGCCGGTGGGGGGTCGCTCGTCACACCCTACTTGGCCGAGAACTACCACCTGTGGATCGTGGATTTGAGGGGCCACGGAATGACGAAAGCAACCCCGTCGGGCTACACCGTGCCTCAACTCGCGCAGGACCGTCTGGACTTCAGGAGAGCGAAGCGAGTTCGAAGCGCAACGCTCGTGGCTCATTCTCTGGCTTTCCTGATTCTCCGGGGCGCCAATGAGGGGGCCTAGAATGTGAGTGAACGCCTTATTTCTTTTTTACGGCCATGTTCTTCAGCTTGTCGCCCAAAGTTCCGAAAGAGCCCGTGTTCTGGGTGTGAGTCTTCCAGTCATCCCGGTTTGGATCCTGAGGGACATCGAGTGAAATCTTGCGTTCTTCGCGGCGAATTTCCGCCACCTGAACCGTGACCTGATCATTGACTTTGATCTTGTCGTATCCGAACTCAGGATGATCAAAGCTTTTGGATTTGTGAAGAAGACCCGTGATTCCCGGAGCAAGCTGAATGAAAAGGCCGTAGAGTTCCTTGCGTTCCACTTTTCCGGTGACGATCGTTCCCACTGGAAATTTCGTGAAGGGGTCATTTGGGTTTGGCGCATTCGCGGCACCCGACGCCGAAGCATCCGCTGAAGGTCTGCCCTCGCCCGCCTGCTTGATCGACACGGAAATTTTCACGCGGTCTCCGACCGTCTCGCGCTTCAGAAGTTTCACCGTGACTTCCTGACCGACCTGAACGACTTCGGAGGGATCTCCCACTCGGGACCAGCTCAGCTCAGAGATATGCGCAAGACCGTCGATGCCGGGAGCGAGTTCAATGAACGCACCGAATTTTTCAAGGCGAGTGACCCGGCCCTGAACCAGATCGCCGTCCTTGTGCTCTTCGAGAAAGGACCCCGCGCTGAGCTCACGCTCCTCATCCAGAAGCTTGCGGCGGGACACGACGATGTTGCGGCCCCCTTCGGAGAACTGCGTGATCCGAAAATCAAATTGCTTGCCCACATAATCTTCGGCGTTTTCAACGCGCACGATATCGATCTGGCTGATCGGACAGAAAGCGAGCTTGCCCTTGATGTTGACCCGGACTCCGCCGTTGCAGACTTCGACGATGCGACCCGAAATCGGCATCATCATGTCATAGGCGTCTTCGAGATCGCTCGCGAGATTCTTGCCCGTCGCTTTTCTGGACAGGCGGATTTCGCCTGAGCGCACCTGAATCACGTAGAAATCCAGCACGTCTCCGACTTTGAAAGGGACATTGCCTTCAGCGTCCATCAATTCACGGCGAGAAACGATCCCGTCCGTCATCGTACCTGTGGAGACGAAGACGTCCTCATTCTTGCCCACGACCAGGAGTTCACCCTTGATTCTGTCACCGACCGACAGCTTCTTGCTCTTCTTGTTGAAGGAATCGCCCAGCATCTTGGCAAATTCGGCCTTCTTCGCCTTTTGCTCCGCTTCACGCGACTCGAGCGCCTCAATGGACTCGCTATCGTCCTCATGTGATGCGCCGGACTGGGCTGAATTATTTTCTTCGTCGTGAATATCAGATGCGGACATGGTCGCTACCTCGCGTTACGCGTTAAATGAAGAATCGAGCCGGACTGAACTCCAGTGAAATGAAAGATGAGAATACGGATTTTGCCTGAAAACTCAAGGCTTTCGATGCCAAAAAAGGCAAAGTCCGGCTGCGTTGAGACTGGCTCAGTGAACTCCGTCGGGAGGGAGATGATTCCGAAAGCGTGCTCAAAGCGATTTGAGATCAATCACGAAGCGATACTTCACGTCGCCGCGGATCATGCGCTCGTAAGCCTCGTCCACGCCCGTGATCGGAATCATTTCAACGTCCGAGGTGATCCCATGTTCCGCACAGTAGTCGAGCATTTCCTGGGTTTCCGCAATTCCGCCAATCAACGAGCCACCCACCTGACGCCGTTTCATGATCAGGCTGAAGGGCTCCACTTCAGGCGCTTTTTCAGGGACGCCCACCGTGACCAGCGTTCCGTCCCGCTTCAGGAGATTCAGATAATCATTCAGGTTGTGGGGCGCGGATACGGTATCCAGAATGAAATCAAAACTCCCGGCGTGCGCGGTCATCTCGTCTTCATTCTTCGAGAGCACCACTTCATGGGCTCCCAGGCGAAGCGCATCTTGCTTCTTCTTCGTCGAAGTCGTGAACACGACGACCTTCGCGCCAAAGGATCGGGCGAACTTGACCCCCATGTGTCCAAGGCCTCCAAGCCCCACGACCCCCACCTTCTGACCTTTGCTCACTTTCCAATGTCTGAGCGGTGAATAGGTCGTGATGCCTGCGCAGAGAAGCGGCGCGACCTTTGAAAGATCCAGCTTGGGTGAGATTCGGAGCGTGAACTTTTCATCGACGACAATGGATTTCGCATAGCCACCGAAAGTGGGCAGCCCGTCTTTACCCGTCGCATTGTAGGTTCCAACAAACCCCTTTTCACAGTACTGCTCGAGCCCTTCGCCGCAGTTGGAGCAGTCCTGACAGGAGTCCACCATGCAACCGACGCCGGCGAGGTCCCCCACTTTGAATTTTTTCACCTTCGCGCCGACGCGCGTGATCTTCCCCACGATCTCATGGCCGGGAACCATGGGAAACTGCGAACCGCCCCACTCGTCCCGAACCTGATGGATGTCGGAGTGGCAGACGCCGCAATAAGCGATATCGATGACTACATCGGTATCACGCGGTTCACGGCTTTCAAAACTGAAGGGAGTCAACGGAGCTTTGGGGCTGAGAGCTGCATAACCTTGAACTGAAATCATCGTGAGTTTCCTTTCGACGGACGGGTTTCATACGGAGGGCGGAGAGGCGGATTGAATTTTTGGGGGCTTGATCACGAAGCAGGCAACCTGATCCAGCGGAGATGCCCTGAGCCGGGCAAGGTTCCGATCACGGATCATGAAAAACAGAAGTGGAGGCGCGTAAAGGAGAATCCCAACTGCATCCCCGATCCACCACGCCAGGCCTCCACCCTGTTTCCGCAAGCGATGAGAAAACAGGCGGCGATTCCGGTCCCTCGCATCAGCCTCTGCATCAAATTCCGTGACTGTCCCGGCATCACGGGAATGTAGTGTAGATGCCCCGGTCAAAGGAAGGCCAAAAGAAGAAGGCATGGCTGACACCGCAGAGGATTGACCAGTGCCGGCACCAGGCTGAAACGCAATAGGTCTTGAGATTACCGCACGGAAAAAGTACGCTATTGGGGACCTATGGACGCCATTCGTGCCTTGATTCTGTCACCCCTCCTCGGAGGACCGCCCTACCTCGCCTTCTTCACTCTGCTCATGGGCTGCAGCATCGGCTTTCCTTTCAGTTCAGACATCACTTTGATCACGGGGGGTGTGCTGGCTGGCACCGGTCACTTCGAACTCAAACTGACCATCCTGCTTGCGCTCTCGGCGATTCTGCTCGGCGATACTCTTGCTTTTTTCATCGGCCGGAAGTTCGGTCACCGGATCATCGGTCACCGACATTTCACCCGGTTCTGCCCACCCGCGCGCTTTCAGGAAATTTCCGTGTTTCTGCAGCAAAATGCTTCGAAGTTCATTTTCATGGTGCGCTTCACCCCTGGAATGAGGAGCATCATCTTCCTCTCCGCCGGAGCGCTGAAGGTCCCGCCCAGGACTTTCTTCCGCATGAATGCGCTTTCCACCACCCTGTACGTCCCCACCCTGATCTGCCTGAGTTTCCTCGCCGCCAATCGGGCCGATCTGCTCATTGAACAGTTCCAGGCCTTCAACCGGGTGCTTCTCTGCGGCCTCGTCCTGGTGGCAGTCGCGGTCATTTACCGTTGGAATCACTCCAAGAAACGAGCGCGAGCCGCAATCAAGCATTGATCAAACATTGCTCCGCCAGGAAGTCGGACGACTCTCCGCGGTCTCTATTTTCTGTAGATGCTTTCGGCCGCATGTTCGAGCACGCTCTTGGGTAGAAAACGAGTGGCACCCGCCATCATCCTGTTGAGCCCGCCCGCGATGGCTTCAATCTGATTCTTTTCCAGGCCGCGAATACCGATCTGCGCCACGGATTCGGCCGTCATCGTGACTTTCTTGGCCTTCTCCGCCGTGTGTTGCAGACCTGCACGCTCGATGAAGTTGCTCTCCGTGGCGCCCGGCACCAGCGTGGAGACCGCAATGCCGAAAGGCTTCAACTCGTGATGAAGCGCGCGCGTGAACGAGAGTACGAACGATTTGCTGGCCGCGTAGATCGCGAAAGTCGGCATTGCCTGATAAGCGACGGTACTCGCGACATTCATGAGCGAAGCCCCGCCTTTTGAAGCGTTTTCCTTGAGCATCGGAATGAACTCATGCGTGAGCTGCACGAGAGTCGTGACATTGACCTGCATGCAGTCGAGCTGTTCCTGCAGACTCAGCTCCGCAAACTGTCCCCAGACTCCGTAACCCGCGTTATTGACCAGGGTATCCACACTGAAATTCTGCTCGAGACAATGGTGCTTCAGCTTCGACGCGGCGTCACTTTTCGAAAGGTCCAGCGCCAGAACGTGCGCCTTGATCTTCGGATTCTTCTTTTCGAGAGCTGCCGCCAGAGTCTTCAGCGCGCTCTCATTGCGAGCGACGAGAAGCAGGTTGGCACCCTTGGCCGCGAAACCTTCCGCCAGTGCCTTGCCGATGCCGCCACTGGCTCCCGTGATGAGAACGTTTCGAAATTTAAGCGTCTTAGACATCTCAGACGTCTTTGACGTCGGGCTTGGGTTTAACATTGGTCATGAACCTCAGGTAAAAAGGCGGTTTGCTGTTCTCATTCTTGGGCGAGTAGGGCCCGCAGAGAATCGGAAAGTAAATGGTCTTGCGATTGTGCCCCAGGGCCTGAGTCGGACCCGCGGCGCGGTGCCAGAGTCTGCCATCATGAATGGTGAGATCCCCGACCGCGACATTCACGATGAGTTCGTTGGGATCGGGCGCATGACCGATGATGTGGAGTTTTCCGGTGAGAAGTTTCCAGATGCTCTGGTTGTGCGTGCCCGGAATGATGCGAAGTCCACCTTGAGTTGCCGACGAAGGTGAAACATGAATGCCGACGTTGAGCATGGGGCGGACTTTTTCGAGGTAGAAGATGTCCCGAATCGAATCCGTATGCCAGCCCAGCTTCTTGAATTTGGATTTTCCACCGGCGACATAATGATTGATCACCACACCGTCGCGCTCGTTGTAACCGAAGCGACTGTCGGGAATGAACTGCAGCAGCGCTTCCAGTCTCGGGTCCCGAACGAGTCTGTCGATGACTGGACTGAGAAGATTCATGAAGGGAGTTCGCTGAGGAATCACGCGATTTTCCTTATCGATCCCAAACTTGATCGGCACCCCGTTGATTTCGGTCTTCCCGGAATCCGCGACCAGCTTCTTCTGCTTCTCAAGTTCCTCGGTGACGATCGCGATCTGCTCAGGAAAAAAGACGCCCGAGAACACCACGAAACCGTACTTGTGATAGAATTCCTTCTGCTCGTCCGTGATGTCCTTGCCGAGAGTGAACTTCCTTCCGAGTTCTGGATTCCGTGCTGCCGCACTCACGGAAGGCACCGAAGAACCTGAAGGGGCATCCGAGGCTGCGTCGGAATTTCCGGCGGCTGCGAACGCTTCCGGAGATTTATTCGGACCAGTGTGATTCAAATTGGACATCTGTGGCTCTTTTCTGCTTTTCTCAAAGGATAGGAACACTCAGCAATGAACTCCATGGTATCCCGGCCTTTTATCCCAGCCAACCTGATATTTCCACTGGCAGCTCTGCTGTGCCTTTTTCCCGTGGTTTCCTCCGGCCTGGCGCTCTGTCTGGGCCTCGGCCTCGCCCTGATTTTTCCGAATCCCTACACGGATTGGAACCGTAAATGGATCCACCGTCTGCTGGCGATTTCGATCACGGGCCTCGGGGCAGGCATGAATCTCGGAGTGATCGGAAAAGTGGGACTTCAGGGCATCACCTACACGATGCTTGGCATCGCTTTGACTCTCGCGCTGGGATCGGCCCTGGGAAGACTCCTCAAAACGTCGCCTGACACCTCCCTCCTCCTCTGCGTCGGAACCGCGATCTGCGGGGGCAGCGCCATCGCGGCGGTTTCGTCCGCGATCCGGGCCAAACCTCAGGACGTTTCGCTTTCGCTGGCCATTGTTTTTCTTCTGAACTCCATTGCTCTCCTCATTTTTCCACCCATCGGCTGGCACTTGCATCTCACGCAGGCGCAATTCGGATTGTGGAGCGCTCTGGCGATACATGACACGAGCTCCGTTGTGGGCGCGACACTCCGGTACGGCCCTCAGGCGCTCGAAGTCGGTACCACGGTCAAACTGGCCCGTGCTCTGTGGATTGTCCCGGTCAGCTTCGCAATTGGCTTCTGGCGGGCGCGAAAGTCAACGACTGAGCTCGAGAGCTCGGACCCTTCCGCTCCTCACGCCAGCCCCCCGGCTGCCAAGCCTAAAAAGCCCTGGTTCATTCTCGGCTTTCTTGTGGCGGCAGCTTGCGTGACCTGGATTCCGGCGCTTCGGGAGCCAGGACACGCCCTCGAATGGGCTGCAAAGCGACTTCTGGTCGTTACCCTGTTTCTGATTGGCAGCAATCTGAACCGGAGTCTGCTGAAGTCCCTCGGCCTGAAGCCCCTGATCCAAGGGGTGACTCTCTGGATTCTGGTCGCAGGAGGCACCCTGACTGCGATCCTTCAAGGGTGGATCAGTCTCTAAAACCCCCATCCGACACTGAAACCCAACATTCGGGTTTTATTGGAAAATTCGCGCCACTCCAATACCTGACTATTTTTGTTTGATATTAGAAATCCCCAGTGTTATAAATGACACATGAGAGTTCTAAGCCCATCGTCGCGTCGTCTTGTTCTTTCCCTCGCATTGGTCTCCGGCCTCGGAGTCTCCGCTGGCATGTCCCAGAGCTGGGCATTCAGCTCCAAAGACGGCGTCGAAGTGGATCTGCAGTTCGATGGCAGAGTGGTCCTCCCGACCCCTTACCTCGTCGAAGCTGAAGACGACAAACCCGAAGAAACCAAATTGCGCACTCCTCAGGAGCAGGTCGAAAAGCAGCTCAAATTTCTCTCCGGAGCCTTTCAGTTCAACCCGATCAAAGGCGGCAGACGCGTGGATGATTCCGCGACGATCACCCGCCAGGATGAAAAGTACATCCATTATCATTATCAGGGCAAAGCGCTTCTCGAAAAGAACGTGGGTTCCACCTATGATTTCGTGCTTCCATTTGACCCGCAGAATATCGCGACCATCGCCAAGGCAGGAGCGGAAATCAATCCGTGCACGGATCCGCACTACGCCTCTGACGCTGATTTCTTCTACTTTTTCAACCCGACCAGATCGGGTTGCCACCTGAAAAATGGCGTGGACTACTTCAAAGTCGCGGCAAAGTTGACCCGACTTCCTGAGTCCCCGATCACTTATCCGGATTATTCACGCCTCATCGACAAAAATGGTGAGATCACGATCCACGTTCTTCAGGGCAAGAACAAGGACACTTCCAATCCCCATCCGAAATGGTCTTTTGATGTCGCCGCCAAGGAATTTCGAAGTTTCTCCTCCTACCTCCGAAAACAGGGCTTTTCCGACAGACGTCTCAGCGAAACCGAGATCAGGAGGTTCCTGACCGATGCGGGAGTCAAAGAAGGCGACTTCAAGAAAATCATGGCGAGGTACGGCCAATTGCCCTTCATTCGCGAATATGAGAAAAAAGAAGGCGGCGTGAAAGTGAAAGTCCGCTTCTTCTACGGAACCGTCAGTGCCGACGGCGACTCCGCTCCGCTTCACGCGTTCTGGAAAGATGCCCTCGAGAATGCCTCGGTCGCGATCTACAATGGTCACTCCGGTCTCGGTGGCAACCTGGACCTCAAGAGCATTGAAAAGGAACTGGGAGAGTTCCAGGTCGATGGAAATCGCTATCAGATCTGGGTGCTCGATGGTTGCAGCACCTACACGTACTATCAGGAGCCGTACTTCAATCTCAAAGGCCGGGACCTGAAGGGCGTGAACCCCCGGAACAATCTCCAGATCCTTTCGACCGGACTTGAATCAGACTTCAGATACAACTCCCTGACCGCTCAACCCCTGGTCAACGCGATTCTCGCTCACCTCCGAAATCAGGCCGTCCCCAGTTGGAAGAGTCTGATCCAGGTCATGAGCCATGACAACCTTCTGTCCGTCGCAGGCGACGAAATGTCCCCTCAGACTCCGGACGGCCGCTACCTGGTCCGCCCCATTCCGCTTGAGGCCGTTCGCTCGAACCTGAACGTTCCGAGCGCTCCGACCTTCATCCTTCCTTCGGAACTGGCGCCCATGATCGTCGAACCGGCTCCGGCCGAGATGGAGAGCGCCCTTGATTCCGGATCAGATGCCCAGGAAGCGGCAACCCCCGCCTTGGAGCGGGCTCCCGCGGAACCTGCCGAAATGAACCCGAATTCAGGCTAATATCCCACTGGGGTCCACGCCCGGACTGTGCTACACCGGGTCCACGTATGAGCTATGAAACCCTTCGCACCAGTCATGTGGCCACTCCTTCCGTAGGCGGCGTCACCAAGAAATTGATGGCCATCAATCCGAACTTGGGGGTGCAGGCCATTGTTCACATCATTCGACAGTGCGTCAGCGTCCAGGGTGATCCGATGGGCGAATTCATGATGACGGAAGTCATTGATGAAAACAAAGCCATCGAACTTGCGAAACAGACACTCTAACACTTTGTTTCGCTCACCTCCGATGGGCGGCGAACTTTTTCAAAGCTCCCTCGCATGAATGAATTGACCAGGCACCTTCAAACTCGCCTGCTGGTTCTCACCTTGCAATCCCCCCGGATACGCGCACTCACGGCCCTCCCCGTAACCGCAAATTCTGCCCCACTTCCCAACATTCACGAACTCGAAATCCACGACGGCTTCTGACGTGAACGCTACCGTGAAAAGCCTGATTTCCCGTTTAAAATCGGTCCAAAACTGAAAGCCGTCGGGATGCTGCTTGAAACCTCGAGCATGCTCGCGAAAGCCTGGAAGCAGATTGAGAGAATGGGGAGTCGCTCCGTCCACCAACCGCGCTCGGGCACCAGCTGGGAGCGACCTGTCACTCAGGCTCAGTCGAAGTCGCGAGAGCGTGTGAGCCCGACACCGTGATCGAGTGCAACGAAGTGGGGCCCTTGGCGCTTGAAAATGACATGGTTTACGGATCCGTGAATGCGAATCAACGCCATTGCGAAAAAACCGCCGCCGCATTGAGTGAGTCGAAACTTTCCTGGCTCGAGCAGATCATCACTCGTCGCATCCCGATCGTGAACTGACGGAAAGCTTTCTCCAAACAGGTTGACGACATGAAGACCGTACTCGAATTCTAAGCGGCTCGAGGATTCGAAGGGTCTTCATGATCTTCGAGTTCCGGCAACCAGGCTTCAGCCGGATCCATGGGCTCAACCACAAGCGGCTGGACCTCAGTCAATCGACCTTGTGCATGATTCCGACTCGCCGTTCGCTGCTGGTTCCAAACGTGAAACAGGGCATACAACCCGGGACCGAGGAACATCACGAGGGCCGAAACAAAAACCCAAAGCAGCATCGTGTTGATTGTCATGACTGGATCACCTCGAATGCTCATTCAAAGCAACATTCAGACCCTCCACTCTTCCAGCCCTGAAACAAAAAAAGAACCGAGCGGACAGATCCCTGCTCGGTTCTTTTGAATTTTTGGGAGAAACCCGAGCGAAGAAAAATCAGCTCTTGGTGTAGGACCGTTCGGTCTTTTTCTCAGTGGACTTGTTGCAAGTGCGGCAAAGGTGAACCTGCATCTGATCCCAATCACACCAAGCTCCATCCTTGCTCGCGAAAATCAAACGGCAATGATAACACTTGAACTGATTTTTTCCGGCTTTGGCTGGGGAATTTTGCATAGCTCACTTACTTTCTTTACAACACTGTGAATATCACTGTGGGGTAGTTTGAATGGGGTGATGGCTGCTGGCCATTTGCGAACTGAAGTCGAGATCTGGACAAAAAAATGAGGAGACGACCACGGGTGGTACGTCCCCTCACTCTTGTAACTTTTGAAGCGTTTTATTTTTTGAGAGCAACCCCAGAATTGCTTCCGGGAAAAGCGTCAAAAAAAGAAAAGCGACTCAAAGACCTTTCGGTCTTACCAGCGGCTTCCGCCACCGCCGCCGCCACGACTATTGTCGCGTGGAGCCATAGGCTTAGCTTCGTTCACGGTCATTGCACGGCCGTCGTAATCAGCACCGTTGAACTTGCTGATTGCATCAGCAGCTTCAGCATCGGTGGACATTTCGACGAATCCGAAGCCCTTTGAACGGCCGGTGTCGCGATCCATGATGATTTTGGAAGACTGAACAGTTCCGCATTGTGCGAAAGTGTCAGACAAAATCTGATCGGTTGCGGAAAACGGAAGATTACCAACGTATAATTTCTTACCCATATTACCTCCTAAAGGCAGGGAGCCACTCAAGAGGACAATGGGCACTACGCCCGCAGACTCGAGAAGAAGCGAATTTGACTACTAACTTGGCTAGTCTAGCACAGCTGGAGGCTCAAGGCTACTTCAAAACAGCCTATTAAAAGCTCTAGGCAAGACTTTAAATTCGAGTTATTCTTTTTAGACAGCTGATTTAGTTCATTTTTTCGGCTCTCGCCCCTGCAGTTCACTTTTTCTGTCCAATTTTAAGTGTTCTCCTCCACCTTCATGGCCGCTCTGGCCGTTTCTGTCGCTTCCCGCATCTGACCTACACAACTCAGTCTCAGCTCCATGTCTTTCGATTCATTCGATCAGTCAGTCCGTGGCCCTTTGTCCAGTTTCTGGATCAGTCATCAGCGCTTTCAGCCTCCGGTAATCGCGGCTGCGGAATCAAAAACACGTCCATCTGGACCCATTCGATAGGGGATCTTATGATGAAAACGCAAATCGTTTCCTTTCATTGTGTTTTGAAGAATAAGTTGGGAAATCTGATCAGTTCCACTTTCAACCAGGACGTCCTCACTCAGAATTCCGTTGAAGATCCCGGTGAACTTCTGGTGGGTCTCGCGAAAGGCCTGCAGAACCTTCACAAGGGAGAGAAGAGAAGAATCTGTCTGTCAGCGGATCAGGCTTACGGCTTCTATGATCCCAAGCTCGTGATTGAACTGTCCCGAAGTGAAATCGCACAGGGAAAGCATTTGAAACTCGGCCAGGAAGTCAAAGCTCACGCCGAAAATGGAGAGATGAAAGTCTTTCGAGTCACCCACGTGCACGGAAATGCACTGACTCTCGATGCCAACCATCCTCTTGCCGGGCAGGACCTGGTCTTCGACATTGAAGCGACTGAAGCCCGGGATGCCACCCCGGAAGATCTGCTTGAGCCCGAAGTTCGTCCAACGACGACTCTGAAGTATGTGCACTGACCCGCTTCACTTTCTCCAGCCTCGGCACTCGACCCCGGTCGGGAGAGTACCGAGGCCTTTTTCTTCTCAGGTTTTGGTCGCGGCAAAGAGGTGCACGGAATAGATTTCCAGTTGGCGAACGTGCTTGAAGAAAAGCCAGGGCAGATGATTCACTCGCTTCATCACCTTGAGCCCCGCTTTTTCGCTCAGCCACTCCGCCGCCGCCGCGGAATCGCGAATCTCTCGGGGCAGTATCTTTCTCAGCTGGCTCGCCACCGCCTCATGCCAGATGTAAGGGCAACTTTGAATCGCAGTGCCCCCTTTTCTGAGAAGCAGATTCTGGATCTGCGGAAGTACCGAAGGATCCTCCAGCATGTCGATCGCATTCAGTGCGAGCACGAGATCACTCTGGCCCGCTTCGACCGGAGGCGCCTCCAGATCGCCGACCACGAAATCGGCAGTGCCGTCCAGTGAAGTCGCGGCAAGCCCGGTAAGTTCACGAGTGACCGGGCCCTGCAGGAGATCCTCCGGGATGAGTATCTTTCCTGAATAGGGAACGCCGAGCGCAAGATGCCTTCCCAAAGCGATGCTCGCAAACGAGCTGTCGACACCGAGGTAGGACGAGAGCTCCGTTTTCAACTCTCCGTAAAGCCCCCCCACTCCGCAGCCAAGTTCGACGACGCTCTGTCTGCTTCCGGTTCTTCCGGCTATTTCGCGTACCCAGGTTTTGATCTGCGCGAAAGGCCCCCGGTCCCAGTGTTCGCGAACAAGTGAATCGATCAAAGGGCTGCCTTCACCGGTGCGCGGACTCCACCACCGCTCGAAGGATGATGAGCCCGAGGTGGTTTCGGTTTTCTCCACTCGCAGATAATGATTCATGAGGTAAAGCGCGGTCACGCGCGCGGATTCAAGATCCTCTTCGATGTGCTCCACCTGAAGTTCGCTCCGGGCAGTCAGCAGATCGCGGAGATGGTCACGCGGGAGTTCCGCCTCGGGTACGGCCTGCATGACTCCTTTCACATGACTGATCAGGTAGTTTCGAACATCGTGCACGAGTACCGCCACACCCGCCAGAATCGGAAACTCGGCATTGCACTTCTCACAGACCAGTCGACCGGAACGGATTTCAAGCGGCGCACTTCCAGTCTCCTTCGTGGAGAGTTTCAGCATCCCTCCGCAGAGAGACTGAGGCTTTTTTCTTCTCGGGCACCGCAGACGAGAAACGGTCGTGTTCAGCATAGACGGCATCAATACCTGATCCGAGCCGGAAATGGCATTGGCAAGTCTGGGGATTCCGACTACGGTTCTGCCAGATGAACTTCAAAATTCTTTCGATCGTCGGCATCCTGATTCTGTTCACCCTTCTGAGCCGCTTTCGGGCGCTTGCCCGGCAGAGCCGCGAAGCCGCTCCTGAAAGAATCAGCCTGTATGAAAATGGCGCTGACCGAAAGCTCCCGGACTGTCCGGGAAAGCCGAACTGCGTTTCTTCACAGGCTCGGGTCGACGACGCCGTTCATTTCATTGCGCCCCTTCAGTATCCAGGAGCTTCTTCGCGGTCTGAAGCCCATGCTCAACTCCTGAAGCATCTCAGCACCCATGCCGGCATGACCGTGATGGATGAAGGGAAACCGGGTGAAGATCACATCCGTACCGAATTCAGGTCGCTGATCTTCGGTTTCATCGATGATCTGGAGTTTCATCTGCCAGCCGCAGAAAGAGTGATCCACGTTCGATCCGCTTCCCGAGTCGGTCATTCTGACCTCGGAGCCAACCGGAAAAGGGTTGAAGCGATCCGGGCAGCTCTGGCTGTCTTGAACTCCCCCTGATCCTTCTTTCGGAAGGATTCATTTAAATAACGCATGAACTCAGAATAAGCCTCACCTGCCAGCACTCTGGGCCTCATTCTCGAAAGCGGAGGTTACCCGGTCTCACTGGCTGAGAATGGACGCGAAGCCCTGGATCATCTGGAGGCCCATTCGCATCCGCAGCTGATCCTGCTGGGTCTCATGAGGCCGAAAATGAACGGTTGGGAATTCAATCAGGCCAGGACCGCCTCTTTGAAAATCCGGGGCATCCCGACCGTCGTGCTGTCGACGGCAGCAGGAGTGATGCCCACTGAAGTCGACGGCTTGATGTCGAAGCCCTTTGAAATGGACCCCCTCATCGGGATGGTGAAAAAAACACTGCAGGTGAGCGGAGACACTTCAGGTGCGAACGTTCTTCTTCGGTCCGGCTGAGGCAGCACGAGGGTGGGTCGAATGAGCCGATTGACTTGACGGATTCGCTACCGGTCCTTTCGAAGGGGGCGAGCTGGCTCGTGGTGTCGCAGTCACGGGTCCGAACGCCGGCTTCCCTGCAGGGCGACTGTCACTCACGGGAAATGCGGAGACGGGACGAACCGAATTGGAATTCGATGGGTTTGAATGCGAAGGTCGGCTGGAAGGACCACGGGAGGCACTTCCGCCGCCCCCGAAACCAGTGCCCGAACTGGCGCTGTAGCCACCGCGGTCTGAACCGCCGCTGCGTTCGGAAGTGCTGCCGCCGGAGCGGGTCCGGCGCTTCTGGTTCTGGGCGCGAGGATCGCGGTACTCACGTTCACGATTCTTGGTTTCCGTTTTTGGAGCCATCGGGAGGTCGCGGGGAGTTTCGAGCACTCGGATCTTCAGGCGGATGAGGCGTTCGATATCCAGAAGAAACTGGCGCTCGTCGGCGGCGCAAAGCGAATAGGCGGTGCCTTCTTTCCCGGCGCGCGCCGTGCGACCGATGCGGTGCACGTAGCTTTCAGGAATGTTCGGGATATCGAAATTCACGACGTGCGTGACTCCCGTGATGTCAATGCCGCGTGCGGCGATGTCAGTCGCGACGAGTGCCTTGATCTCGCCTGCCTTGATTTTTTCAAGCGCGCGTTCGCGAGCGTTTTGGGACTTGTTGCCATGAATGGCTTCGGATTCGATTCCGGCGGCGCTCAGAGAATCGGAGACACGGTTGGCATCGCGTTTGGTGCGAGTGAACACCAGAGTTCTTTCAAATTCATCGCGGCTGAGAAGATCAATGAGAAGCGACATCTTCTGCTTCTTGTCGACATGGTAGACGGCCTGTTCAATTTTTTCAGCGGTCGAGGAAACCGGAGCCACTTCAATTCTCACGGGCTGGGTGAGGATCTGTTCGGAGAGTTTGCGAATTTCAGGCGGCATGGTGGCCGAGAAGAAGAGCGTCTGGCGCTTTTTGGGAATCGCCGTGATGATGCGTCTGACGTCATGGATGAAGCCCATATCGAGCATGCGATCCGCTTCGTCGAGAACGAAGATCTCCAGGCCATTGAAGGACACGAGTCTCTGATTCATCAGATCGAGAAGTCGACCCGGAGTGGCGACGAGCACGTCCACACCCTGCTTGACGGCGCGGACTTGAGGGTTCTGATTGACGCCACCGAAAATCACGGTGTTGCGAATGTGAAGTCCCTGGCCGTAATTCGTGAAACTTTCGGCGATCTGCGAAGCGAGTTCGCGTGTGGGAGTGAGAATCAGAACTCGAATGGGGCGAGGCGCAATGGGGCGGCCTGCATTTCCTTCACTGAGGAGCTGGAGAATCGGAAGTGCGAAGGCGGCAGTCTTCCCGGTTCCCGTCTGTGCGCAGGCCAGAACATCTTTGCGGGCAAGGACGAGAGGGATCGCTTTGAGCTGGATCGGGGTCGGCGTTTCGTAGCCTTCGGCTTTCACAGCGTTGAGAATGGGAGCGATCAGGTTCAGGGAATCAAAACTCATAGAGTGCCTCAAAAAAAATTCAAAGAAGAATGCAAAGGTAAATGCAAAGGTAAATACAGGTAGTCTGAATAGGCGCAACTTACATAATACGAGGCGTTAAAGCCAGAGCTTTTCCGAGCGGAGGCGCTGGCCGGTATCCGGGGTGAACGGCTTGGAACAGGGCACAGTCCTCAAAATCACAGGTGAATCCAGTAGAGTTCCTGCAGGCCCCGTGGTGATATGAGCATCCATGCGGTTTATCCTGATTCTTCTCACTGTTTTGGGAGTTCTCTACGCTTACATCGGCCACCAGCTGGTCGGAGTCCTCTCTCAGTCGCCTGCCTGGAAAGTCGCCGAATGGCTGCTTTTGGGCCTGACTTTTGCGCTGATCGCCTGGCTGCCTCTCGTCCGGTGGAATCAGGAAGACGAAAAAGAAGGCCATGCCCTGAAAACTCAGGAGTTTCTGGAATGGGGAGCTCATCTCAGCATGGGCATTCTCAGCTTTCTCCTGCTTTTCTGCCTGCTCCGCGATGTCGTCCTCTACCCCGTCCACCGCTTCCATCCCTTTCAATTTCCGCTTTACGGAGATCAGGCGACAGTCGCCATCCTTGTGCTGGTCTTCGGCAGTCTGGCCATCGGCATCATCAAAGCCCTGGGGCCTCCCCGGGTGAAGCACGTGAAGGTCGTCTTTCCGAACCTTCACCCAGGACTTGAAGGGTTCAGGATCGCACAGATCAGTGACCTTCACATCGGAGCGACGATCAAGAAACCCTTCGTCGCCCAGGTGGTCGCGATCACGAACGCGCTTCAGGCCGATCTCATCGCCTTCACGGGGGATATCATCGACGGGGACCTGAGAGTGCTTCGGGAAGACCTCACTCCCCTGTTCCAGCTTCGGTCGAAACTGGGCACTTTTTACGTCACCGGCAACCACGAATACTACTGGGGGGTGGAGCCACTGGTCCAGGCCCTTGCAGATCAGGGCCTGGTCCCTCTCTTGAACGAACACCGACGATTCGACGTGGCGGGAGCCACTCTGGTCGTGGCGGGAGTGACGGATGCCAGTGCCGGCCACTATGATCCAGTGCACGCTTCGGACCCCGCACGAGCACTCGGCGAAGCCCAGGGAGACCTGAAGATCCTGTTGGCCCATCAACCAAAAAGTGCTGAGAGGGCGGAAAAGGCGGGCTTTGACCTCCAGCTTTCTGGCCACACGCACGGGGGCCAGTTCGTGCCCTGGACCTGGGTCGTGAAATGGGTTCATCAGTTCTCCGGCGGCCTCGGACGCCTAGGAAAAATGTGGATCTACGTGAATCTGGGGACTGGCTACTGGGGACCCCCAGTCCGTCTCGGGGCACCTTCGGAGATCACGCTGCTTGAACTCACCCGCGGCTGAGAATGAGCCAGCGTGTCTGGCCGGGACAACCACCCCGGCAGCTGGAGGTCCTCAACCCGTCCACTTTCCGGTGCACCTCCCTTTTCAGGCGTCATTTATTTAACAGAAATTGTTGATTTATTTATTGAGGTCGATACCATTCCTGCGTGAAACAAAAATACCCACATTTGCCGCCCCGATCCAGAATACTCCTGGCCCTCAGCGCTTTGACCCTCCTGATCCCACTGATCCCTTTGGATTCAGTCGGGAGTGAGCGCTCCGCCCAGCAGTTGACTGAACATTCCTACCGGACGCACTGGACTCTGTTTGGTGGACTTTCAGGCGGGCTCAGCACGGTGAGCGGGGGGGATTTCTCAAAAAACCCCAAAGGCAGCCAATATTCACTGGGTCTCGGGCTGAGCTACGAAAAAGCGCGCTGGGTCTACGACATCGGTGCAAGTTGGCTTTCAAGCAAGATCACGGGCGCGACGCCCGGCACTGAGAGCATCGGCATTCACACTCGAAGCGGCATGGGAGATCTGAGTGCACGCTACCGCCTGGGCGAACGCTGGCAGATCGGTCCGGTCGTGAACAATCTCTTTGGCACCGATACCGGATTTGGTCCGAGCGTGGGCAATTCGATCGGTACCTGGTTCGTCGGACTCAAGACCGTCTATGAATTTCCCTTTGACCGCTTCCCGGTCCGCCTGACGCAGCAGATTTCGACGGATATCTCCATCCCCGATCGCCAGGCCACTCTCGCTTTCATCGGCGTGCAGATCGGCCTGCCGATCCGTGCTTCGTCCTCTTCCGGATCCGGTTCACCCGGAAACACTCCTGATGTGATCAGAACTCGGTCCGCGGCCCCCGCCGGTCCCTTCACCGTGGTTCTGGATCCGCAGAAAGTCTTTTTCAAGACCAACTCCGCTGAACTTCGTCCAGAAGTGAAAGCCATCCTTCAGGATGTCGGCGTCTATCTGCACGAGAAATCCACCACCTGGGAAAGTCTGGAGATCAGTGGTCATGCGGATCAACGCGGAAGTTACAAATACAATCTGGCCCTTTCCGAGAAGAGAGCGAACTCCGTCTCGAAAGTGCTCAGATCTGGCGGAATTCAGGCTCTCAAAATCCACACTCAGGCCTACAGTTTCTCCAAGCCCCTGGATGAAGCGAAGGATCTGAAGGCCTTTGCGAAAAATCGGCGCGTGGAACTGGTCTTCAATCAATTTCAGGATCCCCAGGTCCTCATTGAAAAACTGCGTCCTCTCATGAAACTGAGCGAAGCGAAGGAATCCAATTGATGAAACACACCCCTGCGCCTGCTCACGCACTCCCTGCTGAACAACCCACTGCACTCGCTGCCGCTCTCTCCACTGCTTTGGCGACCCTGCTTGCCCTCTCGGCGATCACTCTTTCCGGATGTGGGAAAAAGATCGATCAGGAGCCGCTGCATCTGGACGCGGGTCCGACCAATCGTCCCCCCGCTCTGACGGACAACTGCGGTTCCGGGCAATTGACCTATTGGGACTTCGTGCAGCCTCAGCCGACGGAAAGTGGCTCGGTCGATCTCCTTTTCGTCGTCGACACCTCGGCATCTCTCGACAACAAGAGATCTCGACTCGCCACGACGATTCCTGATTTCGTCAAGGGCCTCTCCCCCGGCACGGACTACCGCATGGGAGTGATGCTGGCTCACGGCGGTGCCTCCGCTTATTCCGGCAGTCTCTATTCAGCGCCAGGCGTGCCCAGGGTCCTCAATTCCAAACTTCATTCTCCCTCCCAGGTTCAGGCCTATCTCACGAAGGATCTGAAGTCTCCGCCCTCGGACATCGATGAGGCCAATGGCGAAATGGGACTCTACTCTCTTTCCAGAAGCTTCGAAGCGGGCTCCGTGGCCGGACTCAAGGCGCAGGGATTTTACCGGGACGACGCGGCCCTTTCCGTAGTCTTCATCTCGGATGAAAATGACATCTGCTATCGCCCGGAGCTGCATGGTTACACGAAATTTCCGGATTTCGTTCCTTCCGCGCAGAACTCGGAAGTCACCGCCTACAAACGGTACTGCCTGAACTCGGACGGCAGCGAAGCCATCACTCCTGCCTCGGTCTACGCCAGAGCCCAGGCGATGAAGCCCAATCAGAAACTTTCCCTCGCGAGCATCGTGCATGTGGATCCCGCCCGCGTTCCGCAAGGCAGCGGCCTCGAAGAGTCGATCGGTCATGGGATTCTCGAACTCGTTGAGCAGAGCGGAATCCTGGGCATCGGACATGTCCTCATGGACGTGATGGACACGAGTTACCGGGCCGGTCTCGAAAAACTCGGAAACATCGTTTCAACTCAGCTGAAATTGAACACGAGTTTCAGCCTGGACACTTCCCCCGACAATTCCAATGAAGGGCTGACGATCCGCCCTGAAACCGTCTCGATTCAGGTCGACGGCGTGGCTGTCAATCGCCAGTACGACCCCGCATCCAAAAGCGTGAAGATCGCGCTTCCGGATGCCGGCAAAGCGGGATCACTCGTTCGAGTGGCGGCTTGCAAAGAGTGACAGAAATTTTTCGAAGCCTTCTTCCTTGAGCTTCTCCACCGGGATGAAGCGCAGTGAAGCGCCGTTGATGCAGTAACGAAGGCCATTTGGCCCGGGACCGTCCGGGAACACGTGACCCAGGTGAGAATCCGCCCGACTGGAGCGGACTTCAGTTCTCGTCATGAAATGAGTCTGGTCCACTTTCTCGACGACCTGTTCGGCCGCGACAGGCTGAGTGAAGCTTGGCCAGCCGCAGCCAGAATCAAATTTATCGAGCGATGTGAACAGGGCTTCGCCTGAAACGATATCCACGTAAAGGCCGGGTGTCTTCTGATCGTGAAAGGGATGAGTGAAGGGTCTTTCCGTGCCGCTTTCCTGCGTGACGTGAAATTGCTCAGGGGTCAGCCGTTTCTTGAGTTCTTCTTTGGAGAGTTCAGGAGTGGATTGTTTTGAATTTGGCATAGGTGTCCTCTCAATCCCGGACGTAATGGCAGGTATAGCCACCGGGATTTTTCACCAGATAATCCTGATGGTAATCTTCGGCGGAGTGGAACTGCGTGTAAGGAACGATCTGAGTCACGATCGGGCGCTTCCACTTTCCGGTTTGATCGACTTTCGCTTTCATTTCTTCAGCGGTCTTCTTCTGTTCTTCCGTGTGAAAGAAAATGGCGGAACGGTACTGAGACCCCAGATCATTGCCCTGGCGATCCACGGTCGTCGGATCATGCATCTTGAAGAACAGATTCAGAATTTCCGCGTAACTCACTTTGCCCGGGTCAAAGGTCAGCTGCATGCTTTCAGCGTGTCCCGTATCGCCCTTCTTGACCGTGAGGTAAGTCGGGTTCGCGGTGGTACCGCCCGCGTATCCCACTTTGGTGGAGAGAACTCCGGGGAGTTTTCTCAAGATATCTTCCATTCCCCAAAAACAGCCGCCGGCAAGAGTTGCAGTTTCCTGTGTCATGAGTCTGGTTTATCACAAAGCCCGTGTCCCCTGCAGTCGAAAAATCGTGTTGAAAAGCCCTTCAATGAGTGAACTGAAGTCGCGTGAACACGAACATCAGTCCTAGACAAAAGCCATACGTCACATGACCGGCCAAGTGAGCGAGAACAACCCGGAGTCCAACCGTGCGAAACATCGGCAAGGGATGATGCTCGGCCACGAGAATGACCAGGAGAACGCCAAATGCCAATCCATGAAAAATGGAGAGAATCGTGGTGATCAGGATGATGGAGGCTGATGTATGGGCAGGCGAGAAGCTCACCACACTGGCGTAAAAAAAGGCAAACACCACGCCGAAGACGACGTGCAGCAGCAAGCCCGGCAAAAGAGCCGTTCTATACTCACGCGTCACAAGACTTCCCAACGCGCGAACCATGTCCGCATTGGCAAGCTTCATACCCGTGGTAAGTCGCATGACCATTTCCATCGCCAGAGTCGAGATCAATCCGGAAATCACAATTTCAAAACCGTGCACCATACCCGTCTGCTCTGCATGAATCGAGCTCGAGATCAGAGCGGGCGCAGTCCCTCAACGCCATAGAGCTGATAATACTCAAGCGCCGCGTCGACCAGACTCCCTGCCGATCCCCCGATCTGCGCACCTTCTGCACAACAGGATAGGTACTCAAGGGCATCAGGAACACTGATTTCGGACAGAGAAGGCAGCCAGGTGTAAAAAGCGGAAAGTGCAGTGAGCCAATCCTCGAGTCCATAACGCGACTCATCCACCGATCGAAGCCAAGCCTTGAGCTCGGGATCACCCAGCACACTCACCCCATCGATCACCTGAGCGAGGTCAGGGCGGGACTTTCTCATTTCCCTGAGGCGCTGCAGCAGCACTTCATTCATAGATCGGAGAGAGGATCCGGGCTGCCTCTTTTTCAGAAATCCCTTTTCTCGCACAGTAATCCAGAAGCTGTTCCTTCGTGATCGGGCCGACATTGAAGTACCGAGCCTCGGGATGAAAGAAATAGAGACCGGACACGGATGAAGGAGGGTTCATCGCGAAACTCTCAGTCAGGCTGACGCCAATGGAGGCATCGACATCGAGGAGATCCCAGAGAGTCTGTTTCTCCGTGTGATCCGGACATGCGGGATAGCCCATTGCGGGACGAACCCCCTGGTATTTCTCACCGATGAGGTCTTCGATCGTCAGATCTTCCTGAATTCCGACTTCATGGCGAACCTTTTCGTGCAGCCACTCGGCCGTGGCCTCGGCAAAGCGGTCTCCGAGCGCTTTCACGATGATCGACGAATAATCGTCGAGTCTGGAAGAGAACATGGCCGCAAACTCCTCGACGCTTTTTCCGGCCGTCACGCAGAAACCGCCCAGAACGTCTGATCCTTCGTTGGACTCACTTGGACGAATGAAATCCGCAAGCGAGTGATAGGTCTGATCCGAAACTTTTTCCTTCTGCTGTCTGAGAAAGTGGAACCGGGCCAGTTCAAGCCTCAGTAACCCCTTCTCCACGGTTTCACTCTCCGCGAAGGGCTCCTTCAGAAGGATGACATCATCATTCGCGGTCGATACGGCCGGAAAGTAACCATAGACGGCTTTGAGCGCGAAACGCTTTTCAGACACCACGCGAGCGAGAAGTTCCTGAGCATCTTGAAAAAGCTGCGTGGCTTCCTTACCATGCTTCGGATGCTCCAGAATGGCTGGGTATTTTCCCTTGAGCTGCCAGCTCCAGAAAAACGGTGACCAGTCAATGTAACGAGCGACTTCGTCGAGAGGAATGTCCCGGAGAACTTTTAGGCCATGAAAAGGAGCTTTCACGATGCCGTCTGAGGCAGGAGGGGCGAGTTTCATTCGCTGCGCTCTCGCCTGGGCAAGGGGCAGACTCACGGTGGTACCGCGAGACCGTTCAAAGCTTTCGCGCAAGCGCGTCTGCCGTTCCTGGAGTTCAGCAACATACTTCTTTTTGAGTTCGGGACTCTTGAGTCGGGTACAGACTTCGATCACGAGTGAAGCATCCCCCACCTGAACCACCGGCTCGGGATAGTGAGGCGCGACCTTGACTGCAGTGTGAGCGGGAGAAGTCGTGGCTCCCCCGATGAGAAGTGGAGTCGTGAAACCCTGCTGGGTCATTTCCTGCGCGATCGAAATCATCTCATCCAGGGAAGGCGTGATCAAGCCACTGAGGCCGACGAAATCCGCCTGGTGTTCAATTGCCGCTTTCAGAATCACGTCGGATTTGACCATGACCCCGAGATCAATGACCTGGTAGCCATTGCAGGACAGCACGACCGAGACGATGTTCTTGCCGATGTCATGGACGTCGCCTTTGACTGTGGCGATGACGAAAACTCCCTGTCTGGAAAGGCTACCCGGGTTCTTCAGCTGCTCGGCATCCATGAAAGGCTTGAGATACGCGACTGCTTTTTTCATCGCGCGCGCGCTCTTGACCACCTGGGGGAGGAACATCTTGCCCGCGCCGAAAAGCTCGCCGACGACTTTCATTCCGTCCATCAAGGGACCCTCGATGACCTGCAGAGGTGCACCGTACTTCAAGCGCGCTTCTTCCGTATCTTGATCCACGTAATCCGTGATGCCATGAACGAGCGCGTGAGCGATGCGTTTTTCGAGAGGCTCCGAGCGCCACTCAGTTTTGGCAGCGGCCGATTTTGCACCTTGCCCACCCTGCACCGCTTTGAGTTCTTCAGCGAAAGTCACGAGTTTCTCGGAAGCCTCGGGATCGCGGTTCAGGATGACGTCTTCGACGAGCTTCTTGAGCTCGGGCTCGATTTCGTCGTAAACCGTCAACATGCCCGCATTGACGATGCCCATGTCGAGGCCTGCAGCGATCGCATGGTAGAGAAACACGCTGTGCATCGCTTCGCGCACGTGATTGTTGCCACGAAACGAAAACGAGACGTTGGAGATGCCGCCACTGGTCCTGACGCCCGGGCACTGAATCTTGATCTCTTTGACCGCCTGGATGAAATCCAGGGCATAGGAGTTGTGCTCTTCCATCCCGGTGGCGACGGTCAGCACGTTCGCATCAAAAATGATGTCACCCGGGTTGAAGCTGAGTCGGTCAGTCAGAAGCTGGTAACTGCGTCTGCAGATGCGGACTTTCTCAGCGAACGTCGCCGCCTGGCCATTTTCGTCGAAGGCCATGACGATCACGGCGGCGCCGTATTTCTGAATGAGAGAGGCCTGCTCGAGGAACCGGGCTTCGCCCTCTTTCAGTGAAATCGAATTCACGACGCCCTTGCCCTGCAGGCACTTCAGTCCCGCCTCGAGCACGGTCCACCTGGAGCTGTCGATCATGAACGGGATTCGGCAGATGTCCGGATCAGAGGCGAGCAGATTCACGAAGTGAATCATTGAGGACTCGCCGTCAATCATGGCTTCATCAAAACAGAGGTCGAGAATATTCGCGCCGTTTTCGACCTGCTGCTTGGCGACTTTCAAAGCACTTTCGAAATCACCCATTTTGATCAACTCGGAAAACTTGGGCGAACCCATGACATTCGTGCGCTCACCGACGATCAGGAAGGTTCCCGGGATGTGAACGAGGGGCTCCAGCCCGGAGAGCGTGAGTGGGTAGGCAGGTGCACTCGGCGCTTCTGCGGCAGTCACGGGAGCTGACCTCAAAGCCTGCACGGGTCGTGGCGAATACCCTTTCATCGCTTCTGCAACAGCCGCGATGTGAGCAGGAGTCGTGCCGCAGCAGCCTCCGACGAAGTTCAAAAGATTTTCTTCGGCGAAGTGATCGAGTTCGGCGGCAAGATTCGCAGGGGTCTCATCGTAGCCCGTGGGAGCCAGAGGATTCGGGAGGCCGGCGTTCGGATAACAGGTGATCGCGCAGTTCGCGACTTTGGAGAGCGCCTTGAGGTAAGGGCGCATGTCCTTGGCGCCGAGCGCGCAGTTGATGCCGACACTCAAAGGCCTGGCGTGCTGCACCGAGTACCAGAACGCTTCGATCGTCTGGCCGGAAAGGGTTCTCCCCGACTGATCCGTGATCGTCACCGAAAGCATGAGCGGCACTCGCTTCTCAGGATTCGCTTCGAGCCATTCCATGTAAGCGAAGATGGCGGCTTTGAGATTCAAAGTATCAAAGACCGTTTCGATCAGAACCGCGTCGATTCCGCCTGCGATCAGGCCCTCGATCTGCTGACGGTAAGCGACTTTGAGTTCATCGAAAGTCGTCGCGCGGTACTCGGGACGATTGACGTCCGGAGAGAGCGACGCCGTGCGATTGGTCGGACCGACCGCGCCGGCCACAAAACACTCACGCACTTGACCGCGGCTTCGAGCCTCCGCCATCACTTCATCACACGCCTGACGCGCGAGCGCGGCCGCCGCCTGGTTCAGTTCAAAAACAACGGACTCCAGCCCATAATCCGCCTGGGCGATCGTCGTGCCGTTGAAAGTGTTCGTCTCAATCAGGTCGGATCCCGCGAGCAGGTAATCCTTGTGGATCCGCTTGACAACTTCCGGCCGGGTCAAAACAAGAAGATCATTGTTTCCTTTCAGATCTTTAGGATGATCCTTGAAGCGCGTTCCGCGGTACTCCGCTTCACCCAGCTTGTACTGCTGGATCATCGACCCCATGGCGCCGTCCAGAATGAGAATGCGCTCTTCGATCAACTGTTCCAGGCGGGACTTCGCAAAACCTGCCGAGCTTCTCGTCGCTGACGCCGAATTCACTCCAGACATTTCAAGACCTCCAAAGCGACGTCGACTCGTCCGAGAGGAGCGGAGATGGCGAACCCTTCGCACTCGTCCCAGATCTCCCGCATGAGGCGAGCGGCGATCTCGATCCCCGCTTTGACGGAGTCTTCGGGACTGTCCTGATGCTTGGCCATCTTCTCCAGTGCCCAGGCCGGGACGTGAACTCCCGGAACTTCATGCGCCATGAATTCAGCATTCTTGAGGCTCACAAAAGGCCAGATGCCGACGACGTGAGGCAGGTACTTGGCGCCGATCTGTTCTTTCCAGCGCAGGAAGGTCTCAGCTTCGTAAATCGGCTGAGTCACCGCGAAGTTCGCGCCTGACTCATGTTTGTATTGCCAGCGCTTGATCTCAAGCTCCAGATTGAGCGCGGTGGGATTGCTTGCGACTCCGATGGCGAAATGAGTCTGGGACCCGAGGGCTTCACCCTGAGGGCTGAAACCGCGATTGAGCTGGTCCACCAGATAGGTCAGACCGATCGAATCAATGTCATACACGGCGGTCGCATCCCGGTTGTTGCCGATCTTCGGGGGATCTCCCGTGATGATCAGCACGTCATGCACCTGATTGATGGAAGCTCCGAGGAGATCCGATTGGAGCGCGATCAGGTTGCGGTCCCGAGTCGTCAGATGAGGAATGATGGTCACCCCCATCTCCTTCGTGTTCACATGCGCCGCGAGATGCAGAGAGCTCGAACGCGTGCTGGCTCTGGCACCATCAGGGACATTGACGAAATCGACTTTGGCGGCTTTGACTTTTTCAAGAGACGCCATGAACTTCGTGACGTCGGTCCCCCGAGGAGAAGTCAGTTCGATCGAGATGACTTTCTGGCCCGCCTTGAGTTTTGCGGCGATCCTGGATTGCTTGCGGTCCAGAAATGAGATGCGTTCGATCGCCTGAATGACTCCGCTGCGTTCTTTTTCAGCGCGAACGTCCACAGTTTTGGCGCGTTCCTGTTCCGCGACTCCACGCGCCTGCATCATCTTCACGGCCTGGGCGATGGCGCGAATGTGGTCGGGGCCGGTCCCACAGCAGCCTCCGACTCCGTATGCGCCGGCTTCGATGAAACGTTTGGCGAACTTGGCCATGTAGTCGGGTGACGTCATGTAGAAGTAGCGGCCGTTGATGTTGCGCGGAATCCCGGCATTGGGCTGAATGACGATCGGTTTCTCCGTCAGGGGCTTCAGAATCTTGAGAGATTGCAGAAGATCATGAGGACCTTCAGCGCAGTTCATCCCGAGAGCCTGAACATCATCCCGACTCCCGATGGCTGCCGCGAAATGCTGGATCACGCTGACTTCGGAAGAATTGATGGTGATCGAAGCCAGAATCGGCCGAGTCTGATCGACTCGTCTCAGCCCGTCGATCGCGCAGCCAAGTTCCTCGAGATTCGAAAAGGTTTCGAGGTTGTAAAAATGAAAGTGAGGCGTCTCAAGAGCGAGTCTCGCGAGCGTCTCATACTCAGTCCTGACTTCATCGCGCGAGATGCGTCCCAGAGGTTCGATCAGCGCACCGAGAGGTCCAAGCGAAAGTCCGATTCGGGCATGGGCGGCATCAGGCGCTCCGCCTGCAACGGCAGCTTCGATCGTTTCCTTCGCAGTGACGATCGCCGCCTGAAGCAGCTCAGCCTGCTTTGGCTTGAGATCAAACTTCTCGAGCTGGGAGCTCGTCAGCGAAAAACTGTTCGTCGTCAGGGCCATCGCGCCGGACTTGAGGTAGGCCGCATGAACCGCACCCACGTCTTTGCTGTGCGTGACGTTCAGTTCCTCAAACGGCCGATTGATGTAAAAACCGCGCTCATAAAGCTCAGTGGCAATCCCGCCGTCAAAGACGACGTAGGGAGTGGCAAACAGGTTTGCAAAATTCAGCATAGTCAATAACTACCTGAAAGGTCTCAGGCTTTCATCAGGAATTTGGCTGAAAGCCCTTAAGATCTGAAGTCGACCGCGAGAGGACCTCACCGCGTCCGCAGGCAGGCTGTCATCTCACTCAACGAACCAGTTCCACTCTGAACTTGCGGCCTTTGATTCGTCCATTGCGAAGGCGATCGACTGCCACATGCGAGTGATTACGGCTGACCGCAACATAGGAGAAATGATCCTGAATCTCGATCTTTCCGATTGAGGTCCCGGGCAAGCCCCCTGCTTCGCCGGTCAGAGCACCCAGAATGTCCCCTGCACGGAGCTTTTCCTTGCGGCCGCCGCCAATGAACAGAGTCTCCATCGCGGCATTGCCTTCGAGCTCGATCGGCGCTTTGGTTGAATTCTCAGAAGGCAGTGAAATTTTCAGGCGTTCCATTTTGACGCCCGTCGCCTGCTCAATCATCTGGATCTTGTAGCTTTCCTTCGGAGTCAGAAAAGCGATTGCCAGTCCCTTCTGGCCCGCGCGTCCGGTACGCCCGATGCGGTGAACGTAATTGTCGGCTTGAGCCGGAAGATCGAAGTTGATCACGAGATCCATCCCGGCAACGTCCAGTCCACGAGCCGCGACATCAGTTGCGACGAGAATCTGAGTGCTGCGATTTCTGAATTTGGCCATCACTCGGTCACGGTCGCTCTGATCGAGATCACCATGAAGGCGGTCGACGCTGGCGCCGGCTGCTTTGAGTTCCTGAACCAGTTCGTCAACTCGCGTCTTGAGGTTACAGAAAATGAGGACGGACTCAGGTTTTCTCTGGTGGAGAATCACTTTGACGGCCGGGAGCTTCTGATCCGGTTCAATTTCATAGCAGACCTGACGGATGAGTGGCATCTGCGAGGGCTCATTCTCAATCTTGACCATGACCGGATGCTTGAGGAAAGCGCGGCTCAGGCCTTCGATCGTCTTCGGGAAAGTCGCCGAGAACAACACGGTCTGACGAGTGGCCGGAGTGCCTTTCAGGATCATCTCGATGTCTTCACGAAAACCCATGTCGAGCATGCGGTCGGCTTCATCGAGCACCACGGTGTTGACCTGCCTCAGGTCCATGGTCTTGCGTTTGATATGATCGAGGACGCGACCGGGAGTGCCGACGACGACATGAACGCCGCGTTCGAGAGCTCCCAGCTGTGGACCCATGGGCTGGCCCCCGGAAATGATGAGTACCTGGAGTCCCTTCCGGTAGCGTCCGATCTTCCGGATCTCGCGCGCGACCTGAGTGCAGAGCTCACGCGTCGGACAGACGATGAGGGCCTGAATCTTCTGCCCCTGGAGATCGATCTTCTCGAGAAAAGGAATGGAGAAAGCCGCGGTCTTGCCGCTTCCGGTCTTGGATTGGCCAACCAGATCCTTGCCCGCGAGCAGGACGGGGATGCTCTCCGCCTGGATCGGAGTCATGGTTTCGTAACCGAGCTCCTTGACGACTTCGAGGAGGTCCGGGGAGAGCTTGAGAGTATCGAACGTTTGGGCTTTAGACATGGGAGGCCTCGGGTGTTTCCGGCTTTGCCGGGTTTTGAAGATGACGTTTCTGACGTTGGGGGGTGGACTTGCCTGCCAACGGACTTGCCGCTGAAGCTGTTTGAGCAGTTCGATGGAGTGAATGCTTGGCACGGGACTGCGCAGCTGCTGAGGTTTCGGCAGGATCCCTGAGAAATCTGGGAATGTCGCGCTTCTGAGAGCCGGTGTAATCCTGAACCAGCGCTTCACGCACCCGCGCGGGATTCACCCTGAGGTTCTCCGTGAGGTAAATCCAGGCGGATTCAACGAGATTCAGAAGTGCGATCGCGTGAGTCTGTCTGTGGCGGGCACCCAGAAATTTGCAGAAGGCGAAGAATTTCCAGAACAGGGAGTCCATCTCAAATTGGCCTGACTCTGGAGTGCCTGGGCCCGAGCCCGGCGTTTGAAGCAGCTTCATCGTCTGAATGAAATTGCCGCTGTTCGCGAAATGATCCCAGTACCTGGAGAAGCGGTCCATTTTCTGGAGCGTGCTGAAATCCATGACTTTCGTCTGCAGGATCTGAAAAGGAGAATGCTCCTGATAGACCATCCCCCACTCCTGATCATGACGAATGATCGGCGTGCCTTTGAGACGCTTCAGGATCCCCACCTGAATTTCATCCGCTCCGAGTTCAGCGACCGCATCGAAGCCACGGGCAAAACTCGCGATGTCCTCACCGGGCAGTCCGACGATCAGATCCGCATGCGTGTGCACGCCTGAATCCGACTTCAGAAAATTGAAATTTTCGACGATTTTAGCGTAATCCTGGCGGCGACTCACGAGCTTCGCGATCTCGGGATTCCAGGTCTGAATTCCGATTTCAAACTGCAGGCTGCCCTTGGGAAATTTGCGGATCAACACACGGAGCTCTTCCGGCAAACGGTCGGGTACCATCTCAAAGTGCAAAAAGAGTCCCAGCTCCATGCGGTCGAGGAAGAACTGCAGGATGCGTGAGCTGATCGCCTGACTGAGATTGAACGTGCGGTCAATGAACTTGAACGAGCGGGCCCCGCGCTGAATGAGAAGTTCGATATCCGCGAGAAACGCATCCAGATTGAAGTTGCGCACCGACTTGTCGAGCGACGACAGGCAGTATTCGCACTTGTAGGGGCAACCGCGCGAAGCCTCGACGTAGATCACGCGGTGGCGGATGTCCTCATCTGAATAATACGGATAGGCGGAAGCGATCTTTGAAATGTCCGGAAGTTCACCTGAAATCCACTTCACGCGGGGGAGAAAATTTTCAGTGATCACCTGGCTGCAGAACTGATGAAATAGAAAATCCGCTTCGCCTTTGATCGTGTAGTCGGCGAGCTGGCAGAGGGCCTGGGTCTCGGTTTCGTAACTGACTTCAGGGCCACCGAGCACAATGATGAGTTCAGGCTTCACCCGCTTGAGCATGGACACGACTTCGCAAGTCTGCGCCGTGTTCCAGATGTAGACTCCGAAGCCCACGATTCTGGCGCCGGTTTCAAGAACTCGCTCGACGATTTCCTTCGTGTTCTGGGAAATCGTGAATTCCAGGATCTGAGCCTGAGGCTGAAGCTCCTTCAGATTGGCAAAGAGGTAGCGCAGTCCGAATGAGGAGTGGTGGTAACGCGCATTGAGAGTGCAGAGGAGAATGCTTTTTGGGGAAGTGCCTGAGAGGGGCACTCCTGTGAGTTCAGTGGCAGCGGACGAACGGTCCTGTGAGAGTGGCGGTTGAGCCGCCGAGGTCTTGAATTCCATAAATGGGGAGCTGAGGAGTGCGTACCAGAGCCGAGCTCAAGAACCAATCCCTATTTTATGTGGAGCGTCATGCTCCTTGAATTTTCCTCAAGCCTTCTCAAGCCTGAGACGTTTCCTTTTTGGAGCGAGCCTTGTGATGAACCACTTTCTTCGTCTGCTGGAGGACTTTCTTCACTTCGCCTTTGTCATCCACGAGTTCGATCTGATGGGTGTAACGAACGCGGAGGTCACTGAACTCCTTCTGAAGTTCGTCGAGCTCTTCATCGGTGCAGTTTTCAAGATCCACCAGGTGGTTCCTGGCCCCTTTGACAGCGTGGATGAGCTCATCGAGTTTCAGGTGGATCGCTTTGGCATCGCGGTTCTGAGTGCTCTGAATGAGGAAAACCATGAGGAAAGTGATGATCGTCGTCCCGGTATTGATGATCAGCTGCCACGTGTCGGAGTAATGAAACATGGGTCCCGTGAGCCCCCAGATCGCGATGATCACCAGGGCAATGAAGAACGCAGAGGGTGAACCGAGGTGGGAAGAAGCTGCGGAAGCGAAACGTCTGAACATTCCGTGAGTGAAGCCTTGAGAGCTCGAACTCTTGGAGTTCTGGGAAGGCTTGGAAGGGGTCTTGTCTGTGGAAGTCATGCTCCCCATTTTGCACATAAAGTGAAATGAACGCATTTCAAATCGCTTTAAAGCCGCCCTGAAGGCGGCGATCCAGGGGATGGCTCCTTTCAGTTAACGCGAAGCGTGAGTACTTTCTAGAAACCTGTTCCCGATAACCTCTCGGCTTTTTCAGCCTACCTGAAACTTCAATTGTACTTGCGCATAACTTACGCATAATAGGAAGTATGGATACAGGGGACGAAAAACGCGCAAAAATAGCTCAACTCAGGGCAAAAACCACTGAGTTGACCGAACTGGTCGGGAAAGCCAGGAATGACGTCTGGAGCTTCTCCGCTTTGCCAGAGGGAACTCTCGGCATCCCCCGCGGCGCCATCACGGAAATCAGCGGACGCCATGGGACGGGCAAGACTCAGCTGGTGCTGAATTTTCTGACTGAGAACCCTACCACTCGCGCAGCCTGGATTGAAGAGGACCTGACCATCTATCCCCGCGCCATCTGGCAGAAAAAGATTGATCTGAACCGGATCCTCTTCGTGGAAGCCCGGGAGAACTTCGCGTGGGCTCTCCAGCAAGTCCTGAAGAGCGGCATTTTTGAAATCCTGATCCTCAGCGGGAGACTCAATGAACTCCAGCTGCGTCGCCTGCAGCTGGACGCCAAGAAGTCCCGAACCAGCTGTATTTTGCTCAGGGAATCCCCCACCCTTCAAGGACGCTGGCCCATTGCTCTCCAGCTTGGGTTCAAGACCCGCAGGCAACTCGAGATCCTGAAAGGGATGTCATGAAAGGCACGCCATGAGCGGGATTCATTCACAGGAAATTCAAAAGCCCCCACGGACTTCAAAGGTCGTGTGCCTTCTGTTTCCCGAATCTTCAGAGCACGCTCTCTCCGTGGCCGAAGCCTGTTACCGCTTCACTCCTCTGATCGCGCTCCGCAGGCAGGAAGCCGTTTTTCTGGAACTCACCGCCAGCTGGCATCTTTTTGAAAAGATCGACCTGCTGCCGAGACTTCACGCCCTTTGCCGAAAGTTTGAACTCGCACCCCGGATCGCCCTCGCTCAGGACGCGCCCACTGCATTGGCGCTCAGCCGCCACGGAAGCGGAAACCGGCTCGCACTGCCGCTGGAAGCTCTGGCGGATTACGCGGATCCCTTCATTCAGAATCCGGCCCGGCATGAACTCATTCAGAAGAAAGTCTCGAACTGGATCCCTCTTCTGAGAAGCCTCGGAGTCCATCAGCTCAAGGATTTTCTTGAATTGCCTGAACGAAGCCTGGCCTCGCGCTTCGGAATGGACGGCCTGGAACTCTACCGAAAAGTGAAGCGCAACCATCCCGTCATCTGGCCGAGCTTTCACCCGCAGGAGCTCATTTCAGAGAAAGCGGAACTCTTTGACTCTCAGGACATGAGAGCCTGCGTGGACCTCGAGTCGCTTCTTTTCATTCTGAGAGAACTCATGCCGAGAGCGCTCAGCCGTCTGCGTGGCAAAGGCCACAAAGCGACGGTCATCTCGCTCGAAATGGAACTCGATGATCACACAAAGCTCAAGTGGCAGCTGCAGATGCCGGTGGCTCAGGGTTCCGTGACCGGCATTCTTCCCTTGATCCAGGATCGCCTCGGACATCAGCTCGGACGCACTCCGCTCAGCGCTCCCGCACTCTGGGTCGAATTCACCATTCTCGAATCCGTTCCCGGCCTCTCTCAACAGCGCAATTTTTTCAGCGCGCAGGAACATTCGGAGGTGGATCCGACCGAAGCCTGGGAATCCCTTCTCGGCCGACTCACTCAAAAGCTCGGGAAAGACCGCGCGTTCACCGCGCAACTCTCGGACTGCCACCTTCCGGAGAAAGCCTGGACCCCCTTTCTCTCGCAGACGGCCCCCGTGCTGCAAACGGAGCAGCGGCCCAATGCTCTGGCGGAACCCTGTCCGGAGCCTCATCGTCCCCTGCGACTGCTCCGCGAACCCCTCCCGCTTTCCAAGGAAGAAAGTCTGCTGACTTGCGTGGAAACAAAAAAAATCTGGCACATCACGGGATGGCAAGGCCCCGAGCGCATCCTCAGTGAATGGTGGGATGAGCCAGTCTTCACTCGGCGGGAGCGGGATTATTACCGCGTGTTCACTGCACAGCAGGAGGAACTCTGGGTCTTCAAAATGACCGGCAAAACTTCAGGAAGTTATTTTCTCCATGGCTACTTTGATTGAACCCACTTCCTACGCGGAACTCATGTGCAAGACCCATTACTCCTTTCTGGAGGGTGCCTCACACCCCCATGAACTGATGGAGCAGGCCACACGCATCGGACTTCATTCGCTCGCGATCACGGATCGAAACGGAGTGTATGGCGTTCCGAAAGCCTATCTCGCGCTCAAAAAGGCGCAAAAAGCGGCAGCGGAAGCCGGCAACGCAAACCTGAACGCAAACCTGCCACGTCTCATCGTTGGCGCTGAACTCCAGATCGAAGACGAAAGTCCACTGATTCTGCTCGCGCGCGATCGTGCCGCATACGGGATGCTCTGCCGGATTCTGACGAGTGCGCATGCGGACAAACCCAAAGGAGAAGCTTCCCTTTCACCAGGAGCGCTTCTTCGTGCTCTCAACGATGAAAAGAGCCAGGGCCTCCTCGTCCTCAGCAGTGACGGGGCGACGGCTCCCTCCCGTTTCACATTTCACTCTCAGCTCAAGGAAGCGGTCGGCTCGCGCTATCATCTCTCTCTCTCCCGCATGCTGGACGGGCTTGATCCGCTCCGGACCTCGCGCGCTCTTGACCTGGCCGCCCGGCTTGAACTCGAGATCGTCGCCACCAATCAAGTCCATTACCATCATCCTTCGCGGCGAAACCTGCAGGACCTGCTGACGAGCACTCGCATCGGCAAGCCACTTGCGCAGGCGGGCAAAGCGCTCTTCTCCAATTCCGAACGCTGTCTGAAATCGCCCAGGCAGATGATCCGGCTTTTTTCAGACCTGCCCCGGGCGATCTCCAACACGGTTAAAATCGCGGAGAGCTGCACGTTTTCGATGTCTGAACTCCGTTACCGCTACCCTTCTGAATGGATTCCGGCTGGCGAAACGGCGCAGAGTCACCTCGTGCACCTGGTCTGGAAGGGCGCCCGCAGTCGGTACGGCGGACTCGTCCCGACTGACGTGGAGACACAGATCGAGCATGAACTCAACCTGATTGAGGAGCTCGGATACGCGGATTACTTTCTGACGATCTGGGAAATCGTGGACTTCGCGCGCTCCCGGAAGATTCTCTGTCAGGGCCGGGGTTCGGCGGCGAATTCGGTCGTCTGTTATTGCCTTGAGATCACGGCCGTGGACCCCGTTCGCATGAGTCTGCTGTTTGAGCGGTTCATTTCAGCGGAACGTGATGAACCGCCGGACATCGATGTGGATTTTGAACATGAACGGCGCGAGGAAGTCATTCAGCATATCTATGAAAAATATGGACGTGACCGGGCGGCCATGGTTGCAGCCGTCGTCACTTACCGGTCCAAGTCAGCGGTTCGTGAAGTGAGCAAAGCGCTCGGTGAAGAACTCTCCCAGCGCGAATTCAGAAAAGAAACTGAAGCGGCACTCACGCCCAAACTCAAGTTGGCAGATCAGCTCATCAGTGAGCTTCTGGGATTTCCGCGCCACCTTTCGATTCACTCAGGTGGCTTCACGCTCTCGAAAGATCCCATCATCGAGACCGTGCCGGTTGAACCTGCACGCATGGAAGGCCGGAGCATCGTTCAGTGGGACAAAAATGATCTCGATGCCCTGGGCCTTCTCAAAGTGGATGTGCTCTCTCTCGGAATGCTCACGACCCTTCGAAAGACGATGGAATATGTCGTCACCGAAAAACTCACGCTCGCCACGATCCCGGCCGAAGATCCGAAGACTTACGCGATGATTCAAAGGGCGGACACGATCGGAACCTTTCAGATCGAATCCCGCGCCCAGATGAGCATGCTGCCGAGACTTCTTCCCAAGACCTTCTATGACCTCGTCATCGAAGTCGCACTCGTCAGGCCCGGTCCCATCGTGGGCAAGATGGTGCATCCCTATCTGAAAAGACGACGAGGACTTGAACCCGTCGTCTACCCGGATGAAAGACTCCGGCCAATTCTGCACCGCACTCTGGGAGTCCCCCTCTTTCAGGAACAGGTCATGAAGATCGCGATCGTGCTCGGGGGCTTCACCCCGGGAGAAGCCGATGAGCTGAGGCGGGCCATCGGAGCCTGGAGATCTTCAGGTCTCGTCAATGAGATCGGCCAAAAGCTCATGCGAGGGCTTCTTCAGAACGGCATCTCGCGCGATTACGCGGATCTCATCTTCACGCAGCTGCAGGGATTTGCGGAGTACGGCTTCCCGGAATCCCATGCCGCGTCGTTTGCGCTTCTGGCCTATGCCTCTTCGTACCTGAAATGCCATCATCCGGCCGAATTCACCTGTGCCCTGCTCAACTCCCAGCCCATGGGTTTCTACGCACCTCACACGCTGGTGGACGACGTGAAGAGACATGGTGTGACCGTGCTGCCGCTGCATCCGAATCTGTCCGAGTACGACTGCACGCTTGAAGACTCTGTTGAACAATCCAGGGGACCCCTTCGTCCAAAAATGAAAGCGGGTCAAAGTGGCACTCGCGCGATTCGTCTGGGCTGGCGTTATGTCGCCGGCATGAGCGAGCGGGAAGCCGAGCAGGTGATCCGTGAGAGAAACAAACGTCCTTTCACTCACCTCCTGGACTTCATCACCCGCACTTCGCTGCGCCGAAACATCCTGAACCGACTTGCCCTGGGCCAGACCTTTGAATGCTTCGGACTCGATGCACGCAGCGCGCTCTGGGAAATTCTTTCACAGAATCTTCTGATCGGAGCGCAGGCAGTGAATACGGCTCCAGCTCCGAGACAACTTCTTCTGTTTCAGGATCAGACTCCCTCCAATGAGCCTGCTCCTTTTCTCGCGATGGAAGATGACCAGACCATTCATGAGGATTACCAGACTTTCGGCCTCTCCACGCGGGGGCATCCGATGCAGACCCTGCGCAAACGATTTCCTCACCTCCCGAAATTGACGACCGTTGAGGCCAGACGCGTCCCGCACGGCAAGGTCATCGAAATCGCCGGCCTCTCCATCGTGATGCAGCGGCCCCCGACCGCCAATGGGACCGTCTTTGCGACGCTTGAAGATGAAACCGGAGTGCTTGACCTCATTCTCCACAATGATGTGTTTGAAAAGCACAAGGAGCTGATTCTGGATCAGTCGTTCCTGGTTCTGCAGGGAACTCTGCAGCGGGATGGCCTTGCGATCAGTTTGATCATTCGACGCATCAAATCCGTTCTCAGGGACAATCAAGCCTGCTTTCCCCTGCAGCACTCCATCCCGGTCAAGACTTACAAAAGCGATGGCGTGAGATCGTGAGCGACATTTCAACCCGATCCGAAGCGGATCATTTCAACCAGATCCTTTTCGGATCCGACGAATCAATGGGCCAGCTCTGCCAGTCCGCCTTCTTCGACTCTCTCTGGGCGGCTCTCAGTTCAAGCGCAATGACGAGATTGTGCGCGATGCATTTGAGATCATCAAGCTGCCAAAGATCAGCTTGATGATCTTTCTCACGTGACTGAAGGGCCAGGTGATTGGCGAGCGAATAGGTCATTCCGCTCATGGGAGGAATCAGCACACCCAGCGTACTGAGCACTCCCTGCAGTCGGGAGAGCACTTCCTTGCCGCCCACCGAATGCATGCTGACCACGACCGCAGCCGGCTTCCCGAGCCAGAGATCCGATGCCTCCCAATCCGTGGCATCCTCGAGAAACCTCTGAAGCGGACTTCCCCAGGAGTCCCAGTAAGTCCCCGTGGCAAAGACAAAACCATCGGAACCTCCCAGAAGCGCCTGGATCTCTGCGGCCGAACACACGGTCTCCGCCAGATGCAGAGCCCTCACTTCGCAACTCGCGTTCAATTCAGCCAGAAGCCCTGAAAGCAGCCGCGCGGTATTTCCGGAGGAGCCTCCGAGGCTTCCGTTCACGAGCGTAATCACGGGTCGGGACTTTTGCGCAGTTGCCATGTTCATTTGCCCTGTTGTAGCTTAACCCCATGCCGAGCGACACGAAAAATCCACGTCCCGATTTTAGAAAATACAGGTGCTACGAAAGCTCCGTCATGAGTCCCGATGTCGACGTCGAATGGTATTCCAAGATCTACTTTCAACACCGGCACCGGCTTCCGCTGCGACTTCGCGAAGATTTCTGCGGGACTTTCAAGGTTTCGTGCGAATGGATCAAACAGAGCGCAAAGCATACCGCGATCTCCATGGACCTCGACCCTGAGCCGCTGGCTTACGGTCACGCCCGCCACTTCTTGCGTCTCACCCCAAGCCAACAAAAGCGCCTGAAAGTCCTGCAACAGAACGTGCTCACACCTCCATCGACCCTGTCTGATGTCATTTCAGCGGCCAATTTTTCGTTCTTCATTTTCAAACAGCGAAAGGATCTGAAGCGTTACTTCAAGTCATGCCTGAAATCCCTTCACAAGGACGGCATGCTTCTTCTGGAAATGGTCGGCGGACCTGAGATGCTGAAAGTCGTGCAGGAAAAGACGCGCTACAGAGGGTTCACTTACATCTGGGATCAGAAATCCTTTGATCCCGTCACTCATGACGCTCTTTACGCGATCCACTTCAAGATCAAGGACGGACCGCTTCTCAAAGACGCTTTCGTTTACGACTGGAGACTCTGGACGATTCCAGAAATTCAGGACCTTCTGAGAGAAGCGGGGTTCAAGCGAGTCACCACTTACTGGGACCGCAAAGGCAATGGCAAGGGCAGCGGCGAATACATCCCGGTCACTCAGGGCCGAAATCACGGGTCCTGGATCAGCTATCTCGCCGCCTTCAAGAACGATTGAATTCTTGACTCAGGTACGCGCTGGCCGTACGGCTGCAACGCCTCGCAAAGCAGCTTAAAAGCTTCACTAACATGATCGAAAGTGAGTAGACTGAAGAGGTGCGAAATCGCTGGGTCGTTCTTTTTCTGTTCATTTTCCTCTCGGCCATTGCCTGGATCTGGTTCGTTCACCCTGAGTGGGTGAGCCTCGATGGATTGAAGCACCATCAGACTGCCCTGAGTGATTCGTACCGGCAGCACCCCGTCATCACTCTCACTCTTTATTTTATCGGGATGATCGCCGTTTCCAATCTGCCCTTCGTTCCCTTCGCGGGACTTCTGGGAGTCGCGGGAGGTGCGATCTTCGGCAAATGGGCTGGAGTTCCCATCATCGCGATCACCCACACGCTGGGGGCAAGCATCGCGTTTCTTCTGTCCCGCCACCTGCTGCGGGAATGGTTTGAATCCCATTTTGCAAGCACCCACGCTTTTGTACAGAAGACTTTGAAAGAGCACGGCAAAAGCTGCCTTTTCTTCTTCAGGCTCTGTCCCGTCGTGCCCTCATCGCTCATCAATCTCAGTATGGGCCTCAGTCCGCTCTCCTACTGGACTTTCGTCTTCGTGAGTCTGCTCGGCATGCTGCCCGGAAGTTTTCTCTATGCGCGCGCCGGAGCGCAGCTTGCGCAGATCCAGTCCCTGCAGGAAATCTTCACCTGGGATATCGTCCTGACTTTTGCGGGGATCGGGATGCTCCCTTTCGTCGTCATGCAGATCCTCAGGCGGTTTTACTGGAAGGGCGAATCACCGAACGCTGGATCACGATGAAGGCGAAAAGGAGCCCACCGATGATGATCTTCGTCCACCAGGAGCTGAGGGTATTCTCGAACGAGATTGCCGTCTGAATCATTCCGAGAATCAGAACTCCCAGCCAGGTACCCAGGATGTACCCTGACCCTCCACTCAGCAAAGTTCCCCCGATGACGACTGCCGCGATGGCATCCAGCTCCAGACCTCCTGCAGCGCTGGCATTGCCTGAAGAAGTGTAAAAGGTGTAAACGACTCCGGCCAATGCGGAACAGAAGCCGCTGAGCGCGTAAACCCCGATCTTCGTTCTGCCCACCGGAAGTCCCATGAGGAGCGCGGAAGAGTCACTGCCTCCCAGAGCATAGGTGTTGCGCCCAAAGCGCGTGTAGGACGCAAGGTAGATTCCAAACCCGAGCACGCCCAGAAATACCAACCCGTTCGCGGGCAGCCCAAGTGCTCCACCCAGGGGAACTCGAAACGCCGACACCGCCTGGTAGAATGGATTCGTCAGCTGAATGGACTCCAGACTGATCATCAAGGCAATGCCGCGAGCTAGAAACATTCCCGCCAGGGTCACAAGAAAAGGTGCCAACTCAAAAAAGCGGATCAGTGCCCCCATGCCAGCTCCGAGCAGGGTTCCCAGGGCAAGGACCAGAGGGATCACGACTCCGGGCGGAACGTGGTGCTTTTCGACCAGCGTCGCGCTGACGATGCTCGTGAGCCCAATCACGGAACCGACGGACAGATCAATGCCGCCGGAGAGAATCACGAAAGTCATTCCGATGGCGGCGATCCCGAGAAAGGCGTTGTCATCGACGAGGTTGAGAAAAACCCCCGGTGACAAAAATCCTGTGTAGCGCAGCGAACCCATCAGGCCCAGCAGCAGAAAAGTGGCAAGGGTCGCCAGGATGGGAATGAACTGAGTCTGAAGTTTTGGCAGACGCGCCATTTCAAAGCCCTCCCGATCCGGACGGACCTGAATCAGACTGCGCCTTCAAAGTCACGCCTTCAGCTCCTGTGATGCGCGGCAGTCTCGGCTTCGTCGACTGTCTGAAGCGTGCGCGAAATGAAGGAGACTGGAGCAGACAGACCGCGAGAACGACCATCGCCTTGATCACGAGGGTCAACTGAACGGGGACACCGCGAGTGTTGATGGTCGTGGCCAGCGCCTGAATGATCAGGGCCCCGATGATAGAGCCCATCAGTTGAAAGCGCCCTCCGCTCAAGACCGTACCCCCGATCACGACTGCGAGAATCGCATCGAGTTCGAGATAGAGTCCCGAATTGTTGACATCGGCCGCGCTGATGTCTGAAGAAATCACGAGCCCGGCAAGTCCAGCGCAGAGTCCGGAGACCGCATAGACCAGGAGTTTCACGCCGACCGTATTCACCCCGGCGTAACGACTCGCCACCGGATTGTTGCCCACGGCCTCGATGAAAAGCCCCATCGCGGTTTTTCTGCTGAAGCCGATCACAACCGCCAGCACCCCGATCACGAGGGTCACGCTGAAAGGGAATCCTAAAAAATAGCCCCCCCCGATGAAGTGATAAGCCGAATTTGAAATCGAAATGATCTGTCCATGCGTGATCAGCTGCGCGATCCCGCGACCAGCGACCATCAGAACCAGAGTGGCCACGATCGGCTGAACGCCGAGAAACGCGACCAGAAAACCATTCCAGAGCCCGCAGGCGATGGACGCCAGGAGAGGCAAAGCGATCGCGAGCGGCAAGGCGACACCACCCGACCCGGTGAGCCCCGAAGACTGCAGCGACACCGCGGCGATTGCGCCTGCGATCGCAGTGATGGCTCCCACGGAAAGATCCACTCCCCCCGTGGCAATGACCAACGTCATGCCGAGCGACAGGAGCATGACTGGAGAGGAACGTGTGAGGATATCCACGACACTCCCGTAAAGGTGTCCATCCTGCAGGCGCACCTGAAAGAAGCCGGCGGTGAAAATGAAATTGAAGAGCAGAATCAGCCCGAGCGCCACCAGAGGCCATAGCAAAGGCGACAAAGACACGGAAGAAAACGAAGACCCTTTCCTACCGGAATTTTTCATGAGCCCCCTCCCCCACTTGCTCCTGTCGCACTTGTTCCTGCCGCCGCAAGTTCGGGATCAGAATGACTGGCGATCGCGTTCATGATCGCATGCTCGGAAATCTCAGTCCCTTTCAGCTCACCGATTTTTCGGTGATCCTTGAGAACGACCACTCTCTCGGAAACTCGGACGACTTCTTCAAGTTCTGATGAAATGAAGAGAACCGCCATCCCCTGTTGGCAGAGTGAGACGATCAGCTTTTGAATTTCCGCTTTTGCTCCAACATCGATCCCACGAGTCGGCTCATCCAGAATCAGAAGCTGCGGCTGGGACGCCAGCCACCGGGCGAGAATCACTTTCTGCTGGTTGCCCCCACTCAGGGTCTTGATCGCCTGCTCGGGTGACGCCGCCACGATGCCGATGGCCTTGATGTAATGCTCGACCAGAGCATACTGCGCCTTGAGATCCAAAGTCTTGAACCAGCCTTTTTTGGCCTGAAATGCCAGAATGAGATTTTCACGTATCGAAAGGTCCGGAAAAATCCCCTGAGTTTTTCGGTCCTCGGGAATCAGGGCGAAGCCTGCCTGAACCGCGTCTCGCGGCGAAGAAAGCGAAAGGCCTTCGGACTGCTGAGAGCCTGAAAGCTCAATCCTGCCCTCGTCTGCCCGGTCAATTCCAAAAAGCAGACGCGCAAGCTCACTGCGACCGGAGCCCAGAAGTCCCGCCAACCCCAGAGTCTCTCCCTTTTTCATTTCAAGGTGAACGGGCGCAAGCGAACCGAGTTTTCCCAGTCCTTGGACCTTCAGCAAAGTCTTCGGACTTCGCTCCACCTCTGCCTGCGGCAAATCGGCTCCCGTGACACGCCTGGGAGCCGCCATTGCCGCCGATTCGAAGTCGGCCAGCTCCTTGCCCATCATTTTGGCGATCAACTCCATGCGCGGCAGTTCACTTGCCTTGTAAGTACCGATCAGCTTCCCATTGCGAAGGATCGTGATACGATCCGAAATTTCATATACCTGATCCAGAAAGTGACTGACGAAGAGGATTCCGAGCCCCTGGTCCCGGAGTCTACGCATGACTTGAAAAAGCTGCTTCACTTCGTCCACATCGAGACTGGAGGTGGGTTCGTCCAGGATCAGGACCTGTGCCGACACGTCCAGCGCGCGCGCGATGGCGACCATCTGCTGGACAGCGATCGAATGACTGTCCAGGCGTAGGGTGACATCGAGCCGGAGATCCAGCCGCAGCAGCGCCGCTTCGGCTCCTGATTTCATGGCGGCCCAATCGAGGATTTTGAAAGGGCTCAGGAGCCCTTTTCTGAAGGGTTGCCGGCCCAGGAAGATATTTTCCGCGACTGAAAGGGATGGGATGAGGTTCACTTCCTGATAGACAGTGCTGATGCCCGCACGCTGAGCGTCAGCGGGTGAACGAGGCTCAATGCGATTGCCGTGGAGAATGATCTCGCCTGAATCGACGGGATACACTCCCGTCAGCACTTTGATCAGGGTCGACTTTCCCGCACCATTCTCTCCCATGAGAGTATGAATCTCACCCGGACGCAACGCGAAGTTCACCTGATCCAGAGCCAGAACTCCGGGAAAGGATTTCTGGATCCCGTTCATCTGCAACAACACGGAAGCGATTGAGTTCAAATGAACGGTCTCCACGGAATTTTCAATAAGCGCGGGAAGCGATGACTTCCTTTGCGTTGGACTGATCGAAAACCTGGTCTTTGACCAGAGTCTTCTTCGGAAGAGTCTTGCCCGCCACGAGGCTGTCGATCGCGTCAAAAGCCGAGGGTCCGAGCAGTGGGTTGCATTCAACGGTCGAATTCAATTTGCCTGCCACCATGGACTCAAAAGCGGGCTTCACACCATCCACTGAAATCACGACGATGTCCTTGCCCGGCTTGAAGCCGGCTTCCTCGATCGCCTGGATCGCTCCAAGCGCCATATCGTCATTGTGAGCATAGACGGCCTGGATCTTGTTTCCTTCAGATTTCAGGAAAGCTTCCATCACTTCTTTTCCTTTGGAGCGCGTGAACTCGCCGCTTTGGGACTTGATGATTTTCATGCCTGGGCTCTTGGCAATGGCTTCCTGGAAGCCCGCCTTGCGGTCGATGGCCGGAGCGGCTCCGGCGGTTCCCTGAAGCTCAACGACGTTCGCGGTGCCGCCCATCTTCTTGATCAGCCACTGTCCAGCCATGCGACCTTCTTCGACGAAGTCAGAAGCGATCAGAGTGGAGTAGAGAGTTTCGTCAGAGGTCTTGATGCCGCGGTCAACGAGGACGACCGGGATCTGCGCGGCCTTGGCTTCACGGAGCACGGGTTCCCAGCCGGTTTCGACCACCGGCGCGAGGATGATGGCGTTGACTTTCTGAGCGATGAAAGCACGAATCGCCTTGATCTGGTTTTCCTGCTTCTGTTGGGCATCCGAGAATTTCAAAGTGATGCCGCGCTTTTTCGCTTCATCCTGAATGGACTGGGTCTCGGCACTTCGCCAGGCGCTTTCGGCGCCGATCTGAGAGAATCCCACAACGAGAGCAGCCTTGGCTGGGCTCGACTCAGTTTTGGTGGTTGTCGTCGTATTCGTCGTCGTTTTCGTGGACTTTTCGGTGCAACCCGAAAGCACCGAAGCGAATGCCACTGTGAGAAATGCCAAAGTGAGTGAAAGCTTCGTCCTGGTCACAAGAGTCTTCTGCGTTTTCATGAAGACCCGGGTACCATGCAGTTTTTTGATTGTCGACTGCTAGTGGATTCCGTAAGCGAGGAGATCCGTGAGGCTCACTGGACTCTGAAAGTCATTGATTTCGATCACGTAGAGAAGCGCCGTGATTTCCGTTTCATTGGACCAGACAGGCTCGAGCTCCGAGGCCAACATCAATTGGTCCAGCAAATGCCTCTGATCGAGGTAAGTCTCCTCGGGATAAGCATTTTCACGTGCCGCTATGCAGCCGCTGGTTGGAATGAAGGGATAGTAAGTGGATTCACGATTGGAATTTTTTTGTCCAGTACCGTGCAATCTGAACGAATTCCGGCCGAGCTCCCGAGCGATGATGGATTCGCGCCATCCGTTCAGGCTCCAGTTTGACGGGGGCAGCAGAAGTTGAAAGTTCAGCTCGTTCTGAAGAGGCCCGGTTTCCGGTGAGGGCTCGATGAAATTCAGTACAACTCTTCTGAACTTTCCAAAATCATAGGGGTCATTGGCCTCGGGCATGACTCCGTCGATCTGATAGATGCCGGACGGAGTGTATCCATTGGTTTCATCGAAGTGCTTTCCATACTTGCTCAGGGCAAGTCGAGGCTGACTCCAAAGTTTTCCAGGAAAGCGAGGAATCTCGTCAAAAGGTCCGAATACGGGCTGTCCATGCTTGTCCTTCATCACGAGCAGACAGGGGTACTGCCGGGAGTGACGGCAGAAGAGAAAAAGCTTCGGCTTCTGGTCATAGAGTCCATCACGGTAGAGAAGCGTGCTGGTCTGATTGAAGTAAAGGTCGTGAATCTGAGCTGCAGTGGGCGGGACAAAGGGAGCGTCGACCGTTGCATGAAAGCGCTGGACCCACAGAGGGTAGGAAACTTCGAGCAGTCGATAGAGTTCACTCCAGTCATTTCGGAGTGAACTTTCCTGCAGGAGCCGAGGAGCGACGATCAGGAGTTGATCGACCTCTCCTTGGGTGACTGACCGGCTTGAAATCAACTGGCCCGCAAGTTCCAGGGTCTGCTTCTCATAGGCGCGGGTCTTGACGTTGTCGGCGCCTTTGAGAATCTGCAGTGCTCGAATTCTTTCAGCCAGCGACAGTTGAGCCAGGCCGAGCTGGAGATCGAGTGAGTCAAACCCAGGGAGGACCTGGTTTTCATCCTGAAGCTTCTCGAGCTCATCCAGGTACGCTGCTTTCAAAGCCGGAGTGATCGCCCGGCTGGAAAGGTCCAGGAGAAGTGATTCACTGAATCCCTGCAGAAGGAGTTGGCGAGCTTCCTCATGGAGTTGATCTTCATTGAAAGCCCGAGCGAGGGCCCGAGCCCGAGCAAAACCGGGAGAAGCTGAGTGGGAGTAAGCGGTCTGGGCTGAATGGGCTGACTGCGCCCCCAGAAAGACTGCCATCACGACAGTGAGAACGGACCCGCTCAAAGCAGACCCAGGCCGTGCCATGGAACGTTTTTGCATTTTGATCCCCCCGAATCATTTCGAGATTCCTTCCAACGCCCAGTGCGGTGGCGCTGGAAGGGTGTCCCTGAAGATGCAATTCTCAAGCTTCGCTGACTGAACTACGGACCCGGTCCGAAGTCCACTTCAGTTTCATTTCTTCTTCTTTTTGGATTTGGCTTTCTTGGCTGCCTTGGGAGCGGTTTTGGACTTCTTGGACTTCTTCTGGGCTGGCGCTGGAGTCACTTCAACTTCAGCAGTGACCATTTCCTGCTCTGCAGCGGATTGACTGATGCCCATATGTCCTAGAAAAGGATAGAACGTGCTCTTTTCGCCCACTGCGATGGAAACGGACACGCCATCCGCCATGGCAACACCGATGATTTCGGAAATCATCTTCTGAACGTCATTGCGACTTTCAAATTCAAAAATATCGCCACCTTCGGGAGTGCCCTTTTCATCAGAAAACTCGTAGCGGAGATACATGGGTTTGGCGTTTGCTTTTTTGGCGGCCTTTTTGTTTTTCATCAATCCTGTTTCCTTTTAGATGATCCGGCAAGTTGATCCGAATGCTGAGTCCACCAGCCTTATCCTCTGGTTTCCAAAAAATCACTCGAATAATTGACAACCCGCAAGGCGACATCGGCTGCACTGCGCATTCGGATTTGCGATCCGCTGCATTTAAAAAAACACGCCTCCCTTCTTTCTAAGCGGCGGGCAACTGATCGATTCTCTCTGCCGTGCACGACTCGTTCGGGACCAGAGAGGAGGAGGAGTAGCAAAGTCGAAGTATATTCGAAGGTTAAGGTTCGAGCTTTTCATCTCGATATTTTGCCCGCGTTCGGCCGCTGCCCAGCTCCGCCTCGCGCGAAAAGTGTATTTGAATGCAGTGATGGCAATCCAGGTGTTACGCACTCCAGCATCGTATTCGGTTCTGATCCACGCGGGCATCTTTGCACTGCTGCTTCTGTCCTTGAACTCTCAGATGTCTCCTGTGTTCCCTCGTCCTCCCCTTTGGCTGGAGATCGAAGAGACTGCCTCTCGAAAGGCAGATGTGAAATCCCCCCTCAACTCCGAGAAGGTCGTCCAGACTCAGCGCCCCCTCGTCGACACCCCCCCTCGTGTCGCTCCGGATGCATTCCTGGGAGAACGAACCCAGACCGTCGACCGACAGACCGTCAATCGGGACAGACGAACGCAGACAGGTCACAGAGCTCGTTCTCACAAACCGCTTTCTCAGGGGCACTCACCTGCTCCCCCGGCCCTGGCCCATCGCGCTCCTCGTGAAGGGCTCTCTTCGTCTCTCAGGAACTTCGGACTTCCCCTGCTTGCACCACAAATGACATCGCCGGCAGCCGATCCTTCTCAGGATTTTGATCAGAATCAGAGTTCCATGGCGCGCGAAGAAGACTCCACGTCGTTGGCCTCGCAGGCTCCCAAGGAGTATCTCAAGGGATTCAAGGAATCGGATCAGACCCTCCTGAACACCAAAGAGTCGGTATTTTTCCCCTATATTCAGAGAATTCGCGACAAACTGGATGTGGTGTGGGAGCGGACTCTTCAGGATCGGATGAAGCATTTCTTCAACCGCGGGGGTCAGCTCCCGACGGATCAGGATCACAACACTCAGCTTCTGGTCACCTTGAATCACGCGGGCGAAGTGACCCGGGTGCAGGTGGTGGAGGGTTCAGGGGTCAGAGATCTCGACAGCACCGCGGTGGACGCTTTCCGGATGGCCGGTCCCTTTCCGAATCCTCCAAAAGGCCTGCTGAATGCTGAGGGAACCGTGAAGATTCGCTGGGACATGGTGGTGTTCTCCTGATTCCGACACGGAGCTTCCCTTTCCGTCAGACTGCCCGCTGAAATAAAATTCTCAAGGATCTGGACTGATGCTAGAAACGAGCGATGCGTTTCCAACTTCTCGCTTCCGACAAGGTCCGCGCTTCTCTCATCACCCCTGCGATTCTCGTTCTGACTCTCCCCGATTGGAAGGCCGGACTCTTCAAGAAGAGTCTGCCCAGGCCGCTTCAGAAAAGAATGGAAAAGTTCTCGGCGAAGCTTCTGACCCGAAATCCCGAAGCTTTTGCAGAAGGGGTCCGCATCCAACTGCCCGGGATCGAGAAAAACGAGGAAGATTTCTGGATCGCGCTGTTGCCAGAAGAAAAGGAAACCTTTTTCCTTCTCGAATTCGCACGCGACACCCTGAAGGACGCTCTCTCGCCTTCGACTCAAAAGCTCCAGCTGCTCCTTGGCGGCAATCCTGAACAGCAACTTCAGCTGGCGGATTGCTTCGGAGCGGCTCTCGCGGCGAGAGTCAACCTCCTGCCCGTTTACGGGAAGCGCAAGGCCAAGGAGAAGAAATTTCGATTGAGCGAATTTGGCATCGCAAGCCTCTCTCGCGAATCGAGTGGCTCCGATCCTCACCTGCTCACCGCGCTCAAGATCGGCTTCGCTTCGGGAGAAGGGACTCACCTGGCTCGGTATCTGGCGACGCTCCCTCCGAACATCCTCACTTCCGAGGCCTACGGAGTGGAGATCCGGAAGATCGCCCAGGACTTCGGCCTGCAACACAAGTTTCATTCCAAAACGGATTTGAAGAAGATGGGTGCCGGCGCTTTTGTCGCCGTCGACCAGGGCGATCCGGATTCAGGCGGCGGAATCCACGAACTGACTTACCTGCCCGGGAAAAGCCTTAAAGCCCTGAACGCTCAGCCCATCTCCTTCGTCGGCAAGGGTCTCTGCTTTGATACCGGCGGGTACGACATCAAGGTCTCTTCCGGCATGCAGACCATGAAAGGCGACATGCAGGGTTCGGCGGTTGCGCTCGCCACCCTGGTCACGGCTTCGAAGCTGAAGTTGCCCGTGCACCTCAAGGCGTTTCTCGCCGTCACTGAAAATCATCTCTCACCCAAGGCTTACAAGGCGGACGAAGTGGTCACCGCCTTGAACGGCATGAGCATCGAAATCATCCACACGGACGCTGAAGGCCGCATGGTTCTCGCCGACACGCTCACGATGGCTTCACGCGAAAAGCCCCACATGGTCGTGGATTTCGCGACCCTGACCGGCACCGCGATGCAGGCACTCGGCACCAAGTACTCCGCCGTCTTCAGCAACCGCAAAGAGTTGCACCCCTCCGCCATCCAGGCCGGAGAGATCAGTGGCGAGCGCGTCTGGACGTTTCCGATGGACTCAACTTACTTCAAAGCTCTTGAATCCAAAGTCGCTGATATCGCTCAGTGCACGAAAGGTCGCGGGCCGGATCACATTTACGCGGCCTGTTTTCTTTCCAAGTTCATCGAGAACAAGACGCCCTGGGTTCACGTGGATCTCTCGACCGCCGAAAACGAAGGCGGCCTTGGACATGTGGATTCGCTCTTCACGGGTTTCGGCGTGCGCTGGGCGCTCGAATTTCTCAGGATCTGCCTGCCCGGTCTCTCCATGAAGTCCTGAGGCTTTCAAACCCGGCTGCACAAGTCCTAAAGTGACAGAAGCGCCAAAAATTCGTCATCCCGAACTGAACCGGACTGGTGAATGTCCGTACCCTGTCCTCCAATGCCCCGGCGCGAAATATTTATCCTTTGCACCGAACGGCCGATGAGTGTTTTGCGCTATAATCAAGAATCATCCGGTAACGGTGAAGATCTGGAGGCCTCATGAAATCGAATCGCAAGGGAACAGTCGTGGGTGGAAAAATCAGTCGGGTCGCAACACTTCTGGTTTCGCTTTTTCTCTGCGCCGCGTGCGCCACATCAGAAAGCACGTCAGAGAATTCGGTGGACCGCCGCACTGCTTCCAGCTGTGAAGCTTCTCAGGATGTAGGAACGATCCCTTCCCAAGGCTGCCACGGCACCCGTGAACACGACGAACAGAGCGGTTTTGTCGGCTCCGTGACCCAAAGAAACTGATCTCACAATTCATCCGCCATTCGTCCGCACTCCATTGTCGAAATGAAACTTTTCGGATAGGGTGCGAGCGGCATGGCACTCATCGTACAAAAATTTGGTGGGACTTCAGTCGGTACCGTTGAAAGAATTCAGCACGTCGCCGAGCACGCGCTCGCGGCCCAGGCGCAGGGTCACCAGATCATCGTCGTCGTCTCCGCCATGTCCGGCGAAACGAATCGTCTCGTTCAACTCGCCACTCAGATCAATCCCATTCCCTACTCACGCGAATACGACATGCTGATCGCGAGCGGTGAACAGATCGCGGTCGGACTCGTGAGTCTCGCCATCAATACTCTGGCTGAAAAAAAGGGACTGATCAAAGCCGGAGAATCCCGCTCCCGCCCCCTGCTCGGACATCAGATCGGCATTCGGACGGACAGCGTCTTTTCGAAAGCTCGCATCGAAGGCATCGATACCCGGCTTCTGCGCGATGAGCTGGCTCTGGGACACATCCCGGTCGTGGCCGGATTTCAGGGAGTGGACATCGAAAATAATATCACCACACTGGGACGCGGCGGCTCGGATACGAGCGCCGTCGCGATCGCGGCCGCCATCCAGGCAGATGATTGTGAAATTTACACGGACGTCGACGGCATTTACACCACGGACCCGAGGATGTACGCCGGCGCCCGCAAGATCAGCCGCATTTCCTACGACGAAATGATGGAACTTGCGAGCCTGGGTGCCAAGGTCCTTCAGATTCGCTCAGTTGAGCTTGCGGCAAAACATGGCGTGCCACTGCACGTCCGTTCCAGTTTCAGTCCTGTGGAGGGCACTCGCGTGGTATCTCGTGAACAGTTGGGTGATCATCTCGAAAAAGTCGTCGTTTCCGGAGTGACCTCGGACGCCTCCCAGGTCAAATTCACTTTGAGGGGAATTCAGGACCGCAAGGGACTGCTGGCTGACATTTTCGGTTCCCTCTCCAAAAACGCGATTGATGTCGACATCATCGTTCAGGACGTTGCATCGAACGGAAACCTGAGCCTGAGCTTCACCGTCAGTCACACGGACGCGCTGAAAGCGAAGAAAGTTCTCGAATCGCTCACGCCGAGGGATCTCAGTACCGTGGAGATTCTGGAAGAGCCGGGACTCGTCAAGATCAGCATCGTCGGAGTCGGCATGCAGAACCATCCAGGAGTTGCGACGAAAATGTTCTCGCTGCTTTCTGAAGCCGGGATCAGCATCAAGCTCGTCACGACTTCGGAGATCAAGATCTCGTGCCTGATTGAGGGTACGCACGCCAAGGCGGCAGTGGCCACCCTTCACCAGGGCTTTGAACTCGACCGGACCGAATAAAGGCGTCCCGCCCGGTCAGAAGCGCTGACTCTTGCAGAGTCCCTCAAGCTTCAGATGCTCCTGGGTCTTTTTTCTGATCTGCGGGAGGAATGGCCAGAGAATTGATTCGAGCCCTTTTGTCAACTTCGAGGAGAGGGCCTTGCGCGTGATTCCTTCCGACTTTTCATGGACTTGGCTCACTGCAAACTTGATGCGCAATCAAGGGACTTCAGGCGCACTCTTCGGAGAAATCACGGGAGGTTTTTTCCTGACCAGGTTCCTGTGCTTTTTTTCAAGACGCTTGTCTCGAAGCTCCTGCCGAGTTCTGGCCATTTCTCTCTGCTCAGCCTCGAGCTTCTTCTTTTTTTCGAGGGCATCCATGTCATCCAGTTCGTCGCTGATGACTTTCGGGATCGAGCCGAGCGAATTCAGTACCCCTTCAACGATGTTCGAGTTCATTTTCTCTTCGATCTTTTCCGGAATTCTGAGTCCGACGTCGACCGGATCAATCGAATTGACCTCTGGCTGCCAGACTGCCGCCAGAGGTCTCGGCAGGCCGTCATCCGAGTAGTAAAATGGATTCGGGAACAGACCGCCCAGAATGGAGGGTGGGTCCTCAGGAATCACGCCCATTTTCGCAAGAAGCGTAAATGGATCCAGACCGATTGAAAAAATGGAATTCTGATAGTTCGGTGCGGCATCGATCCCCACCCCGAAATTCACGCACCAGAATTTCGCTTCAAGCCCTGAAGTCGCATGTAGGCGACTCGCTTCGCCCGAAATTCGTGAAGTTTCAAAGTAACTTCCAGCGAAGACGGTACCCCGCACGTTTCGGTAATCCGCGAAGACGTACGAAGCTCCCGCTCGCGGCTGCAGAGTGAAATTGTTTCCGGCCGTCACGTTCTGGTCCCGAAGCAGACCCGCCCGCGGCGTCGCGCCGATCCCGTACACCGTCAGATCAGATCTGAAAAAGCGGTTCGGAATCCAGCCCAGCCCCAGGCCGATTCTCGAAGGCACATCCATTTCCTGGAAGAAACCCTGCGGAGTCGTGCGCGCGTCCGGCTCAAATTTATAATAGGCGGCACTCGCGTAACTTGCTCCCAGGAGCAATCTTTTTGGAAATTGGTAAGTACTCCCCCAGGTGAATCCCGCGCGAGTGGAGCTTTGCGAAATTTCCATCCCGGGCTGTGAATAGGTTTCCCTGGCAATACCCAGGTTGAAGCTGAGCCCGACTGAAAGACGATCATCCCAGAAAACCCGGGCCACACTGGCCCGGTACTCATGCAGGGTCAGATCATAATTTCGGGCTGCCACGGCGGAAGTGGCCGGATCCGAAGCCTGCCAGTACGGCTGTCCTTCGCGGTAAGGAGTCAGAGAGCCGATGCTGAAACCCCAAGGGTAGAGATTCAGTGCCGCGCCGGCGCTGCTGAGATGAATGGGGTAAGCCGCATTCTGGAGATAGGGATCCTCGATGTCATTGGAAGTGACATGGGTATCTCCCGTCTTGACCGTCATCGCGAGGCCGGCTGGATTCTCAGTCGATGCGAAAAAAGTGTCTCCCAGCCCGACTGTGGCACCGGCCATCCCCACGGTTCGGATGTCGCCTCGCACTGCAGTCGTGTAACCACAGTAGGGGCGACTGCGCTGGATATAGGGTAACTTCTGAGCAAGTGGCGAGGCCTGCACGGGCGCAGTCGAAAACAAAGCGTATGAAAGCAAAGCCACAGCACCCACCCCTGGCAGGCGGCTGCATTCAGACTCCATTTCTGTTTTCACGGCCGCTTCCCTGCGGGCTCTCATGGCGTGCATCCTGACGTCATCTCTCTTCATTGTTGATCGGACTCCCTCGCGTTAAAAGGGTAACACATCTTTTTTGGTATACGGCTTGCCTATTCAACTGAATCAACGCGAACTCTTCAAAAAACTAACTGGCGCCCACTGACCCGCTGCATGAATGGCCGGGCGCCTGAGAGGCAAATCCCACCATGGTTGGAAAATCCACCGTATCCCCCCAGGCAAAATCCGTCCCCGGCCCCTTGGGCACACCCCTGCACCGAGCAGATTTGAATGGACTTGACCAGGAGCGCGAAGCGTCGATGGCCGATGAAGGGGGTGCCTCGGGGGCGTTCATGGAGTTTCAGGATGAAGTGAGTTATGCCTCTCCTGAAAAGAGTACTTCTCACCACTGGACCTATGGACCTCTCGCAGTGGTTCTGGGCGCTGCTGCCGGATTGCTCTATGCCCGGCATATCTTCAGCAAGGCGAGGCTCAGGACTCCCCGGCTGAATGCGGCAGGCACTGGCGAAGGCGCGAATTCCGAACTGGAGGCCTCCATCGGCGGCGGTACTTACCGCTCCCCCCGCTATTCACTCCAGTCTTCGCCTCAGCACACCCCTGAATCTCTTCTCGAGGATCCGGACACCGAGTTCTCCCGAGACGTCAGTGTCAAAGCCGACGAACTGGGGGCCTGAACAGTCCAGACAGGCCGGGCAGGCCCTTCAATGACCGCCATTTAAAAAGGTCTGTGACCGGACTGTTTTGATTGCCCTTTAAATGACTTAACTTTTGCGCACGCTGTGGTAGTCACCCCTTCAGCTGAAGGAGCCCGACTGCCCCATGAAAATTCGAACGAACACCGCCTTGAAATCTGCGCTGCGCACTTCCCAAAAAAACCTGTTTTCCGTTTTCGGCTTCGCACTGTTGGCGATCGCTGCAGGGAATTCGACCAGTCAGGCAAAATCACCTGAGGCGACTTCATCGAGCAATCTTGCTTCCATGCCGGCCGTGAAACTCTACCTCGACGGCGTGCAGTTCCGCCTGAGCCGCATGTCAGAGTCAGAAGCCTGGGATGCTTTCAGCTACACCACCCTCAAGGGTGAACGAAAAAGTCTTCTCGATGCCTCCTCACTGAATGCACCGTCTCTTCCCACCTGGGCTCTGAAAGATCTGACTCGGGACGGCGTCCCGGGCACCAGCACCGAACGCGCTTATGAAGAGCTTCACCTTCAGGCTCCTGCCGTACCCGTCACCGTGGCAGTGATCGACAGTGGTGTGGACATTCAGCATGAAGACCTCGCAGGCCAGATCTATACCAATGAAAAGGAACTCAACGGAGTTGCCGGAGTGGATGATGACGGCAACGGCTTCATCGATGACATTCACGGCTGGAACTTTCTCGGAAACGCGAACGGCCAGGATCTGATTCACTGCAATCTTGAAATGACCCGCGAACTTTCTCGCATGAAACGCAAGGAACTCTCCGGGCAGCCCCTGACTGAAGAAGACCAGGTCTACCTTGCCAGACTCCAGGCTGCTTACGACGAAGCCAGAGGCGAAAGCGTCGCCTCCGTCCAGACTTTCAAGACTCGACTGAATGAACTGCAGACCGCGCTCGATGTTCTGAAGCAGAACGGGCTGAAGGAAGAAACCCTTGCAGCCGTTCAAAAATTTCAGTCCTTGAATGAAACGGTTCTTCAGGCTCGTGAAGTCGCCCTCTATTACCTCGGTCGCGGCATGACGACCGCCACGATCAAAACCCGGATCTCGACGTCTGAAACCACCCAGAAGATCTACTTTGATCTGGCCTTCGATCCTTCCTCGATCATCGGCGATTCTGAACGCCTCGACGAAGTCGGCTACGGGAACAATCACGTCACCACCGAAACTGCCGATCACGGAACCCATGTTTCCGGCATCATTGCCGCAGTTCGAGACAACAGTATCGGCATCAATGGACAGGCCGGTCAGGCCAAGTTCGTGAAAATTCTCCCAGTACGTGCGGTTCCAGATGGAGACGAGCGCGACAAGGATGTGGCCAACGCCGTCCTCTACGCCGTGAGACAGGGAGCGAAGATCATCAACATGAGTTTCGGCAAGGGCTTCTCGCCCTTCAAGCCTTATGTGGACTCCGCTTTCAAATTCGCTGAAGAGCAGGGCGTGCTCGTCGTCCAGGCAGCGGGCAATGATTCTTCTGACAATGATCGGGTGGACCATTACCCGAACCGCAGGATGCGCACAGTGACCGGATTCTCTGAATTTCAGAACTACATGGTCGTCGGAGCTTCAACGCAGACTGCCGACGAGAAATTGCCGGCAAGTTTCTCGAATTACGGAGCGACTTCCGTGGATCTCTTCGCACCCGGCTCAAAGATTCTCTCGAGCATCCCGGGCAACAGGTACGCGGCTTTCAGCGGCACCAGCATGGCCTCCCCTGAAGTGGCCGGAGTCGCTGCACTTGTCCTGTCGCAGTACCCGAACCTGAGCGCAGTGGAGCTTCGCCAGATCCTGATGGAAAGCGCCCGGAGCTTCAAGGGTCTCGTCGTGGGAACGCGAGCTGGCAAACCCATCGATTTCGCGACTCTGTCCAAGACCGGCGGTGTCGTGAACGCTTATGAAGCCCTCCGACTCGCTTCCCTCAAATCGGGCAGACCTTCGCTGCGTTGATGGGTCGCCAGTTGAACCTTGAATCGTCTCTGAGGTCCGACCGGCAAATCACGTCGTTGTTGAAATTGCGGCTCATCTCGCTGTTGACTTCATTCTTGGTGGCTGTCGTCGGCTCTTCGCGCTCTGCCCTCGCTGCCGGCACTCCGATAGACCCCCGTACTCTGCGAGTGGTTTCGCTGGCTCTCGACAATCGACACGGAGAGCGACAGAAACGCCTGAAAAATGCGGTTCACCTCCTCGAACAGACGAGGCCCGATCTCGTTCTGGTTCAGGAGATCGCTTCCGGGCTTTTTGTCTCCGGCGATCCGCTGGAGACTCTGAATGCCACTCTGCAGTTCAATGTGCAGAATTACTGGCAGGAAACGAACCTGGGCCTCTACCGGACGGGTATGGCAGTTCTTTCACGCTACCCGGTTCTTGAGGCCGAGTACCATGATTTCAAAGAGCATGAACGCTTCGAAGTCAAAGGCTACATGCGAGTGAAACTCGAGACCCCCCTGGGAATTGTCCAGGTAGTGAATGTGGATCTCGCCTCAAAACCAGGCAGTGATGGAGTTCGACGACTTGAAATCGGCGAGCTCGATGCCTTTATCCTGGGCATGACAAATCAAAAATCCTTTCCCACACTGATCGGCGGATCTTTCGGTGGGAACTCCGCCGAGTCCGCATTTCAAGAATGGCAGGGGCGGCTCAAGCTCGAAGCTGCCCCGCTTGCACGTGCCACCTGGAGCGAAGACTACCGAAATCCCTGCGATTCATCGGTTGGAGAAAAACGCGATCATCTCCTGAGCTACGCACCCGAAAAAACCACCCGGCGGATTCAATTCATGGGGACCGAAGTGATTCCCCACACAAAACTTCCTCATGCTTCTGACCACTGCGCAGTCGCTACAGTCCTCGAGATCGTGAACGCTTCAGCTCCTTGACCTCGAAGATTCTGAAGTGCAATTGCGCCACACAAGCATCCTAAGCCAACGGAAACAGGGGTTTTACTCCGGTTAAGCAGAGCATCTGCAAGGTGACCCGAACTAGCATTGACCATTACGGTCAGGTATAGTATAAACCTGCTGAGTCTTTCAAGAGCCGACCCCCCTCGGCATCATTGAGGTGAAGCCAGCGATGGATCGCTGGCTTCACCTCTTCTTCATTCGGGTCTGGCTTCTGATCACTCCCACTCCCGGCCTCGTGGGCGCGCGGCGAGCCCCACTATTTCCTTGGGAGCTGAGAAAAAACCGCTCATAACTGAGGTATGGGAGCTGGACTGGCACTTCTGTTCAAAGGCGCGATCCTTCTGTACTTCGGAAAAATCGCCGTTTCATTTCTGCGCGGACTCACGTCACGTTGAACTTTCGTGACTCACGTCACGAACTGACTCATCTGTGAGAGCAGAAAGCCTTCTAGAAAATCCTGGTCGGCAGTCGCGATCTGAACGATTTTCACACCGACTTTATAACCGGCGCCACCGTCGCGGTTCGGAAGGTGATTCCTCACTTCGACGTCCATCGAGACTTCGGTCCCCTGCAGGCTCAACGTCACTCCTTTGAGGAGGGCCCCGGGCTTGAAAAGTGCGGCTTCCCTGGACGTGACCACACGAAACGCGAACCCATTCGTACTGAGATTGAGCAGCTTTCGACGCACACGTCTGGGCTCAACGCCCGGTCGACGCATCTCCACCATGTATTCATAACCAGAAGGGATCTCAAATCGTTCACGGGCCCGCCGCTGCATCTTGAAGAGCCGCTCCGGGAGTTTGAACTGCACGCCTTCAGAATCCACGAAGTGCGGAGCCGCATGCACTCCGAGCACGATCTGGCCTTTCAAGAAAATCAGGATGAGCCAGGGCCTCGACCGAGTCATCGAATTTTTTTTTGCAAAGAGTCGGAGGTCCATCCGCTCCGGCAATGAAAGCGTGAAAACCTTCTGCGTCCGGGAGTAGTCCACGATTCTTGCCCGGTACTTGTCGACTTTCTCCGGCCGGGCCTGAGTGCGGGTTTCGCTTGCGGGGGGGTCGGCCACTTCAGGCAGCGAAATCTGACAAAGCACCTGCGAAAGATTGCCTGCCGCTTTCGAGATCAGTCGCTGAATCTCCAGCCCATCATGCACCATCATTTTGGTGGGAGGATCGCTCACCAGAGTCAGGATCCCATATTTTTTGTCAGCCAAGCGCAAGACTCCCGATCCCGATCAGCTCAAGACACGGCTGAAGTTTCTCTCTCGAGAGTGCGAGATTCAATTTGAAGTGAACGGACCAGTCATTGTGTTCTTCAGGATCAATCAGAGTCTGTTCGATCAGCCAGGTCCCGTCGGATTTTTCGGACGATTCATCCAGTCGGGTGTTCTTCTGGGATCTCGCAGGCGGATCAGTCCGGATCTGCTGATGATCCGTGTAATAGGGCTGCAGCATCGCCTTGATTGCGTCCGCCGAGAAAGGGTGACAAAGTTCGGCGGCAGCTTCATAATCCTCCAGCGCCAGCGCTCGCACGAAGCGAAAGACTTCGTTTCGGACCGCGATGACGAACGCTTTCTTCGCCAGCAGTTTTTCACGAGCCGCGGCTCTGAGAACTTCCGGATCATCGGCTTCGGACCCCGTGCCGGCTCCCACGACCTGACGCCCCGGATTTCGCATCTTCTCCCACTCGTCCAGCAGGCTCGAATCCACATTTCGAACGAGAGAGCCCAGGTAGTCGGCCATCAGGCCGATTTCTTCATTCTTGGCTTCGTCAGGCACCGTCTGCATCAGAGCTTTATAGACGTCCGACAGGTAGCGCAGCAGAATTCCCTCGACTCGCTGAAGGTCATATTCCCGAATATATTCGGCAAAAGAATAGAAGTTCTCGTACATTTCACGAGCGACCGATTTCGGGCGAATGTTTTCCTGACCGACCCAGGGATGAGCGGCCGAGAACTCGTTGAAGGTCCGGTAAATGAACTCACTGTTGGGCTTCGGATACTCCATCTTTTCGAGTTCTTCGATGCGCGCGTCGTACTCGACGCCTTCGTTCTTCATCTCCGCCATGCGGATCGTCTTGAGGCGATCGAGCTGTTTTCGCAGAACCTGCTCCGGATTCTCCAGAATGGACTCCACAAGAGTCAGAAGATCAAAAGCGTAGGATTCGGCCTCAGGATCCAGACACTTGATCGCGTCGAGCAGGTAGAGCGACAGCGTCTGATTGAGAGAGAAATCCTGCTGAAGGTCGAGATTGACCCGCAGTGGACCAAACTCCACGATCTTGCGGTCCACCAGAGACCGAAAGAGCTGAAAAGCCGTCTTGCCGAGGCGACGCCTGGCAACGGGCGTCTCGTGAGAGTTTCGAATCAGGAGCTGCAGAGCCTTGCAGGGATCACTTGTACCTGCAGACGCCCCTGCGGTCGCACTTTCAGGACGATCAGAACTCCAGAGTTTCTCACGGCCCGCGCGACTGAGCACATTCAGCACCATCGCATGCGAGACTTGAAAACGCGAGACGAGAGCTTCGGGTTTGCCGTGAATCAGTTTCTCGAAAGTCTCCTTCGTCCAGGGCACATAGCCTTTTTCAGGGGGCTTGCGTTTGACGAGCTTTTTTAGTTTCTTCGCATCGCCGGCGGCTTTCCCCTCGTTCTTGAGATTTTCGACCACGTGCTCGGGCGCCTGCGCGACCACGGTGCCCTGCGTGTCGAACCCCCTGCGACCCGCGCGACCACTGATCTGCTGAAAATCACGGACGGTCAGGATGCCGGTCTTCTCGCCATCATACTTGCAAAGCTTCGTGAAAAGCACCGTTCGAATGGGAACATTCACCCCCACTCCCAGGGTATCCGTACCACTGATGATCTTGAGCATTCCTTTTTGCGCCAGACGTTCGACGAGGACGCGGTACTTGGGCAAGAGGCCCGCGTGATGCAGACCGATCCCGTGCTTGATGATCTTCTGAATCTCCTTGCCGTAGGGACTCTTGAACTGAACGCCTTCGAGTTCGGCCTGAATCGCCTTTTTTTCATCCTTGGTGCAGAAGTCCACACTCAGAAGATTCTGGGCTTCTTCGGCGCATTCGCGCTGACTGAAATTCACGAGGTAGATGGGTGCTTTTCCGCTCTGAATGAGTCGCGCGAGAGTTTCGTGAAGGGGCGTTTCAGCGTATTGAAAATCCAGGGGCACCGGACGATCCGCCGACCGCACGACGACGGTTTCTCTTTCATTGAGCCAGGTGAGTTTCTTCTCGAAAAATTCGGTTTCACCCAGCGTCGCCGACATCAGAAGAAACCGCGTCTGCGGCATGCTGAGGAGCGGAATCTGCCAGGCCACTCCCCGCTCCCGGTCCGAGTAATAATGGAACTCGTCCATGATCACGTCATGAACTTCCGTGTCCGAGCCCATTCGAAGGGCGTCATTGGAAAGGATCTCCGCCGTGCAGCAGATGATGGGTGCACCCGGATTGACCGTGGCATCCCCCGTGATCATCCCCACCTGATCAGGTCCGAAGTCGCGGCACAGCGCCAGAAACTTTTCGTTCACCAGTGCTTTGATCGGGCAGGTATAAAAGGAACGGCGTCCTTCAGCCAGGGATTTGAAGTGAAGTGCAGTCGCGACCAAAGACTTCCCGGAACCCGTCGGGGTATTGAGAATGACATTCTTGCCTGAGTAGAGTTCGAGAATGGCTTCTTCCTGCGCGGGATAAAGCTCAGTCCCGTTCTCCGTCACGTATTCAAGAAAGCGGTCCAGCAGAAGGTCACTCAGCGCACTCAGCTCCTGAGCACTTTTTGAAGGAGCCCCTGAGGAGCCATCGGAGCTCGGTCGCGCTGGCAATTTGTCGAAGAGAGGGAATTTCACTTCTTCAAGCTAACGCTTAAAGGACGTGCAGGCAAGTGCTGCCCCCCACCTCTTCGGTTCGGGCTCGGTTTTTACAGTTCGACTTTGAATTCAACGCGGCGATTGAGCTCCAGGCGAGCTTCACGCTGGTACTCAGGCGCCTTTGCCTTGGGGACGCGTTTTCCGTACCCGATCGGAGTGAGAAGCGCTGACTGGACCCCCTGCTGACTGAGGTACGCTTGAACGGCAGTCGCCCTCTTCTGCGAAAGTATCAGGTTGTAACCATCTGAACCGAGTTCGTTGCAGTGCCCTTGAACTTCGACGGCCTTGAGCTCAGCCTGATGAGCCAGGATCTCCTTGGCCACACGGTCGAGGACGGGCTTCGCCGAGGGCAGAAGGCGGTCACTGTCGTGAGCAAACCGGATCTCCTGGTCAATCAGGATCTGATTGCCTGCCAGCTTGGCCGCTTTCTGACGAATGGGAGCTGCCTGTGACGTTTCAGTAGACTGTGATGAGGACTGAGATGAAATCATGCGCTCCCGCCCCACTCCACTCCCGATGATGTTGGCAAGTTCACGCTGAGGGAGAGGCGCGAACTTCAGACCGAAGAGAATGCGGTAATCCGCACTCGCCACCTGATTGGTGCTTCCGACACTCCCACCGCCGGTCACCACTGCGTCTTGATTGATGCGGTATTTCGCGCCCGCATAGAATTCTCCCGGATTCTGGTGAGAATCCATGGGGAGAACCCTCTGACCAGAAGCTTCCCCATTGATGGCCCAGCGCTGAGTCAAAGGAACGGAAACCCCCAGGCTCATGGGCAGGCGATTGCGATAATCCATGTCCCTGAACTGAGCTCCCGAGCTTCTGCGGTACCCGAGATTGGCCACTGCACTCAGAAAGCCAAAATCCCGGTCGAGCGCAACCATGCCTCCATAACCGGCAGAGTCATCAGACAAAAAGAGGGCCTTGTCACCGGTCGGGAGTCTGACCTCAGGGATGAAGGATAAATTGAAGCCCCGCGAATTCCTCACGAGGTAGATCTTGGAAAAGAGTCGAGCGTCGCCCAAGGCAAAGTTCTGTCCATTCTGGTAGCTTCGGACCAGACTCACGGGCACCGTCGCGTTGAGGGACAGGAGACCCGCCAGGTCCACTCCGGCAGTCAGGTCCAGAGTCTGGATCCCGCTCACCAGAGTGTTGAGTCTGCGTTCACGTGAGGGATTGAGCTCAACCAGCGGTTCATTGAGGTAATTGTAATCGAGACCGAAAAAGTAGCGTCCAGCGCCTTCAGATTGGGCGCTTTCGTTCATCATGTAACTGGAATTGCCTGTTGCAGTATGAGTCTGGACATTGACACTCGATGCGTTGGCGGGTGCCATCGCCATCCCGATCAAAGTGGCACCGAGGGTCAAGGTGAGGAGAATTCCCCGGAGCTTGAGGCTCGAAACGTTCGACTGAAGCGCACGTGACTTTTGAATGGATTTCAGTTTTCTTGATTTCTTTTTCATGACTGGCTCTCTCTCGTCTCTCTCACAAGACTTGAAGGGGGGCCCGACGGAACTCTCCGAACCGTCCGGCAATCCCAGAAACGTGACTTGAATTACTGGGTCAGAACTTTGGGACCGCACTTTTCGACGACAGCTTCAAGCTGAAGCTGCGCATCGTGAGTTCCAAGATCAGCAGGAACGCTGAACGCCAGAACCTTTTCTGAATTCAGCGTGGTCGTGAGCTGCGAATGTTCCATATAGCTCAGAAGGTTGAAGGAAAGAGCGTCGGTTCCGCTGAACTTTCCGCACACTTCGCGAGTGCTGAGGCAGGCACTGGAGTCGAGGTTGGCTTTGGTCCTCTCGGGAGTGACGGTGTACATGACCAGTCTGGCACTGTGAACATCCACGATTGCCTGAGCATCCACGAAATTGAGATCAATGGCCAGACTCACGGAATCCACTTTGGACTTGTCCTTTGCGGGTATGAAACGGGAATCAAAGGTCATGACCTGCTCTGCGTAAACGCAGCCGTCATGAGGCTTGGAGGGATGAGTCGGTGCTTTTTCTCCAGGGTTCTTCACACTGCCCGTATCCGGGCCTGCAGTACCTGGCTCTGATGCAGGCCCATTGCGACGATCGGTCGGGGCCTGGGAATCGGCACCCAGCACATGAGGATTCTGGCTGCAGGCACTCAGAGTTGCGGATACGGCAACCACAAACGAAAGGGCGGATAAATTCACGGTTCTCATTCTACTCTCCATTTTGACTTGCTGTGACTTGAGGATTCACTCGGTGCATTCAGTCGTTATGCAGTGCGAAGCATGTGCAACGGCGATGCCAAGGCCGCACGCTCGCGTCACGTCCTCATGAAGAGTCGCGGAGAGACCGCCTGAAGGCCGCGTGGGGACTTCAACCCTGAAGGAAGAGAGCCGGATCAGCGGTCCACTCTGCCAAAAACAGCTCTAAAGTCGCTTACATTTCGCAAAGAATGCTGGCGAGTACCTGTTCATGAGCGGACAGGTCCGAAAAGAAATAATCGGGATTTGCGCCGAGGAGTTCCGTGCGTTGCGCACTATGACCGGTTCCCACTGCAATGGTACGGACTCCCAGAGATTTGCCGCAATTCACATCATGCACCGTATCACCGATGATCACGATCTGCTTGGCCTGGAACTCAAACGAGAACTTCTCGAGTGCGCGCCGAACCGCGATTGCCGGGAGTTCATAACGATTCCAATGGTCGTTTCCAAAGGCTCCAAAAGCAAACTCGCCCGAAGACCCGAGCCCCATCCCGACCGCTTGAAGTTTGATCTGCGCGCCCTCTTCGACATTGCCAGTCAGAAGTCCCAGGCAGACATCAGCATGACTTCGGAGCGAATCCACCAACTTTCGAACCCCCGGAAGCAGAGTCACTTCACCGGACCGTTGAGAGATCAGAGACCGGACGCGACCCAGGTAGTTCTTCAAAATGTCGTCAATCCAGGTCTGCGCGACTCCATCGTCAGTCCAGATGCCGGCCCCTTTCATCAGCTCCATGCAGATCAGGCGATCCGTTTTACCGCTGAATGAAACCCTCGGAAAAATCACACCAGGAAAACATTCGGCCACGGATGCTTCGAAGCACTCGCGCCAGAGGCGGCCTCCGTTCAGGAGTGTTCCATCAATGTCAAAGAGAACGAGTCGTTTGTTCTTCATGAAGTCCGGTCCGTTGTTTTGGGTGATTTCCGGGCTTGTCTCGCTGCCGCTGGCTTGGCCGCGCCCCCCGCTTCTGAGCTGATGAACCTGACCGTTCGCGCGATCACTTCCGGAGATTTGAGAATCCTGCGATGCCCCAGTCCACGAGTCAGAAAAAGTTCGGAATCCTGTGCAGCCTTGGCCACTTTTTCTCCAGTCTTGTAACTCACATCCCGGTCCTCGCGGTCATGAATGACGAGAATCCGCGAAGTCAGAGTCTTCACGACGTCCGTCAGATTCAGATCTTTCCATTTCACCTGCTGCTTTTTTTCGAGGCGTTTTTGCAGCCCTGAGCGTATTTTTTCGGAAAGCCCATAGTAGCTGGCGAACTCCCTGGAAAACTCCGCAGGTCCGACGGGCGGCGCGATGAAAATCAGCTTCGGAACCGTCAACCCCTGCTTCACGGCCAGCGCCACGGCAGGAGCACCCATGGAATGAGCGATGATCGCGGCGGCAGGCCCTGCCGATTGAACCGCATTGAACACCGTCTGCATGAACTCAATCATCGTGGACTGCTCCCCTTCGGTCTGTCCGTGCCCGGGCGCATCGAAGAGGACTACCGAGTAACCCCCTTCGAGGAGTGGTTGCACGAAGTGATGCAGTTGCCCACCCCGACCTGACCAGCCATGAACGAGAAAAACGGTCGGACCATCTCCCCAGGACCAGGCCGCGATTTTGCGCCCTTCAGCACCCTCGAAATGAAAGGCGTGGCCAGTGGCAAGAAATGCCTTTTCCGCTTCCGGTGCCTCGTACCGATCCGGAGTCAGGAAGATCCGCTCAGCCAGATCAATCGCGCGACTCAAGGAAACAAGTTCGAGAGTCTTGAAAGTCACCGGAAGGCTCTTGTCAAAGAGCTCAAGCCTGAGCTTTCGCCGAAATGCGGGATTCTGAAGACTGAGCAGACTCTCGGCGAGATCTTCAACCCGGTCTTTGCCCTCATTGACCTTGCTGGTCACATTTCCCAGTGTTTCGAGCAGGAATTTCACGGTCTTGTTCTTCAGGAACAGTTCAGGGACGATGAGCTTCATGGTGCGTTCTTCTCTCGGGTGCTTTGAGCCGTGACTTTGACTATCATGTTCGTCCTTTTTTGTAAATTTGAGGCCCGGCGGGAGTCCCTGTGATAGAACGGAACCATGAGCGAGGTCAGTGAATTTGCGAAAGAAATCCTCTATGGACGCACCCTGCAGCAGAAGCTGATCGCTCCAGCTTCGGTTTTTTCGGACTTCAATCCCGGCTCCCCCATCGAAGTGCCTCGCTTTCCAGGCAGGCCACCGACGCTCGGCATGGAACGCGAAAGCGTGGCCCCCAGAAAAGATTTTCCGAAAGCTCACGAACTTCACTCGGATACCCGGCGCGGCGAAGTGCTTCACTTTTTCGCCAATCATGAGCTGCTCGCGATGGAAATCATGGCGCTCGTGCTTCTGCGCTTTCCGGAAGCTCCGCCTGCCTTTCGCCGCGGCATCGTGAAAACGATTCAGGAAGAGCAATCCCACTTGAGCCTTTATATCGAACGGATGCAGGAACTGGGAGTTCAGTTTGGGACCCTCTCGGTGAACGATTATTTCTGGAACTGCATGAAGGACATGCGCAGTCCGCTGGACTTCGTCACGCAGATGAGTCTGTCGTTCGAGCAGGCCAATCTCGATTTTTCACTCCAGTACCGGGATGCGGTCGCACAGGCGGGCGATCTGAAAACGGCCGAGATCCTGGACCGGGTCTACCGCGAGGAAATCGGTCACGTGAAACACGGGCTCATCTGGTTCAATCGCTGGCGTCAGGAGGCTTCAGGCCAGGAAAGGGGCAAAGAAAATTTTGAAGAAAACGAATGGCAGGCCTACTTGCGCCTTCTTCCTTCACCGATGACGCCGCGCCGTGCGAAGGGCGCAGATTTTTCCGCCGATGCCAGAAGGCAGGCAGGATTTTCAGAAATCTACATCCAGGAACTTGAAATCTGTTCGGGTTCAAAGGGCCGCCCTCCCGTCCTCTGGTCTTACAATCCCCTGTGCGACGCCGAAATCGTGCGTGGCAGGCCCGGACTGAGTCCGTCCCGAAATGTCGAAAGACTCAATCAGGATCTGGAACATCTGCCGCTGTTTCTGGCCGGAGGGACCGACTGCGTTCTTCTTTCGAAGCGACCTCCCCTGGTCTGGATCAAAAGCATTCAGGACCTCGGATTCTCCTGCCCGGAGTTCATTGAGAGAACTCACGCGGCACCTTCGAAATCGCTGACGCCGAAAGCCCTGACTCCTCGTCATGACAAATGGGCGGGGTTTGAACCCTGGGGCTGGAGTCCCGCTTCTTTTGAAGCCTTCAAACCCCTGCGCTCCCAACTGGTGAAGGCAGCGGGAGCACGCGGCCTGTGGCATCAGGCGCTGCTGGAGACTCCTGACTACGCCGCGACCGGGCTCGGTGCCCTCTTTTCCAAATCGTGGAGCGTCAACTTCCTGCAACAGTGGATCGAGACCGAAGCCGCGGCGGGCTCGCTCCAACCGGACTTCGCGCTCTCCACGGTAGGGACAGTCGTCTGCACCTTTGAAGAAGCACTCCACGAGGCAAATCTGCGCCTGCTAGAGGGCCCTGTTCTGATGAAAGCGCCGTGGGGAACCTCGGGTACTCAGAACAAAAAAGTCATGAGCAGGGTTGAACTCGAGGAAAGCTCGCAAAACGCGCCTTTGCGGGGCTGGATTGAAGCGATTCTCAAGACGCAGAAAGCGCTCGTCATTGAGCCCTTTCTGGACAAAGTCTGCGATCTCTCGGTCCAGATGGAAATCTCCGACGATGGAGTGAAACTTCTCCAGGTCCGGCGTTTCCTCACAGGCACCCGTCTGCAGTACCAGGGAACACTCCTCAATCAGAGGCTCGTGGGAATGCCCCCTGAGGTTCAGAAATTCTTCAGCTCAGTGCAGGCTCCCTGGCAGAAGTTTCTGAAGGATTTGGGTGAAAGACTCCGGACGGAAAACTACCGAGGTCCTGCCGGTGTGGACGCGCTCATCTTTAAAAGCTCGGGCCTGGGTGAATTCAGCTACGGCCTGAAGCCCCTCGTGGAACTCAATCCGCGCTGGACCATGGGACGCGTCGCCCTGGCCCTCGAAGAACACGTTGCCCCCGGCACTCCGGCAGCGTGGCTCTTTCAAAATCTGAAGGACGTTCAGGCGCAGGGATTTCCCACATTCGCGGAATATGCGCTTCAGATGAGTGCCGAGTTTCCTCTTCAGACGCTGAGTGTTGCGGGGGGCCTTCGCATTGCTGAAGGCGTGCTGTGGACCAATCCTCCCGATGAGGCGCGCGAAATCATCACAGCGTTATGCGTCGGTTCGGCAGCTCATCGTTTCCTCAGTCTCAGACAAAACTGACTTTGACGAAACTGAGCCAACGCGTATCTCGTCGGCACTGCGTCGCAATTTCTGCCACTTTCCAGAGGAAATTTATGATTTCCTGATCTACGCTCCAGAAATGAAAAATCATACCTCAGATTTGAATCTCAAAGTCGACACGTTCAAGCTCACGCGCTTTGCAACGATCAAGCTCACGCGCTTTGCAACGATCAAGCACAGCCGTCTCACCGCTGGGCTTCTCATGCTCGGGATTCTCGCAACTCCGTTCACGAGCTCTGCCGCGATCAAAACTGAAGTCGTGCAGTACAAACACGGTGATGCCACTCTCGAAGGTTTTCTCGCCTACGATGACAGCATCAAACAGGCGCCCGGCATTCTTGTCGTGCATGAGTGGATGGGTCTCGGTGATTACGTCAAGGACCGCGCGAAACAGTTCGCGAAGATGGGTTACGTCGCCTTTGCAGCCGACCTCTACGGCAAAGGAGTTCGCCCGAAGGATCAGAAGGAAGCCGGCGAATTTGCGGGCAAGTACAAGGCGAATCGCCCACTGCTGCGCGCACGCACCCAGGCAGGTCTCGACACTCTGAAAAAGAACTCACACGTGAACCCGAACAAACTGATTGCCCTCGGCTACTGCTTCGGCGGCACTGCCGCGCTTGAGCTCGCGCGCAGCGGCGCACCCTTGATGGCGACCGTCACTTTTCACGGAGGGCTCGATACGCCGACTCCTCAGGATGCCAAGAACATCAAAGGTCGCGTCCTTGTCCTGGCAGGAGGAAGTGATCCCTATGTTCCAGCCGAACAGGTGGCGGCGTTTCAGGATGAAATGAAGAAGGCGAATGTGGACTGGCAGATGAATCAGTATGGTGGGGCGGTTCACAGCTTCACGGTCCCGACTGCTGGAAATGACCCCTCAAAAGGAGCTGCCTACAACGCGGTCGCGGACCGTCGCTCTTTTGAGGACTTCAAGGTTTTCCTTTCAGAATTGAAATGACTGAGTCAGCAACAGGGGTTCTTGATGGACCCGAACCCCTGTTTCAAGTTCTGACGTTTCATCTTTTTTCCGGTGAATGGGCCTGGAGCAGAGTGATTCTCACTCGAGTTCCGGGGCGCGTCCCGACGCTCTGGTTCTCCGAAAAGACATCTTCAATGGCGAAATCTTTCGTGGTCTGACGTGCGTGACTTTCAATCTCGATGGTGCCGTCAAAAAATTTCAACACGGACTCAACGAGGGGCATGCCAAAGCCATGCCCTTCCTCACCGAGAGTGCCAGGACGAGTCGTGTGGGCACTCATGGAGAAGATATTGGCCAGGATGCCAGGCGGAATCCCAATGCCCTGGTCCTCGACCACGACTTCGACCCGGCCCTCGGGCAACTTTCGCACGAGAATTCTCACCCGCCCGCCGGGAGAGGAAAACTTGATCGCGTTTGAAATCAGATTGTTCAGAATGGTATGACTGAGCAGAGTCGGATCGGCCATCACCTGAAGGTCCTGAACCTGAGCCTCAGCCCCCCCCAGCTCCAGATTGCAGGTGAGCAGGATCCCTTTTGCGGCAATCTTCTCACTGAAGATGAAGCGGGCATTTTCGACCATCTCCAGAATCGAGACGGGTTTCAGGTCAAGTTTCTTCTTTCCGGAATCCAGAGCATCCTTGAAACTGACGTAGTCCAGGATGGCGCGCTGCTGTTCAGCCGCTTTGAGAATCGGTCTCCACTCCTCGTGGCCCAGTTTCAAATGGAGCTCAGAATAGGTCTTGATGACGGTCAGGGGATTTTTCAGATCATGACAGATGATATGCACGAGCGAGCGGAGGCGTTCCGCATCCTTGGACTTTCGTTCGGCCTGCTTCTTCTCTTTTTTCAGGACAGCTACTCGGTCAGCCAGCGCCATCGAGAGAAAAACCATTTCGAGCGCTGAGCCGACATGCACGGCGTACCGCGTGAAAGTGCTGCTGGGGATCACCCCGTAAGCAGCTGCAAAGTAGATCACGACCAGGGTCAGAAGCACGGTCCAGGAGATCAGGAAATAAAAGGCCGGTTTGAAGCCGCGGAGGAACGAAACTGTCGCGGAGGTCAGAATCACCAGAACGAGAATGGCGACACTGGCATCCACTGCATGCCCGATTTCGACCGAGTGCTCGAGCGCTAGCGGAGTCAGGCTCCAGCAGAAGATGCCGATGGAAATGACGAGGAGAAACCGGTGGATTCGGTCCAGTCGCGGGAGGCGAATGCCCGTCTGCAGAAAGTCTCTCGTGAAAAGATTGGCCAGGGTGACTGTCGTGGCGGTCATCGTGCACAGGTAGCGGGAAAAGGGAAACACCCCGTTCCCGTACTGGTCCAAGATCCCGCTCAGGGTCGCGACCATCATCCCGACCGCTGAGGTGAAGCCGATGTAATAGAAGTAGGTTTTCTCCCGAGTCGCGACGCCCATGAAGAGATTGACGAGAAAGATCGTGATGAAGACGCCGTAGTAGAAACCCAGCGCCATCTGCTCGACCAGATCATTCTGCGAAGCGACTTCTTCCGGAAAAACCTTCACACTGAAATCCAGATTGTGAATGGATTTGATTCTGAAAATGAGCCAGGTGCTCTGGCCGGGCGAAATCACGATCGGAAAACTCGCCCGCCGGCGTTCCTGCACATTCCGATTGCGCCGATGATCCGTGTGAAATTCGGCAGTGTGAATCAGGTAATGGTCAGCGTCGTACTGAAAAAGCTCCACGTCATTCAGAAGGGGCGGATAAATCACGAGGACCCACTTCGAGTTCGAGGTGGGAGAATCCTCATTGTGCAGCTTGATTCTGAGCCAGACCTCCTCCTTCTGATAGCCGAGGTGTCCCGAACCCTGGATTTCAGGGACCGCTTCCAGAATTTCGGAAGCCTGATGACCCGGGGACTTCCAGGCCGAAAGTTCGGGTCCGATCTCGTATTCTTCACCGCCCGTCGCTTCACGCCCTCTCGGAGCGCGAAGTTCAAGGGCAGGGGGTTCGGCTTGAGCAACAGCGGTGCTTGCCGCTCCTGAAAACAGGGCGATCATGAGGGCCAGCAGGGCAAAACTCGGAAACTGAGAACTCAACTTCAAGACTCGGTTCAAGGCGATTGCGATATACCGTCTAGAATACGATTAAGCAATTGGCTAACGACTTGGAATTTGAGAAACCCCAGTCGTGGTCAACACACCCTCTTCAACCTCAGACTCAGAAATCGCCATCATCGGCACCGGCCCCGCTGGCCTGATGGCCGCCTTTGAACTGGCGAAAGCCGGCCACCCCGTGACTCTCTACGAAAAAAGACCGGGTCCCGGACGAAAGCTCCTCATCGCCGGAAGCTCCGGCCTGAACATCACGTTTGATGCCGCCTCTCTGGAATTTGCGGCCAGCTACCGCGAGTCATCCCCTCAGTTTTCCAGGATACTCGAGACCTTTTCACCCAGCGACTGGATCGCTTTCATCGAGCGAATGGGGATCAGAACCTTCAAGGGAACGAGTCGCCGCTATTTCGTCGAAGGCATGAAAGCATCGATTCTGCTCAAGACCTGGGTGGACCAGCTCCTCGCCATGGGAGTCCGGATTGAATACCAGCAGGAGTGCGTTGGTTTCGAAGTCACCTCTGGCGGGGTGCTGCTCCAGCTTCAGAAGGAGAACGTCCTCGCGTCGCGAAGCTTCAAGGCAGTGTGCTTCTGCCTGGGCGGCGGAAGCTGGGAACCCAAGGAAACGCCACTCCGCTGGCCCTCGCTTTTCAAAAATCAGGGTATTGAATTTGAGGAATTTGTTTCATCGAATGTCGGTTTCAAGGTGGATTGGCCCGCCGCCCTCCTGAAAGAAGCCGAAGGTCTGCCTCTCAAGAATATCGTGCTGCAGTCCGCAAAAGGGGCTCGAAGCGGGGACGCCGTGATCACTTCCTACGGGATTGAAGGCACGCCCGTCTACTTCGCCGGAGTGCTGGGAAACGTGAATTTGGATCTCAAGCCAGACCTGACGGAATCGCAGATGCTTCAGAAACTTGAGAACGTCAGAGAGAACCTCTCCCCCATGAGACGAGTTAAAAAAGTTCTGCAGCTCAGTCCCGCGGCTTTGGCCCTTGTCTTTCATCTCACCCCGAAAGGCGAACAGGCCGATGCACGCCTTCTGGTTCAGCGGATCAAGAAATTTCCACTGCTGCTGACCGAACGTCAACCCCTCGCTGAAGCGATTTCTTCATCAGGCGGGATCTCCTGGAACGAAGTGGACCTGAGCGTCGAGCGTTTTCTGATGCTCCGAAGATTTCCGGGAGTCTTCCTGGCAGGAGAGATGCTGAACTGGGACGCCCCAACGGGCGGCTTTCTGATCCAGGGAAGTGTTTCCTCCGGTCATGTGGCGGCTCGCAGTCTCTCACTTTTTGTCAAAAATTCCGGATAATTTCCGCGATTCATTTCACTCAAGCGGGCTGCATCCGTTCTCGCACGCTCTGTGCAGCACCACAGGCCGTGGCACCTCTCCGACCTCTCCCGAAGCGCCTGATCTTCATCTCGATCGATGGATTGAGACCGGAGTTCTATCTGGACTCCCGGTACCCCACTCCTCACCTGCAACGTCTGGCGAGGCAAGGTCTGGCCGCACGACGTTCGACCCCGATCTATCCGTCGGTCACCTATCCGAATCATGCCAGCTACCTGACGGGCACCTATTCAGCCCGGCATGGGATCCTCTCGAATTCCATTTTCTCGTGGGAAGACTGCAAGCGGGAGCGCTGGTACTTTGACCACTCCCATTTCAAATGTCCGACCCTCTGGGATCTCGCCAGAGAAGCGGGACTGAAGACCTGCTCCCTGAGATGGCCAACTTCCGCAGGAGCTCCCGTGGACTACCTGGTTCCTGAATCCTTCTCACTCACTCCGGGTCGCCCGCAGTTGGACTGGATGCTCACGATACAGGCAAGCCACCCCGCGCCTTATATCGAGAGTCTTCTCAGACAGTGCGGCCGCGAGGCACCCGACGGACATTCAGGGTACGACCAGTGGATGACCGACGCCCTCATTTTCACGCTCCAGAAGCACCAGCCGGACCTGAGTTTTCTGCATCTGATTCAGCTGGACCACGTTCAGCACTCGGCCGGGCGCGAGGCCCCCGAGGTGGACCAGGCACTTCGCCAGACTGACAACCGGATCGGCGAACTGCTCGAGGCCATTGATTTGAAAACCGACTGCGTGATTTTCGCCGGCGATCATGGATTCTCGGATTTCACCGCGCGCGTGAACCTGAACACTCTCTTTCATGAACAGGGCTGGATCACGTTGAAAGAAGGAAAACTCGAGGACTGGGAAGTGATCGCCCACAACAGTTGCGGACAAGCCGCAGTCTACACCAAACGACCCTGGTTGACCGGGCAGATCCTTGAAATCCTCGAAGCTCACTCGCACGGGGTCTATCAGATCCTTTCGGCTCCCAAACTTTCGGGGCTCGAAGCTTTTCCTGAAGCCATCTGCGCAGTCGACGCCGCCGAAGGCTTCAGCATGGGGGACGGATTCACGGGAGAACTCGTCACTTCGATCGACCAGACACGCGGAGAACACGGGTACCTTGCGCAAAACCAGAACCTTCAGGGAGGCTTCGTCGCGGCTGGAGTCGGCATCCCGCTGAAGAAAATCATCGACTCCATGGAGCTGATTGACATCGCTCCCACGCTTGCCGAACTGATGCACTTGCCGATGCCGACCGCTCAGGGAAAATCACTGTTCAAGGCATGGGAAATTTCCGGGACTACAGATACCTGGGCTCAACCTGGATTAACGCAGCATCCAGACGGACCTGAAACTCGGGATCCAGCACATCCGTACACACTGCATAACGGATGAAGGATTCAGGCGCGGCCCTGCCCAGAGCGGGACCCTGAAAATGAACTCCCACCACTCCCGTACGTTCAATCACCAGGCGATTGAAGAGCTCTGACTTCGTCACTTTTCGATTCGCGCTCTCTTCAACGAGATTGATCCCGAACGCGAAATCAGGAGTCTGCCAGAGCGTGAAGAAACCTGCCGTCGTTTCACAGGCAGGACGAAGCCCGGCCTTCTTGAGCCGAGGCACCAGATAATCGAGTCTCGCCTGGTAGATCCGGTACAGATCATCCAGCATGCGCCTGGTGAGCTTCTCATCCGAGAAAAGCTCGCCGTAGGCGGCCATCATCGTGGGTACGGGACCGGAATCCGTATTGCCTTTGATCAGCGTGTAATCTTCGATGAATTCCCTGGATCCCACCATCGTGCCGAGGCGGGCTCCCGGATCACTGAAGGATTTACTGACCGAGTAGAGTTCAGCCCACTCAAGATCCGGAAAATCCTTCGCGACTTGCGCGAGCGGGACATGATCGTGAGAATTGACGTCACGAAGAGTCGTGTAAGCCCCGTCATTGACGAGTCGAATGCCACGAGGCTGGCAGAACTCAATGAGATCCAGCCACTCCTGCCTTGAAGCTCCACGCGCCGCCGGATTGCCCGGACGAATCACGAAGATGAGGTCAGGGCGTTCGACCCCCGCCTTCTTGAGCGCTTCCTGAAGACGGTCCATTTTCATCGCCATGCCGTCTTCAGAAGAGAGTGGCCAGACAATGCGGTTTGAACCCAGGTAACTTGAGCTCCAGGTTCCCATCACATCATAAGCCGGAAGATGCGTGACCACATGAAACTCTCCACGACCCTTGAGGTGCAGGCCGCAGGCGAGAGGAAGAATCGCCGTCGCGGTCTTGATCCCCGCGATCGGAGTCGCGCGCAGATGAGCATGCTTTGAAAGCTCCACGCCCGTGAAAGCGCGGATCATGCCTTCGCAGAATTGATTGAGATTCTTGTCCTCGGCGTAAGTATGAAGGTCATAGTCGGTCTTGAGCTGAATGCGGCTCTTGAACTCGCGCACTTCCTTGAAAGGAATCAGATCCGGATTGCCGAGTGAAAGATTCAGCGCTTTTGTTCCGGACTTCTCTTCGTACTCGCGAATGAGAATGTAGATGAGTTGAAAGAGATTGATTCCGGCCGCCGGGATTTTGCGAGTCATGGTCAGTCTGTTCTCCGAAAAATTTTTCACTGGGCGGAATGAGAAACAAGAATGTTCCGCACTCAGCATTGCCGGGGATGAGGATTAACACGAAATCGCACGAATGAAATGAACTGAATCCACGGGGCGAACCGGCTCAGGTAGCCTTCGCTTGTGCGTCAAAGCGCTCTCTAAGGGTTTCGCCCCAGGCCTTCATGATGAGTACGTCAATGCTGAGATCCCCCTGAACATAATCCCAGTCGATCCTGATGGGATCACGGCTTGAAACATTGCGCCATTCTCCGATGTACCGAAGTCGACGGGCCCGGTCGATTTCGAGCAGCTTCTGACCGACCAGAAGATCAAAGACTTCGGTTTCCTTCTTCGGAATTCCGATCCGTTCTTCATAAACCCAGAACTTTCCCAGTTCCAGACACGCCCAGGCGGCAGCCTCGAGATTGAAAAGGAGAGCCTCGCGCACGACTGTCGCCGTACTGACCGGTTCAGAAGCCAGAGCATTGCTCAATTCTTCAATCCGACGAACGGAATGACCGAGTTGATGAAGCAGTGAAGGAAGTTGCGAATCCGTGTAACGCATCAGTCAATCGCTCCTGACTTCACGACCGGAGTCGAAGTCATCTCCGTGTAAGAATAAAGAATGGAAAGGATCAGTGCGATCCAGAGAACATTCCCCGAGCCGAGATGGACGAGCTGGATCCAGACCGGGGCCCTGAGTCCGAGATTCACGAATCCGATACCGACCTGAATGAAGACCATCAGAGTCAGGATCAAAGTCCACAGCTGGACTTGTGAAGTCTGCAGTCCAGTCTGACTTCCCTGCGGCCCTTGCGCTGTCGGCCGTCCTCGAAGGTACTGAGCGTAGATCACCAGAAAAATCGCCAGGGCCACCGCGGAGAAAGGGTGAACGACTCGCAGGCGGATGAGGAAATGACTGGCTGAACTGAAGTCAGCCGCAAGATCAGCGCGTATGCCTCCGAGGACGGTGCCAGCTCCTGAAACCGGGCCTGAACCTGATCCGGAAGTCGATGGAAAGAGAGTGTCTCCGAGTGCCGCCACTGCTCCACTCACTCCCACCCAGATTGAAACGGTGAATGCCGTCGTCGCGAGAATCAGATCCCGGCGAGTTGGAATGCGCCAACGAGCGTTCGAAAACTCCTCTTCACTCCAGGCGACTGCACCGGTGAGGCACGCGATCAGAATGAAAGTGTTGGCCAGATGCAGAGCCAGTGACGCCGCTCGAGTGAGAGATTGATCCTTCGCGACCAAGCCCAGCAGGACCAGTCCCGCTCCGATCAGGGCTTCCGTGAGAATGAAGACCACGGAAAAGGTGGCGGCTTTTCTCAGGAGATGGCCAGCTCTCACTTTCCTGAATGCCCAGACCGCCATGCCGATGATCAAGAGCAGACTCAGTCCCGAAGTCACCCGGTGCGTGAATTCAATCACGGTCTGGAGTGCGGCAGCTCTCGGCAACACGACTCCATTGCAGAGGGGCCAGTGCTCTCCACATCCCGCACCAGAACCGGTCGCACGCACGAAGGCGCCCCAGACGATCACGGCCACCGTGTAAAGCAGAACCAGAACCGGAAATCTCAGAGCGGACTTGCGAGTCACCGTGATCGTCATGAAGTGCTCAGGTCATTGTTGAGATCGCTGTTCATGTCACTGATCTGGTCATTGAGAGTCCAGAAATCGTACATGTAACCGATCGTGAAAAGTCCAAAAGTGAAAAAATAGAGAAGACCACTCGCCCATTTACCCAGGTAAAAGCGGTGAAACCCCAGGTATCCGAAGAAAGTCAGCAGGACCCAGCCGGCCGTGTAATCCCGTGGTCCTTTGCGGTACTGCGTGATGGCTTCATTCTGCATGCCGGGGATCAGAAAAGCGTCGATGAGCCAGCCGATCCCGAAGAGTCCGAAAGTGGAAAAGTAGATCGTCCCGCTGATGGGCCTGCCGTAGTAAAAGCGGTGGGAACCGGTGAAGCCGAAGATCCAGAGCAGGTACCCCACCGGTACACTGTGGGTCTCGGCCGTGATCTCAGTCTTGAGAGTTTCATCAAGGGACGAATTCGATGACGGGTTCATGGTTGTTTGCATCTCCGCTTCCGCACGAAAAGTCAGCTCATTTTCCGCGGCGGTACATTTCCTCGCGAGCTTCGTCGCGGTCCAGTCTTTCAGCATCAATGGTGGCCGGCCATCCCGTGCCGCTCCAGCTGGATTTCTGGTAGGCTTCGTTGCGAACTTTCGCGCTGACGACGTCCGCTTGCAGAAGAGCGTTGTAACCTTCTTTGGCCGCAAGGTACGCCAGACGCATGATCACTTCCTCACGGTCCGGATAATCTTTCACTTCGATCGGAAACTTGGCTTTCTTGATCGTGCTCACATGCCCCTTGTAGGCTTTCGTGAGGAGGCAGATCTTCTTCGCGCGCTCCAGGACTTCGGTGTACTCTTCGAGTGCCGGATTGATGGTGGCGTCAAGACAGAACCCGCAGTAACGGGGATGACTCAGGTCTTCGGGGCGATCCGGCATGTACTGAAAGGCGTCATCAGGCACGGGAAGCAGGCAGGTCTTGCAGATGGGTTCAAAGCAGAGCGGGCACTCCGTCCTGGCCTTCAGTTTGCGGCAGGAAATACACTCAAGAGGCGCTTCAGGAAGTTGATCAGAAGAAGTCATGTGTCTCCTTTCATACACTGACTCGCCGCCCAAGTCACCCCCGGAACGCCTGGACGCACCGCGAGAAGAGCAAGGAAACCTGCGGCAAGGTCAGAAGCAAGTTGGCGGAAAGAGTCCAAGCCGGCAGCTCATGCGGCGATGATGACGCGGTCGAAGTCCGGGGACGCCGGATTTCCTGAAACTATCCCGACTTGCGAGAGCGCCTTCATTTCAGCCATTCATAAAGGTGATAATGATCCGAATTCATCTCCAGGCTCTCGTAGACCTTCTGAGCTGCATGATTTCCCCGGTCCACATAGAGGCGAATCCCCTTGAGTCCCGGATCAGCCTGAACCTTCGCCTTGAGCTGATCGTACATCTGCCTGAAAACTCCCGACTTTCGAAAGTTTGGAAGCACATAGAGGGAATGAATCCACACGACGGTACCATTGCGCCAGTCACTCCACTCCGGAATCGTCAGCAGGACAGCGATCACCTGGCGCGGCTCCGACGGACTTTCCGCAATCCAGTAAACCCCTTTATGGGCATCTTCGAGAACGGCCTGAACCCCCAGGGAGACGGTGGGCGGATCCAGCCTCAGTCCCTCGGTTTCAAGGGCCATTCGAGTCTGGAATTCGACGATCACGGACTGATCCGTCTTTTGGCCTTGCCGGAAATGAATGGGATTTGTCATAAGACGGTCTCCTACCATGAGAATGCCACACTGATGACAACCTCTTCCTCCGAATCCAGACCAACGCCTCCAGCCGTGCCAGCCGCTTTTCTGGAAGATTATCTGGAAAGCTACGTCCGGGAGGAGTTTTCCCGTTACCCTGACATTCGAGTCCGGCGAAGCCCTCAGGATAATGAACCGGGCGTCCTGGTTCGATCCGACTCCAGGGAGTACTTCTTTCCTTTTGAGTGGATGAAACCCGGGCGATTCAAAGAAGTTCAGGACCAGGTTCTCAGAATTCTCGACCTTCTCACCTGAACATGGCCACCTTAAATCCCACTTTCTTTGACCTTAAATGCACCGCGTCTTGACTTGACTTTCCAAGGCTCCCTGCATATCAACTCCTGACTCACGGGGGATTCATTGATGCCACGGTTCAAAGTCGCTTTCAAATCAGTTCACTCACTCTTTTCGTTGGGCTTGATCGCGGGTCTTTCGCTGACCCAGGCCCTCTCGACTGACGCCTCAGCCGGACAGGATCTGCGCTTCATCGCCGGCCCGAACGTCTCTAAAACGCTCATCGCTGAGCGCCGCCAGCTTCTGAACTCCGTCAGTGAGCGAGTCATCGCGCCTTACCTCCTCCTGCCTCCATCGATCACCGTGACCGTGCCCGCCACTCTCGATGCCTCCTTCTGCATGAACGAAACGTTGACCCACTTTGAAATCACCGTGCCGGCGCAGATGTCGATCAAGGGCGCCAAACCGAAAAACCCGGTCCTGACCGACACCGTGCTCGAGCATGAATACGGCCATGCCGTGCTTCAGTACAACCTCATGCAAAGCTCCGCGTTTCGTTCGGCGTTTCCGAAATACATGAAAGGCTATCAGGTTCGCGCTCTCCTGTTTCCGCTTCAGGATCAACGTGCCGCTCTTGAAGAGCAGATCCGGATGCTGAACACGAAACCGGACGCGACTCCTGCCGACCTGGCTCAGATGCAGGCGATTCAGAACAAGGTGGATCACCTGGACGCAAAACTCGACGCGCTCGCCGACCAGTTCAAACCCTATGCTGACGAATTTCAGACGATCGAGAACATGCTGGGAGACTACCACGAGTTCTTCGCCGACATCGTCTCCGTGATCTACTCGCAGAATCCGAAGGTGCTCTGGCAGGCACTCTACACTCCACAGTACAAATCCCTCCTGCGCGACGACAAGAAGAAGCTGGCTGAGCTTCTCCAGGGCTTCACCTTGCGTCGTTTCGACAAGGGTCTGCGCGTGGAGACTTACAGTCAGACTGAAATTCACGTCTCCCTCTCTCCGACCCGCGCCTACCTCTGGAAGTATTACATCAGCAATCCACTTTACAAGCACCGCGAATCCAGATTTCTCAAGACTCTTCAAGAAACCATCCTGCAGGAAGTCACCGAGCGCTCTCGTCAGCGTGACCTCATTGATCTCGACCCTGAAGTGCTGAACAAACGCTTCATGGCGAAGATCGATCAGAACTTTCCGAAGATCGCCCAGCCGATCATCGGCGGGCACTGAGCTCCGGCCGGGTACGGGTACGGGAGTTCAGCCGGATCCAGCAGGATCGAATGCGCGCGGGCAGAAATCGACTTCGCCCGGAAAAACCGAGGTTTTCTTCTCCGAAGCGCTTTTCCGCTTCACGCCAGATGGCGTCCACTCCAAGCTGAGCTGAAAGCTGATCTGTGTCCATTCCCCTGCGTTTGCATTCTTGAAGGAGAAGTCGACAGCGGGTGCTGAAAAACGTCAGAATTTCTTAAAAGCGCGTCGCCCGGAAAGGGTTGGGATCAAAGATCGGCTTCGTGCCGGTCAGGAGATCGGCCGCAAGCCTCGCCGAACCCATCGCACTCTGAAGTCCAAGCATCTGGTGACCTGTCGCCAGAAACAGATTGTCGTAGTCGGCCGGGCGCCCGATGATCGGCACTCCGTCAGGAGTGCAGGGTCTCAGGCCTCGCCAGACTTCGATGATCTCGGGATTCTGAGGAACGTTCAGAAACTCCTGCGAACCTTTGATGATCGTGTCGACACGCTTCTGGGTGATGGACTCGTCCAGATTGACGAGTTCCAGAGTGCCCGCAAGTCTCACGGTATCCTTGCGCGGAGTCACGGCGATCTTTCGTTCCAGAATCATGATCGGAATTTTTGGAGTCGGATTGAAGGGCTTCACGATGATTGAGTAGCCCTTGCCTCCGAGGATCGGTACATTCAGGTTGAGCGACTTGCCGATCTTGGCAGACCAGGATCCGGTGGCCAGCACGTATTGATCGGAAGTGATCACGCCTTTGGTGGTATTCACGCCCTTGATCTTGCGGCCGTCCACCACGAAACTGATGACTTCCGTATGAGGAATGACCTGCACGCCATTCTTGATCGCGGCAGCAGTCAGAGTTTTCACGATCGCCAGAGGCTCCGCATGCGCTTCTTCAGGAAAGTACACTCCACCCAGCAGATTGCCCTTCAGGGCGGGTTCAAGATTGCGAATGCCTTCAGCATCCAGCTCGCGGCCCGGAACTCCGTGCTCGGCGACGAGATTCATTTCCTTCAGGGTCGCTTTCACTCCGGCTTTCGTATGGGCGACCATGAGGAGGCCCTTGCGCTCGAAGCCAATCGTGTTGGGATAGTCCCGGTCCAGCTGAGCGTAGGCGTCCAGACTGTATTTTGAAATTTCAGTGAGCGCCGAAACGGAACGATTCATGAGTCCCGTGTTCATCGAGACGAGAAATCGGCTCAACCAACGAGCGAGAAGCACGCTCGGCTGTGGCTTGATGTGCAGGGGTCCCACAGGATCGAGCATCCATCCGATCGACTTCAAAAGCATCCCGGGCATGGGCAGCGGCATCGAAAAGCACGGAGTGAGCCAGCCTGCATTGCCATAGGAACAGCCGAAGCCGATTTCACCCTTGTCGATGTCCGTGACTGCAATGCCCCGCTTGCTCAGGTCATAAGCCAGGGACATGCCGATCACGCCACCCCCGACGATGAGAATGTCTGACTTCTTGAAGCTGACCAGTGAAGAGGCCGACGTTACACCCGGGACACCAGTGACTACGCTCGAGGGAGATGCAATTTCAGACAAGTGAGCCAACCTTCCGTTAGATCTTCAAATTTTGGGGCCCAAAATAGCAGCCTCAAATGCACACCAGGATTTTAATTTCCTTCAGATTTACACCCAAATGGAACCGAGTCAAAAGCTAAAGTGACTCGCCAAACAGAATCTCAGCGCAATGCAGTATTTCTGAGACAAAACTGAAATGTTCGGCCGCTCGCTCGAAGCTCCCGCAGTGGATCAGCCTGTGGTAGGTTGAAATCATGGACAAACTGATCTGCGTTGGAAAGAACTACTCGGAACACGTTCAGGAACTGGCAAAACTCATCGGCGATTCAGTCCCGGAGAAGCCCGTGCTTTTTCTGAAACCTCCGAGTGTTCTTGTGGCAGCGTCACCGCCTTCTGACCTGTCCGGCTCCCTCGCACTCCCTTTTCCCGAAGACCGGGGCGCAGTCCACCCCGAATGTGAAATCGTGATTCGCCTCAGGAGCGGAGGCTACCGCCTGAGTCCTGAACAGGCCCTCGCCTCCATGGACGCCGTGACGCTGGGACTCGACATGACCCTGCGGGACGTTCAGAGCAAAATCAAAAAAGCGGGCGGCCCTTGGGAAGTCAGCAAGATTTTTCCCGGTTCCGCGGTGACCGGACCCTGGATCTCCCTTCAGGAATTTCCCGAGTTCGCGGAAACTGAATTCACCTTCTCCGTGAACGGGAGCGTTCGCCAGAAAGGCAAAGGCACGCAGATGAGCCTTTCTCCGGCCGAATGCATCGCCTACGCGAGCGAGCACTTTCCACTCTGTGCCGGTGATCTCGTGTTCACGGGCACGCCCGCCGGAGTGGGGCCTGTCCAGAGACACGATCGTGCGGAACTCCAGTGGTCAGACCGCCTCAAGTACCAGGTCCACTGGATCTGAACACCGGACTCGGAAAGGAAGGAACGGTCGTGAAACATCCCGTGAAGCTGCACTGATGGACGATTACTTTCAACTTGTGCAGAAAGCGACGCTCCCCGGAGTCTGGTCCAGGGGAGTGGCACTCAGTCGCGCTCAATCCGTGATTCAGGAGAGGAGCTCACCGGGCGAATGGGTGTTTCGAGTGCTCATCCCGGGTCGTGCCGTCAGTCCGAAGGTCTCACTGATCCCAGCTGATGAAGACTGGTTCTGTGACTGCGAAGAGAAGGCGAACCCGTGCTCGCACGTCGCCGCCGCGGTGGTCGCGATGAAGACGGGCGCAGTGGTGATCCCTGACACTTCACAAAGCTCAAAAGCCGCGCAGCTCCAGTACCGCTTCGTGCCTCTTTCTTCTCCCCAGGGAACCGCCCTGGGACTGGAACGCACGCTGCAAAGGCCCGGCAAGCCGGACGAAAAACTCAATCAGACGCTGGTGAGTTATGTGGGAGGCATCAGTTCCGGAAGAATCTCGGCCGCACCCCTTCCTGCCACGCAGGAGGATTTCGCGATTGATCAGACGCTGGGCACGGCACCTTCGGGTTCGCTCCCTCTTTCCTCTGAAGCCCTGCACCGGCTCCTCAAGATCTTTCAGGAAATGGGTGGAGTCCGACTGCGCGATTCGTTCATCAGCTGCTCGGGACGCGCACACGGAATTCAGGCGGAGCTCGTGCCCGAGACACCCGGCTATCGCCTTCGCCGCATTCAGGATGACTCCATCATCGAAACATTCATCAACGGTGCAGTCATGATCGAGTCGACGCCGGGTGGGGAGCGAGTCCTCAAACCCGCTTCTCAGAGCGAACTCACGCCGACTGAACAGAGCCTGCTTCAGGGAAATCACGGTCAGGGAACTCATTTCGGCGAACGAGACCTGTTGAAACTGATTTCCGAAATTCTCCCGCGCCTGCAGTCAAAAATTCAGCTCACGGTGCGAGCTGAAAAACTCCCGGTCCTTCGCAAGGTCGCTCCTCGGATTGAAATCAGTGTCGAAAATGGAAACGAAAATGGAGCTGAGGCCTCGCGCACTCTTTCCGTCATGGCCCGGCTCGTCTACGGAAACCCCATTCTGGCCGAAGTCATCCACGACCAGCTCGACCTCGTTCAGCGGGAAGTATTTCCTGAACGCGACCTCGCCGCTGAAAAACTTCTGATCCGGAAGCTCCAGACGGAACTCTTTCTTCAACCCCGCCAACGAGTCAGCTTTCAGGGAAACGCCGCCGTCGAACTCACGCGCAAACTCAAGCAGTGGGATGTACAGGGGGCAGCTCAACGGAATTTTGAAATCCGGTCTCCCCTCATTCCCCAGGTTCATGCGGGGCCAGATGAACTTTGGCTCAGCTTTTCAACCGGAAGCGGGATTGACCACTCCAGAAGCGGAACTGCGGGAACTGGCACTGAAAGTCAACCAGCGGATACGGACCAGGTGTTCCGGGCGTGGCGAGAAAACGAGTCTCTCGTCCCACTCCTGGGGGGTGGCTTCGCCCCGCTCCCCCTCGACTGGCTCAACCGCTATGGAGAGCGCATTCTCGCGCTCCTCATGGCAAAAGAAGCCGCAAAAGAAGCGGCGAAAGCCGGCGCTGTCCTCTCAGGAAAGATGACTCTTCCCGCTCATCTCATTCCACAGATGGCCCTGCTCCTCGAAGAGATGCAAAGCGGCGATGAAAGCGGCATTGAAGCTTTTCGGCCGGAAGTGACTTTCGATGCAGCCATCAGCGCACTCATGCGGAGCCTGCGGAATACGGACGGGATTCCGGATGCGCCTCTTCCGAGCGAACTTCGGGCGGATCTGAGATCCTATCAACAAAAGGGCGTCAACTGGCTCAGCTTTTTGCGAAACGCGAAACTGGGAGCGCTTCTCGCGGATGACATGGGTCTCGGAAAAACCCTCCAGGCACTCTGCGTGCTGGGAGCTTCTGGAGAGCCAAAAGCTGAACGGGCGCTCGTAATCTGCCCGACCAGTGTCCTTCAGGCTTGGCAGGAGCAGATCCGGAAATTTCGCCCCGACCTCAAGGTTTCAACCTATTACGGCCCCGCCCGACGTCTGGATCCGGAAGCGCAGATCACCCTGACCACGTACGGAATTCTTCGCTTGGATCTGGAGCGCCTGATGGGAGCTGGGCGTGAATGGACGACTCTCATCGTGGATGAAGCTCAGACCCTGAAGAATCCTGAAAGTCAGCTCGCGCAGGCGGCCCACGCCCTCGCGCGTTCCTGCCCTGCAAGTTTTCGAATCGCACTGAGCGGAACTCCGATAGAAAACCGGATTGACGATCTGTGGAGCCAGTTCGAATTCATCAATCCGGGAATGCTCGGAAGACGCGAAACATTCAGAGATGAGGCCGGCACTCCCGGAAATCTTTCCAGACTTCGAACGCGGATCAGGCCTTTCATTCTGAGACGACTCAAGAAGGAAGTGGCGCCTGAGCTCCCTCCACGCACGGAGATCGTTCTGCGCTGCGAGTTTTCAGAAAAGGAGCAGGATCTCTACGATTCACTCCTCGCAGCCACTCGGCAGGAAGTCCTTGGAACACTCGGCCAGGAAAAGCTCAGCGTCTTCGCGATGCTGGAAATCCTTCTGCGACTTCGCCAGGCGAGTTGCCATCCGGCGCTGCTCCCCGGCGGAGAATCGACGCTTTCAAGGACTCAGCCTTCAGCCAAGGTGGACCTTTTGCTGCAGAGCCTTGAAACGTCACTTTCGCTTGGACACCGCGCCCTGATCTTCTCGCAGTGGACTTCTTTTCTCGACCTGATTGAACCTCAGCTCCGCGAGCGCGGAATCACCCACTCACGCCTGGACGGAACCACGCGTGACCGCGAAAAAGTGGTGACCGAATTTCAGACTGACCAGGGACCGGCCGTCATGCTCATCTCGCTGAAAGCCGGCGGCGTGGGATTGACTCTGACTGCCGCCGATCACATTTACATCATGGACCCCTGGTGGAATCCCGCAGTTGAAAATCAGGCGGCCGATCGCGCTCATCGCATCGGCCAGAAGAATCCCGTGCTCATTCATCGGCTGGTCGCTCAGAACACCGTGGAGGACCGGATTCTGGAACTGCAGAAGAAAAAGTTGGAGCTGGCCGGCGCCGTTCTCGAAAACTCAGGAGCAGCCGTGGCCTTGACCCGTGACGATCTTTTGTCCCTGCTGGCGGACTGATCCTCATGAATCGGGCGCGACTCCCTTCCGTGCCCCTGGATTCGTGCTAGATTTCGAAGATATGAAGAAGGTGGAGTGGGAGCTTGAACCGGCCCTGGCAGAAGAGACGCCCCCTGAGCTTCGTCGTCAGCCGTGGCTTCTGAAGTATGAAAATCCACTGAAGACTCGCTTCGGCGCGCCCTTCTTTCTCGCACTGCCGAAGACTCCCGGGATCTACCGGATGAAGGACGAGCACGGAAACGTGATTTACGTCGGCAAAGCCAAGGTCCTCCGCGAACGCCTGAATTCCTATCGTCACGCGAGGCCCGGAGAAGTGAGTCGAAAAGTCATCCGCATGATTCATCTGATCCGCACCATCGAATGGGAAGAGTGCGACTCTGAGGCCAGCGCGCTCCTTCTGGAAAATCGCCTCCTGCGTGAACTGGCTCCCCCTTTCAATACGGTCAATACCCGGCCGCACACCTACTCTTTCATCGGTCTGCGCGTGATTGAACTCGACAACCGGTGCGTGATCCGACTGCGACTGACGATGAACTGCAAACGTCAGGGCGACCTGCTCTTCGGCGCCTTCAAGGGGAGATCGCGCGCACTCAGAGGGTACTCCGCTCTTCTGCGTCTTTTCTGGGCAACTCAGAGCACTGCGGAAAGATTCGAATACCCTCCCCCCCTCACTCGAAGATCCCCACCCTCCCTCTACAGCGTGGAACTTCCGAAGGTGTGGATTTCTCCGCTTCGCGAGTTTCTGAAAGGCCGGAGCGAACACCTGATTTCGCAACTGAGCTGCAGCCTGCTGGAGAATGAAACGCTCCCGCGCTTCTATTCACATTATATTCAGGAGGATCTCGAAGCCCTTCAGTCGTTCTTCAACCAGGGGCCGAAGCGAAATCTCGAACTGAGAAAGAACCACGGACTCAGAAATCGGTTGATCGCCCAGGACAGGATTGATGACCTGCTGGTCCTGGAATGGGAACGCCTGGGACGTCTCGACACCCGACGCGCCTCCAAAGAGTGACCTCTAGGACACTTTCACCCTCCATGTTAGGAGAAGATCATGTCATCTCTTCTGATCGTACTGCTCAGCCTTCTGATTCTGATTTCACTCATTGACGCGGCCGCGGACTTTCTCAATCTGCGGTCGATCCGGAGTCATCCCGAAGTTCCGAAGAGTTTCGAAGGATACTACGATCCCGAAAAATACTTGAAATCGCAGGATTACCTCAGGGCCCGCACGCGGTTCGACCTGATCGGGAACCTGTATCAGCTGATCCTCATGATCGGCTTCATTCTTCTCGGTGGTTTCAATGAAGTGGATCTTTTTGCCCGGCGCCTCAGCGGCTCCTCTTCACTTTCTCAGGTCTTCACCGGTCTGATCTTCGTCGGAACGCTTTCACTCGCGCGCGGCGTCTCTCAGATTCCGTTCTCCCTGTATTCGACCTTCGTTATTGAGGAACGCTTCGGCTTCAATCGCACGAGCCTGAAGACTTTCATGCTGGATCATCTCAAGGGAATCGTCCTCGGAGTCATTCTGGGCGGGCTCGCCTTTTCCGGCCTGATTCTCTTCTTTGAAAAATTCGGACCCTCCGCCTGGCTTCCCCTCTGGGTGGGGCTCAGCCTCTTTCAAGTCCTCATTCTCTTTCTCGCGCCCGTGCTGATCATGCCCCTGTTCTTCAAATTCAGTCCTCTCCCCGCGGGTCCGCTCAAAGAAGCGATCGAAGCCTATGCCAGAAAGGAAAATTTCGTTCTGAGCGGGATCTTCCTGAGCGATGCATCGACCCGCTCCACGAAGACCAATGCATTCTTCACGGGCTTTGGAAAATTTCGTCGCCTGGTGCTCTTCGACACTCTGATCAAGGCCCATTCCACCGAGGAACTTCTGGCCGTGGTCGCTCATGAAGTCGGACATTTCAAACGCAACCACATCTTCAAATTCACCGCGCTCTCGATCTTCATGAACGGAATTATGATCTACCTTTTCTCACGCTTCCTCGACAACTCACCCCTCTTCGAAGCATTTCGGATGGAGCACCTTTCAATTCACGCGAGCATCGTCTTCATCAGCATTTTCATTTCACCCGCGATGAAGGTGATTTCCGTCTTCACTCAGAAACTGTCCCGCCGATTTGAATTTGAAGCGGACACTTACTCCGTGCAGACCTACCGTCACCGAGAAGCGCTGATTTCGGCCCTGAAACGCCTCAGTGCGGAAAATCTTTCATCCCTCTTTCCTCATCCGTTCAAGGTGCTGCTGGAGTATTCACACCCTCCAGTTCTGCAAAGAATTCATGCACTTCAAATTGCTCCAGACGGACACGACTGACCGGAGCTGTTCGAAGCTTTGATTTCGCACTTCAGGAGGATCCTGCTCAGGGATTCTGGGTTGCGGGAACCGGGATTGAAATCGGAGGAGGATTCGCCTTTTCACGGTGCTCTTTCACGCCAGTGACCACTGTCATCACGAGACTGACCGTAATTCCCGCCAAACCCAATCCGAAAAGTGCAGTCATCGCTTTCATCATCTGATCATCATCCTTGGGTCGGTGTGAGCTTTGCTCTTCTTTTTCTGGCCGTGACGGCAATTCCTGCGCCATTGAGGTCAAGATCCAGCTTGAGGAGCTCCTCGACATCACTGTTCCAGAGTATTCCCCGAGCCTTGAGTCTTCTCTTCATTTCCAGAAGAACCTCAGTCTGGCAGAAACTCTCAAGCGTCTCGTCACTTTGAGTACCTGAGACCGCGGTCTGCAGCAACCCATCACTCCACTGAATCCAGCTTTTCAGCTGCTCCGCAGCCCCAGAGAGGTCTCCGATTTTGCCAAAATGCGTTAAAAATGCGGAACTCGCACCGCTGCTTTGAATCCGGTCAATGCTCTTGAAAGCTTCAAAGGGATCAAAATCGCTTGGGCTGGTCGACGGGAACACGAACAGTCCTTGTGCCTGAAGATCCGGGTAAGCCAGGCCGAAGGAGTCCCCCGTGTAGATCTTGTCGTCATCCAGAATACAGAAGTGGTGATTCGCATGTCCGCGGGTATGAAGAAACTTCAAGCTGCGAGAGCCCCAGGACAGCACACTTTCATCTTCCATCACCCGGACGCGTGACGCATCCACAGCTTCGATGACTCCATAGAGCTCAGAAAATCTTTCTGCGCCATAAACTCGTCTGGCACCTTCAATCAGTCGCGTGGGATCGATCATATGGGGGGCAGCCTTCGGATGTGCCAGAAGGACCGCGTTCGGACACGCTTTCATCAATGCGGCGGTGCCCCCTGAATGATCGAGATGGACGTGGGTGATGATCACGTAGTCCACCTCTTCGGGAGTCCTGCCCGCCTCTCGAAGCGCGTTCAGAAGCAACGGCACCGAATGCTCGGTGTTGTTATCGATGAAAGCGGCGCGGTCCCCTTCAATCAAAAGAAAAGCGGCAGCAAATCGCGGCCGGAGGTATTCACAGTCCACAACCCGGGGCTCGCTCACTTCAGGGCCCTGATTTTCGTTCATTTTGCACTCCTTCTTCATTCTTCATCGAATTTTGGCAGCTCTCGGAATCATTTGTGAAAACTTCTTCTCAACTCCACCCATTTGCTTGATCGTTGACTGCCGTTCTTGCGTGATTTTTCAGAATCCAAAGCCTGTTGATTTTTCCTGCAATTTTCACAAACGAAAACATGATTGTATTTCTTTGACATTTTTAACATAAAATACGAAAAATACCGTTCAGAATTCCACATCTTGATACGCACTCACGTCTTTTCAGCCATTCAATTCTCATTTCAACTTTCGTTCAGCAAGGTGCTTTCAATTCATGTGTCCTATATCCAGTGGCGGCTCGACTCCCACACCTCCATCCACTTGCGCTGAAATTTCTGAGGCCCCCGGCATCACGTCTGAAAACGTGAACGCTCGCGGTGCGATCGATCTTCTGCAGAGTCACCGAGGAAAGCCTCAGAATCAGAGCGAATTTTTTTCGTCGATTCTTGATCACATGCATGAAGGCATCTACGTCCAGAATCTGAACTACGAGATGATTTACTCAAATCTCGCGGTGTCCAGGTACCTTGAAGGAATTCAACGCCCCGGCACCCCCGACCTGGACACGCGAGCCGCGTTGAGCGCCTGCCAACTCGCGGATGAAGCCGGAAATCTGATTGAAGAGACCGATCTCCCCGGGCGAAGACTCATCCTCGGCGCAGCCCGAACTGACCTGCAGGACCGGCCTCCGGAGCTCCTGGTTCAATACCGGCTGCCCGACTCCGCCGAACCCAGGTGGAGTTCTCTCAGGGCATATCCACTTTACGATCTGGAAGGAAAACTCGAATATGCGGTGACGGTCTCCATTGAAGTCACTTCCCAGCGACGCACTCAGGAACACTTCAAGCAGCTCGCGGAAAACATCAGCGAAGTTTTCTGGGTCACGGATCTTCACAAGCAGAAGATGATCTACATCAGTCCGGCTTACGAAAAGATGAGCGGCAGAACATGCGAGAGCATCTATCTCGAGCCGCTCTCTTTCATGGACGTGATCCATCCCGAAGATCGCACGCTCGTGAGAGAGGCATTTCCTCAACAGATCAGCGGAACTTATGATGTCGAATACCGGATGATCCGTGCAGACGGAACCTGGCTCTGGATTCGGGACCGGGCATTTCCCATCAGGGATCACCAGGGTGAGGTCCACAGAATCGCGGGCATCGCCCAGGACATCACCGACTTCAAGCGCACCCAGCTGGAGCAGAGCCTGCTCAGCCAGGCCACCGCTCTTTTTTCTTCAGAAAGAGATTTTGAAAAGAGCTTCGTGCAGGCGGCCGAACTCATGGTTCCGGCCTTTGCAGACTGGTGCGTGATCGATCTGAAAAAACCCGGGGGTCAGCTCAGGCGAGTCGCATTGGTCGGACGCCGAGAACTCAAATCGGATCGGGTCGTTCGAACGCTTCTGCTTCAGGAGAACCCCGAGCGCCACACTCCGGTGTCCGCGCAGTCGATCCGCACGGGGCTTCCCGAATTGATTTCCCGAATCTCGCCCGAGACTCTTCGGAACATCGCCCAGGACGAGCTTCACTACAATGCCATGACAGAATTCAATCCTCACTCCATGCTGAGCGTGCCCTTCACCTGCACTCATGGCGTCGAGGGTGCGATCACGCTTTTCACTTCCGAGTCCGGGCGGGTCTACGATGACCGCGATCTCAAGTCCCTGCAGGAAATCGCGCGCCGAGCGTCGATCGCGGCGGATCATGCCTGCTTTCAGGCCGAAATCGAAGAAGCCGTGAGAACCCGGGATCAGTTCATCTCGTTCGTTTCACACGAGATCCGCACTCCGATGACCGCGCTCAAGATGCAAGTTCAGATGATTCAGAAACTTGCGTCGACGAACTGCGTCCGCTCCCCTGAAAATGATCAACTCCTGAATCAGCTCGCGTTCAAGGCGCAGCAACAGGTGGACGAAATGGCGAAATTGGTCAAGGACATGTTTGATATTTCCGCACTCAAATCCGGAAAGCTCCTCTTTCAGAATCAGAGGATTGACCTTGTGGAGCTTGTCCGTGAGACCATCGAACGCTACAGGCAGGGCGATCTCGAAAACGCTTCACAGATTGAATGTGGGGTCATCTCGCTGCGCTTTGAAACCGCGGTCGTGGGCTTCTGGGACAAGACCCGCCTGACCCAGGTCATCAGCAATCTGATCGGCAACGCCATCAAGTATGGCAAAAGCAGGCCCATTGATATCACCGTGGAGCAAAAGGGTTCTTTCGCCTGCATGACCTTTCGGGATCACGGAATCGGAATTTCTCCCAAGGACGTTCACAAGATCTTTGAATGCTATGAGAGGGGCAGCACTGGCATGGCCTTGGCCGGCATGGGACTCGGACTGTACATCGTTCGACAGATTGTCCATGCACTGGGTGGCCAGATCAGTGTCGAGAGCGAACTGAACGTGGGCACGACTTTCAAGGTGGAGATTCCCCTGAATCTTTCGTGAAGGCGAAGAATCCTTCAATCAAGTTGAGAAAGCACTGCGTAGACTTCCGACAGAGTCTGAGTCCGCTTGAGGAGCTCAAACCAGGGGAGCTCCTTCTTCAAACTGGCCATTTTCACCCACTGCTTGACTCTGCGGACGGTGTACGGCGCGCCGGAATGCGTCTCGACATGAGCGGCGCAGTGTTCAGCGAATCTTTCAATCAGAGGAAGCCACTCTCTCGCCCGGGTTGAAAAGGATCCTTCGAGTGACTGACACCGCGAGGGAAGCTTCAATCCCAGTTCGTGGCTGATGACCCAGGACAGTTCGGGATCAGCGAGCGCGCCTCGTCCGATCATGTAGTGTTCACAGCCGGTTTCGTCACGGCATTTCAGAAAATCTTCGCGAGTCCAGATTTCACCATTGGCAACGACGGGAATGTCGAGATTTTTCCTGACCGCTCCAATGTATTTCCAATGAGCGGGAGGAATGTACCCCTGCACTTTGGTCCTCGCATGAATGGTGATCCAGCTCGCACCCCCTTCAGCGGCACGCTCAGCATTGAGATGAATCGCATTCATATCGTCCCAACCCAGTCTCAGCTTTGCCGAAACCGGAAACTCCGCCGGCACAGCCGCCCTCACGGCAGCGACGATGGAGCGGATGCGGTCCGGATATCTGAGAAGAGCGGCTCCCCCATCGTGACGGTTGACCGTCGGGGCCGGACAGCCGAAGTTGAGGTCAATCGCGCGCGCGCCGAGTTCACAGGCGCGAACGGCACTCAGTGCCAGAAGCTCTTCATTGCCTCCGAGGAGCTGCACCTGAATGGGGGTCCCGGAGGGAGTTCTGCAATCCGCCCTGAGCTCAGGGATATGCTCCAGATAGACTTTCGGGGGCAGGACGTCTTGACTGATCCGGAGAAACTCCGAGACGCAGTAATTGAACCCCCCACGCTCCGAGAGAAGGGCCCTCATGGGAGCGTCGGTGACCCCTTCCATGGGCGCCAGCACCAGCGCAGGCTGACCTTTTGAAATCCAATCCGAAGAATCGGCCGGGAGATGCGCTGAAGCAGGGGCCAAAGAAGCGCCTGAAGAAGCAGAATGAAAGGGAGCAGTCACGTCGTTCACGACTGTTTCATAACACAGGCGCTCTCACCCCAGGTCAGCTTTTTGAAGCTGCAACAAGACTGGGTTCAGACAGTTCTCAGGCAACGTGAGTTTTTGAATCGACCCGCTGGTACCTGCCCATACACTCCGCTTCAGCGAGGATATGCCCTTTCATGGCCTCCAGAAGCTGCATTTTATTGGCTCCCGGCGCGATTCCCAGCTCAGCATCGAGCGCAAAAAGACGAAAAATGTAGCGATGCCAGCCATGTCCCACGGGCGGCATCGGTCCGCCATATCCCACTTTGTGAAAGGAGTTGGTACCTTGGTCCGCCCGAATCGGAAGATCCAACCGCTCCTGGGGGGAGATTCCCTTCGGCAACTGCGAAATCGAAGGAGAGATATTGTAAATGAGCCAGTGAACGAAGGGTTCGGAAGCACCGGGTGCGTCCGGATCCTCACAAATCAGTACGAACTCCTGGGTGCCTCCTGGAATTTGAGACCATTTCAAGGGAGGAGAAATGTCACTGCCTTCCCCCGAGAACTCTTTCCCGATTTCCTGACCATTTTCAAAGGCTGGACTGCTCAGCTTGAATGACATGTGAGTTCTCCCGAATGAATGACAGCGGGCGCCTCATGGGTTGGAGTGGTTCCACACCGGAGGCGATTCTCTCCCTACAGGTGCAAACTTTGCGCGCGAAGCGGGCGGGAGAGCGCCCGCGTTCCGAGGGGCTACGGTCGGCCAGAAGACAAAAAGAAAGCGCTTCTGACTCGCCAACGAGTGCAGAAGCGCTGATCTTTAAAATGAACTGAAGTGATTCGGCCCCGAATCGTTGCCGCGGGCCTGAACCCGAATCAGGTCGTCTTCTGAGCGGCGCGAGCCGCTTTTTTCTTGTTCGCTCGGGAAGCGACGTAGGCACTGACGGTTTCCAAAGTCACCGTGTGGGGACGAATGGGATCCTGAGTGAGAGCACTGGTCGTCCAGGTCACAGGGAGTAATTTGTTTCCGGATGCGAAACGGCGCATATTGCGGCGGCTGCGTGAAATTTTCTTTTTAGGTGTTGCCATGGCGATCTCCTCTGAACTCTTGAACTATCAAGACGAATGTATCAATGAATGAAACGATAAAAGGTGCGGAACAGGCATAAAAATGCCTTAAACTTTTTATTTGAACCCAGAGGTTTATGTGAATTTGACCCGCATTGCAATTTCTTTTGACTAAAAAAGTGCGGATTCCAGGCGGCTTACTCACTCTGGCGGCGGTTAATGGCATTTTACCTGCCTCAAGAGGCTGTTTTTTAGCGAAAGAGACGCTACTTGTCAAAACTTTGGCCTTCAGATAGGTCTAGGCCTATGTCTCAGAGCCTCCCTCAAAAGCCTCCCTCTGAAACCACAGTCGTGGTCGGAATGTCCGGTGGCGTGGACTCTTCAGTCGTGGCAGCCCTCCTGAAAGAGCAGGGTTACCAGGTCATCGGCATGTTCATGAAGAACTGGGAAGAGAAAGACGCGAATGGCGTCTGCCAGTCCTCCAAGGAATTCGCCGATGTGGTCAAAGTCTGTGAGAAACTGGACATCCCCTACTACTCGGTCGAATTCATCAAAGAATACTGGGACACCGTCTTCACGCGCTTTCTGAAGGAGTATCAGGAAGGGTTCACTCCCAACCCGGACATCCTCTGCAACCGTGAAATCAAATTCAATGTGTTTCTCAAGAAGGCCCTCGACCTGGGCGCGGACTTTCTCGCAACCGGGCACTACTGCCGGAACTTGAATTCAACTCTCGTGAAAGGGCTAGACCCTGGCAAGGACCAGTCCTACTTTCTCTACACCGTGACGAACCAGATTCTCGAGAAAGTGCTCTTTCCGATCGGACATCTGCAGAAATCAGAGGTTCGCGAGATTGCCCGGAAATACGGCCTCGCCACTGCCGGAAAAAAGGACAGCACCGGAATCTGTTTCATCGGTGAAAAGAATTTCAAGCCTTTCCTCAGTCAGTACCTGGCGATCAAGCCGGGGGACTTCAGAACCCTGGACGGCGTGACTGTGGGACGGCATTCAGGGGCGGCATTCTACACCTTGGGTCAGAGAAAAGGTCTGGGCCTCGGCGGTGAAGGCGAAGCCTGGTACGTGGTCAAGAAGGATCCCTCCGCCAATGTGGTCTTCGTCGAACGCGGTGACCGCCATCCCGCTCTTTATACGGATGACCTTGAGGCCACTGAGGTCAGCTGGGTCGGAGAGAGGCCACCCCTCCTTTTTCGCTGCCAGGCGAAAGTGCGCTACCGGCAGGCAGATCAGGACTGCACGATCACTGGATTTGATGGCGACCGGCTCAAAGTCACCTTTGATCAACCGCAAAGGGCCGTCACTTGCGGCCAATCCGTTGTCTTCTATTCAGGCGACACCTGCCTCGGAGGCGCGGTGATTCGTTCAACGGGTTCGACCTATCATGAACTGGGCAAGGCACTTCCTCAATCCTCCGCACTCCTTGACTTGCAAGCCTGAGCCTTGATCCAGACGATGTTCCTGTATCCTGTCCCACGCGGCTTGCGCACGCACGTATCTTGAATATGCAATCTGGATCATGACATCCTTGCCACTCAAAGCCGTGCTCCTGGACGTCGACGGTACTTTGATCGACAGCAATGACGCTCACGCGCAATCCTGGAAAGAAACATTCGATCACTTCGACTACCCGATTCCCTACGAAAGAATTCGAAACAGGATCGGCAAAGGGGGCGACAAACTTCTGCCTGAATTGATCGGCGTCGAGTTGGAATCCGCCCGGGGGAAGGAACTCTCCCAATTTCGAAACAAAGTGTTTCAGAATTATTATCTGCCCCGGCTCAGGGCTTTTCCTGAAACCCTGGATCTGCTCAGAAAGATGCGAGAGGGCAACCTCCGCCTGGCCACCGCCACATCGGGAAACCGAGAGGATCTCACTGCGCTTCTCCAGCAGATCGGCGCGCTCGAACTTTTTGACTTTCTGATTTCGTCAGAAGATGCGGAGAATTCAAAACCGGATCCTGATATCCTCAAGGCCGCGGTCAATAAACTGGGCCTGCACCCGTCTGAACTCCTCATGATCGGCGACACGCCCTATGACATCGAAGCTGCCACTCGAGCCGGGATTCGCACGATTGCATTCAAATGCGGAGGAAGATCAGCAGAAGAGCTGCAAGGTGCCGCTCGAATCTACCAGGGTCCATCCGATCTGCTCAGGCATTACGATGACTCTCCGCTGGCGGTATGATCACATCCGCCCGGCAATCAGGAAGCTTCTTTAGAAAACTTCCAGGATTTCGTATTCACGAACTCCGCCTTTGCCCTGCATCTCAAATGCGTCTCCCGCTTTTCTGCCGATCAATTCTTCTCCCATGGGCGATGAAGGACTGATCATCTGGATCTTCAGTCCTTCCCAGACCACGGAGAGGCCACCGGCCCCGGTGATCAACCAATAGTAAAGAGACGACTCGCCGGTCTCCAAAAGTACCAGCGCCGAGGCAGCAATTGCATCGGCGGATTTGAAGGCATGGAGCGGCAGGTACTTCAGAGTCACCAGAAGCTGCTGCAGCTCAGTGGCTCGCTGCGCTTGAGCGCCAGCCAGATAAGAGGCTTCGAGTCCGCGGGTATCGTACTGGTCTTCAGCCTTGCTCTCTTCGTGGGTGGCTTCTTGATGGGCAAGAGTCGCGGAGCGAATGATCGCCTGAAGCTCACCTTCAATCTTCTTCTGCAGAATTTCCAAAATCTTCGCTTTATCCAAAGTGGCGGTCGCGGTCATTCGACCACTCTAGTCAAAGAAATCTCCAAAGGCAAAGAGGACTGAATAAAATTATCTGTGGCACCCGGTTCGACTGAAGGGGCAAAGCTATGTACCGTCTACTTTCATGCATTTCGCGTTTTGATGCTCCTGCTCCGTGCAAATTTCCGTAAGAAAAGTTCTGTCTATCCCAGCGGAGGGTCACCCCAGCGGACAGAAGCTGCACTGGGACGCAAATGACCCGTCATTTTAGAAAAAGTGAGAACTATAAAAAAAACGGTCCGCTTTTGGCATAGGTGTGTGCCGCCTGCTTCGTTGTGCAACCCGAAATAAATTCGGAGAAGAAGCAGTCAAAAAAATAAACCTGGAGATCACTTACAAATGTTTACCAAAATCATTAGCCTCGTTTCCGTCTCGGCTCTTGTCATGAGCGCAGCTGCTCTTGCCGGAGAAGTTAAAACCACCCCAGCTCAAAAAGCGGGTCAGACCGCATCCAAGCCAGTCATCGTCGCTCCTGCTCAGAAGGCTGGACAGAAAGCTGCTGACATGAAGACTTCCGCTCCTGCTCAGAAAGCCGGACAGAAGGCTGGCGAAGTCAAGACTTCCGCTCCTGCTCAGAAAGCCGGACAGAAGGCTGGCGAAGTCAAGACCTCCGCTCCTGCTCAGAAAGCCGGTCAGAAGGCTGGCGAAGTCAAGACCTCCGCTCCTGCTCAAAAAGCTGGACAGAAGGCTGGCGAAGTCAAGACCTCCGCTCCTGCTCAGAAGGCTGGACAGAAAGCTGCTGACATGAAGACTTCCGCTCCTGCTCAGAAAGCTGGACAGAAAGCTGCTGACATGAAGACTTCCGCTCCTGCTCAGAAAGCTGGACAGAAAGCTGCTGACATGAAGACTTCCGCTCCTGCTCAGAAGGCTGGACAGTCTGCTGGCCAAAAAGCCGGTCAGTCTGCCGGACAGAAGGCTGGACAGTCTGCTGGTCAAAAAGCCGGTCAGTCTGCTGGTCAAAAAGCCGGTCAGTCTGCTGGTCAAAAAGCCGGTCAGAAGGCTGGACAAAAAGCCGGTCAAACTGCTGGACAGAAAGCTGCTCAGAAGTAATCTGACTCTGAATCAAGAATAATGGCCCGGCTGGAGAAATCCAGCCGGGCCTTTTTTGTTTTACAGCTGAAGAACCCATCTGCAGGACTCAGTCGAAAATCTTTCCAGGATTGAGCAGATTCTTCGGATCGAACGCGATTTTCAGTTTTCGAAAGTACTCGAGCTCCACGGGCGAGCGAGAGAATGAAAGAGCGGGTTTCTTGAGCACGCCAATTCCATGTTCGGCTGAGATTGACCCGTGGTAGTTCTCCACGAAACGAAAGAGATCTCCGTCCGAAGCCTCACACTTGCGGTGAAACTCCTCACTGCTCATGGCCTGCGGCTTTCGAATGAACACATGCAGGTTCCCGTCCCCGATGTGACCGAAGATGAACACCTCAAATTCCGGATAGCCGAGCCGGTAGCGCTCGGAGAGATCTGCAGTGAAAGCTTCCAGGTTGCGGATCGCCACGGAAATGTCCTGCTGATGCACTTCGCTCTTCAGAAGGATGCTTTCGGCAACTCTTTCACGAATCGACCAGAGTTCCTGTTGCTCCTGCGGTGACTGAGCCAGCACTCCATCCAGAACCAAACCGCTTTCAAAGACCTGCGTGAGCCAGGAGTCGAGATCCCCGCCGTCCGTCTCCATCAGAACATAAGTATCGGGTACCGCGCCCTCCTGATATTTCTGAAAAGGAGTTCTCAGATCAGGCGCATGCCTCTTCACTTCATTGAAACACGCGGCGCTCAGGCATTCGAAAGCCGAGAGAATGAAATCCCCTTTCCTGGCCCGTTCAAAAAGCTCAAGCACATTCTTGAAGCTTGCCAACGCGAAGAAGCAGACCTGCGAGGCTTTCGGAAGGGGCGTCAGCTTGAGCGTGGCTTCGGTGACGACACCCAGCGTCCCTTCGGTCCCAATGAAAATCTGGCGCAGATCCATTCCCGTATTGTTCTTCTCCAGAGCACCGTTCAGCTGGAGAATCTCGCCAGCCATCGTCACGACCGTGAGGCCCAGCACCCAGTGACGAGTAAGGCCGTAGCGAATCACCCGCACTCCTCCCGCGTTGGTCGAAATATTTCCGCCCACGTGACTGGACCCTTTCGAAGCGAAGTCCACCGGCCAGGTAAGCCCATGAGGCGAACAGTGTTCATGCACCGCCTGCGTGATCACTCCGGCCTGGACTTCAAGAGTCAGAGCGCGCGAATCGAGTTCACCGATCTGGTTCATGCGGCTCAGACTGAGGACCAGTTCGCGCTTCGCTGCCACCGCTCCGCCGGACAGCCCTGTTCGGCCCCCGGAAGGAACCACCGCAATGCCACGAGCATTGCATTCGCTCAAAAGAAGCGAAACATCCGCAGTCGAAGCGGGAAAAGCAATGGCCGAAGGATCGGGTGAGAGCACTCCACTCCAATCCTTGCCGTAGTGAAGCAGGTCTTCCGTCTCCACACTGAAAAATCCACTGGGAAATTTCGAGAGAAGATCCAGCGGGATTCGATCACTCGGGATGGATTTCGGCGGAGTTGAAGCAGTCATGCATCGAAGGTATCACAGGGAATGCTCCTGAATCCACTTTCGGTAAACCGCAGCTGATGGCCATGCGGTGCGTTCAAACGTCCTGTAATCCAAATGGTAAAGCCTGAACTTGGGCCTGGGGCAACTCAGAGGCGTGAAGTTCTCGGCGAGGTTTGAGAGAGTTGGTCAGAAAAGATGAAGTCCCGCATGGATCGAGCAGCAGCACGAGGAGCCAGAGCATGCAACCGCTGAGCGCCAACGAGGTCACAAGCAGAGATGGAACCCTGTGGGGATTTCTCCTGATAGAAACGAAAGCGGAGTTCCTGTCCGCGAATGGCCTGAAAGATGGCTTCTGCATTTCTCTCGCAGTCAAATTCCGTCTTCCAGGACGTCATCTGCCCTTTGTGATGAAGATCACTGCTCGCGATCTTCGGCAGGTCGCTTCTGAGGATCTCATCAAAGAGTTTCGCTCCGCTCGCGACTTCCCAGGCGTCAAATTCCGCTCGAAGTTCTTCGCGGTGATCCCAGAGATGATAAGTCTGTTTTTCGAGTTTGCGCGTGGATACCGGATGCGCCGCAATCGCCACTCCCCCGAAAGCCCGGATGCCTCTCGCCAGAGTTGCAGGGTCCCCTTCCGGGTCCAACCACTGCGTGAGCCCAAGCCCGAGCACGTGGGCCGAGCGATGATTGGAAAGCGAATTCTTCGTGAATTCCACCCCCGGAATGACGACCATCCGGTACTTTTCCCAGGCTCTTTTCGCTTCCGATTTGAGAATCTCCTGATAAATCGGGAAGGTCGCTTCGGTCAGAGTGCGATTGAGGTAGGCTGCCGCTCGCCCCAACACGCTTCTCCTTTCGCACAGGTGATCCGTAATGGCGATGGCGCCGAAGTCGCGCCCCCCATAAAAATCGACGAGCTCCGGAATGGAATGCTTTCCGTCGCTGAAACTGGAGTGAATGTGAAGGTCAGCCAGAAATGGAGTAGTCATGCATCCAGCATGAACCGCTTTCGCGAATCCGTGGGACAGGCTCCTGTCTGAATTCAGTGGGATCAGGTCAACGTTGGGTCAGGGTTCGGTCAGGAAGGACGTTCAGGAAGAGGTTCACGACGCCGGAAAACGACAGATGAACTGCGCACCTCTGCCCAGCTCACTCTTGACCCAGACCGCGCCTCCGTGGCGCTGCATGATGTGCTTGACGATCGCGAGTCCCAGGCCCGTGCCGCCGAGTTCGCGAGAGCGCGCCTTGTCCACGCGGTAGAATCGTTCAAACAACCTCTGATGATGATCAGGATCAATGCCGGGGCCGGCATCGACCACGCGCAAAAGCGTGTCCGCACTGCCCGAATCCTTTTCCCAAAAGATGGAAATCGAACCACCCACGGGAGTGTATTTAGCCGCATTATCCAGCAGATTGACGAGAACCTGCTCAATCCGTCTCAAGTCAGCGGTCACCAGCGGAACACGGGACTCAATTTTCACGGTCTGTTTCTTCGCTTCGAGCGTGAGCGCCATCTGCGCCACCACCCGGTGACTCAGATCTTCGGTCGGGAGCTTTTCCTTCTGCAATCCGTCTGATGCGGCATCCAGAGTCGAGAGATCCAGAAGATCACTGATCAGATTCATGAGGCGGTCCACATTGCGAAGGATGATGTCGAGAAATTCCGGGGCAATCGCACGCCCTTCTCTCAGATCCTGAACGAGCGTGTCGGCATAACCCTTGATCGCAGTCAGAGGAGTACGAAGCTCATGAGAGACGTTCGCCACGAAATCGATTCGCATCTGTTCCGCGGTCTTGAGCTCGGTGACGTCATGAAAGATTCCCACGGCTCCGTAGATCGTGCGATCCGGGCGACGCAGGGGGGAAACGGAGAGCGAATAGAACTTTCGGCCCGTCTCCTGATCAAACGGAGTTGCCTTGAGGTGAACCACTCTCCCTTTCTGAAGGGCGACACGAAAGACACCCAGAATTTCCGGGTCACGGAACATTTCCCAAAGCCTGAAATCCTGATTTCGAAGATTTTCGCGTCCCATGAGAAGTGCGAACTGCCCGTTGAAGAAAAGCGGCGCTTCCTCCAGATCAATGGCCAGGATCGCATCAGATATGGCGCTCATCAGGGTCGAAAGCTGTTCCCGCTCCAGAGAAAGGCTTTCAGTCTTGTGCTCCAGATCGGCTCGAATGCTTTCAACCGATGCCGCCATCTGAACGCGAAGCGGAAGGATCAGGGAGCGCCAGGCCCAGACAGCGAAAAGGCACAAGCCCACGCTCAGAATCAGAATCGAAAACATGAGGAAACGATCAAAACTTTCGAGAGCCTGAGCCTGAGGAGCAGGTCCGGAACTGATGATCCATTTCAAATATTGGCGCACTCCCCAGGCGGAACCGGCCAGCAGGAGGACCAGGCCGAAAGACTGCGCGAAGAGAAGTCGACTGAGCGCTTTCTGCGAAGCAGCCTGGGCGGAGAAATGAGGAGTGAGTTTGAGGAGAGACTCAGGCACTTCAGGACTGGGCATGCGGGGACTCATCCATCTTCACTCGGTAGCCCACGCCTCGGATCGTTTCGATGAAATCTGAGCAGTCCCCGAGCTTCTTTCTGAGCCCGAAGACATGCGTGTCCACCGCGCGGTCGACGACACTCACCCCTTCACCCTGAATGCAGTCGATCAGCTTTTCACGAGAGAGCACGCGGCCCTGATTTTCCATCAGCGCCAGCAGAAGTTTGAACTCCGAAGGAGTGAGAAGGACTTCGACATTTCGGCAATGTACCTGATACGTCTCGGAGTTCAGACTCAGTTCGCCCACTTTGAGCCTGGAGAATGAAGGTACGGGCAGCGTCGCGGCTCGAGTCGCCGCAGTCCTGCGACGGATGAGTGCTCGAACGCGAGCGAGAAAAACAGGAACATCAAACGGCTTGGTGACGTAATCATCCGCTCCCGCGTCCAGTCCACGGACGATATCCGGAGTGTCCGCTCGAGCCGTCACCATGAGGATGGGTGTGCCATTCTTCTGGGCATGAGCCCATTTGCAGATCTCAAGCCCTGACACTCCCGGCAGCATCCAGTCCAGAACGAGCAGATCAAAGGACTCCTGGCGCAGGATCTCAAGAGCTTTTTCGCCGTCTTCGACCGCCACGCACTGCAGACCATCCCTTTTGAGATGAAGGTGCATCAGCTCGCGTACATCCGCCTCGTCTTCAACCAGCAGCACTTTGCAGGACTTCATTGAACTGAGCGGATCCATAATTCTGATTTAACCCCGAACTCGCCGAAATTCATGTCAGGAATCCGTTAGGAAGCCGGGAAGGCTCTCAAGCCGGCCGCCCTCCATCAGAATGCTCCCCGGCCGCCCAAATTTCAGCTGACCGTTTGATGCGGCATGACTTCTGTAGATCTATTTGCTCGGAGGTTTCTCATGGACCAATCCCCTCATATCATCTTCAGAGACTTTTACCCTTCCTTGGACGAAAGAGCGATGACTGAAAGAAAAGCGAACAAGCTGGTCAGCTACTACCACCGGGTAGTCGGCTGCCAGGTGATGGTTGAAGCACCTCACCGACATCATCAACGAGGCAATCTCTTCCGGGTCCGCATCACCCTGGATGTTCCCGGAGAACAACTCGTCGTGGGAGGTGATCCTCACAATCAGATCACTCACAGGATCCTGACCACTTCCCTGTCGGACGCATTTCATGCGGCTCAGCGAGTCCTTCATGATTACGTCGAGCGCAAAAGGCACAGCTACCGCAAACACTCCGTGGAACCCGCGGCAATTGAACTTCCTCTCACAGGCGCACTGGGTGACGCCCCTGGGGGCCCATGGACCGCCGAGGACGCCGCCTAGAACACCACAATCCAGCCTGAACTACTCATAATCCCGACCCGTGCGCAGGGCGTTCGGACCAAATTTTTCGCGAAGCCTGTCCTTGAGTTCGTCGATCGCGCCCCGCTTGAGATGCTCCTGATTCTTCGCAGGTGAATTTTCAAAAAGGTTCAGTTGATGCGCTCCTTCGCCAAGCACGATTCCGGCGCCAATGAGGCGCACGGGCCGATACGGATCCCAGTTCTCTTCAAAAAGCCTTTCGATGGCCTTGTAAATCTCGAGGTCCTGCTTGGCCGGTGCAGGCAGGACACGCGAGCGAGTCACCGTATCAAAGGGGGCGTAGCGAATCTTGAGCCTGACCGTGGTGGCGTGATCGCGGTGGGTTTCCGCTTCAGAGCGCAGCGAATTGCCGAGGTCTGCCGCCATTGTCCAGAGCTCCTTCTTCAAAATCTTCTCTTCGAAGACATTCACTTCGAAAGTCTGCTCTCTGGACATGGAGCGAGTCCTTGATTCTTCGTGAAAGGCGGTGCTGCCTCGACCCCAGGCCGCTTCATGCAGGTAGAGTCCGTACTTGCCCAGGTGACGCTCGAGCGTCTCGACTGCATACTTCTGCAGCTCAAAGACTTTGAAGATCCTGCGTTCATGAAGCCACTGCTCACTCACTTTGCCGACTCCAGGCAGAACCCGGACGGCAAGCGGAGCCAGAAACCGGGCTTCTTCTCCCTGCAGTACTTCGTGAACCCCATCGGGTTTCGCGAAATCACTCGCCACTTTTGAAACCAGGCGATTGGATGAAATGCCGATCGACGCCGTCAGCCCCGTTTTGGCGAGAATTTCCGCCCGCATGAGTTCGGCCGCTTCTTTCGCCTTCCCAAAAAGCGACTCACTGCCACTCATGTCGAGGTAAGCTTCGTCAACACTCACGGCTTCATAAGTGGGCGTGTAGCGGCTCAGGATATCGAAGACCTGCTTGGAAAGACGCGAGTAGAGCGCAAAATTGGAAGGAAGCAGAATCAGCCGTGGACAGAGCCGAAGGGCCTGCGCCGTGGGCATCGCCGAACGCACACCGAACTTTCGCGCCTCATAGGAAGCTGACGAAATGACTCCCCGTCCACCTTCTCCCCCGACGGCAACGCACTTGCCCTTCAGCTCCGGCCGAGCGAGACGCTCAGCCGAAACGAAGAAACTGTCGAGATCCAGATGAAAGATGACGGTGATTTTCGACAAAAAATTTCACTTCAGAAAATCAGGCGGACATCCGGCCTTCCAGACGCGCGATGCGATCCGCCAGCGGCGGATGCGTGGAGAAGAAACGGAGGGCTCCTCCCGGCTTGCTCGAAATCTTGAGAGTCTGAACCGCGGGCTGAGCCGAAGTGTCCACGAAGTCATAAGTTCTCTGGAGCGCGCGCAGAGCCTGGATCATGCTTTCGCGCCCTGCGAGTCGAGCGCCGCCCGCATCGGCACGGTACTCACGCAGTCTCGAGAACCAGGCCACGACAATCGAACCCAGAATCATGAACACGATCTGCAGTCCCATCTGAATGAGAAAATAGGACATCGACGAGCCACCGCCCTGACGGTTGTCATTGCTGTCACGACTCCCCTGAGTGATTGCAAACGCGATCGCACGGGCTGCGAACATGACGAACGCATTGACGACGCCCTGCAGGAGGGTCATCGTGACCATGTCTCCGTTTGCGATGTGGGCGATCTCGTGACCGAGCACTCCATGAATTTCTTCAGACGACATGCGCTGGACCAGTCCGGAAGAAACTGCGACCAGTGCGCGCGACTTCGTGGGTCCGGTGGCAAAAGCGTTGAGCTCAGGTGAATCGTAGATTCCAACCTGAGGCATCTTTGGCAAACCCGCACTGCGAGCCAGTCCATAAACGGTCTGCACGAGCTCCTGAAGCTGCGGATCGCGCGTGTTTGGATCAATGACCTGAACTCCCATCATCCACTTCGCCATCACGCGGGACATCGCGAGCGAAATGAAGGCGCCGCCCATCCCCCAGAGCAGGCAGAAAGCGGCCAGGGAGTTGTAGTCCATTCCATAGCGAGTGATGTAATTTCCGATGCCCAGGAAATGAGCGACGACCGAGAGGGTGGTCACCACCAGAATATTCAACAGAAGAAACAAGCCGATTCGCTTAAACATGGCCATGACAGCCTCCTTGATTGGTAGTCTATAAAATGGGCATAAAGAGGGGGCCAGTCAAGTCAGCTGAAGTATTAATTATTTTTAATTGGACCCCGGTCGGGCAAAGCAGGCTCCAAACGGGGTGAAGTCGCTTGAAAGGCATCCTAGCGGGATTTTTCCACAAAAGCCTGAAGCGGGTCTTCCGGCCACGAGTGCCGGGGATAGCGTCTCCCCAACTCCCTTCTCACCTCAGCGTAACTTCGGACCCAGAACCCCTTGAGATCAGAAGTCACCTGCACGGCCCGGTAATTGGGCGCGAGCAAATGGAGAGTGAGGGCAAGTTTGCCTCCCAGAATCTTCGGGCCATCAGACATGCCAAAGTAATCCTGGATTCGACTCTCAATCCAGGGAGCCTGATTCTCCACGTAATGAATCTTCACTTTTCGACCTCGAGCCAGCACGGTCTGAAGGGGAACCTCACGGTCGAGGCGATTGGCGAGCGAGCTCTGGTCCTGCAGTGCAAGCCAGCTCTGCACAAGGCCTGAAACAAGCGACTCAGCATCGATTTCAGACTGAATTTCACTCCAGCTGGTTTTCCCCAGACAGACCTCGAGCAGAGGCGCTGAAAAGGCCGCATCATCCGCCCCCGGAAACTCCGGCAGTTCGAGACCCGAATGCTTCTTGAGAAGCGACAGTCTGACCCTCATTTCCTTGAGCGCTTCCTGAGAAGGAAGATGGGTCTTGAGAAATTTTGAAACCTGAACGGCGAGAAGCTCGGCCGCTTTTCGCCGGACAGCGGGAGCGTCCGAAGGCACCCCCTTGCTCTGTGAAAGAATCAGCTGGCCGTAACTCAACATGGATAACTGAAAGACGCGCTTTCGATCCGCATCCCAGCTCATCTCATCGGTTTCAGTGATCCCGGAAGGCTCCAGATCAAAAAGCCATTCGGGCTCGATGGAAAAAAGTGACCGCACCCGGAGTGAAGAACGCAACTGCCCAAGGCCCTGACTTTCCTGGAGTGCGGGGATCACGAAGTACTCTGCAAAATTCACCACCGCCGACTGCTCGACGGTGACGGATCCTCCACTGGAGATCACCAGCTGAAAGACGGAGCCCTTCTCCAGTGATTTTTTGCGCGCCACCCGGTCGGGAAACGCGCTGAGCAGTGCAAGCTTGAGCTGCAGTTCACGGTCTTGTGGAGGATTCATGCGCGGTCTGGGGTTGGACGGCATGCGTGCCGAAAGTTGCTGAATCAACTTTCGGCCGGCTTCACCGGGCTGGTAGGAGTCGAACTCCCTGAGCAGATCAAGACTGCTGCCGGGAGAGTTCTTCGCCTCGCTCAAGAGCGAAGCCATCTCAATGGCTTCGGTGCTGACTCCCCTTTTCACTCCTTCAAGAATCAGTTTTCCGAGTCGCGGATGAACCGGGAGCTCCGCCAACTGGTGGCCGAGTGGAGTCAACTTTCCTGAAGAATCCAAGGCTCCCAACATCTCAGCCAGAGACCGTGCAGACGACAGCGCCTGTGGGGGTGGAGCCTGAAACCACTCGAATTTCAGTGGATCGGAAGGATCCTGAATGCCCATCGTACTGAGTTCGAGCAACGATTGACAGAGATCGGCTCTCAGAATTTCTGGAATTTCAAACGACGCCTTGCCGTCGAATTCGCCTTTGGAATAGAGTCTGAAGCAGCGTCCAGGGGAAGTTCTACCGGATCTTCCTGCCCTCTGAATCGCGGAAGCCTTGCTCACGGCTTTGGTCTTGAGAGACGGCAAACCTGACCAGCTCGAGTAACTGGCCACTCGTGCGAGTCCGCTGTCAATCACCGTGTTCACGCCCGGCAGGGTGAGCGAAGTTTCGGCGACATTGGTGGAAAGAATCACTTTGGTTCGGCCGAGCGGATTTCCGGGTCCTGGTTTTGAAGGCTGAATGGCCCGCTCCTGCTCTTCTCGGGAAAGCTCACCATGAAGCGGAAACACATCAAAATTGAATCTCCGCGAATCCGCTTCGAGCGCCTGCGCACTTCGCCTGATCTCCGCCATCCCCGGAAGAAACACGAGCAGATGCCCGAACTTTTCGGCGTCCGGACGCGACAGTGCTTCAACGACCGCATCACGAACGGAAGTTTCGAGATCGCGTGCGCGTCCCGTGCCGGAACTCAGGTACTCGATCGAGATGGGAAATTTTGAGCCAGGCACCAGCAGAGTGCGGCAGTCGCCGAGGTATTTCGCGATCCCCTGCGCATCCAGAGTGGCCGACATGACGACGAGCCTCAGCTCAGGTCTCACGGTTTTCTGCAGCCGCCGCAGGTAGGCGAGCCCGAGATCGCCATGAAGGTGTCTTTCATGAAACTCATCGAGCACGACGCCCGCCACGTTCTTCAAAGTCGGATCTCCCAGAAGCCGGCGCATGAGCATGCCTTCGGTCAGAAAAAGAAGTCGAGTCTTCGGGCCTGCCTTTTTCTCGAAGCGAAAATGATAACCAACTGCATCACCCGGGAACTCGCCCATTTCTTCAGCCACGCGAAAAGCCGCCATCTTTGCGGCGAGACGCCTGGGCTCAAGCACCAGGATCTCCTGATCCGGTTTTCGAAAGCTCGCCTGCAACAATGCCGGCGGGATGCGCGTGGTTTTTCCCGTACCCGGTTCAGCCTGAACGACGATGCAATTCCGCGCTTCGAGCTCCCGCAGGATCTCAGACAGAGAGGAATCAATGGGAAGCGGAATGAGTTTGGGCGCCATGAGGGTGCCCGAAGCCTAACCGAAAGAGAAGGATGACGCCAGTGTTCGCGGCCCTGCTTTGCCAGTTCGTGGGGCTAGTTCGTGGGCGCATTTTCGTAGTCAGATTCCGTTTCATAGCTCGGATCTGATTCCGGGGCCGCGGGTTTCGGAGTGGCTTCAGAGCGAGGGGCCATTTTCCCAGCTTGTTGACGTTTCGTGTTGGGATCCTGAGGCGAAGTTCCGTCTCGCTCCCCTCGGCGCTCAAGGGCTTCGAGCTCATTTGAAGAAGGAGAGATCACCCCTGCCTCATAGGTTTTCTCAGGAGCATTTCCTGGCGCGTTGCCAGCACCCGGAGAGGGATTCCGGGCATCGCCGTTGGACTGCGTCGTGAACCCCGTCTGTGGCCCAGATCGCGAAGAAGTCGAAGAACAGGCCGACAGTGCACCCAGGACCAGGATCAAAGCTGAAAGTTTCATGAGACGTTTCCTCTGGTTAAAAATCTGAGTCGAGGGCAATTTGGGACAGTGTTCGCAGACTTGCCGGCAACTGCTGATGAGTGAAGCGTCAAACTTCGGCAAGTCTCCGAGGGGAGTTGCAAGGCATGTTCCGGAGTGAACTCTCCCAAGCGAAATGAAGGAGCATCCTGATGAATCCACCTGCTTCCAATCCGACTCTGGCTCGAGTTGACGCAGTCGCGAATCTACTGGATACACGCTTTCGAATCGGAGGGATCCGGTTTGGCATCGATGGCATCATCGGACTGATTCCCGTCGTGGGAGATCTCCTGACCCTCGTTCTGTCTTTCTATATCGTGGCTGAAGCCGCGCGTGCCGGCGCGCCCCAGTCCGTGGTGCTCCGAATGGTCGGAAACGTCGCCGCTGAAACCACACTCGGCGCGTTTCCAGTCGCCGGGGACATCTTTCACGTCGCTTACAAAGCCAATCTCAGAAATTCACGCATTCTGCGCGCCTATTTTGACAATCCCCACCGCGTGAGTCGTCGATCGACTCTGCTGCTCAGTACCGTGATGCTTTTGGGACTGCTTCTCGCACTCGCGATGCTTGCGGCCACTCTTCTCTTCACCGTCTGGATAGCGAAGAAGATCGGACTTCTTTAATTCGTGCCGCCTGGCCTTGACGGTGGGAGAATCACCGCGGTGATCGGAGCCAGACTCAAACTCAGCTCTTCAGGAGAATTCATCAGTGACTCGGGCGCTTGGTCCGTCGGGGCGTCCGCGATCCAGGAAAAAGGGACACTTCGCAAGTTTCCGAGCAGGGTCTCCGCTCTTCGAATCGAACTTGCCGCCAGATCTGCAAGCTCCGCTGGCAGATTCATGTCATTGCAAACGGAATCCCTCGCAAGATCCTCGAAGAGCTTTCGATCGGATGGGCCGTATTCACCCGTGAGAATCTTTCTGCAGGCTGCATTCTCGGGAGAAGCCGGAGGCAGCTTTTTGAATTCTTTCCTGTAGAAATCGAACTCCCGAGCGTAAACCTTGCGATAATTGTTCACGATGTGACTGAATTTGATCAAACGGATCAGCACGCCCGGACAGGGGATCTGCGAAAGTGCTTCAAGATCCTTCTGATTGAAGCTGGACTGCATCTCTTTCAGAACTTTCTCCTGCTCTTCTTCGGAGCCACAGAGCAGACACTGGGAATGATCCTGAACATTCTGATAGAAAGCCCTCAGCGGACTCTTGAGACCATCCTCCGGGATCGGCAGCTGACCGCTGAAATAGGGATCATAGAGATCATACTTTTCGGCGGCCATGCTGTGGGCAAAATCCCGGCAACCTTCTTTGATTTCGTCCAGACCGGTGATCAGGCCACGCTGGACACAGTAGTAGTGATCATTGACCCGCCCTCCGAGCGAATGACGATCACCCTGATTGACGAGCTTGAGATCCGCCAGGATCTGTTTTGAATCGGATTCGCTCCTGATCTTCTCCTCAGCCCGCAAGGCACCGGCCAACTGCCGTGGACCTTCGCGGTCATTCTTGGGCGCTCCCGCAGTCGTGTACCCGATGAGGTAATGAGCATTTGGAAAAATCGTATCCCATGAGCGGACCGCGCCATGAGACGCCGTGTAACAGCCCCAGAGGTAGATCGACTGAATGCTCGAATCCATTCCCGCCTTTTTGAAGGCACGAACCAGATCCTGACGCAAAATGGTTTCGACGGTGTCTCCATGGTACTCCGTGCCGTCGGAGTGTCCGGAGATGATCACGGTGGTTGCACCCTTTCCAAGACGGACGACTGCATCCTGAATTTCCTGGGAGGACAACTTTGAGCTGGGCGTCACCGCGTTCATTTTTTTCAGCGATTCAGTCTTTCGCCGGATGAAATCGGAGTCTGGAATCACCACGAATTCTTCGCCTCGGCGGAGCGCCTCCGCTCGAGCAACCTGGATCTCAGGCTCCGCATCATTGAGATTGAGAAACAGAATTTTTGCCGACGCCGAGTCGGCAGTGCAGGCCGAAACGGCTGTCATGGCGACGAACGCGAGACTCACAAAGCGGAGGTTCAGCAGATTTTTCAGGATTTTGACCCTCGTGCGGCCCGCACTCGCAGGCGTCTCAACTTCCGCAACCGGACTGGGGGTAGATCCGGGTATTTCGCAGTCAAGGCGCCTTCAGAAACCACCCCGGCGTTGAGGACCAGTTCATCCCGCTTGAGTGCATCCCAGTCCTTCGTGACTTCACTCAGTCCTGATTCCTGCAGCCAGTGGTTGCGCTTTTTCGCCGTGAAAGGCAGGTCACCTGCGGTTCCGTGCTGAGATTCATACGAATGAACCTTCGCACTGATATTCGCGAATTCATCCAGACTCGCGCCCGGCTTGAGCGCATGAACTTCGACGGTGCCTGCGCGAGAGTTCAGAGGCAAAGTGAAAAAGGCGATCATGAGAGTCTGGGCCAAGCTGCGCAAGGTCATTTGGGGCAGTTTACTCCTCATGACTCTTCGGCAAATCACACAGTGGCTTGAAGAAATGTGGCCTGAGGAAAGGCACTTCGAGACCGTCAAAAGTCTGCCCCCCCCCGTCAGGCAGGAGCGGCCAGCTCTTCGATGTTGCCCGCACCTGCCGACTTCTATCCTGATTCTGTCCGACTCCAGGTGAACCACCGAGGGAAACGCCAAAAAGGCGGGTTTGGCCTCGACTATTTTGAGTCAATTGACTACTGGTGAAGTGTTGAATATAAAAGCACAAAAGGAATTATGTCACTACAAAACCAGGCTTCTAAAGTAGCTCCCATTGCTGCTGAACGCGTGGATACCGTTCTGGGCAGGATCAAGGTCCATACGGAGTCGTCACACCTGAAGATCGAGTCCCGACTGGCCTTCCTGATGTCGCCAGACCTTTCCCATGGGGAGCTGGGTCAACTTCTCAGCCGCTTCTACACTTTCCTCGTCCCCCAGGAGGCCAGGCTTTCCGCCATTGACAGACTGCAACAAGACCCCTGGCTCACGGAGCTTTCTTACCCCGCACGCATCAGGGCCCCTGCAATCCTTCACGACCTGATCACCTTGGGCTTCGCGCAGCGGGAAATCGCGGATTTCTCCTGGTGCAAGGATCTGCCTCCCCTCGAAACCCCGGCGCAGCGCCTGGGCTTTCTGTACGTCATCGAAGGTTCAAGCCTCGGAGGGCGCATCATCAGCAACCACCTCTCCAAGACTCTGGGACTTCAGGGAACGACAGCGATGCATTACTTTTCCATCTACGGCGCGGAAACAGGGCCTCGTTGGAAGGCTTTCACGGAAACTCTCAAGCGATTCGTGCAGGCCCATCCGGCGCAGGAAAAAAACCTCTGCAACTCCGCTCATGAGAGCTTTGAGCGATTGACCGAGTGGGTGGCTCCCCGGTGAGCACTTTCAATTCCTGGAAAACCGCGGGGCAGACCGTTGATTTGACCAATTGTGACCGGGAACCCATCCACCTGATCGGTGGCGTGCAGCCCCACGGCTGTCTCCTCGTGGTTCAGTTTCCCTCCGGGAAAATTCTTCAGGCCAGCGAAAACTGTGTCAGTTTCATGGATTTGCCGGCCAGTGCCCTCCTCGGCAGATCCATTTCCGGCTGGATAAATCCACGAGACACTCAGCGCCTGGGCGACCAACTGCAGGCTTCAATTGATTCGAAGGAAGTGAAGCCGCTGAAACTTTCCCTGCAGCTCAGCGGCGGAGTCCGGGACTACACGGTCTCCATTCATCCTTTGCCAGAAGTATCCATCGAAGCCTCCATCGCGGTTCTGGAGTTTGAGACCTCTCTTCAAAGCGAACCGCTGCTTTCTTTTGTGGAATTCTACGATCAATTCACCAGTTCAATCTTCCGGATTCAGCAGGCTGCCTCGCTTCATGACCTCTGTGAAAGTGCAGTCGAAGAAGTGAGGTCCATCACCGGCTTTGACCGCGTGTGGATTCACCGGGTCGTGGAGGGTGGACACCTGAAAGTCATCGCTGAGCGAAAACGGGATGACCAGGACGCTTTTCTCGGACTGCATTTTCCTGAAAGCGATATCCCGAAACAGGCGCGGCGCCTGTTTGCACTCAACCGCCTGCGTCTGATCACGGAAGTCAAGGCTCCTTCTTCTCCCATCGTGCCCGAATTCAATCCGGTAACAGGAGACCGCCTGGACTTGAGCAAATGCTTTCTGCGAGCCGTATCGCCCGTTCATGTCGAATATCTGAGCAACATTCAAGTCGAAGCTTCCATGTCCATTTCCCTTGTCAAGGACGGGGAACTCTGGGGCCTCATCTCCTGCCATCACGATTCTCCCCATGAACTCGATTATCAGAAACGTGCGGCATGTGAGTTCATCGGAAGAATCATCTCGCTTCAGATTCCGGGTCTCGAAACCAAAATAAAAACCGAAGCCGAACTCCGCCTGCGAGTGCATCTGCTTGATGTTCTGAAACTCCTGAGCGCCCCTGATGTTCGTACGCTTCTTCAGGGGATCAAAAGCCAGGAAGAGGACTTTCTCGCCATGGTTGAAGCCGAAGGAGCCGCCTTCTGTCTGCGCAACGAACCCCCGCTCCTGCTGGGAAAGACCCCGCCCCGTGAAGCGATTTCTGAACTGGTGAACCATGTGATGAACCAGAGCGAACAGCCCGTCTATGCGACGGATGAGATCGCCCGAATCTTTCCCCATGCCGCAGACTGGGCGTCACAGGCGAGCGGGATGCTGGGCGTCTCACTGACGCCGGATGAGAAATATGTGGTGATCTGGTTTCGAAGCGAACAGATGCAGACCATCCCCTGGGGCGCTGATCCGCGCAAATCAGCGAAGAATCTCGCTTCTGGTGAAAAACTCACGCCTCGGAAATCCTTCGAACTCTGGGATGAAATCGTCAGGGGAAAAAGCACCCCTTGGAAAGCCTCCGAGAAGCAAATCGCGCTTGAGTTCAGGCAGGCCTTCATGATGCTCATCGCGGACCGCGCCAAGGAAATGTTCAGACTCAATCAGGAACTTGAGAGAAGCAATCAGGAGCTCGACTCCTTCGCTTACGTGGCTTCGCATGATCTCAAGGAACCGCTGCGCGGCATTCACACTTATGCCACTTTTCTCATCGAAGACTACGCCGACAAACTTGATGAAGACGGAAAACACAAATTGAGTCGACTCATGACCATGACGGGCAGGATGAATGCTCTGATCGAGTCGCTCCTTCGGTTGTCGCGGGTTGGCCGCATCGACCTTGAACTTCAGCCAACCCCGCTTCGGGAAGCGGTCGAAGAGGCATGTGACTCCCTGAGAACGTGTCTGACTGACACTCATGCGAACGTGACCATCCTGGGGGAACTGCCCACTCTGGTCTGCGACCGGATTCAGATCACCGAAGTTTTCCATAACCTCATCGTCAATGCGACCAAGTACAATGAAATCGAGAAGAAGACGATTGAGATCGGGACCGTGCAGCAGGGGGGCGGCCCGGAATCAGCGGAGTGCCCGGTCTTTTTCGTCCGTGACAACGGGATCGGAATTGATCTCAAGCACCGGGATCTGGTGTTTCAGATCTTCAAGCGACTCCATGCGCAGGACAAATACGGCGGCGGATCAGGAGCCGGTCTCACCATCGTTCGGAAAATCATCGAACGCCACGGCGGCAAAATCTGGTTTGATTCGAGCCTTGGGCATGGAACGACCTTTTACTTCACGTTGAGGTCGGGTCATTTGACGAATCATCCCTCAAATCCGGCCGACGCCCCTCCTCCGCTGACGAGGATTTCATGATCTCTTCAAAGGATTCTGCAAAAGCTTTCGCTAGCCGTCCGGTGATTCTTCATGTTGAGGACTCTGAAATGGATCATGAAGCCCTGAAGCGAGCACTTCACAAAGTCGGAACGATCGCGCAGCTTTTCTGGTGCAAGAATGTCGACGATGCCTTTGATTACCTCCATCACTCCGGTCCGTATGATCAGCTCCCGGCGCCGCGTCCGTCGCTCATCCTGCTGGATCTGAACCTTCCTGGAGAAAACGGGACCAGCTTTCTTCAAAGATTGCGGAAGACTCCGAAATTCTCCTCAATCGTCGTCGTGGTCCTGTCCTCATCGTCCAATCCCATTGACATTGAGCGGTGTTACGATCTGGGTGCGAACGCCTATCTGCTCAAGACACTGGATCCAAGGGAACTCCAGCCAAAAATTCTCTCGCTGGCTCAATTCTGGCTGGGGCACTGCGTTCTTCCGTCTGGCCAGCCCCGCGAAGTGGGCGAATCGGCTCACGGCGCGGTCCAGGGCACTCACGCGTGAAAAAACCCGATCTCCATGAACCGTCACTCCCTTTGAAACCCTGTTCCGCCCGGAAAATTCTGCTCGTCGATGACAGCGATTTTGACCGAGAAAGCATCATCCGAGCCCTCAAAGGAGACCGAACCACGCACTACGAGTTCCAGGAACTTGAAACGGCTGAAGCCCTCGAAAAACATGCCGCCGCATTCAAGCCGGATCTCCTCATTCTGGATCATGATCTTCCCGCCCTCAGCGGCCTGGAGCTGCTGAAGCAACTCGTGGCCAAACGTGGCAACCTACCTTTCGCCGTAATCATGGCCACGGGAGCCGGAAGTGAAGCCATCGCAGTCGAAGCCATGAAGCTCGGGGCCCTGGATTACCTGGTCAAAGATCAACTCACTCCCGAGCGGGTCAGGGAAGTGATTTCACGGGCACTGGAGAAATATGAGCTTCAGCGGAATCTGGTCGAAAGCCGCCACCTTCTTGAGCAAAGTCAACGAAGGCTCGAACTCGCCCTGAGCTCCTCGGGTCTGGGCATCTGGGAATGGGATATTCCCGGAAATCACCTTTACTGCAGTATCGAAACCGAACGTCTGCTGGGATATCCCCCAGGCACTTGCTCGCGGCCCCTGGAGGATTTCTCGCAAAGGGTCCATCCGGAAGATCTCGAGTTGAGAATGATTGCAGTCAATACCGCCATTCGCACCCGTATCTCCCATCAGCATGAATTCCGAATCAGTCTCCCTGACGGAACGATCCGGTGGCTCAGTGAAGGAGGACGCGCAACCTACGACTTTCTGGACAACCCGATACTGATGCGTGGAACTCTGGCGGACATCACGGAGCAGAAGAATACGGAAGAAAATCTGAAGGCCGCACTGGTGTCGAGGGACGAATTTCTATCCATCGCATCTCATGAACTGAAGACTCCTCTCACTTCCCTGCGCCTGCAGTCGCAGATCTTTCTCAGACGCGTGAAGCGGGGTGACTCAAGCGTCTACAACAAGGAAAAGTTCATTGAAATCGTCACGCACACGGATCGTCAGGTGTCGAAACTCAACCGACTCGTGGACGACATGCTGGATATTTCCCGAATCACTTCGGGCCGCCTGGTCCTTGAACGAGAAGAGATGGATCTTTGCGAGCTCATCCAGGAAATTCTTCAAGGCGGAATGAGTGAACGGTTTAACCTGGCAGGATTTCCGGAACTGCACGTGAATCTGCCGGCCGAGCGCATCACAGGCCCATGGGATCGCCTCCGACTCGAGCAGGTGATCAGCAACCTCCTCACGAACAGCATCCGCTACGGTGAGCGCAAGCAGGTCGAGATCCATGTGGAAGCGGACAGTTCTCACGTTCTCTTTTCCGTGAAAGACCACGGGATGGGCATCCCCAAGGAAGATCAGAGCAAGATCTTCGACCGCTTCGAACGCTCCGTCAATGCCAGCGAGGTGAGTGGTCTTGGACTTGGACTCTTCATTTCCCAGCAGATCGTCATCGCTCACGGCGGGTCGATCTGGGTCTCCAGCGCGCCAGGGCAAGGCTCCACTTTTTTCGTGAAGATCCCGAGGGACATCACCGTGCAGGAAGTGGGAGAGCCTTTGAACCGTGTGGCGGTTTGAATGTAAACGACAGGCCTGGCGGTTTGAAAGCGAAAGCCCCACCTCAGCAGTGCTGAAGCAGGGCCTTTTAATTTGAAGCCGAAGGACATTGCCGTCTCTGAGCGATGCTCAGAGATCGTAACGAGCAGGCAGCTCAGGACATGGCAATCAGAGGAGCGATGAGGAGCGAAACGACGCTCATCACTTTGATCAGAATCGCGACGCCTGGACCGGAAGTGTCCTTGAACGGATCGCCGACCATATCGCCGACGACTGCAGCCTTGTGGGTTTCAGAACCCTTCAGGTGACCTTCGCCGAGCTTGCCTTTTTCGATGTACTTCTTGGCATTGTCCCAAGCTCCACCGGCATTCGCCATGAATGTTGCCATGGTGGCACCGACGGCGAGAGCTCCTGCGAGCATCCCTGCAAGAGCAGCTGGCCCAAGAAGAAATCCGACCAGTGGAGGTGCCAACACGGCAATGAGCCCCGGGAGGATCATTTCATAAAGAGCGGCCTTGGTCGCGATGTCCACGATCTTGGTCGGCTCTGGCTCAGCCTTGAGTTCACGCAGGCCCGGAATTTCACGGAACTGGCGTTTGATTTCTTCAACGATCGCGCCAGCTGCACGTCCGACGGCCAACATCGTTGCCGCAGCAACCATAAACGGAAGAACGGCTCCGATGAGGATTCCGATCAGAACTTTGGCGTCCGTCAATACCAGCACCAGTTCTCCAGCTCCCGCGAGCTGGCGAGCGTGATTGATTTCAGAATTGAAAGCCGAGAACAGAGCAATCACGGTCAAAGTTGCGGATCCGATGGCGAAGCCCTTGCCGATGGCGGCAGTGGTGTTCCCGACCGAGTCGAGCTCATCCGTGATGTCGCGCACGGCTTTGCCGAGGCCTGACATTTCTGAGATCCCGCCTGCATTATCCGAGATCGGTCCGTAGGCATCCACAGTCATGACGACTGCAGTTCCTGCAAGCATCCCGACTGCGGCCATCGCGATCCCGTAAAGGCCAAGGGCCCTGTCAGCGACGAAAGCGCAAGCCACGACGATAAAGAGAGGAATCGCGACCGACTCCATCCCGACCGCAAGTCCGCGAATCAGTGCGGTTCCTGCGCCGGTCTTCGCGCTTTCCGCGATCTTTGCCACAGGAGTCGAAGAAGTGTAATAATCCGTCACGAGGCCAATCAAGGCTCCGCCGATGGCGCCCACTGCGAGTGCCAGAGTCACGTTCTGAGTGACTCCGAGAATCGGCATGAGGACCAGGGAAACGAGAACGAGAATCAGCGGCGGAAAAATCAAAGCGCTTCGGAGAACCACTGCAGGATTCAGGTGCTTCAGCATGCGGGTGATCATGATCCCGACGATGCTGACGACCAGACCGATGGCAGTGAGAAGGAGTGGCAACATGATGCCCATGAAACGGTTGTCACCGCCCGGGGTCGTGAGAAGATTCGGCATGGTGGCGGCGGTACCGGTGAGGGCAATCGCCATTGCGGCAACGACTGCAGCGACCATGGATTCATAAATATCCGCGCCCATTCCGGCGACGTCTCCGACGTTATCGCCGACGTTATCCGCGATGACGCCTGGATTTCTTGGGTCATCTTCAGGGATGTTTTCAATCACCTTGCCCGCGATGTCAGAGCCGACGTCGGCTGCCTTCGTGTAGATCCCGCCGCCGATGCGCGCGAAGGGCGCGATCGAGGAAGCGCCGACCGCGAACGAGTGGATCACCTGACCGAATTCAGGAGTGCCCTTGAAGACGATGTAGATCACTCCCATTCCGAACATGCCAAGGCCTGCCACGGAAAGTCCCATGACCGCGCCACCGTCGAGCGCGACGAGAAGAGTGTTGGCTTTGTTGCCGGTCGTCGCAGCCTGAGTGGTGCGGACGTTGGCATAAGTGGCGGCTTTCATACCGACGAAACCCGCCAGGAGACTCAGGAACGCGCCGAGAACGAAAGCACCGGCAGCGTAGAGACTCAAAACCATCCCCAGAATGATGGCGACGACCACGCAGTAGACTGCGAGGACCTTGTACTGTCGAGCCAGGAAAGCCATGGATCCTTCACGGATGTAACCCGCGATGCGGTTCATGGTTTCATTGCCGTCCGGAAGACTTTTGATCTTGGCGTAGAAGCCGGCTGCGAAAACCAGGCCGACCAGTCCTAGCGCCGCAGGGGTGTAAGTCATCATATCTGTAGCAATTAAATTCGACGCCATTGAGGGCCTCCGTAAAAATATTGAAGTACCGGAAAATAACCATTACTTCGTTCTGCTGTAAAGCTTCAATCTTGAGTTTTTCAGTATTTTCGGGCTCAGAGTCAACCCATCAGAAGCCTTGAAGGAGCCCTGAGACCTCAATTGCACGACCGTGATCGCATGAAGCGCTGCATTATTTTCGTTAAAAAAAAGCTCTTCCGGAGCAGCGAGCTTTGAGAATCGGATTCGGGTTGCCTTGGACGTTCTCGATCCGCCGAGCGCGTTCACACTCCCAAGGGGTGACCGGGTTGGCTTTGTCCCAGGCTTCAAAGAGTTTTTCATTTTTGTTCGAGACGATCCCACGCCCCGGATAGCTGAGTCCCATATAAAGGTAGACTCGAGCGACTCGGCCCTTGGCTTCACCGGTTCCCGGCTCAAACTTGCGTTCCCCAACCTTGGCGTGGCAGCCCCCGAATTGCCCGGGGCCCGGAATTTCGGCCATCGTGAAATTATTTCGAAGTCCGTTGAGTTCGCCGATCTCAGGCCAGAGGTTATAGAGGTCCGATTCCATCCGGCGAAATTCGGGATTCGTCTCGGCGCACTTTCGACCTTTGAACGTCCTGCCCTCCTTCATGAAACTTTTTCCGCGGCCATGATTTTTGAAGCAGCCCGGCGCCCCCATTCGCCACTCCGAGAAGCTTTGCCCAAAAGCTTCGGCAGGCACCACATGCTCCCATTCCAGTCTCGCCGCGCGCTTGAAGTCGTGATGCGCTTGATACCCACACGAACGAAGGTCAACGGTCTTCCCCTCATACCGACAGCCACAGTAGATCGTGGTCGCATGATCCTTGTGGATTTTGAGTGCAATCTTCTTGGCCTGCGCGAAACTGTGAAGGTTCACGTTTCCGGCCGTAAAGGCCAGGGAAACCGGTGAAACCAAAAGAGCCCAAGAAGCGATCACCAGGAAGGATGCCAACTGAATCCATTTCAAAACCATGAGCCGACGCTACAGAAAATGATTCTCTTTTGCAAAAGCTGGATTCCTTTTCAGAACTGCGGTAGTCGACTTCCATTCAAATTCATTTTCGGGGAGACTTCATGCTCAAGAGCGTACGCGCGCCTGCACTTTTCGGTATCCTGGTCCTGGCCATTCCACTGTTGGCATCCCACGCGGCCCACGCTTTCGACGAGTCAATCAATTTTCAGCCCGGTTTGAATCTCTACACTGAAGTCGAACAGATGACCGATCTCTTCGGAGCGCATGGAAGCCAACTCTGCGGCCCCGTTTCGATCACTCACGGGATGACTTACCTCAAGTACGGGGTCGGATTCAAATCCCTCGCTGAAGTGAAAGACCTCGATCACGACGGAAAGGCCGACACTTACCGCGACAAGATTCGCTACTTCTTCTCGGCATGCAATACGGACCGCAACACGGGCACTCATTATCAGGACGTCCAGAACTGCATGCAGAGCTATGTCGAACAGTCAGGCTACAAGGCTTATTCCTACATGGTTGGACCTCATGCCATCAATTCACCCGAAGGGGTGCCTCTCGAAACCATGAAGCATGTCCTCACCGTGAAGGACGTGCGTACGTATGTCGGCGCTCGAGTGCTCGTTCTGATGGGGGTTGGCTGGTACGATTACAACGCAACGACTCGGACCTATACGCGCATCGGCGGACATTTCTTCAATGTGTACGGCTACGACTATGACACCGCCTGGGGTGAAAGTCACATCACCTTGAAAGCGGTCAACAGCCTGGTGAACTACGCCGGGCGCGCTCGCCAGGACATGTACGACTCCGTCGAAATGAGCGCTCTGCCCCAGGACGGCTCGACCTATCCGGTCGAAACTCAATTCGTGCTGACTGGACCGGGCTTCAGTTTCACGCAGAAGACCCTGGTCGAAGATCTCTTCTTCGTCTTGCCCACTGCACCGGATCCGCTGTAATTTTCCTTGGGTGGGGTCAAGTTTCCTGCTGAATGATCCGTGAATCAGGAATGACCTCGGACACCGGGCGCAATCTCTTGAACGCCAGTTGCGAGCCATAAAGCAACACCATCATCGCCGCCGTCAGACCCGCACTCCAATTGAGAAACTGGTGAAGTTTTTCGCCGCTTGCAAACCCGCCGAGCACATAAGCGACCCCGGCGCACACTGCGCGGTCGACAATCGACTCCACCGACAGAAGGGTCGCGCGGTAATGCGTGCCGCCTTGAACCGTGATCGCGTCGTTCAGGAGCTGCCGCTGAATCGGAAATGAGAAGCCCGTGACGAGTGAGAAGAGACTGAGCTGCACGAGAGTGCCCCACTGCCCGGCAACCGGGATCACGGCCAGACTGAGGGCCATGAGCAGCGTCAGAACGTAGACCGCGGTCAGATCATCACAGAATTTTCGAATCCACTGCGGACGGGCCGAACCGACCGCTTCGAAAATGCTGATCACGGACATGACCCACCCAAAGGAAGCCAGATCATAGCCCTTGTCCCGCAGGATGGGCTGAAAGAGATTGATCTGAACGATTCGCGCGAGGACGAACAGACCCACTCCCTGAACCATGATGAACAGGAGATCCGGAGCGGACTTCAAGGCGGTGAAGACTCCCGACCATTTGAGGTCTTTGGCCGTGCGAGTCGCTTCGCCGGCTCCGCCCTTGCCCACGGAAGCAGCAGGCAGTGCCCAGGCAAACCCCACACTGATCAGTGCGCTCAACGCCGTGAGAAGGTAGGGCATCGGCAGGTACCATTTCATCAGGGGACCCATCGCCGCCCAACCCACGATTTTCCCGATGAGGCCATAGGAGCGAGCGTTGCCTTCGACCTGTTTGTAGACGACGGACTCCCCCGCTTCCTTCAGACGATCATAGATGTAGGCACTCGAGGCGCCGGAAATCAGAGAACGAGAAAGGGCGATCAGAAGAAAATGTGCGAGAAAAGCGATATAGGTCGACGACACGACCGGCAGGACATTGGACAGCACCAAAAGCACTGCGCCGAGCTTCATGCAGTTGCGGTGTCCAAAACGATCCGCCACGAAGCCGGTCGGGATCTCTAGAAAACAGAAAGCGATGTAGTAGATGCTCTGAATCGAGAAGATCTGCGAGTCACTGAGCCCCATCTGCTTCTGATACTCGAAGAAGACCGGGGTCCAGAGGAGCAGGGAGAAGAAGAACTGAAACCCGTAGTAAAGACGAGTGATGCGCGCGACTCCGGATTTCATGATTGCGTTTTCACCGGGCACTCACTTCGAGTAGGGGCGCAGCTGCAGGATGGAAATGCCATCCTTGCCTGCCACCCATTCGATGTCGACGGGAGCGCTGAACGTGTAATCCGGGGAAAAGTGGGACTGCAGGAGTCGACCGGCGAAGGCCAGATCCTGGAGCATGGCTTTCTGAGCTTCGTTCAGTTCCTGAGAGTTGTCGCCGATCGTGAGCGTGCGCCCGCCCCCTTCAACCGTGTTGAAGAGAAGCTGATGCGGAAGTTCCGAACCATCCACGATGCTGTTGACGCCACTCTTGGCCCCCGGAGCCTGCGAAGTCTTTGAGGAATTCGCGGACACGTTGATGTACACGTTTCTGAAATCAGCGCGGTTGGTGGGATTGGTCGTGACGAGCACGCCGCCCATTTCAGCCTTCACTTCTTCCTGAACGATGACTCCCATGTAACAGTCATCAAGCGAGATCCCGACCTGATGGCGGAGGCGCACGCTGCGAGGAGAAAGGAGCGAAGCCCAGACCTCCTTGATGCTCTGAAAGATGTTCTCGGCCGTCGTCACATGATTGATCGACTCGTAGATTCCGGCCGCCGAGAAGTTCTCAAGGTCCTCGGCATTTGAGGAACTTCGAACCACGAAACTCGAAACGCCGCTCAGGTGATTGGCAATCTGAGCGTCGATGTAACTGCGGACGCGCTCAGGCATGCGCGTGGTGCGGATGAGCTGCTGAACCATGAGGCAGAGAGAGTCCGTCTCGCGGGCGTTGAGCTCCTGCGCCATCTTGAGCTTGCCGATGGCCTGCTGAATGCGGGGCGAAGATTCCAGAAACTCCTGTTGAACGGAGAACGGAATCGCGATCCCGCGCGGAATCTCGACTTTGTTGCGCAAAAACTGCCAGGCGGCGCGAGTGAGGTTGCCCGCTTCGTCCACTCCGAGAAACTTCGCGAGGTGGGGCATGAGATTCTTGCGCGGAGGCCGATTGACCTTGTAGAATCCGAGCAGTCGTTCGGAACCGTTTTCGAGGACATGGCGAAGTTCGCCGAGATTCGCGGCCTTGGTGCCGTACCGATAACGATCGCTCATGCGCAGACGATCAAGTTCGAGAATCGGAGTATTGATGGTCTCCGGCTCTTCGAGCTTCACCTGCTGCATGATCCAGGCAGGACGCTGATTCACTTCAGCGGGCTTTTCGATCGGAGTGAGGCTCACGGACTGTGCGCTCAGGTCGACGCCGTAACTCACCCATTGGTCCGCAAGTCCTTCTTTGGCAATCTGATCAAAGATCCCGAGCTGAATCGCGTTCGGAATGTTCCAGCCCGTCGCCAGGACATTCGTGTGGGAGAGCGGAGTGGTATGATGAGCGTTGATGATGCCTGAAATACGCGGGATATCGTCAGGCACCCGGTGCATGACGATGATGTCATGCCACTCGATCGTCGGCAGAGCGCGGCGGTATTCAAGTTCGGTCTTGAATGCTCTCAGACGACCCTGGGCCACACCTGAATTGAGCGCGATGAAACGAGAGCTCGCGAAAAGCTCATGCGAGAAGATTCGAGGGAGCTCAACCGAATCTATGCCGGCGATGATTTTTTCCTGATTGTGGTTCGCCGGCTTGAAGTACAGCGGCAGACTTGGATCCGTGAATTCCTTCACGCGGCCGTAGAAGAACTTGAGCATCTCCGAATCCATGGTGTCGATCTCAACGGTCTCCAGGGAAAAAAAACGGCGTTCCTGGCCTTTTTCAATCGGCTTGTGAAGCGCGAGAATTCCGAGATAGAACCTGCGACTCATGCTCAGGTAGACGCTCTCATTGAAAACTTCGATGTCCGCATCCACTTCTGCCGCGGTCTTGCCCAGGATGTTCTCCGCGATGTAGTCCGAATGAAATTCATAGCGGGAATGATTGATGAAATGAATCTTGGATTCATCGCGGTCCACGACCACTTTGACGAAAGAATAGCCGGCCAGCGTCCCGGCAAGCTGAAAGAAGGCCTCAAGCGGAAGCCGTTCGTCCACAATGCTGCTGACGATGGCCTGGCTGCCGATCAGGACCGCTGGTATCTTGTCCACCCCATTTTTTTCCAGGTGGGGAGAAGAGAAGGATGGAATGAAGCCCGCGGGAATTTCAGGGATCGGAGTTCCCACTTTCCTCAACTGCGTGCTTTCGGTGATTCCATTAACGGTTTGCATGAATTCGGACCTCTTGATTTTCGGGAGTCTGAGTCACTTTACCCACCATGGGATAAGAACCGACCGGATGAGCTGTTCCAGCCAGGATCGTCAATCCACTGATCAAGGCAAAAACGAGGGCAACGCCGGTGATCCACTGACCCAACCAGGCCTTTACTTCAGCTTTCGACATGAGTTCATACCCGCCATTTCTGTCCACTTTCAAGGTGATTAAACCCAGAGGCAAACGATTGTATGACGCGGTGTATAACAAACTCAAGGGTGTTTCGTCAAGGTGCAAAAAGCGCCTTATTTCATCAGTTTAGCCTGAGGTCAACCGTATTGAGGTTCGGAATTCCTCCCAAAATCTGCCGCTTCTCCAAGAACCCGCAGCTGGAGCATCTTTCGAGGGACTGAGGCTCTTTCCAACGGGAGCACACACGTCAGCTCCCGCGCAGACCCTGACTCAAGACCCACATCAATCTGATGACGCGCTTTTGCTTTCACAGCTTTTGGAGTACTTTGATTTCAATCGAAAAATTTCAGGCAGTTGTTGAAGCTCAAGACGAATTTCACGTTGAATCTAAAGAGGACACTCATGGCGACCAGCACCGACACTCAGCCCAGCTCCAAAAATCTCAATTCCTTCAAAACCCAGGCGACTTTCACCGCCGGCGGCAAGACCTACAAGTACCACTCCCTGAAAAACTTTGAGCAGGCCACAGGTGCTCCGAGCCGCCTCCCTTTCTCCCTCAAGATCCTCCTTGAAAATCTCCTCAGGCAGGAAGACGGCGTCGTCGTGAAGAAGAAAGACATCGAAGCTCTTTCGAAGTGGAATCCGAAAGCGGAGCCGGACACGGAGATCCAGTTCATGCCCGCCCGCGTGCTCCTGCAGGATTTCACCGGCGTTCCCTGCGTGGCCGATCTGGCCGCCATGCGAACCGCCATCACGAAGCTCGGCGGCAACGCGACCCGCATCAACCCCCTCCAGCCCGCCGATCTCGTGATCGATCACTCGGTCCAGGTAGACAGCTACGGCAGCAAGAACGCTTTCAAGGAAAATGCCGCTCTCGAGTATGAGCGCAATGTCGAGCGTTATCAGTTCCTGCGCTGGGGCCAGAGCGCTTTCAAGAATTTCAGCGTCGTCCCGCCGGATACCGGCATCGTCCATCAGGTCAATCTTGAGTTTCTCTCGCACGTCGCGATGATCGGGACTTCTTTCGGTGAGAAAGACTGGGTTTACCCGGATACTCTCGTCGGGACGGACTCGCACACGACCATGATCAATGGTCTCGGATGCCTCGGTTGGGGGGTGGGCGGAATTGAAGCCGAAGCCGCGATGCTCGGACAGCCCTGCTCCATGCTCATCCCTCAGGTGGTGGGCTTCAAACTCTCCGGCAAACTTCCGGTCGGAACCACCGCGACCGATCTCGTGCTCGTCGTCACCCAGATGCTTCGTAAAAAAGGCGTCGTCGGCAGATTCGTCGAATTCTACGGTCCAGGCCTCGCGAACCTCACGCTTGCGGATCGGGCGACGATCGCGAACATGGCTCCGGAGTACGGTGCCACGGTTGGACTCTTCCCGGTCGATTCAAAAACCACCGAGTATCTGCGCCTCACCGGGCGCGACTTTCAGGCCGAAATCGCGGAGGCCTACTGCAAGGCTCAAGGCCTCTGGTACACTCCTGATCAACCGGACTCCGAGTACACGGACACCCTTTCGCTGGATCTTGGAACCGTAGAACCCTGCCTGGCAGGACCGTCCCGTCCCCAGGACCGCGTGATTCTCAAGGAAGTACGCGCTTCCTTCAGAACTTCACTCGCGGAATTTCTCAAGGACGAAGTCACGAAAGACAAGACCGGGTACGACAACTGGTTGAAAGGTGCAGACCTCCCGATGCCGATAGCGCCGGAAATGATGACTCACGAAGAGACTTCCACTCTCGGTCTCTTTGGCAAAGCCTCCCCCGTCAAGCAGCCTGATGGCGAACGTTACAACCTTCGTCACGGGTCGATCGTCATCGCCGCGATCACCAGCTGCACGAACACTTCGAATCCTTCCGTCCTCATGGCGGCTGGACTGCTGGCCAAAAAAGCGGTCGAACGTGGCCTGCAAGTGAAGCCTTGGGTCAAGACCAGTCTTGCTCCCGGTTCAAAAGTCGTCACCGATTATCTGACCGAAGCGGGCCTCATGCCTTACCTCGAAGCCCTGAAGTTTCATCTGGTCGGCTACGGCTGCACGACCTGCATCGGAAACAGCGGCCCCCTTTCTGATCACATTCAGAAAGCGATCACCGACGGAAATCTTTCCGTCGCAGCGGTTCTGTCAGGCAATCGCAACTTTGAAGGACGCATCAGCCCCTACGTTCGCGCCAACTACCTGGGTTCACCCCCGCTCGTCGTCGCTTACGCACTGGCCGGCAACATCAATGTCGATCTGACCCGGGATCCTCTCGGTTACGACACGAGCGGCACTCCCGTCTACCTCAAGGACATCTGGCCTTCGCAGGAAGAAGTCGCCACTCACATCAAGAGCCACGTCACTTCCGCGCAGTTCAAGAAGAGCTACGCGAATGTTTTTCAGGGTGAGCCTGAATGGGCATCCCTGAAAGTTCCGACCGGTGATCTTTACCAGTGGGACAAGAACTCCACTTACATCAAGGAACCTCCGTTCTTCGACAACATGAAAGCCACTCCCGACACCCTGACCGACATCCACTCGGCTCGCGTGCTGGCACTCCTCGGCGATTCCGTCACGACCGATCACATCTCTCCAGCCGGATCCTTCAGCAAGAAGACTCCTGCGGGTGAATATCTGGTGGGGCTCGGCGTGCAGCCTGCGGACTTCAATTCCTACGGTTCACGCCGCGGAAATCATGAAGTCATGGTGCGCGGCACTTTCGCCAATGTTCGCCTCAGGAACCTGCTCACCCCCGGCATCGAAGGCGGAGTGACGAATTACCTGCCCGAAGGTGGCCAGATGTCGATCTTCGATGCTTCCGTGAAGTATCAGGCGGCGGGGGTTCCTCTCATCGTCATCGCGGGCAAGGAATACGGCACGGGATCTTCACGCGACTGGGCCGCCAAAGGACCAAAGCTTCTCGGAATCAAAGCCGTCATCGCCGAGAGTTTTGAGCGCATTCATCGGTCCAATCTCGTCGGCATGGGTATTCTGCCTCTTCAGTTCCTTCAGGGCGACACTTACCGGACGCTCGGACTCACAGGTCATGAGACTTTTGATTTCACCGGCGTCGCATCAATCACTCAGGGCCAGAAGGTCCAGGTGAAAGTGAAGAACGCCAAGGGTGAAACTCGCGAGTTCACCGTACTCGCTCGTATCGACACTCCGAATGAAGTGGAATATTTCCGTCACGGCGGCATTCTGCCTTACGTTCTGAGACAGCAGATCGGGAAATAAACGTCCCGGACTGATATCCAGTTCCGTGTGACAGGTTCTTGACGAAAGGGGTGAGCGGACACGGTGTTCGCTCACCCCTTTCAGTTAAACCCCTTGCCTACCACTCAAAACCCCTTAGACTTAGAGCATATGGAAAAAACGCGTCGTATTGAGCTCATCCAGCGCTCCCTCGGGCTTCGTCATAAACTCAAGGTTCATGAAAGCTCCAAGCTTCCTGACTCCCACGAAGAGCTCGCGGTCATGCTGATCGCGAAATGGGAACTTGAAGACGAACTCCACGCGATCGAACAGATGCTGGCGCAGAGCCGCCACGACAACGTTCAGAAGAAGCGCCAGGAAATGGAATCCAGCAAGGGTCCGCTGAAGAAGAAGAAGAAGGTCTGAACGGTTCTCGCCAGGTCACTTCTCGGCATTACTTGCCGAGCGACGAAACCCTCGCCTTCCACTAAACTGAACTGAATGACTGTTTCATTTCAAACGAGACTCGCCTGCATCTTCCTCCTCACCGGTCTGAGCTCGGTCACGACGTCGGCCGCGCCCGCACCTTCTCCGCTTCAACCGAAGGATCTTGATTCCGTCTTCGAAAGGCACGCACTCCTTTCCTATCAGCCGGGATTCAATGAGAGCCGATTGTTTCAGATGCACTCGATTCACTTCAGCCCGGATTTGAAATCAGCCGTCTTCATTCGCTTTGACATCCAGAGTCCGAAGGCCGGAGTCGCGCAGGCCCTCACCCTGCCTGCAGGAGGCGGAGAAGTGCGGTTCGGCGACGATGCCGGTGGAAAAAAATACTTCGCCTATTTCATGGGCTTTTCACACGGAGAAGCCGATCAGCTCGCAACCGAACTGCAGACCCGGATTGCGGTGCACACGACCGCGCGGGCCGCAGATTCGGGCAAAGAGTCGGGCGCTCCCAAAGTGAAGCACACGCACCTCTTCGACTGGATCGCGAACGTCGAAGCCGCCGAACGAGTCTCCTGTTCAGCGCCTTCAAGCGAAGTTCCGGGCGATGTCTTGAACGAAGCGAACCTTCGCAACGTCACAGCTCTTTCAAACCACTCAGACGCCGAACGCTACAACGCCCTTGCCCTCAGCTGCATCGGGAGTTACGCCGAGGGCCTCTGGGCCGGAAGCGCGGGCATGATCGTGGACGTCGCGAAATTTCAAGCCAATCTCCTTAATTTTGAAATTGAGCTCGTCACTCATCCGCTCAAGGCGGCAGCGGAGCTCAAAGCGAAATGGGAAGCCACTGGAAAATTCATCTCGGACTTCAAAAAGACGCTTCAGAAGGGGGACCTCCTGAAGGGGCTGTCGTTTGAGGTCGTTGCACCCATCGCCTGCTCACTCGTCGGGAGCCTCGTGCCTGGGCTTCTCGTGACTGCACTCAGCGACGGAGCAGCTGCGCCTGAACTCCTGCTGTCCATCAAGAATGCCATCACTGATCTCATGAAAGTCGAAAGATTTCTGGCCGCTCTGAATCGCGCGGCTCGGGCCGGAGAAGCCGCTGCCGGGGTGATGAACCCGGCATTCTACGCCAGGCTTTTCAAAGGTGCGATCTCAGAGGCTCGCCTCGCGGCCCTGGAGACTTTCGCTAAGATTGACGAACTCGCTTTCGCAAAGCAGATGGCCACATGCGGAATCTGAAACTGAGTCACCTCATCCTCTGGACATGCCTCGCCTGCGGAGCGCTCTCCCCGGGCCTGGTATTCTTTCCGAGTTCGGCGTTCGCTGCAGGCTGTGGCAGCATGGAAGCCGTCTCTCAATTGATCAAGGACGCCAAGATCGCGAACAGGACGACCAGCCTCTGGGAGTCAGGTGAATGGGGAGGCTGGGAGAAGAAAATCCAGGCCGCACTCAAGGAATCCGGCTACAAAGGGGATGTCATCAAGGTCACGAAGAGCCTGAGAAGGAATCTGGACCATCGACTCCTGAAACCTGCCCTCGGCGCGCGCTCCGCGGAGGTCGCCGAAGTGGCTCAAGTCCAAACCTCTCAGGCGAGCGCAAACGCGGCAGCCAGGGCTTCTTACCTGAAGATGGACCCGTCGTTTCCACTTGAAAGAAAAGCGCTCAAAAGCCTTGAAACCTTTCGAAAAAGCAATCCGACCGTCTACGAAAATTACATGAAATGGGAAAAGAGGGTCGAGGAAAAGGGGCTCATGGAAGTCCGCAAGATCCCCGGCTATCACGATGAACCCCTGCAACAGCTGTCCCGTGCCGGCCAACATTCAGTTCGGCTCAACAATGGCTACCGCGTCTTTTATAAAATCGACGAGGCGACGGGCAAAATGGTCATTGTGGACGTCAATCTCCATAAATACTGACCGACACACTTTCAATCAATCTTCAATTATTCCATATGAGATTAGTATTAGTCTTATGAAGAATAATATGTTGGCGCCGACGAGAGTCCGCATTACCTTCAATTCGTATTGAGAAATCCCCTGACCCGAATCGAGGATCCCACCCTGCGCTCCCTTTCTTCTCTGGCAAAGTATGCTTTCATTTACCTGGCCCTTGCGGCGATTCCGAACCAAGGTCGGGCAACGGACGCGATACCGGAGTGCATCGAAGTCGATCATGGAATAGGTCTCAACAACGATCAAGTGATCCAGTGGAAGACCACCACTCCGAATGAATGGGTCGCGCGCGCCCATGTGACGGGCCCCCTGGTGAATGTCTATCCGGACAAGAACGGCCATGAGAGTGGCTACGTCGTGATCGATGGACGACTCTTCGGTTACAGAGGCGTTCCCGGTCAACATTGAGCCGCCACGAGCGGCGCTGCGGAACTCAGCTCGAAGTCTTCATCACCTTCTGATTTTGAGTGAGAGCGGATTCAACGAGGTCAGCTCTCACTTTGGCTCCAGGCACTTTGGTTTCGAACCAGAACCGGACGTCTTCATCCAGTCCGAGACCATGCATGTAATTGTAGAGGGCACGCTTGAGTCCGGTGCCGAGTCCCGCGTGATCCGTAGGCGTGGGATCCCTGAACGGCAGATCATTGCGGGCGAAGAGCACTTCAGGCTCCGGCATAATTTCAATTCCATATTTCGACGGATCTCTCCCGATTGGACTGTGAGCGGTTGCCGAGAAGCGGTGCCAGAAGCCGGACTGGATGCAGCCGGCGGCGAAGAGCTGCCTCACGCGCTCCAGCGCATCGATCGTCTCCTGAGTGGTCTGCGTCGGGAAACCGAACATGAGGTAAGCGTGCACCATGATGCCGGCCTGTGTGAAGGCGTTCGTCACGCGCGCAACCTGCTCCACCGTCACGCCTTTGTTCATGAGCTTCAACAGGCGATCCGAAGCGACCTCAAGTCCACCCGAAACCGCAACGCAACCGGAGCGCGCGAGCAGTTCAGCGAACTCGGCATCAAAAGTTTTTTCAAAACGGACATTTCCCCACCAGGTGATCGTCACGTTGCGCTCGATCAGTCTCAAAGCGAGATTCCGAAGCACTGCGGGAGGTGCCGCCTCATCGACGAAATGAAAACCGCTCTGGCCAGTCTCGCGGATGAGAGATTCCATCCGGTCGATGATCAGGTCCACGGACGAAGGATCGTAACGTCCGATGTAATCAAGATTGATGTCACAGAAGTTGCACTTCTTCCAGTAGCAGCCGTGTGCGAGAGTGAGCTTGTTCCAGCGCCCATCGGACCAGATCCGGTGCATGGGGTTGAGCATTTCAAAAACGGAAAGGTAATGACTGAGCTTCAGACCGTCGTAAGTCGGAATCCCGACCTCCTTCTGAGGAATGTCATGCTCGCGCGAATCGGACTTCAGGACGACTGCGCCGTTTTCCAGGACGAAAGTCCGCAGCAGTTGTTCAGAAGTGCGCTTGCCTTCCAGATGCTCCAGCAGACAGAGAAGCGGTCTTTCGCCGTCATCGAGCACGAGATAGTCCAGGTGATCAAAGACGCGGGTTTCCTTCAGGGAGCGGAGCTCCGTATTGACGTACCCACCTCCGAGAATGATCTTCGTGGAGGGGGATCTCTCTTTCACAAGCTTCGCGATTCTGAAAGCCCCGTAGACATTGCCCGGGAAAGGCGCGGTCATGCCGATGACTTCGGGCTGATGTTCTGTCAGAAGCTCAAGCGTGATCTCGTCGAGCATCTGATCCACGAGCGTCGGTTTCGCATTCAATGCGGCCACGATCGGATCAAAAGTGGGAGCACTTGCGGCCAGTTTTTCGCCATAGCGCGAGAGCTCAAAGCGAGAATCGATCCCCTCACGGATCACATCCGCCAGGTCATCCAGGTAAAGACTTGCCAGGTACTTCGCGCGGTCCTGCATTCCGAGAGAACCGAATGCCCAGCTGAGTTCGTCGCCTCCACCTGCATCTCCGCCACCTGCATCTCCGCCACCTGCATCTGCGGGATCTCCCGTCTCCAGTCTGAATTCGCTCGTCGCGCGAAAACGAGGGCCTTCGGGCAGAAACTCACGGCTGCTGATCCGAAGTGCCAGACTCGGGTCCCTGCCCTGCAGAAAACGAATCGCGGCATCAATCGTGGAAAAATAGAGTTCCGGGCGGGCTTTGAAATTTCTGACCGCGGGACTGAGTTGAGATTTTGGAACGTCCGGCAGCGCGGAATGGATTCTTTGGAGGCCCTGGCGTGAAAAGAGCTTCAGGATGAGCTCCATCGCGGGATCTGCCTGCGTGACCTGATGGTGCCGGGTACCCGGATGATGGCGCAAAAAACCCGTCAGATACGCAGTCGCCGGATAGGGCGTATTGAGCTGGGTCATGGGAGGGGTGAGAAGCAGGATGCGCATGTAGTCCTGACATACCATTTATAACGCTTACAGTCTAGACGGAAGCCAGTCCACAAAATCAATCACTTAAGTGCGAAAACAGAGCATACAGGACGTCGGCTTTCGCGGTCGCGCTCAGGGCATGGATCGCCTGGTAATAGCGCGCTTTGATCTTCAGGTGCCGGAAACCTTTTTTTCGCTGGCTCTCATTGAAGTCTTCGAAGGCCTGAACCGGTCCCGCTTCCGTCCGCTCATCCTTGAGTCCCTGATAGATCTGGAACTGAACGCCTGGAGCTCTCCGAATGATTTCCTTCAGAGTGTCCAGGTTGGTTTCAGTCGCGAAGATGTCCTCAAAGTAGACGTGCCCCAGTTCCGCCAGTTGAATCAGACGAGTGTCATTCTTCGTCTCCATCGCATGCCAGAACTCAAAACGATGGATCGTCGTGTCCTGCTTGAGTTGAAAGTCCAGGATGTCCTTCCAGGAATTCAGGATCAGGCCGCTGAGCTGAATCATTTTCACGCGCGAGAGCATCGCGGCTCGTTCGTTCAGGAATTTCAGGTAGAGACGAGAAAGAACCTGAGTGCCTTCGCTGTGGCCGAAGAAGTAGACGTCAGAAGCCGTGCCGACATGCAGATCCTGCGAAGCCCAGGTGATGGCATGATCCAGACATTCCACGAGATCACGCTGAGTGTGCTGCAGGTAGGTCTGACGGTCCACTCGGAGTTCTCCGTCGAGCAGCACACTGATTCCGGGCTTGTCGATCGTGAGCAGTGCGGCTTTGCCTTCCCTGACCAGCGCGTAGAGAACGGGACCTGCGAGATCGTGAGTCGAGTAGATGCCGGTTCCCCGCTGTTCCACCACGAGAGGAAACTTGCGAGGCGCACTTGAACCTCTTGCGGCACCCGCAGGCAGACGCAGGTATGCTTTGCACTTCAGGATCCCCGCCCCCGCCACTTCCGTATCCAGCTGAAAACAGAAGGCACTGGGCGCCAGCAGAAGCACCAAGAGACTCAAGAGACTCAGGAGACTTGCAGCACGCAGTACGAGCATGGAAACAGTATTCGTCAGGCGCGGCAGAAGTTTCATGGGTCTTCAGGAATAACATCAGTGGATACCCAGTCAAGCTGCGTTTGACTCCTGCACGCAACCCCTCTAGAACCAGGGATACGATGTCACTCTTAAACCTGCTTGAATGGAGGCAATTCTTCAGCCCTCGAGCCCGTGTCCGCCGAATGAGCGATCTCCAGGGAGAAGCGCTCTTTCTCGCCACGCGACGCTCCCGTACGCGTGAGCTCATGCGGATTCTGCGGATTGGACAGGAATTCGTCCGCGGCTTCCGAGCTTTTCATGACCTCGGGCCGGCAGTGACGATTTTCGGCTCCGCACGTTTTCCTGAAAACCATCGCTACTACGCTCAAGCTCAGGCCATCGGCTCGGCAGTGGCTCGCGCTGGCTTCGCAGTCATGACCGGAGGCGGCCCTGGGCTGATGGAGGCTGCAAATCGAGGAGCAAAAGAAGCCAACGGGCAGTCCATCGGTGTGAATATCGTTCTGCCCCATGAACAGAGTTCGAACCCTTATGTCGACCAGGTCGTGACCTTCTATTACTTCTTCGTCCGCAAAGTCATCCTCGTGAAATACTCATCCGCATTCATCATCCTGCCCGGAGGCTATGGAACAATCGATGAACTTTCGGAAGCGATGACTCTCATACAGACCGGCAAGCTTTACGACTTCCCGGTGATCCTCATGGGCAGCGATTACTGGAAAGGGCTCCTGGACTGGTTCAAAGACACTTTGCTCCGTGAGGGAACCATCGGTCCGGAGTCTCTCGACCTCCTCACTCTCACAGATGATCCGGACGAAGTGATTCGAATTCTCCGCGATCATGCCCAGGTCCTTGGCCTGAAGCTTCGGCAGAATTCGCCGCCCCGCGCTGGAGCTTGACGTCAAATCACGCAACGCACAACTTGAACCTGAATACGCTTTTAAACCATTCTGGGCTCGCGGATCTCAAAAACCTATGCCACTCTACAGACCTAACCCAAGCTGTTTTAAGATCAAATGGAGAGAGAACTCATGAAGAATTTAAACTCGTTATTGGCTGTTGGCGCGATTGCCGCAGCTCTCACTGTGACCGCTGGATGCACCAAGAAGGAAAATGCTGAAGCTCCCGCTGGTGGCAACACCACGGCTTCAACCAGCGCGAACACCAACCAGAAAGTTGCCGACGTGACTGAACTGAAAATTGAAGACCAAAAAGTGGGAGACGGCAAAGAAGCCGTCGCTGGAAAAACCGTGACCGTGCATTACACGGGCACTCTGACTGATGGCAAAAAGTTCGACTCCTCCGTGGATCGCGGCCAGCCGTTCAAGTTCGTGCTCGGCGCTCAGCAGGTCATCGCAGGCTGGGACCAGGGCGTCGCTGGAATGAAAGTTCACGGCAAGCGCAAGCTGACCATCCCTGCGAAGCTGGGTTACGGCGCTCAAGGTGCCGGCGGAGTCATTCCTCCGAATGCGACTCTGATCTTCGACGTTGAACTCCTGAACGTCGAATAAGGAATCCTTAATTTCATCGATTTTTCAGAAATACCCAGAAATACCCAGAAATACCCAGAAATACAAAGAAGCAAAGGAATCTCAAATGGAAAACGAAAACCAAGAAAACACCGGTACTGATGGCGCAGAAGTTCTCGTAGTCGCTTCCAAGCTGAAAAACTACATCCGTGCCAAGTCTGGAATGAACACTTCTGGCGCCGTGATCAGCGCTCTGTCCGACAAAGTGCGTGCTTTGTGTGACCAGGCCATTGAAAACGCGAAACGTGAAGGTCGCAAGACCGTCATGGACCGCGATTTCATGTAATTCCGGGTTTTACAGACGGCCTGTTGAGGTCATGAAAAGGTTACGATGGCGATGAAGAAAAAGCCCGCTCACGCGGCTCCAGCTGCACGTCCTCCCCGTCCGTCAAAAACGAAACCCGCAACGGGAGTGGCCCCGGGCTACCTACACGGTTATTCGTCTGATGAACAGGACCGGCTCTACAAGCAGGCTCGTTTCCTCGAAAAAAGCGTTTACGAACATATTGATTTCTCTCAACAGCATCAGGTCCTGGAAGTCGGCTGCGGGGTGGGAGCTCAGACGGAAATTCTCCTCGAGCGCTTTCCCCAGCTTTTCATCCACGGACTTGATGCCTCTGAGGCTCAAGTCAAGCGTGCCCGCAATCACCTCGCCTCTCACCTCAGTTCCAATCGTCTGAAGCTGGACGTCGCCGACGCGCTCCACCTCCCCTTCGAAGAAGATGCCTTCGACGGAGCCTTCGTCTGCTGGTTTCTTGAACACGTTCAGGAGCCGATCGAAATTCTCCGCGAAATCCGCCGCGTGATGAAGCCGAGCGGTACGATTTACTGCAACGAAGTTCTCAACTCTTCCTTCTACGTCCATCCGTACAGCCCGGCCACACTTCAATACTGGTTTGCTTTCAACGACCATCAATGGAATCTCAAAGGAGATCCTTTCGTGGGTGCGAAGCTCGCCAATTACCTGATGGCTGCGGGATTTCAGAACATCACGACCAAAAATCTCATTCACCACTACGACAACCGCGCGCCCAAGCAGCGCGCGCAGTTCATTGAGTACTGGATCAACCTCCTCCTCAGCGGCGCGGCCGGCCTGATCGAAGCGGGAAAAGTCACTCAGGAAATCGTCGACGAGATGGAACAGGAACTGGAACGTCTGAAGGACGATCCCGACGCAGTATTCTTCTACTCCTGGATTCAGGCCAAGGCCCAGGCGTTCTGACTCAGAAAGAATGAAATGAAAGAGATCTCCGTCAGCAAACCCGAGCTCAAGGCCATTTACGAAAAAATCGGCGGAGAAACGGGTCTCTCGAAAATCCTTCACACTTTTTACGCGCGCATGCGTGATGACATCCTCATCGGTTTTTTCTTCGATGGGAAGGACGTCGACGTTATCGCCGAAAAGCAGAAACAGTTCCTCATGCGAGCCATGGGCGGCAGCTTCTCATACTCCGGTAAAGCTCCTGCCCAGGCGCACCTCGAACTTGCCCCCATTCTCGCTGGCCATTTTGATCGGCGGCTTCGAATTCTCGAGGAAGTGTTGCGGGAAAATGGTTTGCCTGATCAGGATATACGAAGCTGGATCAAGTTTGAGTCCGCGTTTCGGGATGGGATTCAGAAGTCTTGAGCGGGACCTTTTTGGAGGCTCGAGGATGATTGTTTCCCGCCCACTCTCGACTGAGCACATCTCAGTACGTGATCTCTCGGAGCAGGATGTCCCCCTGATGCTGGACTACTGGTACCGCTCTCCTCCCGGTTTCGTTGAAAGAATGGGCGTAGACCTGTCGAAGTTACCGACTGAAGCCGAAATGGCCCGCGGCACTCTTCAGAATATCACCGACAATTGTCTGCTCTCGACTTCCAAACTCCACGCTCTCGCAATCACTTGCGACGGACGGACCGTGGGTGTGCACACCCTCTTTCCACTGATTGAGGGCGACCACGGCATTTTTCATGCGCACGTGTGGAATCCCACTTTCCGAAATCGGGGGCTGGGACTACGGAGCTATCCGAAAGCTTGCCAGGTTTTTTTCGAACGTTTCGATCTGAAGCGCATTCTCTTCAAGACACCCGTCCAGAACATTGGCGCCATTCGGGTCAAGGAGAAGCTCGGCATTCCCTGCATCGGCGAAGAACTGATCGACTTCGGAATCATCCGAGCGGGCACCCGTGCGAAAGTTTTTGAACTGCTGAGTGGGGAGTCCTCAATCAAGTCATCCGCCCAATCGTCCCAGTCTCCTTTCAAATCCAGTCAACGCATAGACTTGCAAAATATCCTCCACTGAACACTATGACCAGGCTTTGGAAAATGAGCATGAGAACTTAGAATCATAAAAGATGACTCTGCAGCCGGACTCAAATCCAGAGCAGGCACCCACTTCACTCCCCCTGCACCCGCACATCCTCATGCGAGTGGTGCAAACAGTCCAGTTCCAAGTCTCCCACCGCGTTCAGGCAACTCACCGAGTGGTGGTTCATACGGCAAGATTTCTGACATTGCGACCGCTTCACAAGAAATCCCATCTGGAACAGAATGAGGACATGGATTATCCCATCGAAGCTCCCGTGACAAAACTGGATCTTTCTCAAGTGGCAGTTCCGCGGAAAAAGAACAGGATGCCCAGACGCCTGCTTTTCGTCGCTTTTATCCTTGCGGTCGCGCTCGGCGGGACACTGGTCATCGATTTTTCGAATCGTTGGGCCCTGGGACTCCTGGTTTTTCTGGGATTGATGATCTACAAACTTTCGCCGGAAGCGACTTCATCTCTGGCAGTCGTCGAGCACAGAAGTGCATCAACGAAACACACCTATCGACTTCTCATGGTCGGAATCGTACGCACCTCAGCTTCACTCTGGATCATGTACTCTTTCGCAAACCTGCACTTCCCGCTCAACTATGGCGCCGCTGCATCCCTATTCATGGGGAAGCTCAGGAGCTTCATGGCGTGCGAGCAATTCACGATCCACGAACGGCCCGTCCCCAACCCCCATGCGCTGGAATGAAAAAGCCGCCACCCCAGCGGAGTGACGGCTTCAGATTTTTCAGATCGGACCCCTGTGTGATCATGCAATCAAAAGATCAGACGAATTTCCCGGCTTTGATCTTCTCCATGATGATCTTCTCAGGCATCTGGGGATCACGAGGATTGACGGTGAAGAAAGCCTGCTGCTCACAACGTCTTTTGTTCTTGAGGAGCCAGTTGAGGATCTCGGTGAGGCCTTTGTTGCGCTTGTCTTGAAAGAAGGGATCGTTTTTGAGAGCATCCTGCGCCTTCTTGAGTGCGCGGACTTCCTGCGCGTCGTTTTCCTTCACGGGATAATCGAGCAAGTCGTACTTCTTGATGTCTTCAGGCAAAACCCCAAGAAATCTGACATCCGGCGCGGAGTAATCGGAATTTCGGATCAGGGACGCGGCAGAGCCGGCCTTGAGCGTGCGAAAGATGTTCTGCATCGTGTACGCATCCAGATCGCCGAAGAAATAGAGCGGGATATTGAGCTGATCCTGAATCAGCTTGCACCAACCGCGAACCGCATTGGATGGAACGCCCTGCGCACCCATCAGGATCGAGGGATGGCGTTTCGTGAATCCATTGGCGACCAGAGTGTTGGCTGTACCTTCGGACTCGACGATCAGGCAAAAATCGATCTTTTCCTTCGCTTTGAGCTTGAGATTCTGGGGACGATTTTTGGGCTGAAACGGAGTCGTTCCGAGCTTTCCGAGATCGATGACGGCAGTGTCACCATCCGGGAGGGTTTCCGTCACGACGAGCTGCTGGGAGTAAGTCTGACCGCCTCGGTCATTTGCGTAACAGTTCAGGTCCTCGCGGTAACATTCAAGGAGCTCGCAGATGAAATCGATGGTTCCATCAGATTCATCCTGATCGCCGAAGTCGAGAGGCTTCAGGATCGAATTGTGCTTAATTTCACCCTTGCTCATGTAGTACAACTCGCGCTTCGTGTTCACACCACCGCTGTCAATGTTGCGCAGGATGATCTCAAGCATGAAGATCGCGCGCGACATCTTCTTCACCGAACTGACGTTCAGTTCAGTGGCCACTTTCTTCGGTCCGGGAGTGAGGTACCCCACCTTGTGATTGTAAAGCGCGTTGTCGAGCGAGCATTTGGTCGCATAGAGGACCGGACGTTTCGCTTTTTCAAGATCCAACAGGAGCTTGTTGCAGAGTTCCTTGCTGAGTTTGGGAATTTCCTGATCGGGTCTGATTGCCATGTGATGCTTCCTACTCCGCTGCTACAGCTTCTTTTTTGGAGGACTTCTTTTTCTCTGCGTTTTTCTTGCCTGAACCTTTTTTGGTGCCGGCCAGCGAAGGGTCCGCATTTTCAGCGGCGGTCATTTTTTCGAGAGAGACATGAGCATGGGCAAGTTCCTGTTCCGCGACGCGAGTGTCCCGTCCGAGAAGTTTGACCAGTCCATCTTCCGCGCGCTTCTTGCGAGCCTCGCTGGCTTCGGTGATTCTGCAGAGTCCATCGACCAGAATTGGACAGAACTGCTCGATGTGGCGAAGTTTTTCTTCCAGATCATTCGCTTTGTCTTCCTTGCGGATGTGCTTGGAAAGGCGTTGTCCCGCCTGGATCAGCGCACGGCGAATCTCTTCGACCAGTTCGTCCGAAGCATCGACCGTTTCCTTGGAGGCGTTCTTGAATTTGATGAAAGGCGACACCACGCTGACCGCGATGATGTACGGACCCTGAGGCAGAGCTTCCTTCGGCTGCGAGATTCCGTACGCTCTCCAGTTCACTGAAGTCAGGGCCTGCACGATCGCGCAGGCTGCCTTGTCGAACTGAAGCGGCACGCGGTTGGCGAAACGAAGAACCTGCACGGGAGCGTCCGCTTCCATCGCGCGGTCTTCGAGTCGGGCCACCGCCACTTCGACTTCGACGGGTTTGAAATCGCAGATGGTCGGCTTGCGGGTCACGACTGCGAAGAAGTCGACTGCGCCCAGACGCTTGATGCTCTTGGCGAGGGCTTCTTCACCGATTGAGAGAACTGACTTCGTGGAAGGCGCCATGAGCTGAATGTTCTGGATCTTCGTGAAGAGGTCTTTGAACTCGACTTCATTCATTCCATCGACCGACTTTTCAAGGAGTGAAGCCTTGATGCCCGCTTTGACGAGGTCCTTGAGAGTGCCTTCGTTCACGCGGGAGAAGCCCTTCTTGAGCCAGGCTCCGACTTTCACACGTCCGAAGAGATGGGAGTGCGCAATGAATTCACCCAGCTTCATCGTGTGAGGATGAGGTTCGACGGCTTCAGGGATCGCGGGGATTTCCTGAGTCACTCGTTCCACGGTCTGACGACCGAGATCCGGAAGATTGGAATGGAGAGTGAGATGCGGATTCACGAGCGTGGTGCCCGTGAGGTAGTTGATGAGGCCGGCTTCGCCGTTCAGCTGAATGCGTCCATCGATCACGAACTCGACCGATGTTCCGTTTTCGCGGTCCCATTCAATCATCTCGCGGTCTTTCAACACGCCTTTGTTGTGCTTGATGTCCACTTCGACGGTGCAGGACATCGCCTTGCGCATCTTCGGAGTCTTGGTGATGACTCGAGCCCCAGTGGCATTGGTCAACTGCGCCCAGGTGGTGGCCGCGGAAATCCCGATCCCCTGCTGTCCACGTGAACAGCGCCCGCGACCGAACTTTGAAGAAGCGAGGTATTCGCCGAAAACTTTGGGAACGTCATCCGGATCAATGCCCGGACCGTTGTCGAGAACTCGGATGCGAACCTGATCTGAATTCTTGAGGGAGCCTGCGCCGATCTTTTCGACCCAGATTTCAACTTCAGGCAAAAAACCATGTTCTTCGCAGGCGTCCAGGGCATTATCGACGGCTTCCTTGAGCGTCGTGAGAACCGCTTTGACCTGTGAAGAGAATCCAACTTGCTGAAGATTCTTCGAGAAGTACTCGGCAGTGCTCGATGTCGTGATCGACTTCGAAGCTTTGGAAGCCCGTACCGGAGCATCCGTGTCGGCATCTGCAGTCTTTTTGGCAGCAGAACCAGCAGATTTTGGAGAAGCCTTGGCGCCTTTCGTTTCTGAAGCCGCGCCTCCCTTTGCTGAAGGAGTGGATGAGGCTTTGGGTGCTGCTTTTTTTGCTGCAGCTTTGCTGTCCGCTTTTTTTACCATGGACAGAATTGAATCAAGATCAGCACCTTGTGTCAAGATCGCTTCATCGAAAGAGTTGAGTCAACTTGTGTCCAACTCGTTTCAGCCATGTGAGTCGAACAGTGTCAATTTGCAAAAGAATAAGCCGCTTGAGTCCAAGTTTTGCAATCTGAGCCTGTTCTGGGCACGAGCGTATGAGCCATTCAGGAGCTGAACGGCGAGCCGCTCGAAATTTGTCAAAAACCATTTAACGAAAAAAATGAAGGATTCAATCATGGCCAACCAACCGTTTGTGAGCAACATCAGAGAAATTCAACGCCGAGCTCGGGAACACATCAAGAATGGCGCGGTGACTCCTGGCTACCGCGGCGACCGTGAACAGGTCATCAAGATCCTCAATGAGGCCCTGGCAACTGAACTGGTCTGCGTGCTTCGCTACAAGCACCACTACTTCACCGCCGAGGGAATGCAGGCCAAAGCCGTTGCCGATGAATTTCTCCAGCATGCAAACGAAGAGCAGGTTCACGCGGATCGCCTGGCCGTCCGAATTCGCCAGCTCGGCGGAAACCCGAACATGAATCCTGAAGGACTTCTGGACCGCAGTCACTCTCAATACCATGAGGGCGGCTCACTTGTTGAAATGATCCAGGAGGATCTGATCGCCGAAAGAATCGCAATCGATTCTTATAGTGAGATTATCCGTTATCTCGGCGACAATGACCCGACTTCCCGCCGGCTGATGGAAGATATCCTGGGCCAGGAAGAAGAGCATGCCGAAGATATGGCCAGCTTTCTCATGACGATGGATCCAACCCAAGCAGTCGCCTGAGGTCTTGCAAACCCTGTGAAACGGCCTGAAAAGAGCGCCTGAGGCCGCCGGGACGGAAGCACCGGAAGCGCCCGGGTCAGATTTAGTGGGTGCATTTGGCGGACTTTTCTACTAGCATGGGGCACATCCATGGAAGAAAAGCCGCCAATTGACTCTCTAGTGACCCCATCGTCCTCTCCCGCTGCCGTAACGGCTGAACTTGCTCCGAATCCCCGCTGGGACTCGTTGGGACTCTCCCCTGAAGCACTTCTGCTGATTGAAAAAGCAGGCTTCAAAACCCCCAGTGGCGTTCAGGCCGAGGGCATTCCCATCGCTCTGGAAGGAACCGACCTCATCGCTTCCGCTCAGACCGGGACCGGCAAGACGGCAGCCTTCGTATTGCCGATGGTCGACCGTTTTGCGGGGCGTGAAGGAACCTTCGGGTTGATCCTCGCCCCCACTCGTGAATTGGCTCAGCAGACTCAAGCGACGCTTGAAATGTTCGGTGCTCCGCGAAAAGTGCGCTCAGTCGTGCTCATCGGCGGAATTGACATGAAAATCGATGTCGCCGCGCTCGGCACTTACCCCCAGGTGATCATCGCCACTCCGGGCCGCCTCTGCGATCATCTGGACCGCGGCAACATCTGGCTCGACTACATTGAAGTCGTGGTTCTGGACGAAGCGGATCGCATGCTCGACATGGGCTTTGCCGACCAGCTTGCCCGCATCATGCAGGACGTGCCGGCCAAGAGGCAGACTCTTCTGTTCTCCGCCACCATGGCGACGTCGGTCACCAACCTGGCCAAGAAGATTTTAAAGAACCCTAAAACGGTAGCGATCGGTAAACTCAATTCCGCATCCACATCCGTGACTCAGCGGCTTCTTCACATGCCTGAAGAGAGCAAGACCCGTGAACTCAGGCGCCTTCTTCGTGAAGAGCCGGGCAGTATCATCGTGTTCACGCGCTCCAAGGACAAAGCGACCCGCGTCTGGAGATCGCTCCACAGCGCTGGCATCTATGACGCCACTTACATCCACTCCGACCGCATGCAATCGCACCGAGAGCAGGCATTGGCTGAATTCAAGGAAGGCAAATACCGGATCATGATCGCGACTGACGTTGCAGGCCGCGGCATTCATGTCGATGGCATCGCTCACGTCGTGAATTACGATCTGCCCATGGATCCTGAAGACTACGTCCACCGCATCGGTCGTACGGGACGCGCGGATCTCTCGGGCAAGGCCACGAGCTTCGTCACTCCTCAGGACCGCAAGATCCTGGGCGAGATTCACAAGATCCTGGGTAAGGAAATTCCAGCGGAATACGCAGAAGCCTCCCCTTCTGCCAGTTCGGGAGACGGCGAATCCAGTGGACGCAGTCATCGCGGCGGTTCCCGCTCCGGTGAAGGCTCATCCAGAAATGGCTCCTCTCGCGGTGGTCGCGGCGGGGCCCCCAGAAAATTTGAAGACGGGGCCCAGCCTCGCGCTGCCGGCGCTTCTCCAGCACCGGGCACTCCATCGACGGGGATTCGCCCTCGTGCTGCGGGCGCTGCACAGACCTCTGCCCCAATTTCAGCGGATCCGACCTCCCCTCGCGGCGATGGCTCGAGCCGCCTGGATCGACCAGCGAAGAACGAATCCAAAGGTGAAGGACGCCCTGAAAAGAAAACTTCAGCGAAGAAAGCGGATCATCAGCCTCCTGCGCAGCCCAATCCTCGCACTTTCTACAAAACTGCTCCCGTGGATGGCGGTGCTCCCGCCCCTTCAAACGGCGGGTCAAACGGATCTTCAAAGAGCACTGCCGACGGGACATCACAGTCGGCTACCGCTGCAAAGCCAGCAGGGACATCAGCCCATGCTGCCAAGAAACACACTCAGACCGCGAACGCTTCGAAGTCCAAGAAGCCCGGGATGCTGAAAAGTCTGATCAGCAAGATCTTTTCCTGAAGCTCTTTTTCAAGAAGGTTCAGGCGGGCTCTGATTTGCTGAGGAGATTCTCGACCGTGATGACGAACATCCCCGCGATGATCGGCCCCAGAAACACGCCCGAAAAGCCAAAGACCTGAAGTCCTCCAAAGGCCGCGACGAAAGCCAGAAGCGGATGCAGGTTCGCTGATCCGCGCAACACTGCGGGACGGATGAAGTTGTCGATCACGCCCACGAAGGCGGCGACGATCAGTGGGATGAAAGAGCAGAGAAAGACGAGGAAAGCGATGAGACCGACGTTGCCCAATCCGAACCCCATGTAGACGAGGGAAAAGATCGAGGCCTGCACGAAGCCTGAAATCACGGTCGCCAGAATGACGGAACGGCACATTCCGGCGAAAGCGCGAATCAGGCGTTCAGTCTGGACTGAGTCGTAGACTGAGTTGGCGCGCACACACTGAGTGAGTCGTTTTCCATCGACGAGAAAGAAGTAGGGTACTCAGGACCATGATCACCATTCCCATGATCATGACGGGGAGGCGTGTGACTAGATCTCCGAGAAAATCGGCAAAACGCAGCGATACTCCCTTGGCGAGGTCGCTGGCCGTGTGAACGAGCTCTTCGACTTCGACTGGAAAGGATTTCGACAGGCTCACGAAGAGCCCGTGCAGACCGGGAGTATTGACCAGATTTTCAAAGAAGCCCGGGTGTCCAGCTCCCCCTCCGGATCCAGGGTTGACGATCGGGACATCTCGAAGGCCTCCGAGCTGCTGAAGCCCGGTCCGTGCACCGACGAAGAGCAGAAGAGCTGAAGGCAGAAGAAACACGTGAGTGACGAGCAGGCTGATCAGAGCTGCGGCAAACGAGCTTTTCACCTTTTTTCGCTGCAGGAACTCAAAGGCAGGAAAGAAAAGCACAGCGAAAATCGCCCCGAATGCCACGGGTATGAAAAGTGGCGGAGCGATGTACAGAAAGAGCGCCACGATGAGGAAGGAGAAGACTTTCCGTCCGGTCACGACTCAGGTCTTTTTGGGAGGATGAACCGTCCCGAAAACGTAATCCCAGAGTGGGGAGCTCACGCCCCAGCGGGCTTCATGACTTACGAAGTGATGTCGCATGTGACTGGCTTTGAGGTATTTCCCGGCGCGGGTCTTCGGATTGAAGTGGTGCACGGAGAAGTGAATGTAGTCGTAACAGAGGTAGCCGACGATGAAGAAGGCGAAGAACGGCTCGACGAGTACTGGCCCGAGCAGCCCGCGAAAAAGGGAATACAGCAGAGCCGCGAGGATCAGCCCGGGCAAAGGCGGCATCACGAGGCGGGAGGCGTCCACCGGATCATCGTGATGCAGTCCATGAATGATGAAAGCCAGGCGCGTGCGTGCAGGAGTGGTCTGCTTCAGATGAAAGACGAAACGGTGAAGCGTGTATTCCGCGAAAGTCCAGACGAACAGCGCTGCCAGACCGAGTCCCGCCACGGTTGCAAATGAAAGGTGGTCCACTGCAAAAGAGTGCCAGATCAAATACGTGATGACCGGCGTCCACATCACCAGTGGAATGATGGGATGGACGTGCGTGAAGCGCTCGAGGAAGTCGCTCTTGAAGAGACGGATACTGTCTGGATATTTGCCGGGTCCGCGACCAGACGATTTCAAGTTCGATGGGTTTCCGGACGGTTGAGCTGAAGACAATTCCATGCGCCGACCTTACCTCGCCCCGGATTGTCAGGCAATGCTCGACATGCTAAAGCCGTGAAATGCATTCAGACGTCTCTGCGTTCCTCATCGAAATCATTCTGTTTGGCCTCGGGCTGGCGCTTGTCGCTCTCGTCTTCCTGTTCATCTGGCTGAAGGGCCGTTTTAACGGACTTTCAGAAGCCTCGCTCGCTCAAATGATTGAATCCATGGGACAGACGTTTCAGAGCCAGATGGGACACACCCTGCAGGGGCCCATACTCGACCTGACCGAAAGAATGACTCGTATGGTCGGAGAAAGCCGTGAGAGTACGACAGAACGCCTGAACAAACACTTTCTTGAAGCTCAGGAACGGATCGACCGGACCCTCGCCCAAGGCAGGTCCGAACTGCAAACCGGACTCCTCAAGACTACCGAAGCGCTCCAAGGTCGTTTCCAGTCCCTGGAGCTGCAGGTCGGAACGCGACTCGAGAACATCGGCAAGAGTGTCGAGACCAAGCTCAATGAGAATCTCAAGGAAGGCTTCAAGCATTTTGAAAAGGTGCAGGAACATCTTCAGGCGGCGGAACTCAAGCTGCAGTCCCTGAACGTGGTGGGTCAGTCCATTTCAGATCTCAACAGTCTTCTGAAACTCCCGCATCTGCGAGGGGGCTTCGGCGAAGCGACTCTCGAAAGACTGCTTGCGGACTTTCTGCCTCCGGGTGGGTATGAGCTGCAGTATGCGGTCGTACCCAACTCGCCGGAGCGAGTGGACGCCGTCGTCAAGATGGCCAGACAGGTCCTTCCGATCGACAGCAAGTTTCCGCGTGAACAGGTCCTCCCCCTGTTCGAATCCCAGGATCCGGCGATGCTTGAAGTCGCGCGAAAAGCGCTCGAAACTTTCATCCGCACTCAGTCCAAGTCCATCGCTGACAAGTACATTCGTCCGGACCACGGGACGACTGACATGGCGATGCTTTTTCTCCCAAGCGAAATTCTCTACTTTGAAGTGATTCGAAACGGCAGACTCTTTGAGGACATCACCAAACTCAAAGTCTATCCGGTTTCTCCGAATACGCTTGCCATGGGACTTCGGTCGGTCACGATGGCGCAGGAATACTATGACATGTCCCGCGGAGTTGAAAAGACGATTGGCGACATCAAAAAAGCTCGCCGCCACTTCGAGCATTTTGAGCGCAAATTCGAAGACATCGGAAAAGGCCTCAAGAAAGCGCAGGAAGCCTTCGAAACGGCAAACACTCATCTCGGCAGATATGAATCCAGTGTGTACCGCCTCGTCGGTGAAGCAGGTGAACCTCCCGAACTCGGAGGAGCGGACGGGACGGCGGAACTCCCGCCACCCAGAGCCAAGGGCGAAGACACGATTGAACCCAGTGCACAGAGCGGTCAGGAAAAATTTCCGCTGTGAGGAAAACTTCTTCGAGAACCATCCTGTTCCTTGCTCTCTTCGCGTTCGGCAACCCTGCACGTGCCGCTGAACTCGGCGAACTCGGCGAACTCAATGAACTCGACGCCAGCTCGCGCAGTTCACTCGTCTTTCAAAGTGGCGATACCGCTTTCGGTTTTTCTCTGGGTTATTCGCGGCTCGTCGCTCCGTCCATTCAGCTGACGGGCAACTTCGATCTCGGGATAGGTACGGTCAAGTCCAGCTCTTCCGGGGTGTCGAACACGACGACATCCTTCACTCTCGCAGCCGGTCCCACGTTCAATTTTGCCGACACCGACCGGCTTGGCAATGCCTTCTTTCTCCTCCCTCAGATTTATTTCGTGGCAGTGAGCAATCGGACGTCGGCTGCCACTTTCGGCGGCATTCTGACTTTTGGAAAACGCTTCGCCGTGAATGACTCAGTGTCATACGCTCCTTACCTCACGCTCTCAGAACGCTTCTCATCGAGCGATTACTTCAATACGGATCTGAGAACCGCGGTCGTGCCACTCGCCTTCACGTTCTTTCTTTGAACGCGCCATCGCGTTCTTTCTTTGAATGGGAGGCTCAACATTTGAACGGGCCCAACCGCGGAACGGGGCCTGAGAAAAGTACAGTTTACTGGGGTAAGCGTACACCGTGTACGCTTACCCCAGTAAACTGAATGTTTCCAGAGAGCTCCCTCTGATCGGTCTTTTCAGTTGGCAATGAAACGAAGTGTGACACCATGGGAGATACCGCAACTACGCGTCAAGGGCATCACACGCGGCCACGAGCCAGCTCAATGAGCTTGATGGCAGCACCACTTCGAGCCTGATTTTCCAGAGCGGCGAATCCACTTTCAAGATCAGCATCGGGTACTCTCGCCTCCTCACTTCTTCAATTCAGCTCAGTACTTCCGCGGCCTATGCGACCGGCTCAATCAATGCATCGGCGTTCAACCTGAATGTCGGACCCACTTTCAACTTCTTCAATGTCGACAACATCGAAAACGCTTTCTATGTTTCTCCACAAATTGGTTTCATCACCGCCACCGCGGGAAACCGATCAGAATCCAGCGCCCTCGGCGCCGTCGCCATCACTCCGCTTGCGTTCTCCTTCTTTTTCTGAGAAAGCCGCAAGTCCGGGCTTTTTTCATTCCAAGTCAGCTTTCCGACGGAGCTTTCAGATCCGGATCCACTCCGCGGTTGATCGCGACGGCGAGTGCCAGCCACTGAAGTTCGACAAGAGCCGGGATCCAGGCAAGCGGAGTCGCGCCGAAGATGCCGATGGAATAATGAGGTTTCATTTTCGCGATCGTGTCGTTCCGGGGATCCTTCGGCACGGAGATGTGCCAGATGCGGTCTTCAGGAGTCAGCGTGTAATGGGGGCCGTGAAAGAATTCTTCGCTGCCGAACGCGCGGATCGGGAGTCGCGCCATTTCCATGACTTTGAGTGCGCCTTCGCGTGCCAGCCATTCGCCTTCCCACTCCCCGATGAGGATCGTTGGCCCGAGCCCCGCGCGTCTGCGGTAGAGTTCCAGATCAGGAGTTCCGATACTGCGAAGAGCGTCCCATTCCTCGACGGCCTTGTTGCCGAGCAGAAGCGTGCTCACCGCGCAGATGGCGCCGGTCACGGCGGAAGTGTGGGGTTCGACTTTTTCCAAAGGTACCGTGGGCAACTGAAATCTTGCACTGGCCGGAGCTTCAATGCCTTGAGCGCAGACCATGACGGTGAAAGCGCCGAGTTTTTCACAGAGCTCCATCGCCTGAAGAGTCGGACCCGCTCCCCCGCGGTGAGTGAATGCGAAAGCCCAGTCGCCACGCTGAGGCACGATGTCGATGCCGATGCGAGTGCTGGAGCACGCGATCACGGGGATGCGCTGCCGACTTTTTTCGCGAATCAGCGCGAAAGCGGAAAGTCGCGCCGCAAAGAGACTGCTGCCGAGACCAAAGAGCAGAATGCGCTTCGGAGATTCGTGCGGGAGCTCACGCCCTGAAATGCTGGACACGCGCTCAGAGATTTCGCGCCAGGATTCGCGCTGCTCTCGAAGAGTCTGCTCGACGAGGCTCGGCTGGTGCTCGGGAGCATCGCCGGAGTTTTCCAGATGGGAAGGGTTCTGTGAATCAGTTGCTGTCGTCATGAGGTCAACTCTTTCGTTTGGGTGAGATTTTCTCGGCGATCTCTGAAAAGAGATGAATCTGACTGAGGCATGCCTTCTTCAGATCGCTGATGAGGAGACTTTCGTTTTCGCCATGTGCATTGGTGTAGGGATCTTCGACTCCCACGAGGAGTGCGGGCGCCCCACCGAGCGCGTCGGCGAAAGGCTTGACGAAGGGAATGCTGCCGCCGCAGCCGATCTGGAGCGGCTCGGTACCATATCCCTTTTTCATCGCGCTGATCGCGACCCCCAGAGCCTCTTCGACTCCCGGAGCTTTCAAATCCAGAGCCCACGGGCCATTGGAAGACTCGATTTCAAAATGAACTTCGACACCCCAGGGTGCCACTTTTCTCAGATGACTTTGCAGGAGCTCCATCGTGCGTTCCGAGTCCATGTCGGCCACGGTGCGGATCGTGACTTTCGCCCAGGCCGTGTCATTGATGATATTGCCGGCCTGTTTGCGAGAAGAAGCCTGGATCGCATTCACGGTGAGACTCGGAAAACGCCAGATCTGCGCATTCGGATTGGGACCTTCGCGGAGCAGATGAGAGCCTTCGACCATGCCGACCTGTTTTCTGAAATCAGGCTCATGAAACGGGATTTTCTTCATCTCTTGCGCTTCGGCATCACCGAGAGGTCTGACCATGGCGAGCACCTCAGGAATCGCGATGCGACCCTGCTCGTCCACGAGACTCGCGAGCATCTTGGAAAGAGCCATGGCAGGATCCGGCACGGGTCCGCCCCACATTCCTGAATGGACGGACTTGGTGAGGGCCCTGACTTCAATCTCGAGTCCCACCAGTCCACGCAGAGCGACGGTCAAGGCCGGCACTCCGCAATCAAAGTTGGTCGTATCGGTCAGGACCATGATGTCAGCATCGAGCTTGTGACGGTAGGTCTTCAGGAACTCGGGCAGATAGCCGCTTCCAATTTCTTCTTCGCCTTCAACCACGATCTTGACGTTGACAGGCAGCTCGCTGCCTGAATCCAGAAATGCCGCGACTGCAGAAGCATGAACCACGACTCCGGCTTTGTCATCCGCCGTACCTCGTCCGTAAAGGCGCTCGCCGCCGGGACCTTCAAGATGAGTGGGTTCAAAGGGGGGAGTTTTCCAAAGCTCTTCGCGACCGGGAGGTTGAACGTCGTGATGCGCGTAGAGGAGAAGAGTGGGTTTACCCGGCGCTTTGAGACGCTCCCCATAAACGTAAGGATGCGCGCCTGGAATTTCCAGAACCTCGACTTTTTCGAAACCACGCGCGGTCAGCAGCTTCGCGACCGCTTGCGCACTGCGCCTCACTTCTGACTCCGGGAAGCCTGAGAAGCTGACACTCGGAATGCGAGCGAGTTCCTTTAAATCTTCGAGATAAGTGCTGAAATTCTTTTCACAATGAGCAATAGCGGACGAGAGGTTTTCTGATGGTTTTTTCATAGAAGTTTTGGCGTGGCGTAACGGCCTGACGTGCCTGACGCCATCTTGACAATAAATGTCCGAACAGCCAAGGTGATTTTTCATGGCAATCATCGGGGCAGCGCCCACGTCAACTTCATCACCAACCCTTTCTGGGCCGACGGGCTCGGGTTCTTCAGGGATCCGCATCAAGCTCAATGCCTCGTTCTGGCGCCATGGCAGCTGCGTGCCCTTCTCTGAAGACGTGGTTCCCTCGAGTCTCTTTCTGAAGCACCGACACTTTCTGGTGGTGGACGTGGAAACGCAGAAACTCGTGCAGGACGTCGGAGGCTGGGACCATGTGGACAAGCTCGGCATTTCGATCGCCTGCGCTTATGACAGCAAGACGGATCAGTACACTGCCTATCAGGAACATGAGCTCCCCAAGCTCATTGAACTCTGTGAAGAGCGCCTCGTCATCGGCTATAATATCCGAGGCTTCGACATCCCGGTCATGGTGCCTTACGGATTGAAGCCTGAGCGCCTCGACGTCTTTGACATCATGTACGATCTCGAAGCCCTGACACGCCAGCGCTTTCTGAAACTCGAGTATGTGGCGCGCGGAACACTGGGCACCGGAAAATCCGCCGACGGTCTCATGGCCGTGGAATGGTGGAAATCCGGCCAGATTCAGAAGATCATCGACTACTGCATGCAGGACGTGAAAGTGACTCGCGACGTCTTTCAGTTCGGACGTCAGAACGGATTCGTCAAACTTCAACGCTCGGAAGATCCGAACAACCCGTCCACTCAAGTTCCCGTTCAGTGGAACTGAGCTGCTCGCCTGCTGGGAGCGCTGTTCTGTTTTTTTCATTTTGAATGCAAAGAGTCGTGACAGATTCAGGAAAGTCTTTAGACTTGGAGACTCCAGGGACAGGGAGTGCGACAAACCCACGGATGGGTTTCCTTTTTCAAGGCCGTTTCACGGGCCTTCAAACTGCCTCAAGGCTGCCTCAATGAGAAGCGGGCGCAGTCGCGGGATGCTCAGTCTTCGCATCATCGCGGTTCATTTCCTTGAGAAGTTCCTGATCCGCTTTCCTTTCTGAAGTGGGAGCGGCCTTGTGTTCAGCAGCGAGAGTCGGCTTCGTTTCGGACGCGCTGGCGAGAGAGCGGGAAGCTTTCTCATGAACAGCTTCCTTCACCACCGCTTCGTGGCTCACGGTTTCCTTCGCCACGGCCTGGGAAACGGCCGCTTCTTTGAATACTTCCTGGGCCGCATGGGAAATCGCATTCACCACTTTTGCAGCTTCGTGAGTTCCTGCTGAAGCAGTTGCCGGAACCACTGCTGGTGCGGCAGCTGCCGCCCCTGGCGTCGGAAGATCCGTACGTGCGCTGATGAGGGCGCTGACCATCTGACTGACATATCCCGGCCAGCCGAGAGCGTTTCGGCAACCTTCTTTTTCAAGCACTGAACCGTCACTGCGAACGAGTCTGACCTTCAGAGGAGAAAGGCAGCCTTTCACTTCAGGGTTCTGATCTTCGTCAGCCACCAGCTCCGCCAGAGTGTGGAGTCTCTCACGCAGAACTTCGGTCGAAAGACTCAGACCGTAACTGGAGACCGATTCACCCGTTTCATCGACGGCGGGCATTTCCTTCTTGGTGGCGGTTTTTGAGGCTTTTGCAGCAACTTCGTGATGATGACCTCCGCCTTCGGAAGCGAGACTTCGGTGAATCACCTTCTGGGTCGACTTCTTCACTTCGGGTGCCACGTAGGAATGCATCCCGTGACGAACGGAAAATTCAGCCTGAACGGAGTCCTTCGCCTGAACATGCACGACGAAAGCGGCGGGTCCGACCCATTTGGACGGTGCAGCCTCGTAATTGAGGTAAGCCTCGACGATCGGAGAATGATTGATCTGAGAGGCAGCGACCTCCGTGCCATCCTTGTTCTTTCCCTGACTCAGCACTTCTGAAGTTCCAGTGAGGCTGATGCAACCACTCAGAACGGAAGCGGACAGAGCGGCTGAAAGAATTGAAGTGACGGACCAGGCGTTTGACTTGAGCGTTATTCTGAAGTTACTCATGGGAGATTCCTTTCACAGTCGCTGCCGTGGGTGAAGGCGCGAGCTGATTCTCGAGACAGAGGCGAGTTTCATCCGAAAAAGCCGGAATGCGGCAACCGGGGGTCACGAACTGCCTGGCGACAGCAGTAGAGATCGCCCAGCCCGCTTCCGATGTTTTTTCATCCACGTGAAGACAGCTCAAAACCGAAGTCCAGGGGTGCTTCAGATCATGCGTCTCGAAAGCGGCGGGCGTCCAGACCTGAGAAAGAAGTCGAGCCAGTTCAAAGCGGCCTCGTGCCGGATCCTTTTCAAGAAGATCGGGGAAGCCTCCACCGAGACGAACCAGCGGCTTGGCAACTTCAAGGGTCAACACTCCGATTCCGCGCCAGCTCAGGTCAGGCTCCTGCGGTGTGGTCGGACGCTGCAGCCGCAGATCCAGAATCTGTGCGTGCATCCACTTGTAGTTCTCCGGTGAAAATTTAGCTTCGTGAGATTCAAGCCAGGCGACGAGCCCCGCTTTGACTTCATGATACTGATCCAGCACATCGTCCCAGTCATCGGCACTGACGAGGGAACTTTCAGGACCTTTTCCGGGGATCTCCAGAGTTCGGCAAAGCTGCTTCTCACGAGATTCCGCGTCATGCGTGAGCCCCGCATGGGATTTCTCGGTGTGCCTCGCGCTCTGTTTTCCAGTCGCATGGCCGTTTCCGTGCGCTTCACGGCTTTCGTCCTCCTCCGCCTTGACCAACGCGGTTTCGGGAGTGAAACTTTTCAGCTTCGCGGGATCAGCCACGTGCTTGGCGGCAGGAGGCATGGCCACGTAATTTTCATATGCCCATCGACTTCCGTACACCGTCAGAGCCAATGCTCCCAGGACGCCAGTGATCACCATGGTGTATTTCAAACGACTGGACCCAGAGCTAAGAGGCATATGCAATTCTCCTGACTTCCTATGGTAGGGGCGCACTGGGTAAAAAGAAAGACTGCTTTAATTGCCTAATGGAATCCGCTTTTCGTCAGCTTTTTGTCGGTTTCTGGGTGTGTTTCATTCAATCTTTGGTATCGTCATCTTCATGCGAAAACTTTCCGGTACGGCACTCTCCTTTCATCGCTTTTCTCATGACCTTTCAAAGGCCTTTTCAGCACTCACTGCAGCCGCCGCGCTCGGTGCAACCCTCGGCGGCTGCAGCCACGGCGCACACGAGACCACCGATGAGACCGGATCAGATCACAGCGCCAAAGTGGAACTCTCCAAGGACCCCCATCAGGAAACCGTCGTGATCCTCGGAATGAATGACGTGCATGGTGCGCTGGCTCCTGAGTCCGCCAAGACGAAAGAAGCCGAAGGAGTGCCTGTCGTTCCCTATGACCGCGGCGGCGCAGCCTACCTCGCGTCGCAGATCAGGATTTTGAAAGACGACTTCGGCACGAGACTTTTGCTTCTCGATGCGGGCGATGAGTTTCAGGGTTCACTTGAAAGCAACATCGAAAAAGGCGCCGCCATGGTGCAGTACTTCAACGCCATCGGTCTGAATGCAGCCACGATCGGCAATCACGAATTCGATTTCGGTGCGGAAAACAGTCAGACTGAATCGGATTCACTGGGTGCCCTCAAAAAGAGAATCTCGGAAGCCAAATACCCTTACGTTTCCTCGAACATCATCGACAAAGGCACTCGGGCACTGCCGGGCATCCCAGGAACGGTTCCTCACTACATGATCAAGGCCGGCGGGCTGACGATCGGAGTGATCGGGCTCACGACCCTGGAGACTCCAGTGACGACTCGCCAGGAATACGTCAAGAGCCTGGAGTTCATGAACCTGAAGGATGCAACGCTGATTCAAGCTGATCAACTTCGCAAGCAGGGTGCGCAGATCGTGCTCGTTCTGGCCCACGCCGGCCTGCACTGCGACGCTTCTCACTCGGAGTTCAAGAAGTCCAAAGCCCTGAGAGCTCCGACTGATCCGGCCTCTGACTGCGTCGACACCCAGACGGATGAATCACGTGAAGAAATCGTGGAACTCCTCCACTCCCTTCCCGCCGGAACGGTGGACGCAGTGGTCTCCGGTCACTCACATACTCTGGTCCACCACTGGATCTCCGGCGTTCCGGTCATTCAAGGAGGCACTCGAAATCAGTACTTCAATCTCCTGTACCTGACTTACGACTGGAGCCAGAAGAAGCTCGTCACCGACAAGACTCGCATTGAAGGTCCTGTCCCGATCTGTCCGAAGGTTTTCGCTCATCAGAAGGACTGCAACGGCGACCGCCCGGCTCCCAAAAATGGCCGGGGTGAACTGATCACTCCTGTTTTTCATGGAAAGAAAGTCAAGGCGGATTCCGAAATCACCGCTCTTCTGCAGCCCATTTTTGACAGGACGGCCGAAGCCAAGCACAAGGTTCTCGGAAATGCCGTGCGCAGGATTGAGCACACCCGCACTCAGGAATCGCCTTTTGGAGACCTCGTCGCCGATGCCATTCGGGAAAGCGTTCAGGCTGATGTGGCGATCATGAATGCGGGCGGCATCCGCACTTCGCTTGAAGAAGGCGCGATCACCTATGGAGACGTCTTCAAGGCCCTGCCTTTTGACAATGCGATTTCACTGCTCACGGTGAATGGCAAGGAACTCAAGCAGCTGCTCCGGGTGGCCGAGAGCGGTGTGCGAGGCTGGTTCTCCGTCTCCGGAGTGCAGCTGCGCCTGCTGGATCCTTCAGTCGCCGCTCCCTCGACCGACCTCAATGGAGACCACCAGATCTCTCCATGGGAAATCAACCGACTTCTGGACGCGAAGTTCACGGACGGAAGTTCGATCATCGATTCGAAACTCTACAAAGTCGCCACGCTCGACTTCCTGGTGACGGGTGGTGACGACATGGGCTGGGTCATGTCCAGAATTCCTGCGGCACGAAAGAAACTCACGGCAGGCCCCATCATGCGTGAAGTGGTCGTTCAGTCCATCGTGGCCCAGAATGACGCCAATCAGAAATTTGGCGGGCTCAACTCCGTCGAACATCCGCTGATTGATTCAGCGCATCCCAGATTCGTTTTCGTCAAACCGGAGAAGAGCAAGAAGTCCGGCCATGGCCGCCGCAAGGGATCCCGGAAGAAACGCACCAAGAACAAAGCGGGTAAAAAGCCGGAACCTGCCTGAGGACTTTTCATTCTCTCGGGCTTTCGGGTAGAATCGAGGCATGTCGAAACAATCTCCGGATACTTTGCGTTGGGTGGAACAAGCGGTCAAAACCGAATTTGAAAGCAACCGACGCCTGTTGAGTTTCGACGAGTATCTGGAGCTGGTGGCCGAACAGCCGGAGTGCCAGCTCCGAGGCTCCGCTCAGTACGCCGCCGACATGATGGACTACTTCGGCAAGGAAGAATCCACGGGTGCGGACAAGGGTGAGCCTCATGCCCGCTTCAAGATCTTTGACGAGACTGAGCTTGCGAGAAAAGTCATCGGGCACGAAGAAGTTCAGAACAAGATCTACAATACCCTCCGCACTTTCGCGCGCCAGGGCATCAACAACAAGCTGGTGCTCCTCCACGGCCCCAACGGCAGCGCCAAGAGCACGCTCATTCAGGGCATGATGGCCGGCATGGAGAAGTACTCCCATGAACCCAAGGGCGGTCTCTACACGTTCAACTGGGTGTTCCCTCTGGAGCGCTACACGAAGGGTGGCCTGGGACTGGGGGCCTACTCAGAGCGCCAGAGCACGAATCTTTCCACTTATGCGAAACTTCCAGATGAAGAAGTCGCCGCGCGCCTTCCTTCCGTGATGCGCGATCATCCGTTTCTTCTCATTCCGCAGGCGCAGCGCCGCGCGCTGCTTGAAAAACTTCTGGGCAGGAAGAAGTGCGATGAACTCTGGGAAACGCTCCCGCAGTACCTCACCAAAGGCGATCTCAATCACCGTTGCAAGGAAATCTTCAATGCCCTCGTCAACGCCAATGGAGGAGACTTCAGAAAAGTCCTCATGCACGTGCAGGTCGAGCGTTACTACTTCGCACGCCGCTTCCGCAAAGGACTCGTCACGATCGAGCCCCAGATGCACGTCGATGCCCAGTATCACCAGCTCTCCTACAACAAGAGCTTGAGTTCCCTCCCCGTTTCACTCCAGAGTCTGAACCTTTTCACGCTCACCGGAGATCTGGTGGATGGCAATCGCGGCATCATCGAGTACAGCGATCTGCTGAAGCGTCCGATCGAAACTTACAAATACCTGCTGATCGCGTGCGAGACGGGTTCAGTCAACGTGGGAGCGAGCATCGCTTACCTCGATACCTGCCTGCTGGGCTCAAGCAACGAACTGCAGTTGGATGCATTCAAGGAATTTCCGGATTTCACGAGTTTCAAAGCGCGCATTGAATTGATTCGCGTGCCGTACCTTCTGTCCGTCAGCCAGGAGAAGGAAATCTACCACGCTGAACTGAAGCAGGTCGAAGCCGAAAAGCATGTCACTCCCCACACCGACTGGGCACTTGCCCTCTGGGCAGTGCTCACTCGCCTCAAGAAGCCCAACGGCATCAGCTATCCCAATCAGATCAGCTCCGTCATTTCAAACCTCTCCCCGCTGGAAAAGGCGAAACTCTACGATACGGGAGAAATGCCCATGGGGCTTTCTCCTGAAGATCGAAAGATTTTGCGCTCCTCCATCCGCAAACTTCGTGAAGAGTACAGCAACATCCCGTACTACGAAGGCCGCATGGGGGCTTCGGCGCGCGAGATCAAGTCGATCCTCTTCGGGGCCGCGCAAAATGCCGGATTCGCCTGCCTCTCTCCCCTCGCCGTGCTTCGTGAAATGGAAGATTTCGTGAAACACACGAGCGAATACGAATTTCTCAAACAGGACATCAAGGACGGCTACCACGACTCCGCTGATTTCATCAATACGGTGCGAAACGAGTACCTCACCGTGATTGACCGCGAGGTCAGGGACTCCATCGGTCTCTACAACTCCGTGCAGTGGGAAGATTTTCTGAAGAAGTATGTCCAGCACATCGCGCTCGTGCTCAAGAAGGAGAAAGTCAAAAACTCCATCACCGGCAAGATGGAAGATCCCGACTTCGCTCTCATCAACGAGTTTGAAAAGATCGTCGGCGCTCCCACGGACGCGGCCGAACAGATCGCTTTCCGTCAGAACATCATTTCGCAAGTGGGCGCCTGGTCTCTGGATCACCCACGCGAGGGCGTGAGCTATGCCAAAGTCTTTCCGGAATTCTGGCACAAGCTCGAGAAGCACTATTACGAGTCCCAGAAATCCCGACTGACACAGATGCATGACGCCCTTCTGTTCTACGGCCGGGGCGGCAGTGAACAGGAGAAGAAGGAGTCGGGAAAGATGAACGAAGAAGGCGACGCCCTGGCTCATCAGACCATCGAGAACATGAAGTCCAAACTCGGCTATTGCGAAAACTGCGCGAAGGAAGTCATCACTTTTCTGATGAAGAGCCGGTACTGACTCCAGCGCGCTCCCGGGTTCGCCCCTTCATTGCATTTCGTTGCATCCTCCTTGCACGGGTGACGCGGCAGCCTGCACAGGCGACTGCGCAGGACAGCACAAGCACGTGAAAATCGCTCGGACGAAATACGGACAGCTTCTCCACAATTGACTTTGCTCACGAAGTGCGTTTCTTCTGAACCCATGAAATTTTACGGCGCTGAGGAGATCAGAACGTTTCGTCCCTACACGATCGGATCCCAGGGAAGCGTGAAGGCAGCGACTGCAAAAGCGGCGGAGCGCGTGAAAAAAGCCGGCGCGTGGACGGCCCAGCAGATCCTGGGCAAACGCTACCCCATCGGTTGCGTCGCGCTCGAAGTGACTCAACGGTGCAATCTTGATTGCACGCTCTGTTACCTCTCGGAAAATTCTGAGTCCGTGAAGGACATTCCGCTGCAGGAAATCTTCGCCCGAATAGACGCGATCAAGGATCATTACGGACCCGGCACTGACGTGCAGGTCACGGGCGGTGATCCAACCCTCAGAGACGAAGCGGAATTGATTCAGATCGTGAAGCGCATCAAGTCGATGGGCATGAACCCGACCCTGATGACCAACGGCCTCAAGGCTTCTCGTGCGCTGATCGAGAAACTTCTCGCCGTCGGACTCAAGGACATCGCCTTTCACGTCGATCTCACTCAGGAGCGCAAGCCCCACAAGACTGAAGTGGAACTCAACAAAGTCCGCAAGATGTACATTGAACGCGTGCGCGGGCTCCCCATCCACATCATCTTCAACACCACCGTTTTCGCGGGCAATTTTCATGAGATCCCGGCTTTGATCCAGTTCTTCGCCGAGAATTCGGACATCGTTCAGTTCGCTTCGTTTCAGCTCCAGGCCGATACCGGACGCGGGGAACTGCGCAAGCGCGATACCATCATCGATGCCGACACGGTGTGGGCCAAGATCGAAGAAGGCGCCGGCGTGAAGCTTCCGTACGACTCCATCCAGATCGGTCACAAGGACTGCAATCGGTATTCAGTTTCCCTCACGAGCGACGGCAAGCTTTTCCCGATGCTGGAGAACCCAGAATTCATCACGGATTTCATGGACGCTTCCGAAGGGCTGGTCCTGGACCGCACCAACAAGATCGGTTTCGCGAAGAACCTCGGAAAGTGGATGATTCAGAATCCAAAACTGGCCACTCGTGGAGTCACGAAACTCGCGATTCCCAAAGTGATGAAGATGCTGCCTTCCCTGATCAAATCCAAGGGCAAGATGGGAAAACTCACTTTCTTCGTGCACAACTTCATGGACGCGACGCAGCTCGACTGCGACCGGATTGACTCCTGCTCTTTCATGGTGATGACCGATGAAGGACCGATTTCCATGTGCATGCACAACGCCAAGAGAGACGACTTCATCCTGAAAACCATTGAAGTGAAAACGGATGAAGGTGTGAAGACGTGGAATCCCACCGTGGGAATGTACGCCGTAGCCGCTGCCACTGCGCCGGCCTCTGCTCATGACTGAGAGTGCAAGAACTTCGTCCCCCCAGGATTTTTCAATCACGCTGAAGAACGTTTCGGTCGTCATTCCGGTCGGTCCGCATGATAACGCGTGGAAGGAATTGATCGAAGACCTCATCAATCTGCCACTCAAGACTGAAATTCTGTTCGTGGGATCACATTTCGCGCCCGAGTCCGTCAGTCTGATCAGCGAAACTCTGGCCCTGGGGCGTTCAGTTCGCTGGATCACGGCCAAGCAGGGCCGCGCGGAACAGATGAACGCCGGAGCGGAAAAAGCGACGGGTGATTTCGTCTGGTTCCTCCACTCGGACTCGCGTTTCACGCTTCAGACCCTCATGGGTCTCGAAGTGAGTCTCCAGAAAAATCCCGATTTGATTCATTATTTCAAGCTGCGTTTCTCCGGCACTTCGCCTCTGACTCGCTTGAATGACCTGGGCGTTCTGATCCGCTCTCGCTACTTCAAGATGCCCTTCGGTGATCAGGGACTGTGCATGAAGAAATCGGTTTTTCGTGAACTCGGGGATTTTCCTCTCGGTACCGCTTACGGTGAAGACCACCTGCTGATCTGGAATGCTCACCAGAGAGGTATCGCCCTGAGTGAAATTCAGGCCTGCCTTCTCACAAGTCCTCGCAAATACGAGAAGGGAGGCTGGCTCAAGACCACCAGTCGCCACCTCTGGCTGACCTATAAGCAAGCCGCGCCGGAACTCGTGAAATTACTGAAAAAGCAGAGCCCGCGCTGAGTCGATCAGTGCAGCGAAGGCTTCGGGGCTTTTGAATTCGCGGACTTTCGCGACCCCCAGGGTACGCCGCAGAATTTCGATGCCTGCCGTCTTCTTCAAGTACCCGAGGTCGAGAGACTGAAAGTACCGTGAACCCGACCACTCAATTTCGATCTCATTCGACTTCGCTCCCGCCAGAATCAGATGACCGAAAAGATTTCCTGCATCAAATTCGCTTCGACCCATCATGCAGAATTCGGAATCAATGACGATGGGTCGACCCTCTTTGATCATCAAACTGCCTGGATAGAAATCGCCATGCAGAAAATGGTCGCCAGTGCCGAGGTAATCGGCTTTCATCTCATCGCGAACTTTCGTGAAGCGTGCGTCGCGCAGCCAGCCGAGATTCTGCAGTGAGGCTTCTTCGGCCACCCGGATTTGCTCTGCTTGAAAAGGATAATCATGGATGTGAAAGGAGTTCAGAAGCTTCAGAGGGTTCTGGTCGAAACGCCCTTCGAGCTTTTTGACTTCGCTGCCGTTCAGCGCTTCGAGGTAGGAAAGCAGGAACTCAGAGTGCTGCCTGAGAAACTGTGAGCCCGACTGCTCCGCATAGATTGAGCTGGCCTCTGTGGTGTCCGCAATCCACTGCGTGGCCAGGACCTGCAGCTCAGCGTCAATCCCGATGAAAGCAGGCATGGCGTCACGAATCCGCGCAGTGTCACGCGTGCAAAGATAAAAGTCCGCTTCAAGCGCAGTGCGTCCCCAGGGAGCTTCAAATTGAGGGTATTTCTCGACCCAGGGCCTTCCCTGTTTGATGAACATTTCACCCGAGGTATGGGTGACTTTGAGGGAAAGATTCATGTTTCCGCCGGCGAGACGAGTGACTTTCGAGACCCGCTCCTGAGGCGTGAGCCAGGATTTCCGCAGAAGAAAATCCTGCCACTCTCCGCTCGTCCATTCCTCGACTCTCACGACGCCCCCTTCAGGGACCGTTGCCGTTTGCTTTTGATCAGATGACATACTACTTTCTCTAACTGATGATCGCTCGGTTCGTCTTCCTTTTCCTGCTCAGTGGTTTCATTTTCAGCTTCACGGGCTGGACGAATTTGGTACGGGCAGAAGACGCTCAGGCAACCGGAAAGCAGGTCTGGATCGATACGGACATCTCCACAGGGCTTGCGTTCAAGGATGTGGATGACGGTTATGCCCTCACCCACGCGCTGAAACACTACCCGGATGCCGTAGCAGGCATCAGCGTGACTTATGGAAACGCGCCGACCCTCGCTCGCCCATTGAAGATCGCGGCGAAAGTTCTGGCACTGAATGGCCAGAGTCAAGAGAGCATTCCGCTGTATTCGGGAGCGACCTCACCCACTGACTTTGACTCCGCGGGGTCTCGCGCTCTGGCGGAATTTCTGAGACAGCGTTCTGCGAATGCTCCCATCGCCGTCCTGGCCCTGGGACGGCTCACGACGATTGCCGGCGCGTTCCGGCTTTACCCCGAGGGTGTATCCAAAGTTTCAGAAGTGATCTTTGTGGGAGGCCGTCGCCTGGACTACGAACCCCGAGTCGGGAAACGCCAATTCGTTCTGACTGACAGCAACTACTGGGGAGATGAGGCCTCCTTTGACGAACTGCTGGGACACGGGCTGCACTTCGCGCTGATTTCAACTGAAGTCGCGCTTCACTTCGAAATCACTCCCGCCGACCTTCGGCTTCTGTCGCAATCCGGCGGCGCTTCGGCCTGGTTGGCCCGGCATTCAAAACTCTGGCTCAGGATCTGGAGGCTTGGGCTGCGCGAAAACGGGTTTCTCCCCTTTGATCTTCTGGCTTCCGTCTACTTCAACTCACCTGAAAAGATGACGTGTGATGATCAGCTGGGACTCAGGATTCTTTCACTCCCGGATTTCAGCTTCGGAAAACGGGGAAAGAAAAATCGGAATCATCCTGTCGTATCCGAAAATTTTTCAGAATCCAGGGGCCTGATCCGGTACTGCCATTCCGCAGGCCCTGCATTTCACGACCAGGTGCTTGAAGAACTTCTCTGACGGAAACTTTCCAACAAGGGTCCGCAATCACTTCTTTGACGCTGCTTTCTCATTCGTTTTGTCAGCCGCCTTTCCGCCGGAAGTCGCAAGGCTGATCGGGATCGTGACTCGCACCCGATTTCCAGGAATTTTTGGATCACACTCCGTCCCTTCGCCGAGCAGGTTCTGCGCATCGGAAACACTGCACTCCAGCGTCGCGCTGTTCAGGGGGTCCACCTTGAACTGAGGAGGAATGGCCGCCTTCGCGTCCTGATTGGCTTCGGCCACGGTCTTGCCAATGCCCTGGACGAGGTCATGGCCCGAGTACATGTTCTTGTAAACGACCTGTCCTGCCGATCCCGACGAAGGTAGACTCAGCAGGGCAAAAAGAACGACGGACATCCAACCGAATTTTCTCATCTCACGATTGAAACAGAAACTTTTGAGGCGCGCATTGGGAAAAATATGCAGCTGCGCAGAAGTTTCGTCACGCCGCGCGAGGTGCACTCAACCAGGGATTGAGCCAACTCAGGAACGTGGGCAAGGGCATGGCACCCGATTGACGATCGGACTCCACTCCCCCTTTGAAAATGACCAGGGTCGGTATGCCCCGGATCCCGTAAGACTGACCGGCGGCAGGCTGAGCCTCCGTATTCACTTTGACCAGAACGGCGCGCCCCAGACACTGCGTGGCGGCTTGTTGAAAGGTGGGAGCAAACGCGCGACACGGGCCGCACCACGGTGCCCAGAAATCGGCAACGACTGGAATGGGCGAAGCCTGGATGAGTTTGGCCAGGGCGGCGGCACTGACTTCACTGACACCGGAATGCCAGTTGGAAAATTCGGCTTTGCAGTTGCCGCAAACAGGAACTCTCGACTCTGGTGCGGCTGGGCTGCCTGCCGGGTGAGCCGGACCGGCCGTCGGAATTCGGTTCGTTTTCAAGCACTTTTCGCAGACCAGGTAAGTCGGGTTCATGGCCCCCACTTTTGCAAACTGCGGTCCGCATTCTATGGTAGGACCACTTAACGCGCTATGGCCATCATTTCCCATACCCTCACTTCCGAGCACTACCTCGTCAGCTACACGGTAGGCCCGAATCAATCGGGCATCCGACTCGACCGCTACATCAAGGGATTCTACCGCAAGCGCTCGCGCGAACAGATCAAGAAAGCGATCGATGAAGGAGCCATCACCATTCAGCGCGAGCAGGGCGCTCACCTCTCCGTCGGAAAGATGAAAGCCAGTTTGCAGGTCGTCGCAGGCGACGTCGTGCTTGTGAAAAGCGAACGAAAGCCAGAGCCCGAAGTCTCCTTCGATTACAAGATCCTCCACCAGGACACTGTGCTCTTCGTGATTTCAAAACCTGCAAATCTGCCGGTGCATCCTTCCGGACGCTACTTCTTCAACACTTTGACGGTCCATTTGAAAACTGAAAGTGAGAAAAATCCACTCAAGGCGGAAGAATTCTATTTTCTCGCGCACCGGATCGACAAGGAAACGAGCGGAGTGCTCGTGCTCGCCAAGGACAAGGAGTCCTGCGCCCACCTCGCGAAACAATTCGCCCAGCGAAGTACAGAAAAAAAGTACCTCGCACTCGTGCACGGAATCACTCCCGACGAGTTTGAAGTGAACCTGCCGATGGGACGCTCCAAAACTTCGATCGTGGGCCTCAAGATGGCCTGCATCCCGCTCGAAGAGGGCGGCGCGCCCGCGGCGACGAAGTTCAAACGCATCGAGACTGCTGGACATTTTTCGCTGGTGGAGTGCATGCCCAAAACCGGGAGACAGCACCAGATCCGCGTGCACCTCGAGTCAGCAGGCCACCCCATCGTGGGCGACAAACTCTACGGCGTACCCGAAACGGATTCCGTTCGCATGTATGACCGCCAGTACATCTCCCCTGAACTCGAAGCCAGACTCATGTTGCCGAGACACGCGCTGCATGCCGCAGGCATCAGCTTCGTGCACCCCTTCACGGGCAAGAAGGTGGAGTATGCGGCGCCGCTTCCGCAAGATATCCAGGACTTCATCGAACGCGAAAGAAATCCCGCGACCGCGTTCAGCCCCGAGCTTTACGCAAAGCTACGAGCCGGTCCGACATTTGGACAAATCCAGCTCCACTCTCAGCCTGAGTCAACCAACGAGGCGGATGAGTCAGAGCGGGCGGTTGGGCTGGATTCTGACTTGAGTTCTGAGTTTGAGTCTGAGGACTTAGATATTTCTTCAGATTAGCCACTCCGACGCTGAACTCAAATGTCGCGAAAAGGGGCTCGTCATTCGGAGAGTCACCGATGAAAAGCCATTCGTTTTCTGCGGGTAGCGCCAGAACTGTAGAGTCGGGCCCCCGCGCGTTCTCAAGCCCCGGGTAGCCGAGTTTCATCCAGTTCTCGAAACCCTTGCGCTTGTCGAACTCTCCGAACCAGGCGTTGACGTGAATGCTCGAGAGCTTGGCCTTCGCCCCTTGCGCGTGACAGAGTTCAAGAAGCCCCTGCACGTCTTCGCTCTTCCAGGCCTGAACATCCTCGCAGATGTCGATCGCAAGATCGTACTCGCGGTAACTCTGGTCGGAAGCCCACTTCGCGAAGGGGTAACGTGCGAGAATTTTTATTCCGAGCTCTTCAAGGTTCTGCTTGCGAGTCACTTCCGTTCCCGCAGCCGCGCCCAGAGTGTCAAGTCTCTTTCTTTTGCCTTCATGCATGTAAAAGATGAAAGCGCCGTTTTCGCCGATGATCGCGTCCACGGGCCAAAAGCGCGCGAAGTGATCACACCAGCCTGCAGGACGGCCCGTGACCGGGACCACGAAAAAGCCTGCGTTCTTCAGGTTCCAGAGGGCCTGATAGGCCTCGGCCGTGAGTTTGCCGTGAGTCGAAAGCGTGTCATCGATGTCAAGGCAGACGCCTTTGACTTTGCGGAGTTCTTTCTCGGAGGCGGACTCCCAGGGCGCGGGATGCGCGGTGATGAAGAGATTTTTATTCATACTTTTCTCTTTCTCCCGAGCTGCGCCTGAAAACGGGCGCATCCTTCCTGGCAATTCATGTTTTCGGTCTCGCACGGTTCAACGTGAATGTTGACGGAAGCACTGGGAAAGTCTTCGATGATTTTCGCTTCCATTTCATCACAGATCGCGTGGGACTCAGTCACGCTCATCTCGCCGCAAACGACCAGATGAAAATCAATGTGCCGGGTAGCTCCGCTCTTTCTGGTGCGAAGGTCGTGAGATTCGATCGCTTCTCCGCCTTGAAAACGGTCCAGGATTTTCCTGAGCTCCGTGACTTCCCGCTCAGGCAACTGCGTGTCGGCCAATTCAAACAGGGCTTCTTTGACCTGCTTGATGGAAATCAGGAGGATGTAGCCGGCCACGCCAAACGCCATGAGCGGATCAATCAAGAGCCAGCCCGTGAAACGCAGAATGAGAAGCCCAACCAGAATCCCGGCGCTCGCGACGACGTCCGAAAGAAAATGGAGGGCATTGACCTTGATCGCGCTGCTGTCAGTCTCCTGGGCCGCTTTCGCGTTATGAACGTAAACGAAGTAACTGACGACCATGGAGATCAGGATCGTGATCACTGCGAGATTCTGATGCGCGATCGGCGCGGGATGTGAGAAGTGCTCGATCCCTTCATAAGTGATGAAACCTGCCGCCACGACCAGCAGAAGCGACTCAAAAAGACTCGAGAGGGTCTCGATCTTGCCATGTCCGAAGGGATGCTCGGGATCCGCCGGCTTGCCCGCTTCACGCACGGTGAAGAATGCGACCGTGGCCGAGACCAGATCCAGAAACGAGTGAATCCCTTCGGAGATCACCCCGACTGAGCCCGAGAGGAATCCCACTCCGAGTTTGAGCACGGTCAGACCTACGGTTGCAACCAGGGCCAGAGTCGCTGCTTTCGAGCGCGTGCTCGCGTGAGCATTAAGGATAGAACGCGATCCCGCCCGAGACATAACTCTCTGAATGGTTGATGTTGATCCCGAGCTCCAGCACGTATCTCAGGTTGGGACTCGATTTGATGATCGTGCCCACTGCAGCTGAAGTGATCGCTTTGTACTGACCCCCACTGAACCCGAGACCGAAGGGAATCGCGAGAAACGGCTCAATTTCGGTGCCGTCCGGATTGATGAAGGTTTTATGAATGTAGGGGGTCGCAGTCAGATCGAGCTGTCCCATGACATTGACCTGTTCTGAAGGCTTCAGGCGATAATAGAGCGCCTGGGTCGCAAGGCCGATCCCGGGCTGGGCTTCGATGTCTGGAAAAAGATCAAAAGTGAAATTTCCACCCGCACGAAACTGCCTTGGACCACTCCCGGTTCCGACGATGGCGGTGAAGTTGTTCAGGTCCGTGAGGCCGTAAGTGTAGCGAAGATTGGCGGCGATGCCTGCGCCGTTGGAAAGGGTGATTTCCGGCTCGACCCCAAATTCACTGGCTCCTGGGGCAAGAAAATGAGGAGTCGTGAAGACTCCGGCATGAGCTGAGTTCATGAACCCGGGGACCCCTGCGAGAACCAAAGTTAGAAAACCGGAAAGGGGCAAAGTCTTGGGCGTTTTTATCGTCTTCGTCATCATCATGCATTGAAAGTCTGACAAGCAGCCTCTCAAGTCAAGCACGCGCTTTGATTCAGTTAAATTTATGCGCGGCGCATTAATAGGAGTTTCGAGGTTTCCCTGAAGAGTCTCAGGACGAGGCGTTAACAAAATCACGCCTCACCCGCCCCACAGTTGACAGTGACGGTAGGAGCGCGTAAACAATGAGGCTTCCCTTATCGTGGTGGTCGTAGCTCAGTTGGTTAGAGCATCGGATTGTGATTCCGAGGGTCGGGGGTTCAAATCCCCTCGATCACCCCATTTAAAAAAGCCTCTCACAGTGGATCTTCGGATTACAGTGAGAGGTTTTTTAGTTTCAGGCTGTTACGATTCTAGCACTTACGATTGAGTTGCAGCTTCGATCTTTCCCGGTCAGTCGCGAGATTTAGGGAATCTCCTACTTTCATCCTTCATTCTTCCTACGCGTCGGCTCGTTTCAAAACCGTGTGTGAAACACGGAGAAAGGACGGCCTCATCACGCACACCCTCTAACGCCTACAAATTGAAAAAGCCCAAGGCTGGAACCTCGGGCTTCTCAATTTTTAACCAGTCAGCAAACGATCGTCACAGATTCAGCTGACTTTTTTTGAACAGGAACCGGAGCTGCTTTTGGAGCGGCTCCTGGATGGAGACATCTCCATTCTTAAAGAGCGGTGTCGCGCCTGTCAACTTGAATGGAGAATAAAATGGCTTTTGAAAATGGTCATTTCACCACGAGTTCTGCGAGCACAGCTGTCGCTCAATTTCATTTACTCACGAACGTTTCAAAACCCACCTGGGTTGCTGTGGGAACCCAGGTGCCTGTACCGACCCAGGTTGCTCTACAAACCCTGGTTCCTGCAGTAACCCGGTTTCATGATCCCGAGCCCTGCATCCAAGACTCTTCCGTCACGCTCGAGACGCAGAGTGCTCCCAAACTTCATCAAGGATACACACGGCTGCCCAATTCAATTCTCATGAGCATCGCCAGTGGCCGACTGATTCGAAGCGAGATGCAGGTCTTGCTTGTCATCGCACGCTTCACGATCTCCTTTCAGAAGCGTCACGCTCCCCTCTCCAAGGCAGTACTGGAGCGGCAGACGGGCTTGCGAGGTCCCGCGGTTTTGCAGGCAATCACGACGCTTGAGGCAAAAGGCCTGATCGAAAAAATTCCCGGTGATCAACATCGACCGAATCAACTCGGGCTCGTCTTTGATGACGAGTGGGACTTCTTTGGGAAGCCAAGAACGGAGAAACCGAAGCCCACCTGGGTTGCCCCAGGAACCCAGGTTCCTCCACCGACCCAGGTGGGTACAGCAACCCCCGCCTGGGTTCCCCCAGCAACCTCCCCCCTGGTTGCTGCAGCAACCTAATTTAAAGATATTAAAACAATAGAAAACAAACTCTCTCTCTCAGCCGCGAATGAACGGCTTCAAAACTACTTCTCTGAACTCAAGCCTGCGAAAAAGAGAAAGAGCGAGTGGCAGGCATTTCAGGAATTGAAAACGGATTACACCGAAGACGAAATCGCGCTGAGCCTGGATCACCTCGTCGAAAAGGGAATGCTGGGTTCAGGAGACTCCTGCCATTCGCCGATGGCGTATCTTGCGAAAGCGATTGCGCAAGTCTTGCCGGAAGCTCAAGCGGGACAGGAGAAGTTCATCAGGGCAAAGAATCGATCTGAGGAACTCGCGGAAGAAGAGCAGGTCAAGATTGAGCAAGAGGCGGAGCTTGAAGCCGAATTTCTTGCGAGAGAACAAGCGTTCGTGGAAGCGTTTCCGACTGCGGAGGCTCAGGCGGAAGTGATCCGGCAATGTGCCGAGAGGTATCCGATGCTGGATCCGAATGGGAGGATTTTGCGTAATCTCACAATCGCGGAGTGGACGTTTTAAAAATTTTCAAACTAAACCGAACTATGCCATCTAAAGCTGCTCTGCAGACTCCTAACCCATATGGCTGGGTCAGGAGTCCTTGTAAAGTAATTTTTCCGTTAGTTAATTTCGGCCGTGGAACCACGTGTCTTCGAAGTCGCTGAGTGGCAGTTCTTTGAAATTGCAATCGACCAAGCCTGCGTATTCCCTGCTCTCATTGATCTTGTCGCCCACATGGTACTGGACATCTCTTGTTTCATCATCACAATTCAGGCATTTATAGCTGACCGTTTTTTGGAACAATCTCAAGGTCATTGCCGGGTGGTCTTGGAGTTTCAGAGGCCAGACTTTTGGAAATTGAACGCGATTAAATGTTTGTGAGACTGTATCGACTGTACGGAATCGACCAGTAGGTCCGAAAAACCAACTTTCCCATGACCAGTCGCTCGGCATGGGTTCAACAATCATTTCAGCATGATTGTCGGCGACGGAAGTCATCTGCGAAACAGTGACGCCAGTTTGCCGGACCTTGCTAAAGACACGATCGACAATCTCACCATTAGCCTTCTGAGCTTTGCAGGAAAGTTCAAAATAGTGCGGCTTCGTTTGACCAGTGCATGCGCCGAAGGCGATGTCGGGAATTCGCTCATATCGATTCTCGCCTTTCACACACTTGATCCTTCGGTCATTGCCATAGATGGCACATCCACCGCTGGTCTGCAAAATCGGTTCATCATGGATCAGATCGGAAAAATACGGTTTGCCTTTCCGAGTGTTGTAGCCATCGAAACTTGTGGTCAGCTTGCCGTCCTGACCTGCGATAACGCAATAAGAATAAGAAGCTACTTCACAGACCAATTTCGTCACACCACCCTCTTTGAAGCCCTCTGGAACATTTACCCGATCATCGGCACCGGCATACCAACAGCCGATCTTGTGATCGTCGCCGTAAATAGCGCAAAAAGTAGAGAAGCTCAGAGCTTCGATCTGATGAATATTTCCACTGACGAGCTCTGCTGGAACTTTGAGGGCGTGAGACTCGTTGGCTATATCCCAGCACTGGGTCCTTCGCTCAGTCCCATAGATGCCACAAACGATCTCGCCTCTCCCATCGATTGCCAAATTGATCATGGTCTCATCGGCAACCAGAGAGGGCGTTTCAAAAGTGTGGGATTTGGGGCTCAAGCCAAGGTCAGTCCGCCAGCAAAGCGCGCGATGATCCTGGCCGTAGACAGCACAAAAACTCGTAAATCCACCGGCGGCACTTTCTCTGATGACGACTTTCTCGACAGATTGGTCGCCGATCTGGGGTGGTAGCGGAAGCACGGTAAATTCAGAGCCATGCTTCCAACATTTCAGTCGTCGTTCGGCCCCGGAGGTAGCACAAAACGCACTTCCATCACCTGCAAGGCTTTGGACATGACCGTCGGAACTAAGCAATCGGGGAAAGTCGCTTGCTTCTTTGCCGTGAAAAAGATCCCAACATTTTAACTTTCTGTCGTGACCGTAAATTGCGCAACCTTCGCTGCCGGCAGTAGCTATTTGAAGCGCTTCCCCGATCGGGCCGTCATCATCGCAGGTTTCGGAGGGAGTCGTGTCAGTACTTACACCTGGAATCTGGAGACTGGAGTCTTCGTTTCTGCTCGGGGTTGAAGCCGGTGACTGCGTGGGCTCGGGGCGATTCGAATGCGAACAAGCGTTCAGTCCAAAGGCTAAAACTACGAACAGTCCTATCGACAACCCTATTTTCTTACGCATGTGAGGCTCCATTTCCATGTTCGATAACAGCACTTGATTTGTGCAACAGACTCAACAAATTCAAACTCTAAAAATAGTTGAGGGTATTACTACACTATTTGTATTCAAGAGGCAATTGCTATCGTCGCGTTAACCAAGATCCTCCGAATTGTCTTTTCATTTTGGACACTTAGACGCAAAGCCGCATTTGTAAAGTTGCGGCCCGTCGCCTCTTAATCAGGGCATTGCAAACAAAGCCCTCTCCTGCCAGGGAATACAACCATTGAGCCCGAAGTTCGCTGAAAAAAGACCGTCTTGTTCGGTTGCATCCCCAGTTGCATGCATGCAACCCCCTATGATCACGCCCCCCTTTCTTTTAACTTCATCATTTCAAAAAATTACTCCCCTTCAGTTGCCTGTGATTTTTCCGACCCCGCCCCCTCTACGAGTGAGAGGACGGGGTCGGAAAACAGGCAATACACTATGGGAGTAAAGTGCTGCTGAAGTTATAGAAAGGGGGGCGAAAATCTGGGGAGTGCAGAGAGACTGAAGAAGCTGAAGCAAAGAAGAAACGAAACGAAATGAGACGAACTGGTGCGACTGATTGAGACTGATCTGGAAATGAGACTGAGGATCGAAACGCTAGAGAGCTGAAATCAAACGCTTTGAGCAAAACTGAAAGCCTGGCACACCTTTGCAAACTCCTGCTGCGATTCAACGACTGAATTTCAGTAGAAAGAGAAGTGCAAGATGAGTAGTATCGGAACCGCGACTGACAGGGAGCTCGGTGAAGGGGCATTTGACCGCCTCACTTGGCTTGATTCGAAAGAAGCTGCGAATTATCTGCGAAAGACGGCCAACGCGCTGCGAATCATGGTGTACCGGGGTTACCTCCGGCCCCGTAGATTTCGCCGCAGGCTTTACTTCCGAAGAATTGAACTCGATCGTTTGCTTGAGTCCTCGGCCTTTTAAACAAGGGAGGAACTCATGTCAGTGAAACAGTATGAAAAAGACGGCAAGACCTTTTGGCTCGTGTACATCGACTTGCGAAGTCGAAAGAAATGCCGGCTCCGCGTCCAAAAGAGAATCACCTGCATCAAGACGGAAGCGGAAGCTCTCGCGCTTGAAAAGAAATACCTGAGGGACATGGCCGAGAGACTGAGCCTGCTCGAAGCTAAGGGCAGTCTCTGGGAAGAAGTGATCGAGCGCTGGGTCAGGCAACAGGAACTCTACCCGACTCGGCGCCTGGCCAAGACCACCATTCAGGATTACGAAG
>JACMNQ010000064.1 GCA_014378465.1 Oligoflexia bacterium | reverse complement strand
TTGGTGGAGGAATCGGCGGCGGCTTTGGTGGACCCGGTGGAATCGGCGGCAGCCCTTACGGTGGTTTCGGCGGAGCAGGCGGTTACGGCGGAAATCCTTACGGCGGTGGTTTAGGTGGCGGTCTCGGTGGTGGCGGAGCAGGCGGTTACGGCGGAAATCCTTACGGTGGTGGTTTAGGTGGCGGTCTCGGTGGTGGCGGAGCCGGGGGACCTTTCGGCGGCGGAATCTATGGCGGAGCCGGTGGTTTGGGTAATCCTATCGGCTTGGGTGGTTACGGAGGCTACGGCGGTTATGGCGCTGGATCCGGTGGGCAATTCAGCGGCGGTTATGGCGCTCCTTATGGACAGATGCTTGCGGCTCAGAGAGCTGCGATGCAACAGCAGGATGTCATGATTTCCCAGCAACAGGTGATGGAAGCCCAGCTTCGCTATCAGCAGACTGCTGGACAGAGCGGTTACGGTGGTTACGGTGGCTACGGGGGTTATGGCGGTTACGGTGCGGGTGGCGGCGTAGGCTTTGGCATCAGCGCTGGCTTTGGCGGCTACTGATTCATCCGTTTTCATTCAATCAAGTCTTATGAAGCAGTCTGCAGTTCATTTCCTGATTCGATAGAACCCGATTTGAAGTCTGAGAAAGTTTTAGGTACCGAAGGATCCAGTTGAAGCTGACCTTCGGTACTTTTTGCGTCAACGTCTGAACAGCTGGACACCTGATGCCAGTGACGGTCACGCCCGCGGTAAAAAAGAGTCTGCGCAATCAACAGTGAACAAAAGTGAAAGAAGCTCATTAAAAATTCAAGTTCGTGGGAGACACACCGATAGGTACTCTGTCTGGGCAGAGAGAACTTTGGTGGGTACTCGAAGCGTAGACAACTTGACTGAGGACCGCTACATACTGCTGATTCTGGATGAGGAGTCCAAATCGGGTACAGCAACAGTAGGTGGTGGTCCTCGGCTTCTTTTTCAGCTAGGCTTTCAGCCATGCCAGTCAGTTTAAATCACATCGGAATCGCAGTCTCTCATCTCCCCGAAATTCAGAAGCTCTTCTCCCTCCTGGGCCTCAACGTGGGTCACACCGAACCTGTTCCTGAACAGGGAGTCACCACGCATTTCATTCCTCTCCCCCGAGTTGATACCGCACTCGAGCTTCTTGAAGTGACAGACCCTGTGGGGACTGTGGCAAAGTTCATCGACAAGCGCGGACCTGGCATTCACCACCTTTCATTTATCGTTGGCAAAGGGGAGCTGGACGCTCTCTGTCAGAAGCTCCGCTCAGCTCAAGTGAGACTCATCTATGACGCGCCCAAGGCTGGCGCTCATCGCATGAGAATTAATTTCATCCATCCGGGCTCAGCTGGCGGTATTTTGATTGAGTTGATGGAACCTCAAGCCTAAAATACCCACATGCCCTCAATCCGGCTCACTCCGACCATCAAAGCGCTCGTTATCGCCATTTTCGCCACTTTCGTGATCCAGCAGACTGCGGATCAGTTTTTCGGAGCGAATCTTCTCGGCTGGCTCGCTTTGATTCCTTCTGCGGTCGTGATTGACCACCGAATCTGGCAGCTCTTCACTTATGCGTTTTTGCATGGCGATGTCATGCATCTCTTCCTGAATCTGATGATGTTGGTCTTCATCGGAACCGAACTGGAAACTGCCTGGGGACGCGCGAGGTTCCTTCGCTACTATTTCTTCTGTTCACTGAGTGCGGGTGCGCTTTATCTCATCCTCCAGCTCTTCGTCTGGAAAGGCAACGGGCTCAATACTCCGATGGTGGGAGCGTCTGGAGCCATCTACGGCCTTCTGATGGCCTATGGCTTGATCTTTGGGGAAAGAGTCATGCTGTTCATGATGCTTTTCCCGATGAAGGCCAAACACTTCGTCTGGATTCTGGCCGGCATTGAATTCATGACCACGGTTTTCTCGGCTCGTGGGGGATTGGCCAGCGCAGCCCATCTGGGTGGAATGATCGCCGGTTTCGGGTACCTTTGGGTTCGAGCCAGCATTTCAGTGGCCAAGAAGCGTAGCAAGACGGGTAAAGTGGATCTTTTCGGTTTTAAATCGAAGAAGAAATCCAAGGCCAAGAGCCACCTCAAGCTCGTCATCGATAATGAGCGTGAAGACGCCCGTGTGGACGACGGAGCCGGTCACGACCCAAAGACCTGGCACTGAGCTTTCGCATCTCTTAATCGGGAGCTTCTGACCCATCCGGCACACCGGGGGAGGGCCAAGTGGAGTATCCGCAGAGCTTCGGTCAAGCGGCTGAAGCGCTTCATTGTCGACTTTGAGAAGGCTTCCGAGCCCTTCCGTATTGACACGAGAGCACGGTCCGATTTATCACTCTCTGACTATGACACTCTTGAATACTGCTACTGAATCCAAAAAGTTTGATACTCGCGTGGTCGAAAGAAATCTCCAGAGAGGTCGCATCACCCCTGAAGAAATCGCCAAGTCAATTGCAGCTCTTCCAGACGATGCTGAGAACGCCGATTACATCGAAATCGAATCCCTGGTTGACGAAGACGTCGGCTGAGCGATGAGCGAAAACAAACTGGCTGCGGATGGTGTTGAGACTGTCACGATTCTGGGCAGTGGACCTGCCGGCCTGACTGCGGCTATTTACGCCGCTCGCGCTAATCTCAAACCTTTGATCGTGGAAGGTGAGCAGCCCGGTGGCCAGCTCACGATCACGAGTGAAGTCGAAAACTTTCCAGGTTTTGCTGAAGGCATCATGGGCCCTGAGCTCATGGCGACCTGTCGGAAGCAGGCGGAACGTTTCGGCACGCGCTTCAACGTCGGACGTGTGGAGAGGGCGGACTTGAGTCAGCGCCCCTTCACTTTGCATTTCGCGGACGGAAGAATGCTCAAGACTTCGACCCTGATCATCGCGACGGGAGCATCCGCAAAGTGGATCGGTCTGCCCTCTGAGAAAAAATTCTGGGGCAAGGGCGTTTCATCCTGTGCGACCTGTGACGGTTTCTTTTTCAGAAATCTCGATATTGCGGTAGTGGGCGGCGGCGACACCGCAATGGAAGAAGCTACTTTCCTGACACGCTTTGCAAAAACGGTCACTGTGATCCATCGTCGCGACAGTTTTCGCGCGAGCAAGATCATGCAGGACAAGGCCCATAAAAATCCCAAGATCAAATTTGTCATGGACACCGCCGTCGAGGAAGTCATGGGCGAAAAAGATGTTCAGGGCCTCAAACTCAAAAATCTCAAGACAGGTGAATTGAGCGAAATTAAAGTCGCCGGACTTTTCGTCGCCATCGGACATGAACCCAATACCGGCCCGTTCAGGACTCAGTTGAAGTGCACTGACGGAGGCTACCTGGTCGTCGAGCCGGGCACCACTTACACCAATGTTCCAGGTGTGTTCGCTGCAGGCGATGTCGCAGATCACGTTTACCGTCAGGCAGTGACTGCTGCCGGCACGGGTTGCATGGCCGCGATCGATGCCGAGCGCTTTCTGGAACTCGAAGAATAATCCCAGCATCAAATCAGAATAGGATCATCTCATGTCAGAGTCTCTGTCGGGCTTAAGTTCAGCTGAGTTGGAAAATCTCGATGAACAGGTGAGAGTTCGCTACGAAAAGCTTGCGCGAATTCGCGAGCGAAATGAAAATCCCTACAAGAATGGCTTCGTGCCGAGTGCACTTGCCGCAGATCTGCACCGGGCTTTTGATGAAAAATCGAAAGAAGAACTGGAGCCGATGAATGAAACCTGCTCAGTTTCCGGACGGGTGATGGCCATCCGCGATTTCGGCAAGGCTGCATTCGTGAGACTGCGCGACCGCACGGGCCTCATTCAGCTCTACATCCAGAAGGACAAGCTGGGTGAAGAAGGCTACAGTCGTTACAAAGAACTGGACGTCGGGGACATTGTCGCGGGCAAGGGCACGCTCTTCAAGACCAAGACGAACGAATTGTCCGTCGTCTGCGAAACTCTGGAGCTGCTGACCAAGTCGCTCCGACCGCTGCCTGAAAAGTATCACGGCATTGCGGATGTTGAAATCAAGTACCGTCAGCGCTACCTCGACCTCATCATGAGCGATGAGACGAAGAACACGTTCAAGAAACGCTCGCAGATCGTGGCTGAAGTGCGCAAGTTTTTCACGGATCACGACTTCATGGAAGTTGAAACTCCGATGATGCATCCAATCGCCGGCGGTGCGAACGCTCGCCCTTTCGTCACTCACCACAATACGCTGGATATGAATCTATTCCTCCGCATCGCTCCTGAGCTCTACCTCAAGCGCCTGGTGGTCGGTGGTCTGGACCGCGTGTTTGAGATCAATCGCAACTTCAGAAATGAAGGGATTTCGATCAAACACAATCCCGAATTCACCATGCTCGAATTCTATCAGGCTTACGCGACTTACGAGGATCTGATGGAGTTGACTGAAAAGTTGTTTCACCAGGTGGCAAACAACGTGCTCGGCACGACCAAACTCATTTACCAGGGTACCGAGATTGAACTCGGCGGACGCTGGGAACGCATCGGCGTCGAAGACGCGATCATGAAGCACTCCGAGTTCTCGAAATTCGCGGACCGCTCGAAGCTGCGCGACCGCGCTTCACTCCTGGAATACGGCAGGGAAAAGAAGCTTCCGATGAAATCGAAAGACACCATTGGCGGCCTGATGATGGTGATCTTTGACGAAGAAGTGGAATCGAAACTGATTCAGCCAACTTTCCTCACGCATTATCCTCTCGATGTATCACCGCTATCTCGCAAGAATGAAGCGGACCCGTTCCTGGTGGACCGCTTTGAGTTCTTCATTTACGGACGTGAGATGGGCAACGCTTTCTCCGAGTTGAACGATCCTGTGGACCAGAAGGAACGCTTCCTTTCCCAGGTCGATGCCAAGAACGCGGGCAATGATGAAGCCTGTGACATGGACGAGGATTACATCACCGCCCTCGAATACGGTCTGCCTCCTACTGCAGGGCAGGGGATCGGGATTGACCGCATGGTCATGCTGTTCACGGATTCGCCGAGCATTCGCGATGTGATCCTGTTTCCTCAGTTGAGGCCTCAGACGGTTCAGAAGGCAAAAGTTGAGGTCGGAAAAGAAGGCAAGCCCGGTGACGGCAAAGCTGCTGAGAAGAGCAATGCCGCTGATGAAGCATCTGGAAAATCGGGCGGTAAAGCGCACTGATGTTCAAAGGCGTCTCGGCAGTTCCCACTCTCGCGCGACGCTTTTTGATGGCGAAAACTTCTGACGGCTTCGTGTCGTTGATTGCGTGGGTCTCCGTGGTCGGAGTCGCCTTGGGCGTATTGGCCTTGGTCGTCGTCACGAGTGTGATCAATGGCTTTGAAGGGGAGCTGATCCGCGTCATCACCGGGATGAATGGGGACGTCGTCCTCTACTCAAAAGGTGAGTCCGTCAGCGGTCCCGCTGCCATCGAAGCAAAAATCAGGCAAGTCGTTCCAGAAACTCAGGCTATCACTGCATCTTTAGTGGCCGAGCTGATGAGTTCGGGCCCAAGTGGAGTCGCCGGAACCATTCTCGAAGGAATTGATCCCGCGACGATCGAAAAAGTCACTGAAGTGAAAAAGCGTGTGGTCAGCGGTCGCTTGCCTCAGGGAGACGGAGAGATCGCGCTGACTTACGCTCTGGCCGACAGACTGGGAGCCAAAGAAGGATCCGAGATCCGGCTGATCGCCCCTTTCACTGGTGAGCAGACCAAAGATGGGGTTTCAGTTCCCAAGGTGGTCAAAGTTCAAGTCGTCGGCATCGTGCGCATGGGCATGTATGAGTACGATTCGAAGTTCGCTTTCGCGACGCTCGACTCGGTTCAGAAATTCATGAACCAGCCGGGAAAGGTCAGTACTTTCAAGTTGAAGCTGGATCCCAGAGTGGATTCACGCAAGGCTGCGGATCAGCTCACTGACAATTTCGGATACCCTTTTCGCGCTCGCGACTGGAGTCAGATGAACAAGAATCTCTTCTATGCCATCCGGCTCGAGAAGGTGGTCATCGCGATCATTCTCACGGTCATCGTGATCGTGGCGGCTTTCAACGTGGTCAGTACGCTCATGATGATGATCCATGACAAGACGAAGGAAATCGCCATCCTCAAGGCGATGGGGTTCCGAGCAACGCAGAGTTTTCAGCTCTTCTGTCTGATCGGGATGGGAATCGGTGCGGTGGGGACCGGAGTCGGGGTCGCGATCGGACTCGGGATCAATGCTCTCCTCCAGAAGACACACTGGATTGATCTGCCCGCTGAAATTTATTACATCGGTTTTCTGCCGGTGATCGTGCGCTGGAGTGAAGTCGGAATGATCGCGTTTGCAGCGCTTCTGATCACTTTCGCAGCCACTCTTTACCCTTCGATTCGAGTATCCACGCGCTCACCCCTGGATGGGTTGCGCCATGACTGATGCAATGATCAATGTAAGGATGAATCCATGCCCCTCTTGAGAGCTGAAGGAATCAAAAAATCATTCTTCAAAGGCAAGACCGAGATCCAGGTTGTTCGCGGCGTGGATCTGACGATCGAGACCGGCGAGATGATCGCAATCACGGGAGCCTCAGGGGTGGGAAAGAGCACGCTGCTGCATATTCTCGGCACCTTGGAGAAACCCACTGCCGGCAAGATCTACTTCGGTCCGAAAAATCAGGAAGTCCTTCGTTTTTCTGAAAAGAGTGTTTCGCAATTCAGAAACAAGGCTCTCGGCTTCGTTTTTCAGTTTCACTACCTGCTGCCTGAATTTTCGGCGCTCGAAAATGTGATGATGCCGGCGCTCATCGCGGGTCATTCCAAATCGCCTTCCGAGAAACAGGCTCGAGAACTTCTGGAGTTCGTGGGCCTGGGGCATCGTCTGGAGCACCGTCCCGCGGAGCTCTCAGGCGGAGAGCAGCAGCGTGTTTCCATCGCGCGTGCCGTGATTCTGCGGCCAAAACTTCTTCTGGCTGACGAGCTTACGGGCAATCTTGATTCAGCGAATAGCAACAATGTGATGGACCTCCTCGTGAACTTGAATAAAACGACGGGGATTTCGATCATGCTGGTGACTCACGATATGGAACTCGCGGGCAAGATGCACCGCGTTCTTAGTATGCGTGATGGGCTTTTTGTTTGACTAATAGGGATGCTCCACCTAGACATATCGAGTGCTTCCCCGCCCATCCTTTCATCAGTTAGTCACCCTATCCCTCGCCACTCTTGCGATCTGTTTCACAGGGAGTCTGACGAGCAATGCTCATGCGGCACCTGCCGCCGCATCCCGCGGTAATTCCGCGAGCGGAGTCGAAAACTTTGACGGGCAAAACGTCATCTCGATCGACGTGCAGGGACTGAAGCGCATCGAGAAGGACGCCGTTCTCAATAAATTTTCCACCAAAGTTGGACAGCCTCTTCTTCTGACCAATGTTCGACTCGACATCCAGGCGGTTTTCGCCACGGGTTACTTCGACGATATCTCTTTTCAAGGCGAGCCCGCTTCCGGCGGAGTGAAGCTCACGATCGCTCTTCACGAAAGACCCGTGATCTCAAAAGTGGAGTTTGAAGGAAATGAGCGATTGACGACCACTGACTTGCAGGAAGTCATCAAGGTCAAGGAATGGTCCATCCTCGACATCAACAAGGTCAAGGAAGATACCAACCTCATCTCCAAGCACTACGAGGACAAGGGTTTCTATCTCGCCAAGGTCACCTTTGAAATCAAGCAGACCAAGCCTGACGAAGTCGAGCTGAAATACAAGATCAATGACTTCGACAAAGTTCAGATCAAGCGGATCACTTTTCTGAACAACAGGCACTTCACCGATGATCAGCTCAAGGCAACCTTGGGCGAAACCCGCGAAGGAGGCCTGTTTTCCTTTCTCAGCAGCTCAGGCAATTTCAAGGAGTCGGCTTTTAAACAGGACTTGCAGAGGCTGACCTACTGGTATCTTGACCACGGTTACGTCAAATTTCGATACGAAAACCCCATCGTCACCGTCAGCGATGACAAAAAGTGGCTCTTCATCACCCTTTACGTCGAAGAGGGGGAGCAGTACAAGATGGGTCCGATGGACTTCTCCGGAGACCTCCTGTTCCCCAAAGAGGAGATGTCCAGCGAGCTCACTCTGAAGTCGGACGAAACATTCAGTATTTCTCGTAGAAATGCTGACATTCAGCACCTCACTGAAAAGTATCAGGATCTGGGCTACGCATTCGTGAATGTCGTTCCGAAAATGAACGTTCATGACGACACCAAGCTCGTCGACATTGACTACAGCTTTGAAAAGGGCAATCTTGTTCACTTTGGTGAAATCAACATCTTGGGCAATTCCAAGACCCATGACAAGGTGATCCGCCGAGAGCTCAAGATTTCGGAAGGCGAACTTTACAGCGGCACCCGTTTACGGCAGTCCCGTGAAAACGTCGAGCGTCTGGGATACTTCGCACCGGGTGAAGTGATTTTCAATACGGTCACCCCCAAGGGCAAGCCGGATATCCTCAACGTTGAAATCACGATCAAGGAACGCTCGACCGGGACGATCACGCTGGGCGCTGGTTACGGGAGTGTTCAGAAATTCTTTTTCACGACTCAGATCTCCGAAATCAATCTGATGGGGCGTGGCCAGACCTTGAGCCTCTCAGGACAGGTTGCAGCCGATAAACTCTCCAAGAGTCTGAATCTCGGCTTCACGGACCCTTACATATTTGATTCGAAATGGTCGGCTGGATTCGATCTGTTCTTCGTCAACTTTCCGATTCCGTCCAAGTACACGACGCGTAAACTCGGTTTCGATATTCGTTTCGGATACCCGGTCTTCGAATACACGAACGCCTACATCACTTATAAGAACGAAGGATTGAAGATTGAAGATGCGGACGCTTCGATCGATCCGAATGACATCAAGGCGGATCAGGGAGTTCTCTCGAGCGTCGTCTGGAGCATCATCCGCGACAAGCGAAACAATCGTTTTGAAACCACTGAAGGCAATTACCAGAGTCTGTCTCTCGAAACTGCGGGAATAGGCGGCGACAAGAAATTTGTCAAGACCGTGGCAAACAATCGTTATTACAAACGGCTGGTCGGAAATCTGGTTTTCAGAAACAGTACCGAGTTTGGCGACATGCAGGCACTGGGCGGGCGTGAATTGCCTCCTTCGGAGCGTTTCTATCTCGGTGGTCCGAACAATTTGAAGGGTTACCAGATTTTTTCCGTGGGACCTTACCGCAATCGACTGGCTCCGGGCTCCGCTCCCGGCTCCACAGTGGTGATCAGAGAACCTCTCGGCGGAAGCGTTTCGATGTTCAGTCTGTTTGAGCTTGAGCATCCTCTGATCAAGGAAGCCGGCCTCAAAGTCGTCGCGTTTTATGACATCGGAAATACCTTTGCTGGATTCCCGGGCGGGGACCTGAAGTTGAGAAGTGACGCTGGTTTCGGAATTCGGTGGTTCTCGCCGATCGGTCCCTTGCGCTTTGAGTGGGGTTTTCCGTTCAAGCGCCAGCCGGGTGAGGATGAGAACGTATTTCAGTTCTTCATCGGGCCTCCATTTTAAGGTCATCCGCCTCAAGCCGCCCGGAAGTTCAAAGAGCTTTCAAGATCGCCATTACGGATTGAGTCAATAAGCGGTAAGCTATTGAATTTGCTTCTTTCATGTGCTCTTCTTACGTCTTAATTCAGCTTCGATTCGCATCACCCGGTCTCTGGTCCGGTCCTGGATTGACGGCACCGACCCTTTAACTTTCAATGATCGCACTTCAATGTTTCGTTCCTATTCGTTTATTTAATGAGGAGATTTCATGCGTCAAATTCGTTCAGGTTTTGTGGCTTTCGCTTTTTCTTCGATGATGATGGGCCTGACTGCTTCGGCCAGCTTTGCTGAAGAAGCGAAGATTGCCACAGTCGACATGCAGAAAGCTTTGCAGAGTGTTGAAGCCGGCAAGGCTGCGAAGGCCAAGCTTGAAGGCGAATTCAATGCGAAAAAGAAGTCCCTTCAGACTGAAGAAGCGAGCCTGAAGAAGTTGACTGAAGAATTCAAAAAGCAGTCCCTGGTTCTCAGTGATGAGGCTCGCGCCAAGAAGCAGCAGGAAATCCAGGAGCGCATCATGAAGTTTCAGGAAACCACTGCTCGCTCCCAGCAGGAAATTCAGCAGAAGGAACAGGACCTCACGGCTCCCATCCTCGGCAGACTCAAGGGCTTGATCGCTGAAACCGCAAAAGCCAAAGGTTATACAGTGGTTCTCGAGAAGAACGACAACAACGTTCTCTATTCTCAGGAAAAGGATGATCTCACCGCTGACGTGATCGCCGCTTTCAACAAGAAAAAAGGCTGATCCAGCCATGTCTTTCTCCGTCGCTCAGATTGCAGAGTGGACCCAAGGTCAAATCGTCAATGCGAATGCGATTCTGGGCGCGGAACAGACTTTATCCGGAATTCTGGTGAGTCGTCTGGCTCCGCTGGCAGGGTCTCAAAAAGATCAGCTCGCGTTTTTTTTCAACAAGGAATACCAGCATGAGCTGCCCTCAGCCCACCCGGGAATCCTGATCACGGGCGAACTGTTCGTGAAGCCACTCGAAGCTGCAGGCTTGCCCTTCTGGAAGTCCACTGCAGTGATTGCCTGCGAGGATCCTTACTCTGCGATGGCACTGCTTTCGGCAAAGTTTGCAGAGGTTCTCTCGTCAGTGGGCCATCAGAACCGAGTTCACAAAGGCGTACCCAAAATTCATCCTACGGCCGTCGTTCATTCGACTGCGCAGCTGGGAGCAGGGGTGGAGGTCGGTCCTCACTGCACGATTGACGAAAATGTGAAAATCGGCGCGGGCTCACTTCTCTACTCAGGCTGTACGCTCGGGCCCTCGGTCAATCTGGGAGAAGATTGCGTGCTTTTTCCGCGAGTCACTCTTTACGAATGGACTCAGCTCGGCAACCGTGTCCGGCTTCATGCCGGCTGCGTACTGGGTGCGGACGGATTTGGTTATGCGCCGATCCTTTCAGCAGGCCCTTCGGGTCGGCAGGTGAGCGGGCATCAGAAAATTTATCATCTTGGGCGCGTGGTGGTCGGTGATGACGTCGAAATGGGCGCCAATACGCTGGTCGACCGCAGTACGCTCGGCGACACGGTCATCGGCAAGAATGCAAAGCTCGATAATCACGTGCATGTTGGGCACAACGCGCAGGTCGGCGAAGGCGCCATCCTCTGCGGCGGCGTGTTTCTCGCCGGCAGTGCCAGTGTCGGCAAATACGTTTACGTGGGCGGCATGTCCGGCATCACGAACAAAATTCATGTGGGAGACGGCGCGAAAGTCGGCGCGATGACTCTCGTGACGAAGGACGTCCCTCCTGGGTTGACCGCTGTCGGCAATCCGCAGCGCGAACACTCCGATCATTTCCGGGCTCATGCCACACTCAATCGCCTGAGTTCACGGGATTCACGTTCGTCAAAGAAGGCCAATTCAAAAAAGGGAAATTCGAGTGGAACAGAAACCGCAACCTAACCCATATCTTCTGAACATCGATCAGATCAGACGTTTTCTGCCGCATCGTTCTCCGTTTCTTCTGATTGACCGCATCCTTGAGATTCATCCCCAGGGAAACCTGGACGACATGACCGCGAACGACGTCAAGGTCGGAGTCAAGGTGGTCGCCCTGAAGAATATCAGTTTCAACGAACCCTGTTTTCAGGGTCATTTTCCGGAATATTCGATCTTTCCAGGCGTGCTCATCATCGAAGCCATGGCTCAGGCGGCGAGTTTCTCGCTCTACCCTTACCTGGTCAAGGATCTCGAAGCAATGGCGCGGGACTTTCAGTGCATTCTCGTTGGAGTGGATGGCGCGCGTTTTCGCAAGCCCGTCGTTCCGGGCGATACGTTGATCATTGAAAGCGTCGTTTCCAAATGTCGTGGCAAACTCTGGTTTTTTGATGTCGTGGGCAAGGTGGACGGACAGAAGGTCGCTGAAGCTCAACTCATGGCGAACCTCATGGTAAAAGGGAACAACTGATGATTCATCCTACAGCTCAAATTCATCCGGATGCCAGACTGGATCCCACGGTCGAAGTGGGTGCCTGGTGCACGGTGGGTCGGAACGTGAAGATCGCCAAAGGCACGAAACTCATCAGCCACGTCGTCGTCGACGGTTGGACGGAGATCGGCGAAGATAATGTCATATTTCCTTTTTCAGTTCTCGGAGCCGTGCCGCAAGATCTGAAATATAAAGGTGAACCCACCCGTCTGATCATCGGGGATCGCAACACGATTCGCGAATCAGTCACTCTGAATCTCGGAACGGTCCAGGCTGGAGGCGAAACTCGGGTCGGAAGTGATTGCCTTTTGATGGCCTATACCCACCTGGGACACGATTGCATCATCGGCAACAGCGTCATCATCGCCAATTATGGCGGGCTGGCCGGCCACGTGACCGTGGACGATTACGCAATCATCGGTGGCATGACCGGAATCTCTCAGTTCGTGCGGGTTGGTGCGTACGCTTACATCGGTGGACAATCGGGACTCGAAAAAGACGTTCCTCCCTATTGCATCGCTCTGGGCGCGCGTCCCTGCAATATCCGTGGTGCCAACATCGTCGGCCTCAGGCGAAAGGGTTTTCCGGTTGAAGTGATCACGAAGATCAACGAAGCGATCAAGCTCTGGACCCGCAACGACGTTCAGAAGGAGCAATGCCTTCTGGAGATTGAATCCCAGTACGGCGAAACGGCCGAGATCAAGAAGTTCATCGAATTTATCCGCAAGAGCGAAACGGGAGTCGTGCGGTAACTGATTTGTGAAAATCCTGATTTCAGCCGCAGAAGCATCTTCGGATATCCATGGAGCCGTACTTCTGAAAGCCCTTCGTGAGCAGGCTCCAGCAGGGGTTTCAGTTCACGCATACGGGGTGGGTGGGCCCCTGCTGCAGGCTCAGGGACTGAAGTCCTGGGTAGATGCTCGTGAGCTCCTTTCGATGGGGTTCACGGAAGTGCTCGGCAAGTTGCCGAGGATTTTCAAGGCACTCGCGTTACTTGCGGGCAGTGTGGTCACTGAACGGCCTGATGTCGCGGTGGTCATTGACTATCCGGACTTTCACTTTCGGCTCGCGAAAAGATTGAAAAAAAAAGGCGTCCCGGTGGTCTATTACATCCCTCCCAAGGTCTGGGTCTGGCGCAAAAAAAGAATCGAAGTGATTCGCGCGCTCTTCACAAAGGTGCTCTGCATTTTTCCATTCGAGAAGAAGCTCTACGAAGACGCTCAGGTGCCCGCGCGCTATGTGGGAAATCCACTGCTCGACGAGCTGCCGCTGGAGCTGACACAGTCGCAGGCTCGCGCCTCACTGGGCCTGGAGCCTTCCGAAAAAGTCCTGGTCATCCTGGCCGGCAGCCGCCCGTCAGAACTCGATCAGCATCTGGTGCCGCTGCTCACGACCGCTCGAAATGTGGCCGAAAAGTTGGGAAAAATCGTTGTTTTGATGCCCTTGCCGCAAACTTCCGATCTGCAGTCGGTGAAGGCGAGAGTACTCGATACCTTATTCGCGCTGCCTGACGCTGAAAGCCTGCTTCAGGTACGGGTCACGCAGGGGAACTCGGCTGAGTGCATGGTTGCCGCGGACGTGGGGTTGATCAAGTCGGGGACTTCCACTCTCGAAGCCGGTCTGTTGAACTGTCCGCATATCGTGGTTTACAAGACAAGCTGGTTTTCGGAGTGGGTCTTCAGAAAATGGATTCAGTACGAGGGCCCGGTGGGGCTCGTCAATCTGGTGAGCGGCTGGGAAGAGGGAAAACCCTACCTGGTGCGTGAACTGATCTGTGAAGAATTCACTCAGGAGAATCTGACCCGTGAAGCTCTGGCGCTTTTCACGGAGCCTGCCCGAAGAGAAACCCTGAAGCGGGGCTTTGCCCGACTTCGCGAGTGCATGAGCGGTGACGCGAATCGTGTTAAGAGCGGTGACGCGAATCGTCTTGGCCCCAGTGCCCTTGCCGCGCAGGAAATCTGGGCGGTCGTCATGGCTTCAAGACAGCGGGCGATGCCATCTCAAGAGCTGGAGTCAAAGCGGCTTCCTTCGTCAGGAGCTGCGCCGTGAATGGACTTTTGCTGGCGATCACTTCAACGATCTGGTCCTTCCTTTCAGCCACGGCCTGGTTGCTCCTGAAGGTGGGCGTTCTGAAAGGCCGGCGCCTGCCCGTGAGAGTGATCAGCGTGGGAAACATTCAGGTCGGGGGTTCCGGCAAGACTCCGCTGGTCGCGCAGATCGCTCGCGAAGCCCATGAGCGAGGTCTCAAAGTCTGCATCCTTTGTCGCGGCTATGGCAGTGAATGGGAAGGCGGTGGGGGAACCATTGCACCGCTGGCGACGAGTGCGACCCTTCCTGATCCGCGCTTCAGTGGCGACGAAGCGGCACTCCTGCACGAGCTCGCTCCTCATGCCTGGATCGGGGTGGGAGCAAATCGCGTCCGACAATTCAGGAGAGTTGATCAGCTTGCGCTTGGAGGCTTCAACATCGCGATTTTGGACGACGGCTTTCAGCACTGGAAAATACAGAAGGATCTCGAAATCGTCGCGATGACTTCCCTCAACCGCTTTCAAACTCTGTTTCGAGACTGGGACCTTGCGCTTCGACGCGCGCACCTGTTGGTATGGACCAAAGGGGACTGCAAACCCGCTGCCATCCGCAGTCCCTGTGTCCGGGTCAGATACAACCTGCCCCTCAATGACGGGGTTCACAGGGAGCGTCACTTCTGGATGGTCACGGGACTGGGGGACAGTGAGTTTGCTCAGAAAACAGCGGAAAAGGCGGGTTACATCGTCGTCAATCATGTTCGATTCAGAGATCACGCCATTTATGAGAAGGAAGTGGTCCTTCAGATACTCCATGAGGCGCAGGTCGCAAACTGTTCAGTGGTCGTGACGGGCAAAGACTGGGTCAAGTGGCAGGCACTCGGGATTTCAAAGTCCAATGTCGTGGTGCTCGAACCTGAACTGCTTTTTGAAGAAGGGAAGAATCTATGGGATCAAGCGCTCTGGGGATCCTTGTCCTCCCGGTCCTGAAGCTGCTCAGCTGGTTCTACTATTTTCTTCCCACTCGAGCTCGTCGAGGCTGTGGAAATGCGCTCGGTTGGATTCTTCTCAAGCTTGAAATGCGCACTCGTGTGGTGCGTGAAAATCTGCAGATCGCGTTTCCTGCAGCTGAAGAAAAGCGGCAGCGGCTCTTTCTCGATGCGTATCGCCATCTGGGCAGTCTGTCTCTTGAGATTCTGATGCTGCTCGGGCCGATGAAGCGGTACTGTGAAAAGTTTTCAACGATCCACGGGGTCGAGCACTGGAAAGCGGCCAAAGCCCAGGGGCGGGGAGTGATCATGCTCGCCAGTCATGTTGGAAACTGGGAAGTGATGGCCGCGACCGGGGCGCTTCATGCCGAAATTGACATCATGCTGGTCACGAAGCACCTCAAGCCGGAATGGCTCCATCAAGCCATTGAAAGAGGCAGACTGAAGTGCGCAGTCCGGGCCACCTATGAGCCCAGGACCTTTCGGGACGTGCTCGCCCATCTGAAGAAGAACGGGACCATCGGGTTCGTGCTGGATCAGTATGCCGGACCTCCTGTCGGTGTCCGGGTCCCCGTCTTCGGAGTGCCGGTGGGAACTCACATGACCGTCGCCACCCTGGCGAAACGTACTGGAGCCACAGTCCTGCCTTCGGTGAATTTCAGAACTCCAGACGGTCGAATGGAAACGCACATCTTTGAGCCGCTCACTTGGGAAGCCCATGACGATCCCGCTTATGAACTTGCGGCCAACACGGCTCGCTACGCGGCTATCCTCGAGAAGCATATCCTCGCGCATGCCGATCAATGGCTCTGGATTCACCGGCGATTCAAAGGGGATCTGACCCCCCTTCGTGAAGGAGAATGGAAAGAAGGCCGGGCTAGGCGGTAGACATTCCCCGAAGCTTCTCCTAAACTCGAGGCTTATGATTCGAAAAAAATATTCAGGCGCGTCATTCAAGCTGAGAGTCGTGTCGAGTGGAATGCGGAGTGCGCTCGCCTCAACCATCCTTCTGGGATTGGCAGCCTGCTCGGGCGCTTCCATCAAGCAACTCAATGGCGAGCTTCCGAAGGATCTCCCTCAGGACATGCAGAAACGGTTTGAGATCAAGGATACGGTGATGGCTGAACCTTCACCCGTTCCATCCGCAGTCCCCAAAGATCCTTTTGCGAAGTCCGATCAACGCAAGACGCCGACCAAAAAATCGCTTAAAAAGAATCACAAGAAGTCCAAGGCCGCCGAAGCGATCGCGGTATCTGAAGCTGTAACTCCGGGTCCGGAGCATCCGCCCGGTTCATCAGGCAAATCCAGGGATATCCCGATTCCCGCGCCTTCGTCCGCGGCATCGGGCACTCCCACTTTGAAGTCTGCGACCGTGTATCCATCTCGTCGCCCTCCGAAAGAAACGATGTACCTGGGCGAGACCCTCACTTTTGACATCAATTATTTCGGCGTTGCGGCAGGCGAAGTCACTTTGAAAGTGATGCCGTATGTCTTCATCAATGATCGCAAAGTCTATCACATTCAGGGAAACGCGGTCAGTTCCAAGGTCTTCAGTCTCTTTTACCGCTTGAATGATTCACTCGAGACTTTCATTGATTATGACGGACTGTTCTCCCATCGCTTTCACATCCTGCTTGACGAAACCAAGCAGCAGCGCGACTCGCTCGAGCTGTATGATTCCGAGAAGCTGCAGGCATTTTACTGGAATCGCTGGGACCGCAAGGACAAGCCTCATGTGGAGATCAAGGATTTTTTTCCCATGCCGCAGTTTCCGCAGGACAGTCTGTCAGCGCTTTACTACCTGAGAACCCTGCCACTCAAGGATGGAGAGACTTACGTGTTCCCGGTCGCTTCTGAAGGCAAGAGCTGGGACGCGGTCGTGAAAGTGGTGCGCCACGAGATGATGGAAACGCCACTTGGAAAAGTTCGAACCATCGTGCTCAAGCCTGAAGCGAAGTATCAGGGCATTCTGCAGAAGAAGGGCGACAGCTTCGTCTGGTTGACCGATGATGATCGCAGGTACCCCGTGCATCTCGAAGCCAAAGTGCGCATCGGCACAGTGGTGGCTGACCTGAAGAAAATTGAACCGGGTGAGCCTCCGAGATGAAAATCCTGTTGAGAGCGCCGAACTGGATCGGTGACCAGATTCTGGCTTACCCTTTCTACCATTACCTGAAAAAGGCTTATCCGAAGGCTCGAATCACGGTGGCATGCGTGCCCTGGGTGAAGGAACTTCAGTTTGTGGATCTGGTGGATGAAGTCTTCATTCTCTCCAGACCCTCCACTCCTTCTTTTCGTGACAAGGTTTCCATTCTGGAGCAGGACGCAAGGGCGCTCAAGGCCAAGGGTCCTTTTGACCTTTCGTTCGCGCTGCCCAACTCGATCTCCACCGCGTGGCTCACGTTCAGGGCCGGCTCCAGACGGAGACGCGGGTACCGCTTTGAAGGTCGCGGAATTCTTTTGAACGAAGGTACTTCGTGGCCACGCAATGAAAAGCATATCGTGCACCGGGCTCAGTCCTACGTGAATCTGCTGCCTGAAAACGCGAGACCTTCGCGCGACGTGCAGGAATTCTGGGGAATCCCACCTGAAAACGATCTGGATCAGGCAATCCCAGGCGAAATGCTGGCCTTCAATGCGGAGAAGTCGTGGTCGGATTACGTTCCACTGGAATCACCGGATGAACCGTATTGGGTACTCGCCCCCGGTGCGACCGCGGACTCCCGGCGCTGGCCTATCGAGTACTTCGTCAATCTCGTGGAGCGAGTTCACAAAGAAACAGGCTGGAAAGGCCTGATCGTCGGCGGCCCGAAAGAAGCGCCTCTCGCGCAGAGGCTCTGCCATGATCAGCGGCTCAAGCTCATTGACATGACTGCTCGTGGTCCGGTGCCGGTGCTTTCAAAAATTTTCAAAAACGCGAAGTTCACCGTTTGCAATGAGTCCGGACTCGCGCATGTCGCTTCCTTTTGCGGCTCCTTCACTCAGATCGTCTGCGGGGCGGCAGATCCGCGTCGGACTCAGCCTCTGGGACCCGGCCGTGTTCAGGTCGCGATCAATCCAGTCGAGTGCTGGCCCTGTGAGAAGAATACCTGCTCCCAGATTCCTGAGAAAAAATTTCAGTGCCTTCGCGGTATCCGCGCCGATATGGTCTGGGAGGAGATTCAACGTGGTCTCAAACGCTGACCCGAAGCCCAGGGCTGGACTTTCTGAGCTGGTGGATGCCCTCAACGGGGAGATGAAGGCTTTGATCATCTGCCTGTCTCATTCGTGGGGCGGACTTGAACAGGTGGCCTCCGCCGATACGTTGGAGATCGCGCATCAGGGGTTGGATGTTCGCGCGATGGTCCTCCGGGACAGTCCCATTCATGCGCAGCTCAAGCTGCATCCCGAGGTGAAGCTTGAAGTGCTGGATTACCGGCCGAGGGACTATTTTGATTTCAATCTGAAGAAAGATCTCACGAGGCTTTGCGATCCCATGCACGAGGGGATCAATGTCGTTCACCTTCATCAGACTTCGCTGCTTGGCTCCGTCACACCCTGGCTCTGGAATCGGCCCGAAGTCACAGTCTTCGCTTCACGCCACATCATGAACAACCATGACAAACGAAATTTTTTTCACCGCATGATTTATGGTCGTCTCGATGCCCTGATCGTCATGAGCCAGACTTTGCGCAAGAATGTGCTGGCCACCCATCCGCTGCGTGAACGCCAGGTTAAAGTGGTGAATCTGGGGCTCGATTTCGTGCGCTTCGATCCGGCCGTCGTGGATGCTCAAAGGCAGCGAGCTGAGTGGGGAGCGGATTTTGAAACGGTCGTGATCGGACTTGTGGGGAGAATTGATCCTGCCAAGGGCCAGGCGACTTTCATCAAGGCGGCAGCAGGACTGACCAAACGTCTGCCTGAAGGAAAAAAGCTCAAGTTCGTCATCGTGGGTGAGGAAACTCTCGGAAGATCTTCAAACCATCTGGGTGAGCTTCAAAAGATGGTCAAACAATTTCATCTTGAGGAAGCGGTCGTCTTCGCAGGCTTTCAGACGAACATTCCCGAAATCATGAGTGCCTTTGACATCTTCGTGATGCCGTCGAGGCAGGAGGCGTTCGGGCTGGTCGCGATCGAAGCGATGGCCATGGAGTGCCCGATCGTGATCTCCAGCGGCGGCAGCGCTGCCGAGATCATCGGTCAGGAAGAATACGGAGTCCTCATGCGGCCTGACGATGCGTTCGACCTGCAGAGGCAGCTCCGCTACATGATCGATCATCCCGATACTCGCAAACAGATGGGTATTCTGGGTCGGAAGCATGTCCAGTCCAATTACGACCGGAACATTCGTCTGCGACGCACGCTTGAAATCTACGAGCGTGCTTTGAGACGCCGCGCTTATCAGCACTGAATCCTGCCATTCATTCTGCCGTACCAGCGCAGGCATTCGTGAATATAAAATTCAGAGTGGGCATTGACCGCGCCACCGGTATGAGGTGAGTCAGGTGACGAGAGTGCAGCATTCACCATGGCCTGCGCAACTTTCGTTGCCTGCACGGGCTGGTATTTCTGGAGCGGACCGCGGAAAAAAGTGTGAATCAACGGGGCGAGGCTTGACGCAACTGCAATGAAAAGTTTTTCGAGAGCCTGGGATTCAGTGCGTTCTCCGAGAAGGAGTGATGGACGGAAGCAGTGGGTTTCTGGAAATTTCAGCTGCCGGAGGGACTCTTCGAGTTGACCTTTGGTCTTCAGATAGAAGTTCCCTGATTGAGGGTCCGCACCGACACTGCTGACGAAGAGAAAATTTTGTGCCCCTTCGGTTCTTGCGATCTTCGCGGTCTCCAAGGGGTAGGTGTAGTCCACCTGTCTGAACGCCTGCTGCGAACCCGCTTTCCGGAGGGTCGTTCCGAGGCAGTTGAAGACCGTATCGTAGCCGGTGAACTGGGTACTGAAGTCATGGATGCAGTCAAAATCCACAACCACCTGGTTGAGTTTAGGGTGAGAAATCAACAAGGGGTTTCGAACGAGCGCCCGAACCTCTTCGCAGGCGGGAGAACTCACAAGGGCCTTCAGAACTTCACTGCCGACAAGCCCGGTGGCCCCCAGTAGAATCGCTTTCATGAAAGTGCTTATAAACGAATCAAGTCATGAAAGGTTGGAAATTTCGCCCCTATTTCAACGACTTGGAGTGTCGTCTCCAGGGTGCAGCCCTTGGGCCCATGCGCCGAGCGTTTTTGGCAAGGAAGTGGCCGCCTGAGCCCAAGCCTCGGATGCCCTGACCAGCGTGGTTTTTGAGCTTTGTCCGGGTCCGCCATGGCGCGCCTTTTCACTCGACAAAAACCCTTAAAAATCCTATAGCTTTGCCCTAAGGGTGAGCATTCATTCGGTACTGCTTTGCGGTCCAGAGCGCCGCCCGAGCACGAGACAGTTGATCGTGTGTTTCAACAGGAGTCATATCCTGAAGAAATTCGAAGAAAGGCAATCATACAAAACATGGTAAGTAAGCAAACCGCCGGAGCAGAAGCCTCCACTAAGTCCACGCCTCGTCCCAAGAATCAAAGTTGGATGGATGAGTTCTCATCTTTCGACAGCCCTGAAGAAACTTCAGGTCATGAAGACAGCGAAGAAAGCTTTGCTGAGCTTTTTGAAGCGTCCCAGGCCCAGCAGGAAATCAAAGAAGGTGAAGTTGTCGACGGAACCGTCGTTTCGATCACCCCTGACTACGCCACGGTAGACATCGGTTACAAGTGCGAAGGCCTTGTACCTCTCCAAGAATTCAAAGACGCTCATGGCGTTGCTCACGTTGCCGTTGGCGATGTGGTCAGCGTTTATCTCGAGCGCATGGAAATGGAAAACGGCTTCATGCTGCTTTCCAAGGACAAAGCAGAGATCATCCGCGCCTGGGACGAAATCTCCCAAGCCTGCGAAAAAGATCAGCTCGTTGAAGGAACCGTCATCGCCAAGGTTAAGGGCGGACTTTCTGTCGACATCGGCGTCAAGGCATTCCTGCCTGGCTCCCAGATCGACACCAAGCCAGTCAAGAACCTCGATAAATTCCTCGGCAAGCGCCTCAAGTTCAAGATCATCAAGTTCAACAAGAAGCGTGGAAACATCGTTCTTTCCCGCCGCGCTGTTGTCGCTCAGGAGCGTGAGCTTCAGAGAGCTGAAACCTTGGCCAATCTGCAAGAGGGCATGATCGTGACCGGTACCGTGAAGAACATCACGGAATACGGCGCCTTCATTGATCTCGGCGGAATGGACGGACTCCTTCATATCACTGATATGTCCTGGGGCCGCATCAAACACCCAAGCGAACTCTTCGCTGTGGGCGACGATGTCAAAGTCAAGATCCTCAAGTACGATCGCGAAAAAGAACGCGTTTCTCTCGGACTCAAGCAGGTCACTGCCAATCCTTGGGAAGATGCGGAATACAAATTCCCAATCGGCGTCAAAGTTAAGGGCAAAGTCGTCAGTCTCAAGGACTACGGCGCATTCGTTGAACTCGAAGATGGCATCGAAGGCCTCATTCACGTTTCCGAAATGTCCTGGACCGAACGCGTCAAGCACCCTTCAAAAGTGCTCAACGTGGGCGATGAAGTTGAATGCAAGGTTCTGGAAGTCGATTCCAAGAACAAGCGCATCAGCCTCGGACTCAAGCAGCTTCAGTCCAATCCATGGGACGAACTTGAAATCAAGTTCCCCATCGGAACGATCATTGAAGAAGGCGAAGTCAAGTCTGTCACTGATTTCGGTGTCTTCATCGACATCGGCATGGGCATCGACGGCCTCGTGCACATCAGCGATCTCGCATGGACGAAGAAATTCGGTCATCCATCCGAGAAGTACAACAAGGGCGATAAAATCCGCACTGTCGTACTCGGCATCGACAAGGCGAGCGAGAAGTTCTCGCTCGGTATCAAGCAGCTTGAGCGTGATCCATGGGATTCGATCAAGGCTCGTTACAAGACCAGCCAGGCTGTTGACGGCGTCGTGACCAAACTCACTGACTTCGGCGCTTTCGTAGAGCTCGAAGAAGGCGTTGAAGGTCTGATCTACGTCAGCGAAATCGCTGATCACCGCATCGAGAAGCCTTCGGACATCCTGAAGGTGGGCGACAAAGTTCGTGCAGAGATTCTCTCCATCGAACCTAAAGAACGCCGCATCGGTCTTTCGATCAAGCAGCTGGGTCGCAGCGAAGAACGTGCGAACTACCAGACCCACATGGGCGACAGCAACAAGAAGACCACCATGGGAGATATCCTGGGCGACAAGCTCAAGGCCGCTCTCAAGCCTGGCTCTGAAACTAAAGAGTAAATCGGACTTGAAGTTCGTGGGAACCTGAAAGGGTGACTGGGAGCTGATTCCAAAATTAAAAGGCCCCAGTCTCGATGAGAAGGGGCCTTTTTTTATTTTATGAGCGAATTTCCGTCACCTGGAACGCTGGTCACTGTTGAGGTCCGAGCCTGATCCCGTTGGCGATCACTTTCTGCGAGAAGAGATTGATCTCGTCCGCTTCCATCTGAAGCGTGATGGGGACATTGGGAAGGAAGGTGTTGTTCCTGATACCTCCTCCTTCGTTCGAGCTCACGTCATTTCGGTTCGTGTAAGGATTGGTGTAACCCTGCTTGCTCCAGCCGATGGTGTTGCCTTCCATCCCGACATTGTACATGCCAGAAGACAGGTTCCAGATGGCAACCCCAGCCCAGCTCGCCGGCATCCACCTGCCGTCGGGAAGTTTGCCTGAGGAGATGATCCGGTTGTTGTAGTAGTGAATATCATGACCTGCGGAGATGTTCATCCCCGCGTTGGTCGTGTTGAGAACGGTATTGTTATAGGACTCGATGTAAGAGGTCTTGGCCGTGCTGTCTGAAGTCTGATCTCCATCGACGATCATTCCGGACCCGCTCGAATCCTGATTGGCGGGATCCGCGGCGTAAGATCCTTTCAGAAGGTTGTCATGAACCTTGAACCAGCTGTCGGATCGTCCACCCGCTGAGTAGAAATTGATCAGATCTTCCGAGTTGCTTTGAAAAGGGGTATTGATGACCCGATTCCATGCGATTTCCGCAAAGCGGGGATTTCCTCCCGAACCCCCATAATTTTGGATAGCCACGAAGTTACACATCGTGGTGCCGCCGTCGGGCTGTCGACCGTCGATGTTGTTGACGATGTTGTATCTGACCTTGATGGTCTCCTGGGCGCTGCCATCGCCATTGTATTGATCAGTGATCACCACATGACTGACGCCTTCGAAGAAATTGTTCTCGATCACAAGATTTCTGAAGCCTGGAGCCGTGATCGCACGCGGATGAGCCATGTTCGCGACGGTTGGGGTCTTTCCGTGGAAGGAACAGTTTCTTACGGTGAGGTTTCCACCGCCGCGAAGTTCAATCAGTCGACCGGGGCCAGCGATGTGACAATTCTGGATGATGACGGGAGCTGAGCCAGCGTCCACGATGACAGCGGTTTGGTTACTGTTCGTATTCTTCCAGTTGCCTGAATAGGTGCCACCTTGAGTGATCGTGATGGGTGCGCTGTAGCTTGATGGCTCAGCAGTGTTCGCGGGATTTCCTGGACCGGTCGCAGTGGGGCTTGGGCTTGGGCTTGGGCTCGGACTTGGAGTCACGATGACGGTGGGAGTCGGAGAAGGTGAAACTCCGTTGATCACGGAGAAATGGATGACCAGAGCCGGTCCGGAATTTCCTGTGGCATCTGCTCCGGAATAAGCCGCAACTTTCAGAGTGTGTGGGCCAACGGTCGGTGTCCACGAATTGTAATCGCCGTTCGTATCGCTGGCCAGCGCGTAAGGCACGACATTTTCAATGTGAGTGAGTGCACCATTATCCAGGTCAAACAAAATGCTTGCGGCACCTGAATTGTCGGCGCGAATATTAAGAGAGGACCCGACTTTGGAAAGATCGATTTGAGCGTTGTCCGGGATGATCGCACTGTGGCCGGGTACGCCGTCCAGTGCCTGCGGCAGGTCTGAGTCCGCATTGATCAATGTGACGCTCGCGACGGTCAGAGATGCGGGAGCGGTGGGTGATGGCGTGACCGTGACGGTCGGAGTGGGTGATGGCGTGACCGTGACGGTCGGAGTGGGTGACGGCGTGACCGTGACGGTCGGAGTGGGTGACGGCGTGACCGTGACGGTCGGAGTGGGTGATGGGGCAGTGGAATTTTTGACCGTGAAGTGAACGGTGCGGGCGGTGCCCGAAAGACCACTTGCGTCCGAGCCGGCATACGGCGTGACTTTGAGAACATGCGCCCCGACTGAAGGAGTCCAGATGCTGTAGTCACCGTTTGAATCACTGGCAAACGCGTAGGGTGCCACGTTCTCGACGTGGGTGAGGGCTCCATTGTCGTAATCAAAAAGTACGCTTCCGACCCCTGAAATATTCGCCCTGATGTTGAGGGATTGGCCGACCACCGCAAGATTGATCACGGCGTTTTCGGGGATGATCGCGCTATGTCCGGCAACGCCGTCCAGCGGCTGGGGTTTGTCCGAATCCGCGTTGATGAGCGTGAGGCTTGAAACTTTGGTTTTGGCGGTGAGGGCCATGCTGATGCTTCCGCCCTGAGCATTGATTTCTGCCGGTTCGACGGTGTGCTTGCTGTTGCTGCCACCGCACGCCATTTGAAGGAATGAAGTGAAGAGAACGAGTGAAACTCCGGTCGTACCTGAAATATTCCGGCTGCAGCTCTTTCTCATCACTCTTCCCCCTTTTGACGTTCAACTTCGAAACCCCGGCTTGATGAAATGGCGAACTCTTGTTCGGCTGGACTCATCTCGTACGGGGGCTTCCACCAGAATACGGGTAATCCGGAGTGCGGTGAACATGTCATCTCGGACACACTCCAAAATATTCCATCATCGACACGTTCGTTTTGCCGAACCTGGTCCCAGGCCTGCGTTCACATTCGGTTGTCAACCATTCTTCAGTTTTCAGATGGGTATACGAATCGCCGCATTCAAAGGTTTCGCGCGTTCAAGAGCATGAAACGGCGCTGGGCAATTCGTGCCGGGTAGTGACCTGAAACCCCGCGCGTGCGGAAAGGAGGGGCCGGAGGATGTGTCAGGAAGAGCAGGGGGAGCTGCCGACCGCATCGGATGCAGTGACGCGAATCAAGCCCTTTTTGTCGACGCAGCTTGCGAGCTTGAGAATCACATCCACATAGCCCTGTGCCCGGTTGTAGTGAAAGAGGGCCTGGCGTTTTGCTTCAGTGTCGTCGAGCTTCCAGCCGTTGGAGTGAAGGTAGGACGCCACGCTGTGGATCGAGTCATTCATGCTGAAGAGGTTCGCAGGAGCGTTCGCGCGCGCCGATTTCGCCCAGGAGCGATAGCTGGAAGGGATGAACTGCGAATTTCCGAAAGCTCCAGCGAAGGAGCCTTTGATGATCTGATTCTTGCGGGAGTCCTTTCTGTAGATGAGCTCCAGCGCTTTCATTTCTTCCATCGCCCACTCGGCTTTGAGGTGAGAGCGCTCTTTGAGTTTTGCAGTGTATTCCGGAGTGACGACCGGAGTCTTTTCAGCGAGGGCCTTGCTGGAGCTTTCGATCAGGAGCGGATGGTCCGCCTGCAGCAGGCTGAAGTACACGCTAGAGACGGGAAAGTGCCCCGTCATCTTGCCGTGTTTGGTTTCCACCCAGAGCAGGGCGGCGATGGCTTCAGGTTCGACGGAATAGAGAGCTTTGGCACGTTTCAGCTGAGTTCTGTATTTTTTCATGAACTCGTTGCACTTGCGCACGGCTCGCTGGCTGAAGTGTCCGGAGTAATCGGCCTTGTGCAGAAAGCCCAGAACGTTCAGTTCCACGATGTGTTCGGTGGTGGTTTCATCATGAGACTTGAGGACGCGTGCGATGAAGGCTTCGGAGAAGCCGGCAAGCCGCATCTTGTGCAAAGCATATTCACGCGGGGACGAGAGGGGAGAGGTGACCTGTGGCAGGCTCTGAGTCGCACTTGGCGTGACCGCTGAAGCACCGGCTGTCGAGCTCGCAGTCGTTTCATCCGCCTGAGCTGCGGCTTGTGCGGCGGGAGAAGTCAGGAACAACAGCACGGCAAGGAGTTGAACGAGGGAATTCATTGTTCAACAGCTTATGAACAATGGCGAAATTCTCCAACAGAAATTCCTGCAGCCGGCGGCTGGTTCAATTCGCTTCATGCTCGAGTTCATGTCAAAATGCTGGCGCACAAGTCGCCCTGTGCAATTACCACTGAGAGCTGTAGGCCTGATTGTCTTCCCAGTCCTGCGGCGCGACTCGTCCCCAGAGATTTCCGTTCGTGTATACCGTGCTCAACATGTCCGGAGCGACCGGCATCCCATTCGTGAGTTCGGGATTCAACCAGTAATCCCTGCCACTGGCTGCAATTTCTTTGAGGATCTGACAGTAGACGAGAGCCTGTTTCCCGATCCCGGCTTCTATCCTCATCCCGGCATACGTCTTGATCCTGCAGCCGGCTGATGAGCCACCCAGGCTCCTTGCGGCCAGGGCATCCTGGGAGGATTTGCCGGGGTTGAATTTTTTCCCGCTGGCGATCACCTGGTCTCTTTCCGCTTTCAGCGCATTCAGGTGATTGCTGTAATAGTGGCGCTTGTCCAGAGTTTCAGCCGAGCGGAGTGCCTTGAAGTAGGCGCGATAATCATCCTGAAAGTTGTCTCCCGTCTGCGCTTTGCAGTCGTAACCTGAAATATGGATGGAGTTGCCGAAAATGATTCGGGTGCGGTCAACATCCGATACCGTCATGGGTTGTCCCTTGTAGTCGGCCTTCAGAATCGTTTCGGGTCTTACCGTATTGCAGGCGAAAAGCCAGGTCTCCAGCAGGTGATCGAGGAGTCGGGTGAAGCTCTGCGGAACGAGCGTGCCTTGACCTTTGTAATTTTTGACTGCGCAGACTTCTCTGGAGACCGCCAGTCGCTCCATGTCGAAGAACGAGTTCGCATTGCTGGTGGACGCCCCATAGAAACTGGAGGCCCATTTGTTGTGATGGCCGGAAATGATGAGAACGCTGCAACCCTGAGGTGGAATCTTGCTTTCGATGTGTTCCATGAATTCCCAGTCCAGTGGGTTCGACTTGCGGTAATTCGAAGGTGTGAGCTCCGGATCGGCCCAGGTGAGTTCGTAAGCCCTGAGGCGCTGATCCCCTTTCAGAATCGTTTCTTCGTAAAATACTGAACGCTCACTCGACGAACCGAGCGTCGCGAAACAGACCGCCAGGGGGGGCGTGGTTTCAGCGAGAGCGCGAAAGCCGGATTTTTCGCTCGAAAAATTCAAAGGAACGTCCGAAGCGATCGAGAAGATCAGGAAGGTGAGGCCGATGAGGTAACGAGCTGCGCATTTCGCTTTCATGCCTTCTTTTCGGAAGAATCCGCGTCCGGCTGAAGCGAGTGAAATTTGACGCCCTTGCAGGCTCGTGTACCATCAGGACGGCACCATGGAAAATTCCAGAGAAAATCTGAGACTCTCATTGATCATACCCGTTCGAAACCGTCCTCGGGAAGTCTCCTTCCTGCTGGAGAGTCTGGTTGCGCAGTCGCACAAGGATTTTGAGGTTCTCCTGATCGAGGATGGTTCCAGGGAAACGAGTGAAGCCGTGTACTCGAAATACAGAAGTCAGCTGAAGCTCGCCTATCTCGTTCAGCGCCATTCCGGACCCGGTCCGGCCCGCAACCTCGGCGCCAGCCTCGCGCGTGGAACACACTTTCTCTTTCTGGAAACGGATTGTCGTCTGCCAGCTGATCTGATCGCGAGGTATCTGCACTGGATGACCGAAAATCCCGGTTTCATTTTCGCCGGACCCCCGGCGCTCGGCAAAAATTCTCGCGCTTTCGCGAAGGCGCTTCACTGGGTGGAGACTCAGTCCAGGCATCGAAACCCATTGGAGCTCGAAACTTTCAATCTCTGCATTCCAGCGCCGGATTTTCATGGGTTGGGCGGATTTCGTTTTCTGTCACCCGGTGAAGGCATTGATTTGGGTATTCGAGCTCGAGCCAGGGGGGCGGAGATCCGGGTCTTGCCGGAACTTGCCATCGAGCGCCCACCCGCCAGAAACCTCATCACGTTTTTCACTCAAAGTTTTCAGTTCGGCAGAGCTCGTGCGGTGCTGCAGCACTGGCACCCGGGTTCGACGAAACTGTCACATAGGGTGCCCGCAGCAGTTCTTCTCTATTCTGCATTTCTCCTGTTTTTGTTCATCAGTATCCTTCTGGGCGGGGGATTCAGTGTGGCTTTGCTGTGCCTCCTGGCTCTCCCCGCGGGCATCCTGCTCGGAAGGGTTGCCATGCAGTGCTTTGAAGCGACTCAGGACGCTCACGTGACCCGGCTCGCAGTCCTCGCTACCTCGGTCCAGTTGAGTGGGTATGGTCTTGGGTATCTGACTGAGTCGCTGCTCTGGGGAGTGCGAAAAATCAAAGCGGAAGAAACACTCCCTCAGCGCGACTGAGACCCTGAGCGTCAATTGGCTTCTCACCGTCCTGACTCTTGTTTCCGCCGCCTGATTGATACATGATCCGGCCATGCTCAACACGACCTCTGCCCCTGAATCCGGTTCTCGAAAAATCAGTCCGTTGGCCTGGGTGCTCGGTCTGTCCGCGCTGTTTTTCATTCTCTTCCTGATCGTCTCTTCATCGCTCTACTTCGGCAAGTCCAGGTATGGGAGTGGCAAGGATTTTTCAACAACGGGCGAAGGCTCGGTCGCGATCGTGGAACTCAACGGCGTGATCATGGATTCCAAATCCATGCTGAAGCGACTGAAGTCGCTCGAAGACTCCAAGGAGATCAAAGCCATCGTCCTGCGCATCAATTCGCCCGGAGGCGCAGTCGCGCCTTCGCAGGAAATTTATGAGGAAGTGAAGAATTATCCGAAACCGGTCGTCGCCTCGATGGCTTCAGTCGCTGCCAGCGGGGGTTACTACATCGCCTGTGGCACGAAGAAGATCTTCGCGAATGCCGGGACCATCACGGGTTCGATTGGCGTCATCATGGAGTTCGCGAACCTTGAAAAGCTCTATGAATGGGCCAAAGTGAAACGGTTCTCCATCAAGACCGGAAAATTCAAGGATGCCGGAGCCGAATACCGCGAAATGCAGCCTGAAGAACGGGCTCTGCTGCAGGGGATGATCGACAATGTGCTCGGTCAGTTCAAGGCAGCCGTCTCTGAAGGTAGAAAAATGAAGATGGAAGACGTGACGGCGATCGCTGATGGACGCATTTTTTCAGGGGAGCAGGCGAAGGCCGTTCATCTCGTGGATGAAGTCGGGACACTCGACGCCGCGATCAAGGAAGCCGCGAAAATGGGCGGCATCAAGGGTAAGCCCCATGTGATCTACACGGAAAAGAAGAAGAAGATCTGGGAAGTCCTGATGGAAGAGCAGTCAGACAGCGAGGAATCACGGACCAACCGCCACTGGCTGGGTTCACTCCTGAGCAGTCTTCTGGGGCTGCCGGAATCCAGCGCGACCTTGCGCGCTCCCGGAGTCTACTGGCTCTGGAATGGATCGAACTGATGTCGAGTTCTTCATCAAGCTCCTCTTCAAAAAGTTCTTCTTCCTATCCAAGAGACGTTGCCGTTCGGGTCCTCACTCGCGTGCTGAGTGATCATATGCAACTCGAAGACGCGCTTGCCGGAGTGAGTGGAGAAGTGACTCCCGAAGCGCGCGGTTGGCTTCAGGAAGTCTGCTCGGGCACTCTGCGCTGGAAAGGGCGGCTGGACTTCGTCATTGATTCGAACGCACTCAAGAAGAAACCTTCGGGTTGGCTGCGCAAGATTCTCCTCATCTCGGCTTATCAGCTCGTCGTGCAGGAACGCGCCAACCCGAGCCGCGTCGTTTCCGAAACAGTCAACGAAGTGAAGAGAAAAGAGGGCGAAGCGCCTTCGAAATTCGCGAATGCACTCCTTCGAAAGATCGCGGAACATGCGCTGACCTGGAGAAATCTTGAGCTTCAATCCAATATGTTGCCGGCCCAGATGGCCAGTTGGGCGAGCCTTCCGGCCTGGCTCTGGAACAAGCTGGAGAAGCAACAGGGTCGTGAGTGGGCGAGCCTGTACGCGACTGCAAGCTTGGAGCGTCCCAAGCTCTGGCTGCGCTCCAAGAAGCCTGAACTTTTCAAAGACTACTGTGAGCTCGGTCCAATCCCGGAGGCGTTCCAAGTGAGTGGTCAACCCCCTGCGGGTCCGGTTCCGCAGTGGCCAGGATTTCAGGACGGACTTTTCTTCGTTCAGGATATTTCGAGTCAGATGCTCGTTCACGGTATCGCCGAAGAAATCAGAAAAACTCATCCGGGTCAGATCACTGCGCTCGACCTTTGTGCTGCGCCCGGCGGAAAATCCGTCGGCATGGCCTGGACTGGAATGAAAGTCACTTCTTCCGATCTCGTGCCGGCCCGCCTGGAATTGCTCAGGCAGACGGTTGAGCGCGTCGCACCCGCGATCAGGGTTGTCGCCAAGACTGAAGTGCAGAATCTCCCTGAACAGGATCTCGTCTGGGTGGATGCTCCTTGCACCGGTACTGGCATTCTCCGTCGTCATCCTGATGTGCGCTGGCTGAAGCAGGAGGCGGATCTGCTGACTCTCAAGCCTCTTCAGGAAGAAGTCTTCAAAGAAGGCTGGAACAAGGTGAAGAGTGGGGGATATCTGGCCTACTCAGTCTGTTCAGTGCTTGAAGAAGAAGGACCGAGGCGCGTGGAAAAAATCGGTCTTGATGCGGCGTTCAAGGGGCAGGTCGTGAAGACCTGGTTCATGCTCCCGCAGACTGCACCTCATGGTGACGGCTTCTGGTGCGCTCTGATTCGCAAGCCTTGAAACGGTTCGCGAAGATTATTTTGATGAAGGCACTCGGCCTGGAAGTGTCTTTGCCGGATAGCTGATTTCAGTTTCGAAGTGATCACTGGCCGGAGCGTTTGCCGTGTCCGTCGGTGGAGCACTCGAAGGGGGTTCATCACTCCCTTTCAGATTTTTCTTTTTTGCCGTGTACTGAATTTCGCGCTGAACCGTCGAACCATCGAGGATCACGGCGGGAGTCGGTCCACTGGAACTTGAAGGAGGAACCGCCGCTCCGGAATAACCGCCCGTTGGCCCGAGCGAAGGTCCGCTGCCAGATGAACTCGCGGCACCTTGACCGGCAGTTGATTTCAAGTCCTGTTCGTAAGCGGATTGCAGAGCTTTCTCCTTGGTGTCGAGAATTTCCGCTTTCAGTTTGAGAATGTCAGCCGCCTTGGGGGCGACCATCACGGAGAGTTTTTTTGAATACTCGGTCTGGGCTCTCGTCCAGTCATCTTCAGCTTGCTGAGTGGATGGGCTCGCCCATGCAGCAAAGCCCGTTAGGGCCGTGACCCCCATCGCAAGTCCCGCAAATGTTCTGCTCCAGCTGAAATTCAGCATAAGGCTTGAATCGTTCTCCTGCCTGGCTTTTCGGCTGAAACCCGTCAAAACTTGAACGCTCGCCCATTAAAATGAGCGCTCATTCCGGGTCGCGATGGACACAGGCAAATGCAATCCTGATTATTCTTGTCAACTACAATCCCTTCACTTAAACTTGAAGAGTCACTGGGGGAATTCATGAATCATCGCAATCCATCATGGGAATCGTGGGCCTTGAGTTTGAGTCTGTTCGCGTGCACTTCGGTGCTGGCCTTGCTTCCCGCTGCCGCACTTGCCGCGGATACCAAGTCGGCAGTACCGACTTCGGTTGACGTCAAACTGCCTTGCGGCGGGACTTACTACCCCGATTGCACCCTCACTCTTCAGGGCAACGGACTTCCGCCGGGACGATCTCAACCAGAGGGAACAGTCGCCCAGGCTGGCGTGATCCCTCAGCTCGAAGGTCGCATTTCCAAGATGGTAGACGGCATTTACCAGGGAAAGTGGATCAACTTCATCATCAACCAAAACACGGGCGAAGTGGTGACCGACGATTCCAAGAAGTTTGCAGTTCCTGCGAATCCTGCCGACAAACCCGGCATCTGCGCTCCGCTGCCGCTCAAACTGCATCTCGATCCAGGCTCTGGGAAACCGGGTGGAGTCTGCAAAAGTGATCAGAATTACGTAGCCGATGCGAACAACAATTTTCTCGGCGAATCCTGCGGTGAACTCGCCGCGGTTTTTCCTGATGAAACCGGAAGCAGCTTTCAGTCACCGATCAAGGCTCCCAGTGATCCCAGCAAGTACTTCGGCCGGGAGACTTCCTACATCGCTGGCTCCCTTGCGGTTGCACTGGCTCATCATTTCTACAAAGTGAAGGATCAGCTGGAAAGGACTCAGACCCTCACCGTGACCCATGCTGGCTGCATTGAAGCCGCGCAGATTCTGAAACAGAAAATAGCGCGACTGGATGGTTTCAAGGCTCAGCCAGTACCCGGTCAATCTGAAATCACTCAGGATGTGCTGATCCATCTGAAAAGGGGTTGCGACGACCAGCAGTTGTCGAGCTGTCCCACCCAGGATTATCTTCAGGCCGCGAACTCGCAGATCCAGCAGGGATTGGTCGCGCTGGCCGTTTGCACGATCAACGGGGAAGCTTCCGAGAGCTATCGAAAATTTCAAGCCGTCGCATTCGATGAAATTTTGGCACAGGCCATGGCTCCCTGTGTGGCCAGCCACGGAGGCGCACTTCGCGCAACCCAGAGATGCTACCAGGGCAAGTTCGTTGAATACTGGAAGAGCGCGGTTGCCGCAAAATGGCCCATGGCTTTGAAAGGATGTGCCCAATGAAATTCACAAAAATGATTCAAGTCTTCTGTTTATTTCTTGCGAGCGCGCCGCTTCTCAGTGAGTCATCCGTGTTTGCCGGAGACTGCATGTGCCATTGCGAAATGGACTGGGTGAAAGTGGAAGAAGGCCAGTGCGCCGCCAACGTTCAACCTGCCCTGGTTACCTCGGGAATTTTCGGAGCGATCGGTTTGACATCCACTTCCGGTGGAAGTGGATGTCCCCTCGCGGTTCCAAATATCAACAGTTTTGAACCCAGTGCCTGTGACCTTTGTTATGGACGAATTCAGGGCGGCGAATGGGCGGGCTCAATCTCACAGTGGAATGACATCGCCAAGCAGAAGCAGCTTTGCTTTGCCGCCTCTGGAAGCCAGGATATCGAAGTCGCCCGAAAATGGAATGGAAGGCTCAGAGTCAAGGGCTGGAGAAAATACACGGGCGATCATGATACGATCTGCAGTCAGTACACGAATGAGCCCGTCTGGATGCGGAGAGCTCCTGATGGACTCATGAACCTTGATTGCCAGAAAATTTTCGCCGACGAAACCCCGTGCAAGAACGGCGGCACAGGCACCAGCAAAGCCAACTGCACGCGGGGAGTTTTCGGAACCACGGATTCTGGCGAAGCGCTCTACGCTGCTGGGGCTTCCAGTCACGCCATGAACCAGGTGGATCAGCACGGTGACGGAGATTCAGTCAGTAAAATGGATTCACTCGCGACCGGCAACCTTGCAGTCGCAGGGTCCGTGGGTTCTCTCGCTGCTCCGAAAGCTGCACTCAATCCGGCTGCCGCACTTTCAAATCTGCAAGCGGGACGACGCTTCCCGGGCAGGGCGCAGTCCGGTGGTGGATCCTCTTCGGGTTCCTCGGGTCTGGGCACTTCAGGCTCCGGCATGGGCATGGGAAATTCTGACAGCGCAGCAGTGGATCCGAACTCTCTGATGGCTACGGGCGGAGTCGAGGGCTCGTCGTATTCCAATGGCGGCGGTGCGGGCGGAAGAGGCGCTGGCAAGACCGGTGGCGCCGCATTCGGTGGTTTTGGCGGAGGCAGCGGATCCGGTGCCGCGGACCAGATGAATTTCGGCCGTAACCCGGCTTCCCTGGGTGGCGAAGACGCGTTGAACGGTCAGGATCCTGAAGACTACTTCATGAGAATCGGCGCGAGCGAAAGCCTGTTCAAAAAGGTTGAGTCTCGCTACCGAGTGAAGTCCATTCACTGGGCTCGCTCCAATCTCGCCGAGATGAAGTAAATCAATTTCAACTCAGGAGAGTTGGGAATTTCTCGCGCGATCTCTGCACGGTCTCGCCAATGCACATCGCAAAGAAAATTCGCTTCGTTCCAGAAGCGCCGTGAACATTTTTCACAGGGGCAATTCGGGACTGAAATAAATCGCTTGTTGACGGAATTCACGTCAGTTTGACTCTAAGCCCGAAACCCGCCGCCAGAGCGCTCATTCAGCGGATTACTCAAATAGGTGCTCAAAATTGCGCCTGAATTTCGGCACTTGAATGAAAATTCAGTGAAAAGAGCGTTGCGCATGCCGGTTGGCATGTTGGCTGCATTACCCTACGGCACGATCGATTGTTGCGCAGGGTGTAGCGGTACGTATGTGGACGGGGCGCAACCGGTCATCACAAATTAGCCTATCTAAAATCGAACCTACCATCATTCCATTCTCGCCGCTGGACCCCGAAAGGGGCCCAGCCGGCTTCGTTTTCATTTACGCGGCTTCTTCTTGCCCGAGTACGGTCCGTCACGCGTCGGATTGAGCTTCAGCATCGTGGCTCTGCCCGTGGTTCGGAATTCATTTCGAGCCAACGTCCGAGCGGTCGGACTTGAAGCTGATCGACCGGAGGGCGCGCTGAAGCCGGAGCCTTCACTGTTGTAGCCGTCACTGAGGCCCTCGTCACCGTCCGAGCCGTCGTAAGGGGAGTTGAAGGCATCAAAAGACTCGTGTGAAATTTTCACGGGCTGAATGCGGATCACTCCCGCTCCGGCCTGTGAAGCTTTGCTGGCCTGTCTTTCGGCTTCGGCGTTGATGATGATCTGTGACGTCTTCGAGGCAGTTCGGCGATCCAGTACCTGATGAATGTTCACCAGATCTCCGCGTTTGACGACGGAGACTGCGGGGACTTCGAGGCGGCCTGGCTCTTCCGGTTCACAGAGAAGCACGCTGTTCGGGAGCCCTGGCTTCTTCATCGGATCACTGATCACGCGGCGCAGATGCGCGGCTTGAACGACGGAAGGAGAAGACTCGGCTGCAAGCCACACGTAGGAGAATTTCACCCACTGCTTTTCGGAGCTCATGTTTTTGGAGAAAAGTTTGAACCATTTGCCAGGGATTTCCGCAGGAATTGAGAAGTGGCACCAGTCGCGCCCGATCGCCAGGGGGCAACGTCCCGCGTGAAGGCAGGGTCCCCAGACGGAGCTTGCCTTGGGAGCAAGTCCCTGGCTTTCAAAGATCTGATCGCGGATCTGCGAGATCAATTGTGAAGAACGTTTCTCCGCAGGCTCGATCATGAGGATGCCGCCGCCATGCATTTTATCAAACATGCGGATGATGTGACGGGCAGGGGAGTTGCGTTCGAAGTCGCCTTCGGCGCCCATTCCTGACTTCGCGTTGGATTCATTGAGCACGTGCCCCATGAGGATCAGCGAGCTTTCGTCCTTGATGATCGTCGGCGCCTGCGACCAGTTGGCCGTGTGGTTCGTGACCTTCACGCGACCGCGAAGTTTTGGAAAATGAGAAGCGACCATTTCGACGAGCGCTTTGCCATCTTCCATGATGGTGCGATTGGTATCAAACCATTCAAATTCAATTTTGAAATTTTCAGGAAAAGAATCGGTCGGAAATTTCTGATCAAGAAACCAGAGGAGAAAACCGAGCGAGGCAGTTCCAGGACCGGCACCCAGATCGAGGATCCGCAGAGTGCCCGTTTTGCGACCGTGATTGACTGCCGCTTCCATCGCCTGAGGGTGCAACTGAAAGACGGTATTGAATTTTGCCGCCTGAAGCGGGACGAAATAGAGGAGGTAACTCGACCGGTATTTCGGATGTGCGAGGTAAGCTGGCATCTGGCGTGGACGGTCCTCGGTAAAAAGTTCCGAGAGTTCACGGATCCCCTTGAAGAAGAACTCCGCGTCCTTGGAGGTAAAAGGCTTGTCTTTCCAACCCTCTTTGGGGCTGTAGTGAGATTTCACGAAGTTGGGGATCGCTTCATCCACAAGCCAGGTCCAGGCCGGTGGAAAGCGGGAGGTAAAAGAACTGTGACTTTGCATCAGGGCGTTATGCTACACTCTCAGGGGTGAGGTCAATGGATGGACCGTAATTCTCGACAGAAAAACTCAGTTTATGCCGAGCCCGAGCACGAGCTTCTCCGTGCAGCCGCCAAGAGCCTCTGGAAGAACCGTTATCGGTACCGTTTCAGTTTCTATTGTCCGCTTTGCCGCATCCCCCGAAGGATCGGTCAGAGCCCTCGTCCGCTCTTCTCCCACTTCGTCCAGATTGGGGTGACGTCAGCTTTCATCACGATGCTCTCCTGGAATTGGTACGGCCCAAAGGGGATGGTCACATTTCTTCCTCTGTGGATCCTCTTTGAGACGATTTACAGGGCTCGAATGCGAGCGGCACTCAAGTGCAATTCCTGCGGTTTTGACCCGAACCTGTACCTGGTCGATGTGCAGAAGGCGAAGGCGGGCGTCGAGAAGTATTGGAAAGTGAAATTCGTTGAAAAAGGGATCTCGCATCCGAAATATAATCCCGCTTCAGCGGGGGCCGCCGAAGGGTCTGAAGAGCTGAAAGAAGACCCTGTACCAAGGGCTCGAGATACTGAAATCACGCCTTGACAGGCACGAGTGTGGGAAGTTACTCGTTCTGCTATGTCAGTCAATAAAGTGATTTTGGTGGGGAGACTGGGTCAGAACCCAGAAGTTCGTTACACTCCGTCTGGAGCAGCTGTAGCCAACTTTAGCGTAGCGACAAACGAAAGCTGGCAGGATAAATCTGGTCAGAAGCAAGAGCGTACCGAATGGCACAAAGTGGTCGTTTGGGGGAAGCTCGCTGAGCTCTGCAATCAGTACCTGCAAAAAGGCAAACAAGTTTATCTCGAAGGTCGTCTTCAGACCCGCCAATGGCAGGACAAGGACAACCAGACCAAGTACACGACTGAGATTCAGGCTCAGACCGTCCAGTTCCTCGGCGCAAACGCCGGAGCAGGGGCTGGCCAGCATCAGTCAGACGACATGGGTCAGTCTTCAATGAACCACGCTCCTATGGGCGGCGGATCTGCACCAATGGGCAACCCGTTCGGTGGCCAGAATTCCGGTCCTCACTCCAATATGGGTACCCCGATGGGTGGCCAAATGGGCGGAGTGAACAATCAGATGGGCGGCATGGGCGGCCATGAACCTTCGTTTACTGAAGACGACATTCCATTTTGATGACTCTGCGATCACTCGTCGTCGTTCCGACCTATAACGAAATCGAAAACCTGCAGTCTCTGGTGGACGCGGTGCTGGCTTCAGCACCGTCTACCGTGGACGTGTTGATCGTGGACGATAATTCTCCGGACGGAACGGGGCCGCTGGCCGACCTGCTGGCGGCGAAAAGTTCTCGCGTGCATGTTCTCCACCGCGCCAAGAAAATGGGCTTGGGGACTGCGTATGTGAACGGCTTCAAGTGGGCACTGTCCCAGACTGGTGAAGCATCAAAAGGACATCCCGGGAGCACGGTCGGGCCTTTTGACACCGTCATTGAGATGGACGCCGATTTTTCTCATAACCCGAAGTACCTGCCTCAGATGCTGAGCCTTCTGAACACGAGTGATGTCGTGATCGGCTCACGCTATGTGACCGGCGGTGGAACGGTGAACTGGGGCATTGGGCGCAAGATCCTGAGCCGCGGCGGCAGTCTTTATTCCCGCATGATTCTCGGAGCGACGATTCGAGATTTCACGGGCGGCTTCAATGGCTGGAAGAGAAACGTGCTTCAAGCAGTCGACTTCGAGTCGCTGCGATCAGACGGCTATTCTTTTCAGATCGAACTCAAATACCGAGCTTTCCTCAAAGGCTTCACCATCACTGAATTTCCGATCATCTTCGAAGACCGTAAAGTGGGAAAATCGAAGATGAACAAGAAAATCGTGGTTGAAGCTCTCGGACGGGTCTGGGGATTTCGGATGAATTCCAAATCCTTTCAGGCCAACAAGGTTTCTTCTCGAGTTTAAGTCTTGCCCTGCGGCGATCTCCTCTCTACACTTCTGTACACATGCTTAAGAATCGCTTTGTCGCAGGTCTGGTGCTGTCTACCCTCAGTTGGAGTGTCACCGCATGTTCCAATGGGACTGCGAAAATCGCAACTCAACCGGTTCGGCCCGATCCGAAGGCCGCCGCTTCCAATTTCGCTTCTTCAACTCCTTCGGGCATCACCTCGGGTTCAGCCGGCTGGACGAATCATGCCGCGATCACGCACTCCGCGTCCGCGCCCAAGCACAAGATGCTGACTGCGATTCTGGTCGATAAAAAAACCAACATGCTTTACCTGACGGATTATCAGAACGGCAAGTATGAAACGATCAAGACGTTTCACACGACTCTGGGTCAGGTCAAAGGCGACAAGGAAGAAGAAGGCGATCTGAAGACTCCGGAAGGGATCTACACTTTCAAAGCCTTTCTGACTCCTCCCACTTTGAAGCCCAAGTTTGGAAAGATGGCTTTCTACCTGAACTTTCCAAACACTTATGATCAGATCGCCGGCCACACAGGTTCGAACATCATGCTTCATTCGACGGACACTCCGCTTCGCCTCAAGCAGGATTACGACAGCCTCGGCTGCATCGTGGTGGAGAATGACCAGCTCAAGGAGATTCAGCCTTACGTGCGCCTGGGGCTCACGCCGATTCTGATTTTTCCGGAACTCACGCAGGAGTTCATGACCCCCGGGCAGGACGAGTCGCTGAAGGGTTTCTTCAAGAACTGGATCAAGGCCTGGGAAAGTCGTGACATCACTCAGTACATCAACGGCTACCATTCGGACTTCACGGCTCAAGGCAAGGACAAGAAGGCCTGGAAGGCTTTCAAGTCCTCTCTGATTTCAAAATACTCGAGCATTGAGATCAACCCGGAAGATGTTCTTTATTACCGTCACCCCAAGTACTCGATGATCACTTTCACGCAGAATTACCGCTCCCGCCTCAAGGGCGGCGGTTGGGGGCACCGGTCTCGGGGCACGAAGATCCTGTATGTCGGCGAAGAAGCGGGCCAGCCCAAAATCATTGCCGAGACCTTCACGAACTTGATGTGGTAGGGTGGAGCTCACACTATGAGCTCTGAAAATATCAACGTCGAAGTTCTCATCGTGGGCGCCGGCCTGATCGGCAGCAGCCTGGCCATGCACCTGGGAAATCAGGGTGTCGAGACTGTTCGTCTGGTCGATTTCGATTTCGAAGGCTCTCTCAGTTCTTCAGAACTCAACGCCGGCGGGGTGCGCGCGACTTTCAATCAGCCCCTCAACATCCTCGCATCCAAGCACTCCATTGAGTACTTCGCCCAGCACGCGGCCGAAGTGGGTTACCGGGCCTGCGGCTATCTCTGGCTTCAGACGTCTGAAAAGATGGCAGCAGCGCTGAAAGCGCGAGACCGGCAGACTGAGCTCGGCTGGCCAGTGGATGCCTGGGATGTCACCGCGCTTCGCGACCGGGTTCCTTTCATCGATCGCACGGATGATCTTGCAGGCGCGCTCTTCGCTCCGCGAGACGGCCTGATCAATCCAAATCTGCTCAAGAATCATTTTCGCTCCACCGCACGCACGAAGGGTGTCGTGTGCGAGGACCGTGTTCTCGTTCGTTCGGCCGAACTTCAGGTCGATGGGTCCTGGATCGTCACGTGTGAAAAATTTCCATCAGTGCTCACCGGCGAGCAGAAAATTGCGGTGCTTTCCTCGGAAAATCCTTCGGCCGCGAGCGCGGGAGTGCCCGCCACGCAGCTCAAGTACCGCGCGCAGAAAGTCGTGAATTGCGCGGGAGCCTGGGCGGGGCAACTCGCGAAGATCCTGGGTTATGAATCGCCCTGCTATCCGTTGCGCAGGCAGATCAGCATGTTTGACTGCCGAGAGCTCGACCTGACTCCGTACGGAATGATCGTCGACACTTCAGGAGTCTACTTTCATCCGGAAGCGACGAGCATTCTCGGTGGCCTCTGCAATGTGTCCGAGCCTCGGGGTATCAACTTTCAGTATGATGCTGATGCGTATTTCGAAGAATACATCTGGCCGAACCTTGCTGAGCGCGCGAGTGTTTTTGAAAAGCTTCGGCACCTCACGGGTTGGGCGGGGCTTTACGAAGTTTCTCCGGATGATTCAGCGATCATCGGAGCAGTGGAGCAGGGAGCGCCTGGCGCATTCTTCAAAGCTTCGGGAAAGGCGAGGGTGTTTGAAGCCCACTCTTTCTCGGGCCACGGAGCCATGCACAGTTATGCGGCCGGCCTCGCACTGGCTGAGCTCATGACCTCCGGACGTTACTCGACACTCGATTTTGCGCCTTTTTCCGCAACTCGCTTTGATCGAAACGAACTCATTCACGAAACTGCAGTCATTTAGACTGCCATTTCGAAGCGGCCTGTCTATACTCAAAATATGAGCGAAAGCACTTCGTCCTTTTCCGCCACTTCTCATGCGAATTCCTGCACGCTTTTTCGCACGAGTTTTCCGGTCGCCTTCAAGACTCTGCAGGATGGCGTGGCAGAAGGTGTCGCTCCCGGTTTCGTCGCAGGCGTGTGGCAGGCGGCCGGGCCACAAGGTGGCACTCACGATCTGGTCGCCGTCGGCAATCGTCGCCTCACTTCGGCCTCTCTCCTCGCTCAGCCCATGGAAGTGAATACCGTATTTGATCTCGCATCAGTCACCAAGGTCATGGGCACTGCGACTCTGGCCGCAGTCCTTGTGGACCGCGGCTGGATCACCTGGGAGACGCCTCTGCAGGCATTGGTGCCTGAGTACCGGTTTCCGGAAATCAGACTCAAGCACCTGCTCTCGCACACGGCTGGAATCCCGGCGTGGTTTCCGCTCTTTGAGAAGATCAGAGCGCATTATCCACTGAAATCCATTCACCAGGTCCCTGTCAGCGAGCGACAGAAGCTGATGAGAAAACTTGTCACGGATATCCCGCCTGAGCACCCGGTGGGAAAAGTGGCCGTCTACTCAGATCTTTCGTTTCTCCTCCTGGGTTTTGCTCTTGAAGAAGCCACTGGAATGCCGCTCGACCGTGCAGTGATGGACTTCGTCTTCAGGCCAATGGGACTTGCGACGGCTCATTACGTGCGAACCACTCAGAGCGTCGAGAGTGCGAGAAATCCCCGGGTAGCGGCCACTGAAGACTGCCCCTGGAGAGGGGGAGTCGTTCAGGGGCAAGTGCATGATGACAACTGCTGGGCCATGGGAGGCTACGCAGGACATGCGGGAGCGTTCGCGGATGCAGCCGATGTACTGAAGTTTTCTGTGGCCCTCATGAAAGGCTTTGTTTCTCCTTGCACGCTTCACAAACTGTGGACCCGAGTGGATGAGCCTGTCGGATGCGATCGTACACTCGGTTGGGACACTCCGTCAGGTTCGGAGCCTTCTTTCACAAAGCGATTCTCGCCGCTTTCGGTTGGACATCTGGGCTTCACGGGGACTTCGCTCTGGATTGATCCGGATCGGCAGCTCGCTGTGACGCTGCTCTCGAACCGTGTGCATCCGACGAGAGAGAATACGCTGATCAAGGCCTTCCGCGGCCGGTTTCATGAAGCACTCTGGCAAGACCTCAAAAGCGTTGACTCAAGTTCCTGAAATCGTCACAATTCTGGGTTCATGGCTCATCCAACTAAAGCAGCGTTGCCACATCTTGAAAACCTCAAAAGCGTTCACATCATCGGAGTGTGTGGAACACTCATGGGCGCGTTCGCCGCGTTTCTGAAGCGCCGTGGGATCGCGGTCACCGGCAGTGACCAGAACGTGTACCCTCCCATGAGTGACGTGCTCACGAAAGCCGGCATTCAGCTTTACAGTGGTTACCGCGCCGAAAATCTCAATGCTTCAGGCGCGAAGCCGGATCTGGTCGTCATCGGCAACGTGATCAATGCTCAGAATCCGGAAGCGCGCGCCGCGATTGACGAGGGCTACTGCTATTCTTCGCTTCCGGAAGCGATGGAGAAACTTCTGCTTCAGAACACTCGCAACCTCTGCGTTTCGGGGACTCACGGCAAGACCACAACTTCGAGTCTGCTGGCCCATGTCCTGGTGACTGCGGGAAGAGATCCCAATTACTTCATCGGTGGGGTCGCTCACGACCTTCCTTTCAGCTTCAATGTGCCGAATGTTGGCAAAGGCCATCCCTTCATTCTTGAAGGAGACGAGTACGACACGGCATTCTGGGACAAGGTTCCGAAATTCAATCACTACCTGCCTGATGATGCGATTCTCACTTCGGTCGAGTACGACCATGCGGACATCTATCCGGACTTCGCAGCCGTGGTTCGGGCTTTCGAAGGTCTGATCACTCGCATTCGCCCGGGCGGGAAGCTCATCGCGTGCTTTGAGTATCCCGCGATCAAGGACCTTGCCGCTCAGGCTGCGAAGCTCGGGACGCAAGTCATCACTTACGGGAGCGCGCCCGCCGCTGGAATTCGTTTTGCTCCTGCGCGCGTGAGAGTGGAGAATGAGAAGACCCGCTTTGACGTGATGGAGGGGGACCGCAAGGTCGACGAAGTCACGACCCTCATGTCCGGCAATCACAATGTGCTCAACGCGCTTGCGGTCTGGATCGAATGCCGTGAACTGGGCCTGAATCCTGAGCAGATTCATACAGGGCTCTCGACCTTTCAAGGCGTGAAGCGTCGCCAGGAAATTCGAGGAGAAGCTCGCGGCGTGATGGTCATGGATGATTTCGCTCATCATCCGACTGCCGTTCGCGAAACGTTGAAGGGCCTGCGCTCCAAATACCCGGATCGCCGCATCGTGGCCGTGTTTGAACCTCGAAGCGCGACTTCCCGCCGCAAGGTTTTTCAGAAGGATTACGCCATCGCCTTTGACGAAGCTGACGCGACTTTCATCATGGTTCCTTTCGATCAGAGCAAGATCTCGTCAGACGATCAATTTTCGAGTGATCAACTCGTCGATGATATTTCCGGACGGGGCAAGTCCGGACATCTGATGAATACCGTCGAAGAGGGCGTTGCTCAGGTTGCTGCATTTGCAAAATCGGGTGATTTGGTTGCGGTGCTTTCGAACGGAGGCTTTGGTGGATTCATCCCGAAGCTTCTGGACGCGATCAAGCAGGGTTGATCGCTGATTTGACCGGTTCGCTAGGTCAACTTTGCCGCAGTCAAAACTGTAACATTTAAAAAAGTGATGGCTCGTTCATACTTGAAGAGTGAATTCACGTAGAACGTTTGTTGGAATTCCGTTTCGATCACTTGCGCCCAGTTTGGCGCTTCTCTCAGCCGTTTTGGTGAGCGGATGCTCATTGGGCCCGCGGCATGCGGGTACGAGCCGACTGCGACTCGCGATTGAAGGGCCGTCGCAGCCTTCGGCTCTGCGTCGTTTCAGTGACCAAATCCTGGGGATCACTCCAGCAGTTCCGAATTTTTCCTGTTATGCCGTGAATGTAATGGGTGAGGGCATTGCCGATATCCATGGGCGCACTCAGGATCCCCTCAAATGGGACGCGCTCCTTGCAGAAAAATCCTATTGTTCCTATTCAGGTGTGATGTCATCGCCTGTTTCCGCAGGACAGTCAGCCGATCTTGAAATGCAGATCCCGAGTGGACCGAAGCGTCTGGTTCAGGTGATCGGGATTTCTGATCCCGCGAACGAGGTCTGTGGCCAGAGTGGGTCGATAGGAAGTGTAAGGAGCGATCAGGCCGTTTACTATGAGCTCGGCAGAGCGGTGGCTGACCTTTTTTCAGATACGACTGTTCAGATCAGCAATCGATATACGAGTTTGACCGCGAGTGAAAAAGTAACGCGTAAGATCAACTGTGAGCAGTTGAGCCTGGTTGATCTCGCGACGCCAGCAGACGGGACTTATACGGCGGGAAACAATCTTGATTTCACGGTCCAGTTTTCGGGGCCTGTCACAGCTTCGGCAGTGACCTCCATTGACCTCGTGATCGGTGCGGCGACTCGGAATGCACTTTACTTCGCGGGTTCAGGAACGGCATCCCTCGTCTATCGGTACACGGTTGTGGCGGGTGATTTTGATGCCGACGGAATTGTGCTCGCTTCTTCAATCAGCTTGAATGGTGGCATCATCAAAGGCGTGGATGGACTCACCGCTCCCGTTTCTTATACGGTTCCGGTGACCAGCGGAATTATGGTGGGGAGCGCAGGGCCCGTACTCACCAGTGTTACGCCACCTGCGAATCTTTCTTACAAATTAGGTTCAAATCTTGATTTCACAGCAAATTTTTCAGCGAATGTCACTGCAGTAGCCGTGACTCGCATCGCTCTCGATATCGGTGGAGTGACTCGCTACGCAAATCTATTCTCCGGCAGTGGCACTTCAGCCTTGGTTTACCGTTATACAGTAGTCGCCCCGGATACGGATAATGACGGCATCACTCTGACTTCGCCTTTGGATCTGAACGGTGGAACGATCCAGGATGTAAGTGCGCACAATGCTGTGTTGACGTTCAATCCGCCCAATACGACCGCAGTGCTTGTGGATAGCACCGCACCGACTCTATCCGGCGTTTCCATCGCTCCAGGAACTTACACTCAGGGACAGGATCTGGTCTTTTCCGTGACGTTCTCAGAGCCGGTTACTTTCAACACAACAGGAGGTGTGCCAAAGCTTCCGTTTGTACTGGGTTCAACCAGTGTCAATGCAGTGTATAGTTCCGCAACCGGCAGCACTGCCCTATTTCGATATCTGGTGACCGCAGTCGACCTGGATACGGACGGTATCGCTCTCAATAATTCGATACTGTTATCGGGTGGGACTATTCAGGATGGCGCGGGAAACTTGCTGTCGATGATGACTTATCCCGCCGTGAATACAGCGGCAGTTTTGGTTATCGGTACTCCCGCGCTCTTGAGTATTTCAGATGGTGCAACCGTCGACTTCGGACCGGTTCCCTTGGGGACCCTTCGAGATAAAACTCTGACAGTGAGTCAGACAGGAACCGTTACAGCAACCGCGGTCACGGTCTCAGGACTTTCTTCACCCTACTCCTTCAAAGGCGGATCTTACCCCGGAATCGGTGGCACTTGTGGAGCATCGATCACGAGTAGTTGCAGCCTGGTCATCACTTATGCGCCAACCTCGGCAGGGACGCTCAGCCAGACTTTGACTCTCGGTTACGGCAACGGACTCGGAACAACCAATACGACTCGCCCTGTTCAAGGCACTGGGGTACTACCTGTACCGACCATCAAGCTTTCGGCCGGAAGCTGGCATAACTGCGCTGTAATGATTGATTCCACAGTCCAGTGCTGGGGGCAGAATTACCTGGGGCAATTGGGGGATGGTACCGTAGTCGGCCGTATATCACCCGTTAAAATTCCATCCTTCAGTGGAGTGACCCAAGTCGTTTCTGGATATTCTCATAGTTGTGCACTCAAAAGTGATCAGACCGTCTGGTGCTGGGGAGGCAATAGTTCCGGTAGTCTTGGAAACGGAACGCAAGTGGGCAGCTCCAGTCCTGGAATCGTGACCGGAGTGAGCGGAGCAGTTGCGGTCGCGGCCGGCGACTATCATACCTGCGCGCTCCTGAGTGACAACACAGTGAAATGCTGGGGAGGCAATTCGGCGGGACAATTGGGGATTGGCTCGATCGCGAATTCACTTCTACCAGTGACCATAGCGGGTTTAGGAGGGGTCATTGCAATCGCAGGCGGCGCCGCCCAGACTTGCGCTGTACTGTCGACCGGTACAGTAAAGTGCTGGGGTGCCAATGCAAATGGTCAAATAGGAAATGGGACTCTTTCTGATCAGTGGTCTCCGGTGCCGGTTTCTTCGATCTCCAACGTGACAAGCGTAACAGTCGGATTCAACCACGTCTGTGCACTACTCACCGATGCTTCCATAAAATGCTGGGGTCAAAATGGATTCGGGCAATTGGGGTTTGCGCCTTCAGGAAATCAGACGGTGCCTCCCGCCAGCCCTTCTTTGACAGGAGTGCAGCGGGTGACTGCGGGCGGAAATCATACTTGTGCTCAGATGACCGATCAGAGTTTGAAGTGCTGGGGCTACAATGCTTACGGACAGATCGGAAATGGCAACTATGCCGCGCAGAGCTCTCCAACTCCGGTCGCGGGCCTGTCACCCGTGACGGATCTATCAGCCGGAGGGTATCATTCCTGCTCAGTGAGCGGAGGATCCAACGTCAAATGTTGGGGTTACAATTTGATGGGGCAAGTCGGCGATGGAACATTGGCCTACCGTGCGTCTCCTGCCTCTGTTTCGCTCGGTCTGAACGTTTCACAGGTTGCTGCCGGAGAATCCCATAGTTGTGCCCTGCTGTCTGATCAAACAGTTCAGTGCTGGGGATTCAACGGTTCGTCTCAATTGGGGAACGGAACTCAAACTCACAGCTTCGTTCCTTCTGCCGTTTTGTCACTAGGAGCCGTTTTGCAAATTGCGGCCGGGCAGGGGCATACTTGTGCACTGCTTAGTACTTCGACTGCCAAGTGCTGGGGTCAAAACGGTCATGGCCAACTGGGTTTGGGTGCAGCTTCTGGAGACGTAGCGATTCCCAATACAATGGTCCAATCTCTCACAAATGTCGTGAAGATCGTCACTGGTTTTTCGCATACCTGTGCGCTCCTGGCCGACAGTTCAGTCAAATGCTGGGGCTATAATGCCTATGGACAGGTCGGCGACGCTTCGACGACGGCTCGCGCTTCTCCGACTCTTGTATCAAGCCTGGGCCTGGCAGCTGATATCACGGCAGGGGATTATCACACCTGCGCAACGCTCACGGACGGAACCGCCAAGTGCTGGGGTTACAATGTGTCTGGACAGTTGGGAGATACCACTTTGAATAATAGCAGCGTGCCGGTCACGGTCTTGGGTCTTACAGGGGCAACTCAGATTGTAGCTGGCCAGAATCACACCTGTGCGCTGGTTGGAACCACGGCAAAATGCTGGGGACAGGGAACTTCAGGGCAACTCGGAAACGCGGGAACAAGCGATCAGCACATTCCTGTAGTAGTGTCGACTTCGGGCCTACTTTCAATTTCTGCCGGTGGAGTTCACACGTGCGCGATCAAGTCAGACAATACATTGCAATGCTGGGGCGGCAATGTATCTGGAGAGCTGGGACTTGGAAATCAAGTCCCTCAGTCTTCTCCTACCAATGTCACCTTGTTGGTCGGCAGTGTCACCCAGGTTTCGACGGGTGGGAGTCATACTTGCGCTCTCGCAGGGACCTCCGTATCCTGCTGGGGCAAAACCGAATATGGACAACTTGGAGATGGAAGCAGTAGTTTGCGAATTCTCCCTGTATCCGTCACAATGGCGCCCTGATAGTCAAATTTGACACAGGTCCATCTGCACCCCTTCCCAGAAGTACCGAATCGATCCATACTCTAAGGATGAATTCACGTTGCACGTCGGTTCGAATTCAGTCTTCGATCATTGCGCTTGCCATGGCTTCTGCCTTGGTGGTCAGCGGTTGTTCGCTCAGTCCGCATGAGGAAGGGAAGAGTCACCTCTATTTTTCCATCGACGCCACCGGCCATTCTGACTCCCAGGCATCGGTCAGTCATCTGGGACAAAACTCTCCGATATTCACGCTCATGCAAGTGGGCCTCTCTTCTCCGCAACCCGTTCCAAGCGGTTATGCAGATTGTTACGCCGTCAATGTCGTCGGCTCTGGAATCAGCGATTCAAATGGAAAAGGCGAGGACGTTTACAGGTTACCGGCCATGCTGAATGGTGCTTCCTGTGGGTATGCGGGAATCCTCTCCAAGCCCGTGTTGCGAGGAACATCAGCGGAGATTGACCTTCAAATACCGTCCGGGCCGAAACGCCTCATCCAGATGGTCGGAATTTTCGACAATGGCACGGGCATCTGCGCTCGAGGATTGGGTGATCAGGGTTCGGACAATGCCGGAATTTTTGAACTCGGCCGCGCCACCGTGGATCTCTTCTCCGATCAATCCGTGGAGATTCAAAACCAGTTTCCGAATCCACTGGCCCCGAACTATGCGAGCGCACTTGGAGCTCGCAGGATCAATTGCCATGACGGAAGCGGTGGAGGAGGCGCTGCGGCAAAGTTCGCCTGGTTGCCTCTGCCCAATCCTTTTGATGCGACTCAGCCTCATTGAATCCTGAACAGGGGTTGCTCTGCAGTGCAATTGCAACTTCAAGACAGTTCGGGCAATCAGGCCTCAGTGCCGTCTCCGTTGGGCTTGAATTTCAGTTCAACAGACAGCGGAATTCTCTATTCGAACGCGAGTTGCTCCACTGGAGCGACGAGTTTTCCTGGAGGAATGAGCACTCAGACCTTCTACTTCAAGAACATCGGGGCAGGTCCTGTCACCATTCAGGTGAGTGCCGCGGGTTTGCCAGTCGCATCAGATACCCTGATTGCCAAGAACAAACTCGAAGTCACGCCTGGAACCGTTGCGGGGTACTGTCACCCGTTCCAGGTTCGTTCGGTTGACGCCACTGGTACCGTGGACCCAAGTGAAAGCAGGCCGGTAATTCTCCACCCGATATCCAACGTCCCAGGCGTGACCTTTTCAGTCTGGTCGGGTTCGAATTGTTCGACCGCCGCCAGTCCTGCAGTGAATCTCTCCAGCGGTGCGGGCCAACTCAGTATCCTGGGCTCCCAGGCGTGGCAGGTCATCACGTTTGATGTTCTGGAAAACACTTCTGGAGCTTTCTTTCCTACTCTCACCCAGAGCGTGACATTCTGAAGATACGCCAGCAATATCAGATGTTTGTATTCTTCATGAATTGCTCAATACTGCTCAAGCTTTCGCCCCCATTCACCGATCAGTCAGGGAGAGGGAGAGCTGTGTTTATCTCCTTCAAACCCATCTGTTGAACGTCGCTGGGGTATGAATGTCAGAAGTCCTCAAAAAATTCGGTCGCTACTTTCTCCTCGACCAGATCGCTCAGGGCGGGATGGCGGAGATTTATCGAGCGCGCATGGCCGCGATCGATGGTGCGGGACGCCTGATCGTCATCAAGCGCATTCAGGCCGGCTACGGCGCCAACAGCGAATTTCTCCAGATGTTCAAATCCGAGATCAAAGTCACGATGGGGTTCAATCATCCCAACATCGTGCAGCTCTACGACTTCGGTGAAGAGCAGGAGATGCCCTACATCGCGATGGAACTCGTCGATGGCAAGAATCTCAGACAATTTCTCAATCGCTTCACCGCGATCAAACAGACTTTCCCCGTGGATCTTGCAGCGTACATCGTCGAGCAGTCCGCGACAGCGCTTCACTATGCGCATGCGTTCAAAGACAAGATCAGCGGCACTCCGCTTCAGATCGTTCATCGCGATGTGAGTCCTCAGAACATCATCGTGTCCTACGAAGGCAGCGTCAAAGTCATCGATTTCGGAATCGCGAAAGCCGCGTCCAATATCGAAGCGACCCGCGCCGGAGTCATCAAGGGCAAACCGAGTTATCTTTCTCCCGAGCAGATCACCGGCGAAGTGCTGGACGGCCGAAGTGACATTTTCGCGCTGGGCATCGTTTTCTGGGAACTCCTCACGGGCAAGAAGCTTTTCGCGGGCGACAATGACCTCGCCGTCCTGAAGCAGATCGAAGCCTGCAATACTTCCGTCAAGCCACCCTCCATTCTCAATGCGGCCGTTCCAAAAGAGCTGGATTACATCGTCATGAAGATGCTGGCCAAGCAACGAGACAAGCGTTACCAGACTGGCGATGAAGTTTCCCGCGCTTTGCACCGCTTTCTGAATGTCTACGCTCCCGATTTCAATCCGAGCGATCTTTCCTACGTCCTGAAGGATCTCTTCAAGGACGAAATCGTCGAAGATCGCAAGAAGATCCAGCGCCTCAATGACAAGGTCGAACAGCTCCTGATGAATGATCTGCCGGTCGTCGTCGGTGCAGTCGCAATTTCCGAAGGCGGCATGCGCGAAGATACGACCACTTTCGTCGATTCAGAAACAAAGCCGAAGAAAGCCGCGTCCGCCGAATTCAAGGTCGACAACAAGGAACTCAAGGTGGCAGTCGAGTTTGATCTGCCCAATCGTCAGAAACGAAACACCGTCACTCCCCCTCCTTCGGTGGTGGCTCGCACCACGAATTCGCACGCCGCAACTCGAGCCACTCAGACCATGGCGGCGCAGGGCACACGAACTTCGATGGGCATGGGCGGAGCTCAGCTCCCGTACCAGACTCAGTCCAGTGCCAGGAAGGGGAGCTCGGCCACGATCGCGCTCTTCGTTGCCGCAGGGCTTGGCGGAATCTTCTTTTTCGGTCCCCAGTTCGGGATCAAGATTCCGGGCGTTCATGACCCAAAAGCGGCTCCAGTGGATCGGGTGATCGCCTCTGAATCCAAGATCACCCAGAGTACCGCGCAGAACAACATCGGCGTTCCAACCCATGTGAAGACGATCGAACTCAAACTCAATCTCTTTCCATCAGGTCCTGGCGCTACCGTTTCCCTCAATGGCAAAGTGGCCGACATGACCAAGCCCTTCATGGTTCCCATGGACACCCCTCTGGATGTCGCTGTCGAGAGACCGGGCTTCAAACTGTTTCACCGGGAATTCTCGCTCACTTCGATGCAGCTCGCAGGTGCGACTGAAAGTACCATGGAAGTCTCCCTTGAGCCTGAAAAGTTCGGCCTTCTCACGGTGCATGTCAATCCGAGCGCGGAAGCCACGATCTATCAGGATGGGAAAGTCTGGGCCATCAAGAGCACTCCCTTTGAAGACCTGAAAGTTCCGACCGGCAACTACACGGTGAAACTCGTCAATTCAGTGCTTGATCTGGAGCGCAGCGACGTCATCGAAGTCAAAGAAGGCAAGATGACCCTCGTGGATGGTGGACTGAAGCCGAGCGGCCACGCAGTGGCCGGGCAGCCAGCAGCTGAGAATCCTTGAAGAGTTTCCAGAAACGCTGCGGATTTATTGCCTCACCCCTTCAGGGTTCGCACCTCGCAGCTTTTGAAATTATTTCTCGTACTTGTAGCCGACGCCGTAGATGGAGATCACGTGCTTGGTGAGGGCAGGGATCTTGCGTCGCAGAGCCCGGATATGAACGTCAATGGTGCGGTCATTGGTCTTGCCGGTTCCGTCTTTCCAGACTTCCTTGAGAATCTCGTCACGCGAGACGACTGAGCCGGCTTTCGCGGCCAGACAGCGAAGGATATCGAATTCGGTGAGAGTGAGCTGTGCCACTTTTCCACTGAAGCTCACTTCGCGAGTGCTTGGGTCGATGCGAAGGTCACCTACCTGAAGAGGTTGGGCTTCCTTTTCAACTCCCTTGCGAAGACGAGCCTGAATGCGAGCGACCATTTCCTTGAAATCAAAAGGCTTGGGAATGTAATCATCCGCGCCGGTAGTCAGTCCCTGGGTGATGTCCGAGACGCTGTTCTTGGCGGAAAGAAAAATGATGGGGATCCGCTTCGTCTTCTCGTCTTTTTTAAGAAGGCTGCAGGCGTCGTAGCCGCTGAGGATCGGGAGCATGATGTCGAGGAGAATCAGGTCCGGTGACTTGTTGCGGGCGTAATCAATGCCGATCACCGCGTTTTCGGCCGTGATGACCTCAAACTCTTTACTCAGCATCGCTTCAAGGAAGCGGCGAGTATCGGCATTATCTTCGATCAGGAGAATTTTTGACTTTTCCATATGCGTGAACTCTGTAAAGAAAGTCTAACACACTATTGGAATGCGCCAAGGAAAAGCGAAGCTTTCACCGAGAAGGTGAAAGTTGAAAAATCAGGCGATCTTCCGGAAGTTTGATGCGACGAAGGTCTCGGTGATTTCTTCTTCGTAGCTGGCCCATTTGGGGTGGGCTTCGAGGAAAGTTTTGACGAGCTGCGGATCAAACTGGCGACCTGCAAACTGGGTCAATTCCTTGTAAGCATGTTCAATGGGCAGGCCCTTGCGATAGGGACGGGTCGAAGTCATGGCGTCAAAAGTATCGCTGATCAGAATGATGCGGGCCGAAAGAGGGATGTTCTCTCCAAAAACCCCATCAGGGTAGCCAAGGCCATCCATGCGTTCATGGTGGTGGCGGACGCCTGGAAGGGTGGCTCTGAAGAAGGGGACCTGGCTGAGAGGGGCGAGGATCTCGGCGCTCTTGATCGGGTGGTAGCGGATCACGGCCTGTTCTTCGTTGGTAAGTTTGCCTGGCTTCAGGAGAATGCTGTCGGGAATGCCGATTTTTCCAAGATCATGAAACATGCTGGAAAACTCAATCACGCGCTGTTCGTACTCATTGAGCCCTGCGGCCTGAGCGAGAAGTTTTGCGTTGTGTGCGACTCTGCGACAATGCCCATAAGTGTAGGGATCGCGTTCCTTCAAAGCTTGAAGGAGAGTCTCAGTCACTGAATAAGCCCAATCGGGTATGTTGTCCCATGCCATCTTCAGACTTCTCGGCGCTGGGGAAAAATAGATGAGGGAAATTTCAGGCCGGACTGTGAAGCTTCCGGCACTCGGCAGACCCGGAAGTGATGAAATTTTGACGGAGCGATCCGGTTCAGTATAAAACCTTGAATGGATTCAGCTCTTGTTCCGATACGAAGTCATGTGGAAGAGAACTCCTCTCAAGACCGTGACCTCATCAAGCCTTCTCATGACCGGAGCGTGGGCAAGTGCATGTGCTGCAGTGGCAATGACGGCTTCGTCTGCAATTGCCTCGGGAGGCGTCGTGCCGGGTTCACGCTACGAATCAGCACGCGCCGAAGCGATGGGGGATGCCTACATCCCTCTGGCGGATGACGGCGCCAGTTCTCTCTTTTACAATCCGGCCGGTTTCGGAAACATCCGCAAACCCACCGTTGAGCTCATGAATCTTCAGCTGCAGACCAATTCGCAGTACATCAATAACGTCGGACTGAGCTTCTTCAAATTCACGAGTCTGAGCAGTTATGCGCCCACACTTCAGAAAAATCCGGGGGCCTTCCCTGGAGTGTCCGCGGCCTTTCTTCCAAATATCTCCTTTCGCGGTTTCGGTTTCGGCCTTCTGGCGGAAAGTCGCGTTGCCGCCGTCTCGGATGGAACGAATGTCCGGTATCGCAGCAAATATCAGCTGACCCCCGCAGCCGGAGGCGCACTTCGCCTCGCTTCAGGTGTTCTCCGCATCGGTTACTCCCTTCAGTGGGTCAATCAGGCTTCAGGAGATCGCACGGTGGCGTTGAGTTCAACTCCACTGGGTTACAATCAGGGGCTGGCGCAGGGCTCCGCCCTTTCTCACAACGTCGGGATCGCACTCACACTTCCTTATACCTATCTGCCGTCCTTCAATATCGTGGCCAGAAACATCGGCAATGCGAAGTACTCGAGCTTCACCTTTTACAGCATGGCGAAGAACCCGAGCGGAGTGCCCCAGACCGAACTCATGAGTTTCGATGCCGCCATGGGCTTCACCGGAAAAATCGCCCGCGGGATGGAACTGAAATCCGCCTTTGAACTGCGCGATTTCACCGGAGTGTCGGGCGCGGCCCTGCTCACTCGATCCGCTCTCGGGCTGGAGCTTGCCTTCAAGCAATCGTTCTTTCTGCGCGTCGGAATGGGAAGCGGTTATCCTTCGGCCGGCTTCGGCTTCAGAACTCAGAGAGGCGAGCTGGATCTGAGCTGGTTCAGTGAAGAGACCGGCGCCACTGCAAGATCTGAAAGAGACACACGTTACGTTCTGCATTATCAAATCCGGGCTTTTTAGGAGCACAAAGACCTATGCATATCACCGTCATGGCAGCGGATCAGACTCAGGAAGCAAGATGGATGGAGGAATTTCAGAATATTCTCGGTGAGGATTCTGAAATCGTGATGAACATCACCTCCGACGAGACGACCATCGGAAAAGTGATCTTCGTGGATTCTCAGATGCCGGATCTCGAAGAAGCGCTGCGCGGAATTGAACGGACGGGACGCGCGATCGTTCTCATCGTCGATGAAGCTCAGGAACCGACGCAGGCCTTTGCCGTTCTCAATGATGGACTGGTGGACGATGTGATCGTGTTTCCGTTTCGTCTGCTCGATGTCGTGACCCGGCTCAAGCACTACCAGCAGATCGTCATGTGGCAGGAGGTTTCGAAGCTCAACATCACGTTCGCGGAAGTGCTGAGTTCCCTTCAGGATGACGTGAGTCTGGCCGAGAGACTTCAAAAAGGCAAACTTCCGAGCCGCTTTCAGGAAATCAAGGGCCTTCAGGTGCAGACTCGCTACCTGGCCGGCATGCGTTCCGGCGGAGATCATTTTGACCTGGCCGATTCGAAGGACGGCAATCAGCTCTCCGTGGTGCTTTCTGATTCTTCAAGTTATGGCCTTTCGAGTGCGGTTCTCTCGGCACTCATGCGCGTGGCGCTCAAGCTTTCGGTCGAGGAAACCCGCTCCAGTCTCGAGACCGTTCGGAAAATCTATGACGAGATCATTCTCACTCTCAATGAGAAGGACAAGTTGTCCCTGTTCTACGGCGTGCTCTCAAGGAAGGATTTCAAATTTCGTTACCTGAATCTCGGGAGCTCCTGTGCTTTTCTGGCGGGCGCCAATTCAGGCTTCAGACCAGTGGATTCTCAGGGGGGGCCGATCAGCAAGGCCAGCGGCCTGGGGCAACTGCGTGAAGCCGAAATCAAACTCGAACCCAATCAGCGACTCGCCCTCATTTCAGATGGTTTCGTGGAAGCGCTTGGAGGAGTGGAGAAGGTCTGCGATCTTCTGGACCGCATGAGGCAGATGGAGCCGGTCGATTCTCTCAATGAGCTCGTTTTCCGCGTGAAGTCGAAATTCACGGATCCGGACGACATGCCCGAGCAGGACTGCACCGCCGCCATCTTTGACGTCGATGCGAAGTTGCTGAGACTGGCCTAGGCCGTGAAACTTTCGCGGGTGTGCATCACTCCACTGAGGATGCGCAGGACCCTGATTTCTGTCCGATGAAAACGGTTCAATCTGACTCGCTCGCCCCGCGCCTCAGTGAGATGGAGATCATGGATCAGGGAAAATCCGGGACGGGCCACATGCACCAGCCCGAAGTTCACCCATTGAGACAGGATAGTCAGATAGAGTGTGGAAGCCGATCAGGTTTTTCACCGTCGGTCAGGGAACCTGGAATACCTGAAGTCAGGGATTTCGGGTCTTAGGCGAGAGCAAGACGTGAATTTGATTTCAGCATCCGCTTGAGAATTTCTCTGAGTCTACGCATTCCTTACTCATAAGCGGCGAGCGACTGGATTGCAAGTCTAATATTTGAGTAAATCCGGCGCCTAATGCACGATTTGACCGTGCAGTGGCGCTAGAAGCGGCTAAACGGACTTGAATGCTTCAGCTTCTGTCCAGGTTGATATTCAACCCAGAGCCTGAAGCAAGTCCGCCTTGAGGTCCGCCACGTCTTCGATTCCGACGCTGACGCGCACCAGAGTGTCATCAATCCCCAGCTCTTTGCGCATCGCAGGCGGAATGCTTGCGTGAGTCATGATCGCAGGGTGCTCAATGAGGGATTCGACTCCTCCCAGGCTCTCGGCCAAAGTGAAGATCTTGACCTTCTCGAGGAAAGCGCGAGCTTCGGCAAGTTCACCTTTGATGTAGAAAGTGATCATGCCGCCAAAACCGGTCATCTGTTTCTTGGCGATGGCGTGCTGGGGGTGGGACTCGAGTCCCGGGTAAACCACTTTTCTGACCTTGGGATGGTTCTCGAGGAGCTTCGCGATTTCCATCGCGTTCTGGGCATGGCGATCCATGCGCACGTGCAGGGTCTTGAGCCCGCGCATCACAAGAAAGCAGTCCATCGGGGCAGGGATGGCGCCGACGGCATTCTGAAAAAACTTCAGCTCTTCGTAAAGAGCGGTGTTGCTCGTGATGAGCGCGCCACCGATGACATCGCTGTGACCATTCATGTATTTGGATACGCTGTGCATGACGACGTCCGCACCCAGCTTGAGAGGTTTCTGAAAGTAAGCACTCATGAAAGTGTTGTCGACGACGGAAACGACGTTCTTTTTGCGAGCAAGTGCCGTCAGGAGCTCGATGTCGAGAATCTTCAGCGTCGGGTTGGTTGGAGTTTCCATCCAGAGGACTTTGGTGTTGGATCTGAAAGCGGCTTCGGTCTTCTTCAGATCCGAGAGGTCCACGAAAGTGAATTCGATGCCGAGACGCCTGTAGACACGCTCAAACAGGCGGTAAGTGCCGCCGTAAACGTCATCGCAGCAGAGGACATGGTCACCCGATTTGAGAGTGTGCATGACGGCGTCCGTGGCCGCGAGTCCTGAGGCGAAGGCGAGAGCGTGCTTGCCGCCTTCGAGTGCGGCCAGACACTCATGGTAGGCGGTGCGGGTCGGATTGTCGGTGCGCGAATACTCATAGCCGGTGTGCTCACCCGGCGATTTCTGCGCGTAGGTGCTGGTCTGGTAGATCGGCACCATCACGGCGCCGGTTCTCGGATCAGGTTCCTGCCCCGCGTGAATGGCAAGGGTTCCAAAACCAAATTGGGTATTCGAGCTGTCAGATTTTTTCATAAAGTGATTCTTTCAATACTGCCAGAAGGGGATTCAAGGAAGCCGGCTTTCTGCATCCATTCGTCGTCAAAAGCTTTCGAAGCGTAACGGTTGCCGCTGTCGCACAGGACGGTGAGCACATTCTTGCCGGCAAAGCGGTCACCCTGGGACTTGAGCCACTTCATGGCGCCGACGACTCCTGAGCCGCTCGAGATGCCACAGTAGAGGCCTTCTTTCGTGAGCAGATCGCGAGTCATCAGAAAGGACTCCTTGTCCTCGACCTGAACCATGTCGTCAATCACGTCAAAGTCGTAGTTCTTCGGAATGAAATCTTCGCCGATGCCTTCGATCTTGTAAGTCTTGGGCTTCGCATTGAACTTTCCGGTCTTGAAGTAGTCATAGACGATGGAACCGACGGGATCGACGGCCACGATTTGAACGGAAGGTTTCTTTTCCTTGAGGTATTTGCCCACTCCGCAGATCGTTCCGCCTGTGCCGATGCCGGTGATGAAAGCATCAATGTCGGGCATCTGATTGAGGATCTCGGGACCTGTCAGGGCGTAGTGGCAGGCGCGGTTGGAGAGATTGTCGTACTGATTGAGGTAGACCGATCCGGGGATCTCAGTCGCGAGTCTGCGCGAGACGCTGTAATAACTTTTTGGATCATCCGCATCGACTGCCGTCGGGGTGACGACGACTTTGGCGCCGAAGGCGGCCAGATTATTGATCTTCTCGTTCGACATCTTGTCCGGAAGCACGAAAACGCACTTGTAACCCTTGATGGCGGCGGCAATCGCGAGTCCAACACCGGTGTTGCCGCTCGTTCCTTCGACGATGGTTCCGCCGGGCTTGAGCACTCCACGCTTTTCAGCATCCTCAATCATCCACCAGCCGATCCGGTCCTTGATGGAGCCGCCTGGATTCATGAATTCCAGTTTTGCGTACAAATTGGCGGAGAGATCTCCAGTCACTTTGTTCAGACGGACGATGGGGGTATTGCCGATTGCCTGGAGTACGTTTTGATAAACCATTTCAGGAAAATACAGGGCCGGGATCAGACATGCAAGGGTTGCGATTGAGAGATTTGTGCCGCTTTTGCGGCCGAAAGCTCGAGGCCCGTCGCCAGTGCCGAAATTCGGGCGATTGACCCGTAAACCAGCTCCAGGAGGGGCTCTTCGCCGTCCTCTTCTTCGTCCAGTTGATCCTGGGCGGCGCTTGGGGGATGTGCTGAATCCCCACCGCCGGCCTCGTCCCCATCAGAAGTGAGGTGGGCTACGGGACTCTTTAAGTCAGACATGCAGAGCTTTCGGAAAACCATGCCCTGACTGTTGAGATTGTCTTCAGTCCCGCGTTCCGTATTGGTTCTGAGAAATCCACCGATCAAATCGCATCCGACCACATAAATGACCGGTTCCGCGGCGAGGCGATCAATCAGGGTGGCGGTGGGCACTCCTTCCTGAACGGCGACGCTGTGAATGGCCATCTTGTTCTTGCCGACGCTCATCTTGTTCTTGGTTCGGCGATTCATCTTCAGAACTTCTTCGGCGGAATGGACCACCATGATGCCCATCCCGTAAGTGCCGGCGTTGTTCTTGATGAATGCGAATGGGGGAGTGGTGATGCCGTGGCGAGTGTAGGCGTCCTGCGTGCGCTTCAGAAGTTCACCCACGGCCTGTGCGGCCTGCTCAATCCCCTGGTCTTCGTTGAAGTCCACATGGTCCACTTCGACCGTGTCGATCTGGATCATCCAGGGGTCGAATCCCGCGATCGCGGCGAATTCTCCAGCCAGCTGATTGTAATACTTGAAATGCTCACTTTTCTTGCGAGAGTGCCATCCCAGCTGATGACTGGGGAAAATCGGCTGTTTGACTGAATCCAGAAGCTTTGGATAGCCCCCTGAAAAGTCATTGTTGAGAAGAATCATGTCCGGTACGAAACCGCCTGCGCTCAGAATGCCGTCCTTGATCTCGAGAGAATGCGCCTGAAGCGTCTTTTCGGTGGCGGACTTGAGAGTGATCGGGCTCGTGACTCCTTCAGGCATGGGTCCATACCAGCCGAGCTGGGTTTCATAGCCTGCCTGAGTCAGAAGCTGATTGAGGTAATGGAGATTCTCGATGTAGTTGCTGTTGGATGTATGGGATTCAGGAATGATCAGGAGCTTCCTGATCCCGGAATGCTTCAGGCGTACGCCGAGGCCGTCAATCTGGGCACGAAACACCGCAGGTGCGGCTCGAAGGTCATCCGGACAGATGTTGTTGAAGCCGGCAGGATAGAGGTTGCTGTCGACGGGCACGATCTTGTGCCCGGAGTCTCTGAGATCCACCGAGCAGTAGAAGGGAGGAGGAGCCAGCTTCGCGTGGCTCATGTGCCAATCCCAGAGTTCACGGCGTTTGGCCTGGATGCAGGTCGCGATCATTTTCTTGAGTTCGATGGCCTTGGGATTCGTAGCGGGTACCATAAATTTAGTGCTTCTCCGACTTTGGCTGCGCCTGCGGCGATTGCATGAGTTGCATGGACTGAGTGATGCGAGTGTTGAGTTGCCTGACCTGTGCGCTCAAGGCCTCAGGGAGGGGTTCAGTCTTGTCGTTGGGCTTGAGGAGTTCGAGAGTTCGCTGGGTCCTGAGGACGCAGTCTGATGAAAGTGCTTCGCTCAGTTCGGCGGCGTAGGACTTGAGTTGTGCCGCCGTTCGAGGCTTCTTGCCCGGTTCGCGGGGGGCTGGGGGATTTCTGCACTGGCGGTGGTAAGTGGAGTAGGAGCCTTCAAGTTCCTTTGAACTGGCTTCGGTCCATTCGAGGCTCCCGGTCCAGAGCAGTTCTTTGTAGAGCAGCGCGGCTTCCAGGAGACAGTCGCCTTTTCTACTCATCTGATTCTGAACCTGAGCTTCGTCGAGCTTTCCAGAACTTGGAAAACGGGCGCACTTCCGGGCTTTCAGGCTGAAGTCCGCGGCCTGCGCCGGAGCCTTCAGATCGCTGCCTTCAAATTCAGGATCCTTCTTCGCTTCCTTCTTGAAGGCCTCAAGCGCCTGAGTGGCACGCGAATCCTGATGAAGGGCCAGAAGTGACCGGGATTTCAGCAGCAGAGCCTTGAGCCGGAGGTCAGCGGCACTTTTTCTTCTGGAAAGAATCTCCGTGGAAGTGAGGAGGGCCTCCTGAGCGTGATTCGCGCGGAGGTAAGCTTCAGCCAGTTCCGGTTTGGCGTTGAATGCCGCCACGACTTCAGAGGATTCGATGTAGATCTGCAGGGGCTTGAGGGCCTTTTTCGCATCTCCGAGTCTCAGGTAGGAAAGTCCAAGCTCATGCTGAGCTTCAAGGTAGGAAGGCGAGGCTGGGTACCTGTCGACGAGCCGCTGGAGCATCGAAGTGGCTTCTTTGTAATTGCCTGAGAGATAGGCGGCTTTTCCGCCCTTCCAGAGCAGCGCGGACTCCGTGAGTGTGCTCGGATCCACAGTGGGCAAAGGGGACGCTGACGAAGACGGTGAAGGGCTGACCGAAGCCTCTGGACTCTCCGCATGAGCCAGAGAAAACGAAAGAGGAGTTGCGACGGACTGACTAAGAGAGGCTGTGATCAAAAGCCATGGCCACATGAAACAGGTCCTCCACTGAGTGAACGTCGCGAGCCAGCTCGGGAAGTTGGGTGTAAAAGATCTGGGAGCCGATCGCGCTTTTTTTCGAAAAGTTCTTGAGCTCGCTGATCGCGCTTTGCTCTCGGGCCTTCAGTGCGTCCAGCACTTCAAACCCCTGCGACGCTTTTCCGCGGTCAGCGGCGGTTGCGGACTCCGTATCCAGATAGGAAAGAGTCCGGTTCAGAGCGATCCCGTCAAAATGAAAGCCGTGCTCCTTCACGCTGTCCACGAAGTGATTCAGTTCCGGCACGGTCTCCGGAGTGGGTACCGTCACGAGAAGAAAGCCCACATCCTGCGACTGAAGGAGCGCGTTGATCGCTTTAAGATTTTTCAGGAAGTTTTCCTGAATTTCAAAAAGCGCTCCGCCGAAATCAAAGAGGTGCGTCATGAAGCCTTCGCCCGTGATTTTTTCGAGGATGCCCATGGCTTTTCTCATGCCGGCTGCCGCAATCTTGTTGGCCGGCAGCACGAACCAGCGGACGAGCTTCTCCTCGAAAAGGCGGGCGAGGAGCTGAGGCGCTTCGAGAAAGGCCAGGGTGTTGCGGCTGGGGGGAGTGTCGAGGACGATGAAATCATATTCCTTCAGCAGATCGAGGTGATAAAGCCGCTCGAGTGCCAGGTATTCGTTGGCGCCTGAGAACTCACGAGCGAAGACGTCCACGATCGGATTCTTCAGAACACGCTCCATGATCTGAGTCGTCGGTGCAAGACCCTTCATGAAAGTTTCGAAAGTCGTGCGGCTGTCCGGAACGATGGCAGCGAGCGTGCCCACGCATTTTTTGAAAGCTTCGGGTGGGTGATCGGCGAAGGCCCGCTTGAGAAGGGGAGTCAGGTCCATCGGAGTGTCGCCAAGGTCCTTGAGGCCAAGGGAAGTCGCCAGTCGCTTGGCTGGATCCACCGTGATCACCACGGCTTTTTTTCCGAGCACTGCCGCTCTCATGGCGATCGCCGCGCTCAGAGTGGTCTTGCCGACGCCGCCCGTGCCGCAAGTCACGAGGATTCTTCTTTTCTGAATGACCTCATCCAGACTGTGGTGCGACTTCTGCGGGCTCATACGTAACCCTTCTCTGCCAACAGGGCTGAAACACGGGAGATGGTCTTTTGAATGGCGGGTTCGCTCTTCACATCTCCGGAGCTTCGTGCCGCCGGAGGAATGTAACCGATCTCCCCGTAGGGGATCTTCTGATTTCGCCAGAGTCTCATGTTGTGGTCCTCAAGCAGAAATCTCTGCGTGAGGTAATCCAGTGCGGAAGTGGCCAAGGGAGTATGTCCCTTTTCATAATCCCGGGAACTTTCATTGGAGCCGACATCGGAGTCTTCGAGGATTTCCGGTTTCGGGAAACGACGATTGACGAGAAATCCGGGAGCGTTGTCCGGAAAAAAACCATTCAGATAATCCCGAAGCTCGAGAGACTCCGTCAGGGGCATTTCTTCAGCCAGGGATACGATCAGCTGCCCGGTCTGTGCCGGATCGGCGAAGGTCTTGAGCATCGCTTCAGAATCCCGGTGAATCGGTCCGCCCCGAAAAAGTTTGGCGAAGTTCGCCGTACTTTGAAACATGGTGATGCCGTAACCCATTGACGGCATGTCCACGACGACGTGATCGTAATCCTTGCGGTCATGCCAGATCTTGCCCAGGATCACGACTTCATGAACGCCGGGTGCGGCTTTGCCCAGGTATCGCATGAGTTTGTTCTGAAGAAAAATTCGGGTGAGGGCCGCCACGCCGATCTTGAGCGAGGCATACTCTTCGAAAGCGGTCGTCGGATCACAATTGAGGTGCCAGAGGTTGGACGCGATCTTCTTGAGCTCACCGGCCGGTAGAAGAGGGTTCTCAATGCTCACGAGCAGGGTTGAACGATTCTTCGCGGCGAGCGCATGCGCGATCGACTGAGCAAGGACGGTTTTTCCGACTCCGCCTTTGCCTTCGACGAAGAGAAGCGGGCGGTTGAGGATTTCTTTCAACGTGGGCAACGACGGAGATGAGCGATGAGACGAGAGTGCATCCATGGGGCTGTTCCCGCATAGGATCACAAGAGGAGAACGCTTTCAACAAAGCATATGGTGCGACACGGGTGCGAATTGAGACAGTGCAGAAATACCCACTTTGGGCATTGCAATCGGCAACTGGGATTCTTAGACTCCTAGGTACACAAGAGAGAGGATACCGCTATGCGTCTTAATACCGTTCTCCATACTGTTTCTCGCCCCGTTCTCGCAGCAGTCGTCATCACCGCGTTGCTCACGGCCTCTGGCTGCGGTCCCAAAGCGTTCACCAAAGGAGAATATGATGACCCAACCCGTGTCGAGCTCCTGGATGACAAGTTCAATGAGTCCGACATGCAGCAGATGGCCGATACCGTCATCAAGGCCATGGTCGCGTGCGACTATGTCGGCAAGGCACCGAAGCCTCCCGTCGTGATCGTTGAAAAAGTTCAGAATCGAACGGAAGAGCACATCGATACCGTTTCGATGACAGACAAGATTCGCACCGCGCTCATCAAGTCCGGCAAGGTTCGCTTCGTGAACAAGCCCGAGCGCGGCACGATCGAAGAAGAATATCAGTACAATGAAGGTCCGAACGTGGCCGCGCCGACCGCGAAGAAACGCGGCAAACAGATCGGTGCGGACTACATTCTCAGCGGCGCCATGGCGACGAACGTGCAGCAGGTCGGCAATGACAAGTTCATCTACTACAAGCTCACGATGAATCTGACCAACATGGACACTTCGACCATTGACTGCACGGAAGAACGTGAACTTCGCAAGAAGTACCGCAAGCGCAGCGTGGGACTCTGAGAGAACTCAGTGTTCTTTGCGTTCAGGCGTCGAATCGCCGTACTTCTGATCCTTGTGACCGGTTCGGGGTGTGCTTCCGCACGAATGTCGGATAGCGCCTCGGACCGGCTTTTTCGTGAGGGAAAGTATGAAGAAGCTGCCACTCAGCTCCGCGTCGGACTGAAAGATCAAGGTGAGAACGGGAGTGATCAGCTTCTCTATCTCCTGGACCTCGGGCTGTCCCTCCACGCGGCCGGAAAATACGAAGAGAGCAACAAGGCTTTCTTTGAAGCTGACAAGATCGCCGAAATCAAGGACTACACGAGCCTGGCTGCCGAGAGCGCTTCGCTGCTCACCAGCGACAACCTTCGCGATTACAAAGGCGAGGATTTTGAAAAAGTTCTGATCAACACTTACCTGGCGATCAATTATGCGCTGATGGGCGATCATGAAAACGCGCTTGTCGAAGCCAGGCGCGTGAATCGAAAGCTTCAGCTGATGGTGAGCGAAGGCCAGCGCAAGTACAAACAGAATGCGTTTGCCCGCTACCTCTCCGCCATTCTCTACGAAGCGGATGGAAACTGGAATGATGCGTACGTTGACTACAAGCTCACGTACGATCTGACTCCCGCTTATCCCGGTCTTGGCAAGGACCTGTATCGCCTGGCCTGGCTGACCGGAGACCGCGATGACATGGACAAGTGGACCGAAACTTTCAAGTTGAGCGCGGAGGACCAGGCGCAGGCCAAGAGTCTCTATTCAAAACAGACTGGAAAGAGCAAAGTCGAACCTTCCGAAATCATCGTGATCTATGAAAATGGAATTTCACCGGTCAAGAGACCCGATCCAGGCTTTGGTTCAATTCCGCGTTTTTATGCTCGATACAATCCAGTTTACGCAGCCAAGATTGAAGTTAGAAAGCTCGAAGCGACTCTTGCTCCTCCTGCGGTCCCATTGCCGGTGCCCGCGAGTGCAGCCGCGAGCACCGATTCACCCGTCGCCGTGGCCGACACTTACCGCCTGCATGACATCGAGAGCACCGCGACTGAAAACCTGCAGGAAAAATGGGGCGGCATTCTCGCCAAGAAACTCGCGGGAGTCGTCGCCAAGCAGGTGCTTTCGAAACAAGTGGAGAACGTGACCCACAGTCCGTTGCTCGGAGCGCTTGCGAATATCGCGCTCTACGCGAGTGATCAAGCGGATGTCCGGTCATGGAATCTCCTTCCCCGGGATCTGCAGATCGCGAGAATTCAGGTCGCGCCGGGATCCTATACCGTGAGAGCGCTGCCCCAGGGTGCGGGTGCATTGCCTGAAAAAACCATTCAGGTCGGGCCAGGCAAGAAGGCGTTCGTCGATTTTCGTTACACTCCGCGCTGACTATCTTCTCCTGAGCCACACGCTGTTGATCTTGATGCCGTCCTTGATCCACAGGCGTTCAAACAAGGTCACTTCAGGGATCTTGAGTTTCGTCGGGTCAGGGCAGTTGACGTGCAGGTCGTTGGTGCGAGAGGTCACTTCCCAGAGCTCGGGGACTTCGGCGATCGCGGCTTCCATCCATTCAAAGTAGCCCAGGTGATCCGTCTTGATTTGAAAAGTCCCGCCAGGGCGCACTACCGTGGCCGCATGACGAAGATTCTCAGCGTTCAGAAAACGGTTCTTCAGTTCACCTTTTTTCGGCCATGGATCCGGAAAAAACAGGAACAGGTGATCCACTTCGGCGGGCCCGAACATGTAATTGAGGCGCTCGGCATGGGCACGAAACAGAACCAGGTTCTTCAGTCCCTGGGCGAGGGTCTTCTCAGCGCCGCGGTGGATGATCTTGAATTTCCAATCGATGCCGATGTAATCATTGGCCGGATCGCGCGCCGCCCACTCGCGAATCACATGTCCCGTATTGCAGCCGATCTCGACACTGAGTTCGCGGCGAGCGGTCGACTTCTCGGGAGCCCGCAGACCGTCAAAGTGCTCGCGCCACTTTCCCTGGTGAGTTTCCGTGTCATTGTCCGTGAACGCGATGCCCGGCAGAGCCTTGAGCTTTTTCCAGTAAGGATTGCGTGAATCGGAGTACCGGAAATCCGGATGGTTCATGGGAAGGCGGGATTCGGCGCCAACGGAAGCTGCCGAGGGCCGGATGGGGTGCTGTGAATGGGGTGCCATGGGTGCTGTGTATACTGATGTGCTTTCAGGTGTGCAATGTCAGACCTGCCTGGCGCTTCAGAATAGAGTACTTGACCATTTTATTGCATCGCGTTACAGAGCTGCCAGGATGGATTTAAAAATGAAAAACAAAGCTCTTTGGGCGCTTTCCGCGCTGGTTATCGGTGCAGGATCTCTGGCCGCTTCCGCAAAGGCGGACGAGCTACTTTCGTCCACTGTTTCCCTGCAGTTGATCAATCGCCAGGGAGTTTCCCTGGCTCAATTACTCCCTTATGATCTGCGAGGCTCCTCCCTTCGCAGTCTGATGGTCGTGGCTTCATCCAACGACCTCCGAAACAATCCCAGTGGTCCGAACGGCGCCGCTCTGGACATTTTCGTGAACGGCAGACTTCTCGCCACTGACCCTCTGAGCAAGGACCTGGGCATCTATCAGCTTCCACTTCAGGGTATTCAGGACGCAGCCTCCATCGAACTTCGTGCCCGCTCCGTGTCCGGTGTGAAGCTCGCGATGGTTGGCCTGACTCTCGAAGGCCGCTTTCCGGGACAGGATCCAGGCAATGGCAATCCTCGTGATCCACGCGATCCTCGCTACAGCTCCAGCATGGAGTTCCGCGGACGCCTGGGGGATGTTGACGTCTTTTTCACAGGAAGGACTGCCGCCGATCTGAATCAGGATTGCCAGGCCTATATGGCGAGCTCTTCGGCCGGTTCGATGAACTCGCTGCAGATCAACTCCGTGAAGTCGACCAAACGTTACGGCTACTGGAGCAAGGCTCAGCTGTGTGCAATCGCAACGCTCAACGCATCGGTCGTGAGTCGCAAAGGCCAGGTGGCACCGGCCGTCACCGCTGGCAAAATGGGAGAAGCGCCTTTCAGCATTCAGGCTGAAACGATCGAAGAAGCGACCAGTCGCATTCTGACCTTCGTTCCACTTGCAGCGGATTCGAGCGTGAATTCACTGGAATTGAACGGAGTTTCCTTCACCAAGCGCTACGGTTACTGGAGTGCCGCGGAGATGGCGAATCTGGTGAACTACAGCTTCGTAAAATCGTCAGGCAGCGCTGTGGCCAAAGGCACTATCGGAGACGCTCCGTACACCTTTGCTGGTTACACTCTTTCTGAAGTGCGTGAACAGTGCAGAACTTACATGACTAACATGCCAAGCGCGACGAGTGTCAACCGCATTGATATCGGCGGCACTGTGAGAGCCAAACAGTACGGTTACTGGAGCGCTGAAGACGTATGCATGATTGTCGCTTCCAATGTGGCCGGCGGAGTCATGAGACCTTTGCCTCCTCGTTGATGACTTTGAATTGAATGTGAAGGGTCTGGAGCCGCTGGCTTCAGACCCTTTTCGCTCTTGAAATCAGGCGGGGCAGAGTCTCCTCGTTGATCAGGTAGAGCGCGAGATAGAAGGCAAGTGCACCCGCCAGGTAATTCACCACGGATTCGGGCCGGATCACGCGCCAGAGCACCATCGAGAAAAGAAGGGCGCAGAGCCTGAAAGAGCCTTTTTTCCATTTGCCGAGTGCGCAGTCGAGCTGGATCTTCTGAAGATGTCCGTAGAGTGCGGTGAGCGACAGGCACGAGAGCAGGATCCAGCTGCGGTAGGGATCCAGATCAAAGCCGAGAAAATTCTTGGAAGCCCACGGTCCAACCCAGGCGAGCACGATCGAGGCGCAGACGCAGAGAGCGAGCCCGGCAATTTCGAAACGAACGATGGAGCGGTGGGCGGTGTGCGGATCGGAGCTTTTGCTGGCGCGGATGTGGTGGGGAAGTGTCACTTGAACGAGAGTCAGGGCAGCGAAGAAAATGGCTTTTGCAAAAAGTGACGCTCTCGAAAAAAGGCCCACCGTTTCGTCCCCATGCAGCCAGCGCAGATTGAGAAGATCCATCTGCGGAATCAATGCCATGGCGATCGCGAGAATCGTCGCGCCCCGCAGAGCACTCGAAATTTCGTGTTTCTCCAGCTTCGCGCGACGGGCGCGAACTTCCGCGGAGAACGGTTCATGCTTGAAGAGCATCACGGCCGCCTGGAAAAGGCAGGTGAGTCCGAAGGAGAGAGGAAGCGCGAGGTAGAAGAGTTCCTCCCTTTGCAGAGGAGCAAAGGTGTGGATGCCGACCCAGGCCGGATTCCAGTAAGTCACCGCGACCTTGAGTGCGGCGGCGATGAAAAGACTCGCTCCCATCCAGGAGAACCAGGTGCGTCCCTGAAACTGGCCCACAATTCCCTGAAAAACCGCGCCGAGCAGCATCGAAAGTCCGAAAAAAAGACCGTGAGCGACAGCGCCCGACACCAGGTAGAGTGCGATCAGGCTGCCTGCGACGAAGACCAGCACGGCACCCGCGGTCCGACGAAAATGGTGCTCCGACAGAATCACGAAATTTGAGGAGTACTGCGCGACTCCGGCGAGCGAAAGCGCAAGTCCAAGGTAAGCGAGCCAGGTATTGAGTCCCCCGTAGGCCGCGGCAGAGAGAAGGGCGGCGCCGCGAAGCTGAAAGAAGTAACTCAGCACCCCGGCTGAAATATTCGCGACAAGCAGAAAGAAGGAACCCTTGAGAAAAGCTTTCATGGTGAGTTTCCGGAACCCCGTCCCTGTGAAGTGATCTGCGCCTTGACCGGGACCCTGAGCCGTCTCGCCAGGCGGTAGGTGTCCATCAGGATGATGGATCCCACTTTGAAGACGTGAACCAGTTCAAGCAGAGGCGAGCGCGTGTTGTGATTGAAGTATTCAAGTCGGATCGGCGCCTCGAGCACCAGCCGAAAGCCCTTGGAGCGCGCGAGCGCGAGAATCTCAAGATCAAAGCCATATCGATCAATCGTGAGTTCAGGAAGGATCGCATCAATCACGGACTTTCTGAAAAGCTTCAGGCCCACCTGAGTGTCCGTGACATTGAGGTCAAACACTTTCCGGATCAAAAGCTGATAGATCGAGCTCAGGATGCGCCGAAGGACCGGGTACTCGACCTGTGACTGCGGGTGGCGTTTGGAGCCAATGACGATGTCGGCACGGTAAAGTTCCATGAGGCCGAGAAAGACGCGGATGTCGCGTGGATGAAGTTCCATACCGCCATCAATGAAGAGGATGTAGTCGCCCTGGGCTTCCTTGAAGCCTTCGCGAACCGCATGACCTTTGCCTTTATTCCGGGTGAAAGCGATGGTTCTCACATTCGGGTGTTCGAATCTCTGGAGCACCTGATGAGTCCCATCCGTGCTGCCGTCGCTCACAACCAGAATTTCATAGGTGAGAAAATAGGGCTCGATCTCTGAAATGAGCAGATCGAGATTCTTCAGAATGTTCTGAGCTTCGTTGAAAACAGGTACGATCACGCTCAGTCGGGAGCTTTTCAGAGGTGTGAAGAGATCGATCATAGAGAATCCAAAATGATGGACGAAGGGGATCTTGGAAAGAAAACTTCAGGTCCCTTGAATTTTCCGGGTTCCGCGAAAAAACGGTCAATCGCGTGTTTCTGAAACTTCGTGAGCAGGCACGGACCGTTCAGCCCTTCAATTCTTTCCGTGGAGTTGCGCAGCAGGAGGCAGGGTTTCCCAAGATAATGGCATTCCTCCTGATTGCTCCCCCCATCGGAGATGACATACTCCGAACCGATCAGGAGCTGAATGAAAGACCGGAAGGGCTGGCGAGGCAGCAGTTCGATGCCCGCCTTTTCAAGACGGGCGCGCGCCCCGGGTTCTTTGGCCAGTTTTTCCTGAGTGGGAGGATGGAGCACAAGCTTGACACGGTGCTTTTTCGCCGCCCGTTCGAGAACCTGGAGAATCGTTTCCCAGTTCTCGGGCGAATGCAGGTTTTCGAAGCGATGCACATTCGCAACGACATAAGGGGCAACGGCATCCCCGGACGCGGTGAGGGTCGCAGCGGTGCCTGCTTTTCTGAAATCATCATTCATGTAATGAATCGCGTCGATCAACGTGTTGCCTTCCGTGCAGATTTTTCTCCCGGAGATCGCCGGGAAGCGAGCCCGGTTCAGATTCTCGAGGGCGCGCGTATCCTGTGGAAAGTGGAGCTGGGCCAGGCGCGAGACCCATCTGCGATTGATCTCTTCCGGAAAGGGATGAAAGAGACGATCGGATCTGAGGCCGGCTTCGATGTGCGCGAGGGGAACTTTGAGTCTTCTTGCGTACCAGCTGCCAATCAGGGTGGACAGCGTGTCACCATGGACCAGCCAGGTGTCGGATGCGGTGGGGAGTTGACCGGAAAGTGTGAAGACGGTCTTGCGAAGATCGGAAGTGGAGGTGAGGGCCGCTCTGGAAAACCAGTGAACGGCCGCCTGAGAAGTATGGAGATCGGCGGTGGTCTGAACGAGCGTGCCGACTCGTTCGCGGGGGAGCAGGAAGTCATCCCACTGTCGGAAGAAGTTGATTCCGCTCTGGCCGGTTGAGAGCATGAACCAGGAGAGCTTTCGCTCGGTGGCCATTCGAAGGAGCGGGTAGACTTTGATGAGTTCACCGGCGGTGCCGGCGCAGAACCAGAGCATGTTACGAACAGAAACTAGACTGAAGGAGTTTAAAATTCCAGAATTAAAGCTGTGAGTCGAGGGCCTCCCGGAGAGGAGGCCCCCTAAGCTACACACCAACCTGGTTACCCAGTATTAATTCTGAAGAAGTTTCAGAGCCATCTGTGAGTTCTGATTCGCCTGGCTCAAGACCGAGATATTGGCCTGGGACAGGATGTTATTCTTGGTCAGTTCAGCGGTTTCTTCAGCCATGTCCGTATCGCGGATTCGGCTGTTGGCGCCTTCCAGGTTTTCACGGTAGATGTTCAAATTGTTGATCGTGGATCCCAGGCGATTCTGAAGAGCGCCGAGGCTGGATCGGTTTTCATTGACCTTGTTGATCGCGCCGTCCAGCATGGTGAGATTCTGCTGTGAGTTTTCGCGAGTCAGATTGGACACGTTTCCGATGCCGAGGGATTCAAGGCTGGTCACGAGTCCCTTGGAGTCGAACTGAAAACGATCCTGGGTAGGATTGTTGTTGATCCCGACCTGAATGTCGAGCTGGGGCGAAGTGCCGTTCAACAGCTTGGTGCCGTTGAATTCAGTACCGCCAGCGATACGATTGACTTCAGCTTTGAGGTGTTGAACTTCTTTGTCCACGAAACCACGCTCAGTGTCGCCGATCGTGTCAGAAGAGGTCTGGATCGAGAGTTCGCGGAGACGAATCAGAATGTTGCTGACTTCGTTCATCGCGCCTTCAGCGACCTGCACCAGGCTGATCCCGTCGTTGGCATTTCGGGTCGCCTGTTTCATGGAGCGGATGTTGGCTTTCAGTTTTTCACTGATCGCGAGACCTGCGGCGTCATCGCCGGCGCGGTTGATTCGGGAGCCCGAAGCCAAGCGCTCGAGGGACTTGTCCGAATTCATTCTGTTGTTGCCTAAAAAACGTTGAGCTGCAAGAGACTGGACGTTCGTACTAATTCTTAAACCCATGTGACTATCCTCCGGTTGTAACCATGAAATCTCCTCCTTGATGACGTTGTTTGTAGCTGACTCGTTCGTCATTCTCGGCAATCCCTGCCCAGTGTGACAAAGAACCTATCGGTGAAGTCGCTTCCAACTTGAGGGTTCCAATTAAAAAAACGTCATTTGTTTCAAAGACTTATACTTGAATTAGTTGGTCAGGTATAAGTCTGAGTTAAAGTATCGGATAATAAATCCGAGAAGTAAGGAGATGAAATGCTTCACCTCTCATTCAATTTTCCCATGTATTCTCGGTTGCTTGAGTCTGATCGTTTTGACTGGTTGCCAGGACTCGGTCGATGTCATGTGTCATTCCGGGCTCTCGCAGTATGAGCAGAAGTTGAGTAATGCAGTTCTCGCTTTGGAGCCTTGGAATGTTACTCCGAGCGCCGATCGAAAGCTTGCCGCGATCTCCAATGAGTTTCGACATCTCAAAGTTGACTTGGCGGAACTCCATCCAGCCGAGGATCAGCAGTATCTCATGAGCCGCTCTGACCGCGAAAGCTGGCAGGAATGGACTGTGGAACTTCTGAAGGAGACTCAAGGCGCCTTGGACGCCCTCGCCACTGAACCGAGGCTTGCCCCCGCTCGGCAGGAAATGCAGGAAATCGCCAATCTCGTCGTCCGCCTCAACGGAATTTCTCAAAGAGGCGACGCTCAGAGGATGATTTCGGTCCTTGGACAGCTCAAAGCGAAGGTTCAGACCGTCGTCGCACTCGGCTGCACCTCAAAGTAAGTCACCTTTCTCGTGGTAAAATCACGGGAATCCCCTCAAAATGTCTGAATGGCTCTCAAAAACAAGCTCGTCATGGTGATTGATGATGATCCGGACATCCGGACGCTGATCCGCAAGATTCTCGAAAATCTTGGGGTCACCGTGATCGAGGCGGAAGGAGTGGAGCAGGCCTTTGTTCTGGCTGCCAGCCATGCTCCTCACCTGGTGATCGTGGACCTGCAGATGCCAGGCAAAAATGGCTTCGATTTTCTCGAGCAGAGGCGCCATACCGCGACCTTCGTAAAAGTGCCGGTGCTGGTTGCCAGCTCTCTGCGCGCGAAGGAGTCCATCTACAGAGCCATCGCGCTGGGAGCTTCAGATTACCTGCTCAAGCCGTTCAACGCTTCGATGCTGATTCAGAAAGTTCGAAAGCTTCTCAAGGATATCGATTTCAAGACCTATGTGTTTCCAAAAAATGAGCTCCCCAGGAGCAGTTTCTCCGTCGGTGCCGAAGTGACCAAGGTTCTGGATACGGGACTGATGATTGAATCCCCGATCAAGGTCGCTGAAGCATCTCCAGTGCAGCTTCGGTCGGAAAAGCTCAAAGAGCATGGACTTTCGACTTACTTCTTTCAGACCCAGAATGAACCCAGCGTTCGGGGAGTGACCGGTCGCTACTTCAGCCGAGTCAATGTGATCGGCTTGAATGAGTCCATCATCAAGAAGCTGCGCAAGCCGAAGGCGCCGACCCCGGCCGCCGGCGCGCAGGAATCGCGTCATTCGAACGATTCTCAGAGTCCGAAGAAGCCGGGAGAGCAGTCATGAAGAACAAGCTCGTTCTGGTGGTGGATGACGATCCGGATTTCAACAATCTCATCAAGCATGTCCTGGGAAAGTTTGGCCTCATCGTTGAAGCTTTCACGGACGGCGCCAGCTTTCTCAAGCGCCTGGACAGTTCGGCGCCCGCACTCTGCATCATCGACCTGAATCTCGGAACGGTGAAGGAGGGATTTGAACTCATTCAGAGCATTCGCACACGCAAACCCTCGGGACCGGGAGGGTTGCCACTCTTCATCGCTTCGTCCACCGTCGACCATGAGACCATCGCACATGCCCTCGAAATCGGCGCTGATGATTACATCCTGAAGCCCATACGGCGCGAAGTGATCGCCTCCAAACTGCTCAATTACGTCAAATCGGCAGAGCTTGAGGACGTGAGTCTGAATTCGATCACCCTTTCAGAAGGGGAGTTTCCGGTCACGATGGAGCTTGAGCTCGAAGATCTTGAAGTGGATGAGTTCGGGATCAAGGTCAAGAGCCGGCATTTGATCACCAAGGGCACGCCTATTTCGCTGACGGGAGCTTTTTTCGTGGAAGTCACGGGGTCAGAGAGGCCCAAACTCGTGACTGTGACCACGACCTGGGTCGAAGTCGATCTGTCAGGGTATGGCGCTTATCTGGAGTTTGAGCTGGCTGACGAGAAGCTGCTTCAGGCTGTGCGCAATTGGCTCATCACGAAGCTGAAGTGATTTTGTCGCTTACCGAGTGATGGTTGAATTGGCGGGGGTCGTGTTTGCGGCAGGAGCAAGCGCTGCCGGGGTGAGAGCAGACTGTTGAACGCTCGCCGTCTCTTCGGAATTGAAGACGCTGAGGCTGCGAGTGAATTTATTGCTCTTGTATGTGAATTCCACTTCGATCAGGTTACGACCGGGAACAAGGGGAATGTAATCGGTCGAAAAGCGACTGGCGGAAACGTCCGTGAAGACGGTCGCATTGAAGCGATTGGCCGTATTGGAGATCTGGGACTTCACCAGCTGAGAAGCCGCTGAATCACTTCCCGGTTGAGAGTTCTGAAGGCAGAGAGGGCCGGTGAGTCGAACTTTACCGGCGGCAGTGCGCTGTTCAGAGGAGGTCTCTCTGGAGTCACAGTTGATGTCCAGGCTGGCGAATTCGGGAATGACCGAAGCGGGGCTGCGGTGAGCTCCCTGAGTCGGCTGAGCGGTCATCGGTGAGAGTGCCGCGAATTTGAAGTCGGCTCTTTCATCAAAGAGTCGGTAGACTGAGTTGCAGAGAATCAGGGCCATGACCGCAAGGATCGTGACTTCCACAGGGTTCGCTCTAAATCGTTTGATGTTTTGTGGGTTCGGCATACAACTCACTCATCGGCCCGGTTCCTTCAAACTTGAGACGAATTTCAAAGGAGAAGTCATGACAAAATCCGGCAAGCCCGCCGTCAGAATCTACGAATACGCCAACTGCTCCACCTGCAAAACAGCTCTGAAGTTTCTCGAGAGGCATCAGATCGCTCACGTGAAGCTTCCGATCGTGGACGAGCCACCGTCAAAAAGTGAACTGAAGAAAATGCTGAGTTTCTACCAGGGAGATCTGAAGAAGCTCTTCAACACTTCCGGGCAGGTCTACCGGGAGATGGGGCTGGGAGCAAAGCTTTCCACGCTCACGCAGGATGAAGCGCTCGAACTGCTGGCGAAAAACGGAAAGCTGATCAAGCGCCCATTTCTGCTGTCATCCGAGGGCGGACTCGTCGGTTTCAGGGAAGCTGAATGGCAGAAACTTCTCGGCTGAGCACGCCGAATTCGTCTCAGAAAGCGGGCACTCGGCAAATTAGTCGCACTGAACTTTCTGGATGCCCATGTCATACTGAACAGTAATGAAACAGCTTTATGGACGACGTGAAAATCTGGCTTTTGCGGTGGGGTTTCTCTTTCTCATTCTGGCGGGACTGACTTCCTATCGCAACCATCAGCGTTTTCAGGAGCTCAGCGGCTTCGTGATCTTCACCGAGAATGTCGTCGCTGACATGAAGACCGGCCTTTCCAGTCTTCAGGATGCCGAAACGGGAGCGCGCGGTTTCCTCATTTCCGGTGAAGAAAAGTTTCTGGAGCCCTACCGGAACTCCAGAGAGCGAGTTGACTTTCAGGTGACCAAGCTCTCGCTGGCAAATCTGCCGGCGGATCAGACTGCCAGAATCGAGCGACTCAGACCTCTGATTCAAAATCATTTTCAACTTCTTGAAAAAAGCATTGCTCGGAAAAGATCGGGATTGAAGCCGGATTTTCCCCGTTTGACCGAGGGCAAGGAGACGATGGACCAGATCCGGGGACTGTTCGGGCAGATGGAGCAGAAAGAGACCGAAGTTCTGAATGGTCGTCTCGCTGACGTGGGTGAGGGCGCCAATCACTCTCTCTTCTCCATGCTTCTCACACTGGCTTTCTCGTGCCTGCTCGTGATCGGAGCAGCCGTCATTTCGAGCCTCGATATTCGAAAGAGACAGAAGGTCGAGGCCGATCTGCGTGAATCCCAGAAACATGCGGAGGCCGCCTCCCAGGCCAAATCCCGCTTTCTGGCCAACATGAGTCATGAAATCCGAACGCCGATGAACGCGATCCTCGGCATGGCCGAAGTGCTCTCAGATTCTCCTTTGAACGAAGACCAGAAAAAATACGTGACCACTTTCAAGCGCGCCGGCGCGACTCTTCTGCATCTCATCAATGACATCCTCGATCTCTCCAAGGTCGAAGCGGGAAAACTGGATCTCGAATCCATTCATTTTGATCTGAAGGAAGCCGTCGAAACCTGCCGGGAAATTCTGATCTTTCGCGCGAGCCAGAAGGGTCTCACGCTCGTCATGGAGCTGGATTCGGCGCTTCCGCGCTTCTACACGGGGGACCCGAACCGCATCAAGCAGGTGCTGCTCAATCTTCTCGGCAATTCAATCAAATTCACTGAAAAGGGTTCGGTCCGGCTGAGCGTGAAACTCGTTGATGGTGCATCCTTGCAGGGGGATGTCCTTCCGATCCGTTTTGAGGTGAGAGATACCGGCATTGGCATCGCCTCTGAACACCTCAAGACGATCTTTGAGCCTTTCACGCAGGCCGATGGTACCGTTCAGCGAACCTATGGGGGCACGGGACTGGGCTTGAACATCTCGAAGAGACTCGTTGAGCTGATGGGCGGAACCATCGGCGTGCGATCCGAGAAGGCCAGTGGCAGTCAGTTTCATTTTGAGCTGCCACTCCCGGTCTCGCGAAAAGTTCTGAACCTCACCCAGACCGGATCTGATGTCGAGAAGGGAACTCTTCGGATTCTCCTGGTCGATGATTCCGAAGACAACCGCCTCATCATCAAGGCTTATCTCAAGAAAACGCTCCATCAGATCACGACTGCCGAAAATGGCGCGATCGCCCTGGAGAAGTTCAAGAGCGCGATGTTTGATGTCGTCTTCATGGACATGCACATGCCCGTGATGGATGGGTACGCCGCCGTTCCCGCGATTCGTGACTGGGAACGCGAAAGAGGCAGGGCGGCCACTCCCGTGATCGCACTGACAGCGTACGCGCTGAAGGAAGAGGAGCAGAAGAGCTATCAGATCGGTTGCACCGCTCACCTGACGAAGCCCGTGAGCAAGGCGACTCTTCTTCAAACTCTCGCGCACATCGGCGCTCAGGCAACCGGCGCGAAAGCGAAGCGGGACACTTCGGACTCGGCGTCCGCAATCAGCGACTTAACGGTCAGGATTTCAAGAGAGCTCGAAGACCTCATCCCCGGCTATCTGAGCAATCGTAAAGCGGAGCTCATCGTGCTCGATGCTGCAGTCGCGAAATCTGACTTCACGACGCTTCAGCGAATCGGCCACAATCTCCGCGGTTCCGGGAGCGGGTATGGTCTCGATCAATTGAGTGAACTCGGCACACAGCTCGAAGCCGCCGCCAAAGCAAGCGATCTTGCACAGGCGACTCAAGTCGTCGGACAACTGCGAAGCTTCTGCACCGAGCTCAAGATCGAGTTTGCAGAAGAGGTCGCGGAAGCCGACCTCGGCAGCGGGACCTGAGAGAATGGACATTCTTGGCCACTCCTCACTTCTTGTCGCAGTCACGAGTTTCACGCTGGGCTTTTCCGTTCTGGCCCGGAATGTTCGCAACAAGCTCTTCATCGCGTTTGCAGTCGTCTGCACGCTGATCTCGATCTGGGCCACCTCCTTCTTTCTCGACAAGATCTGGCCGTACCTGGGTTTTTATCGGCTGCATCTGCTCAGCAATGTCTGGCTCGCTCCCGCCGTGCTCAGTCTCATTCGGCTCATGCTGCGGGTGCAGGACGGGTTGAGTCGGCGGCTCTTGGATGTCAGTTTCATTTTCGCCGTCGTGCTCTCCGCCGCGATCCCGCTCGGGATGCAACAGAACAACATCATTCTTCAGATCATCTACTTCAGCCCGGGCTTCATCGTCATGCAGACTCTCTGGCTGATGTGGCTTGATCGGGGAAAAGTGCTCTCGCGCCGGACCGTGCCGAAGGCCGCGTATCCCGGGTTTGATCGGAGGCAGTTCATCTACCTCGGAGGCATTCTCGTGCTCGCCACTTCCGTGATGGATCACGTACCCTGGGCGGGCAAGATCATTCCGGTCGCCGGAAATCTGCTGCTGCCGGCCTATCTCTTTTTCATCAGTCAGGCGATTTCCCAGCAGCGGCTGCTGAACTTCAACGCGCTCTTCTCCCGCTTTCTGGTTCTCATAGCGGTTGCGCTCACGCTGACTGCCATTTATTCGCTGCTCGTCGCATGGATTGAGAACAGCCCGGGACTGTTTTTTCTCAACTCGTTCATCGCGTCTTTCATCATCCTCACTCTGCTTGATCCGCTTCGAGCCGTGGTCCGGCACTTCACCCGGCGACTGCTCACCCAGAAAAATCTGCGGCTGGAGCAGGTGATCCGGGAGTCGCAGAGAAAGCTCGCCGGCACCGTGGATCCGCGCTCCCTTTTCGAAACGATTCTCGACACGGTCGAATTGACTCTTGAGCCTCAGTGGGCGGCAGTATTCATCCTCAAGCGGGATGGCACTCAGTACCGCCGGATCAAGGCTCGCACCATTGATCTCGGCTTCACGGCCTCTGAAACGTTGCTCCAGGAAATGCTCGTGGATCACCCGCTTTTCGAATACTGTCAGCGCCTTCACAAAAAAGGAGTTCTTCCGGTTCTACTGGATCAGGTTCTCGAAAATGAGATGGATCGCTCCGCCACTCGACTTCAGCGCGAGTATTTCGCCGGACTCCTGCAGGCGCTCGAAGCACTGGGCTCGGATCTTCTGATTCCACTTTTTGATTCTGGACAGATGCTGGGTTTCGTCGCGATGAGAGTGCCCAATCCGCCGGAACCGTGGGGGAGCAGCTGGGGACTTCTGCAGACCGTCTATCCTTACTTCGAGCAGGCGGCGCGCATCCTTCGGACGATGGAAGTCTATGTTCGTCAGCGGGAGATTGAACGTCTGGCCGCCCTCGGAGAGATGGCTGCGGGTCTGGCGCATGAGATCAGAAATCCACTGGGAGCGATCAAGGGAGCCGCGCAGTTTCTGGATCCCACCTTGGATCGACCCGAAAGCAAGTTTCTGAAAGTCATTCTGGAGGAGACCGATCGACTCAACCGCGTGGTCACGCAGTTTCTGGACTACTCGAAGCCCCATTCGGTGGATCTGCAGAGAGTGGATGTTTCAGCGATCGCGCAGAGGACCGTGGAGCTTCTGACTCCGACCGTTCCTCCCGGGATCTCCCTGCAGTATTCAGGTCTGCCCAGTGCATTTGTACTGGCGTCCGGCGGACAGATCCAGCAAGTCCTGGTCAATCTCATTCAGAACAGTTTCAAAGCTCTTGAAGGAAGCGAGCGTACCCAGGGGCATGTTCTGGTTTCACTCTCAGTGGAGCCTCAGGGGCGGGAAGTGATCCTCTTCGTTGAAGATGACGGAAAGGGGATCAAACGGGAAAATCTCGACAAACTCTTCATTCCTTTTTTCACCACTTCTCCGAGCGGTACGGGACTGGGGCTCTCGATCTGCCAGAAGATCGTTGAAGCGCACCGGGGGCGTATGGAAGTGCAGAGCGAAGAAGGCAGATCCTCCCGTTTCACTGTCATTTTGCCATTGAGCGCGGAATAGGTTAAAGCTTCAGTCTATGAACGGACGCGTCCTCATCGTCGACGACGAAAAGAACATCACTTTCGTGATTCAGGCCATCCTCGACCGCGCCGGTTTCGAAACGCTGGTCTTCAATGACAGCGTCCAGGCGCTCAAGGCGATCGAGACTGAAGAGTTCGACGTGGTCGTGACGGATCTCTACATGCCCGGGCCCGGCGGTATGGAAATCCTGGAATACTGCCAGGCGAACTTCCCGCAGCTTCCGGTCGTCTTCATCACCGCCTACGGAACAGTCGAATCGGCGGTCTCCGCCCTCAAGCGTGGCGCCTTTGATTTCATCACCAAGCCCTTTGATCAGTCGGACCTCCTCGCCGTCATTCGGAAAGCGGTGGCCACCCATCGTCAGCGTGAGAAGGAACCCATCGCGCTGCTGAATCCGGCCTCTTCTTCCCTGGTTGAAGCTTCTTCGGGGAGTGCGGCGAACAGTTCCTCAGGTCCAGGGACCGGAGCAGGGGAGCATTCCGCCGCCACCCCCAATGTGCCCGCGATCCCCGAGTCCACTTTCGCCATTTCCTCCATCATCGGTTCCAGTTCCCAGATGCAGGAGATCTTCAGAATCATCTCCAAGATCGCGGGTTCACCTTCGACCGTACTGGTTCGTGGGGAAAGCGGCACCGGCAAGGAACTGGTCGCTTATGAAATTCACCAGAACTCTCCGCGCGCGAAAAAGCCTTTCATCAAGATCAACTGTGCGGCCATTCCTGCCACTCTGATCGAGACTGAGCTTTTCGGATATGAACGGGGCGCTTTCACCGGCGCCGTCACTTCGAAGCCCGGACGATTTGAGCTGGCTCATGAAGGCACGCTCTTTCTCGATGAAGTCGCGGAAATGCCGCTGGAGATGCAGGTCAAACTTCTGCGAGTCCTGCAGGAACAGGAATTTGAACGCGTCGGCGGAGTCACCACCCTGCGAGTCGACGTGCGCATCATCACCGCGACCAACAAGGATCTCGACGCTGAAGTCAAAGCGGGCCGTTTCCGCGAAGATCTCTTCTACCGCCTCAATGTCGTGCCGATCTGCCTGCCCGCCCTGCGGGAACGCCGGGATGACATCGACGCCCTGATTCGCTACTTTCTGCAGCAGTTCAACGTCAAGCTGGGACGAGCCATCACGAGCATCGAGCCTCGGTGCCTGGACGCCCTTCGCGCTTACGGCTGGCCCGGTAACATTCGCCAGCTGGAGAATGTGCTCGAGCGCATGATCCTCATGAGTGAAGGCGCAACTCTCTGCGTCTCTGATCTTCCGGAAGAATTCACGCCTCACGTCGCACCCGAAGACCTCAGTGGTTCAGGCAGTGAACCCGCATCG
>JACMNQ010000063.1 GCA_014378465.1 Oligoflexia bacterium | reverse complement strand
TTCGCCGACCTCACGGGTCACAATGGGTGGCAAAAAGGAAAATCCGACGGCCGAAGAATTCTCCTCGAAGATCAGATTTTCAAACCGCTCAGCACGCCTGTTTCGCAACTCGACCTGAAAAACGCCTTCGGCAGAAGCTCGTACCTGAGTGAAATGAAAACCGTCTGCACTTACATGGGGCCCAAAAAAGGGTCCGGAAGTCAGCCCGGTATCAAAATCAACTGCGGCGGACTCAAGCTCAAGGCGAAGTTTGGCGAAGTGCACGTACAGCCACTCGCAACTCGAATTTTCTGGGCGTTGGGGTACAACGTCAATCCGGCGGATCATCATCCGGGCCTGACCCTCGTTTACGACCGAAAAATATTTGAAGAATTCAACAGCCGAGTCGGCGTCCCCGTCCTCGTGGGAGTGGGACCCCTGTCTGTAAAAGTCGCACAGCAGAATCCGCAGTATGAAGGGACCGATTACATGGTCGGAGCCGTCCTCAAAAACGGCGAAAAAATTTCGGCTCAAACTCTGGCCGAAAAAGTCGCAGACGAGGACGATGAAGACATCGCCTCCCTCCTGACTGCTCCGGTTCAGCTTCAGTATCAGTCGATCCCCGGTCATACCTCGATCGGTTTCTGGGATTACAATGATCTCGACCATCCTGAGTCCAAAGCACTGAGAACCGTCGGAGTGCTCGCGGCCTGGCTGGGCCTTTATGACATGCGCCGAGGCAACAATGACCTGGTTCTCCAGGAGGCGAACGGCGGTCGTGAACTGAAATTCGTTTTCCCGGATCTGGGTGCCGGCCTCGGACGCTCAGGCTACCGCCTGCCCTTCAACAAGCCTGACCGAGTCGACCTTTTCAAATCCACGATCGCGTCTCGAAACAGGATCAGACATGCTCAGACGATCGAATTCAACGCGGCCTTCCGAGATGCGACTGCTGAAGATTTTGCTGAAGGCGTACGTCTGATCAACCAGTTCAGCGAAGTGCAGCTTCACGAACTGCTGTCGATTTCGGGTTACACTGGCAAAGTTCTCGAGCTCTTCCATGAAAAGCTGCTTTCCCGACGGGCTTCACTCAACGAGAGCTCAGGATATCGTACTCGTCATCCACAATCACGATAGTTTTCACCACGCGCTTGACCTGAGTTTCCCTGAGCGCCTGGAGAAGGGACTCGCCCAGCTCATCCTGCCCCTGCTCAAGAGTGGCATGCCCGGTGATGAAGATCTGCCGGGATCGAGCGGAGCCCGACCTCCTTTGGGGGGCCAGAGTTCGACGCCTGCAAGGCGCGAGTCTGGTCAGGCCGCACTTTGCCGAAATGGGGGGGGCGCCACTTGCTCCCTGGGTTCAGGGTGAACCACTTTGTCGCTCTTCTCAGCCTGGTAGGAACTGTACGGGGTCTCCACGATCACGCGCTCGCCGTTTTCTCGGAAATATCCAAGAACTTTGAAGACTTCAATGGGCGCAGTCTTGCCTTTGACATAGGCACTCTCGACCTGTTCAAAGATGAAACGCTCAGCCACGGGCTCATAGACGTTTTTGGAGACCAGGAAATCAGATCCATATTCTTTGGTCATGGACTCCATGCGGGAGGCCAGATTGACGGAGTCACCAATCACCGTATATTCCATCTTTTCATTTGAGCCGATATTCCCGGCAATCACCGGCCCGCGGTTCAGTCCCATTCCAATCTTGAGTGCCACCTGACCCCGGGCGAGTCTCGCCGCATTGAGTTTTTCGAGCTCTGAACGCATTTCAATGCATGCGCGAACGGCATTGTAAGTGTCATCCGGCCTTCCGATCGGAACGCCCCAGATCGCCATGATCGCATCCCCCACGTACTTGTCGACGATGCCATGATGTGCGCGAATAATGGATACCATGCGAGTCATGTACTCATTGAGCATCTCGACGACCTGCTCGGGCTCCATCGATTCACTGAGACCTGTGAAACCGCGCACGTCGCTGAAGAAGATCGTGGCATCTCGACGTTCACCGCCGAGCTTGACTTCACCCGACAGAAGCTTGTCCGCAATTTCCTTGTTGTGAAATTTATTGAAAGTCTCCTTGACCCGGTCACGTTCTATGAGCCCGACGGCCATCTTGTTGAAGGTCAGTGAAAGAGTCGCGAGTTCATCCCGCCCGCGAGGAATCAGGTTGATTTTGAAATCTCCTTCCGCGATCCGGCCGGCGGCTTCAGTGAGCTGCTTCAGCGGCGAAGTGATCGTGCCCGAAAACAGATAACCCGTCAGGAATGCCAGGCAGAGAACCACGAAAGCAATCAATGACGATCGAAAACGAACTTTCCAGGCTGCTTCAAAAGCCTTGGATTCAGCCACTTCTGAAACCACCCCCAGGCCGCCGAAACCGACGATCTTGAACGCGCCCAGACGCGCCTCTCCTGACTGAGGATCGATGTAACGAGTCTGTCCATTATTGAAGCCTTCAAGCAATTGCTTCACGATACCGAGAGATCCCACGTTTTCGCGCGCGGTCACCCTCGCAAGATCAGCATGCGCGAGCAACTTGCCTTTGTGATCCACCATGAAACTCGTGGCCAGTTCATTGTCGTTGAAGAGACTGAGAAAACGTGACTGCCGGATCAAAGTGATGAGCGTGTGCGAGAACCCTCCTCCCGCCTCCAGCAGCGGAATGCCCAGGGCCACCACTGCACTCCCGTCCGAAAGATTGATGGTGGCGACTTGAGTTTCACCCTTGGCAAGTTGCCCCAGAGAAAAATCCTTCTCCGCGAGCAGAGCAGCCAGGGTGCGGGCGCCATCCGCTTCTCCGAGCGCGGTCATGTCTTCAGAAAATGCTTTGGCCAAAAGCTTTGGGCCCGCCTTCGAACCGTCCACCGAATGCAGATGAATGTAAACTCCGAGCAGATCCCTGTCTTCGGCGAAGAACTCCTTCAGAACCGCCGGATCAGGATTGGTCTGGGCGAGCAGAGTCGCTCCGAGCATCCGCGCTTTTCCGTTCACGCTGCCGAAAAGTTCTCTCATCTGCGCGGCCAGGCTGTTCGCGGTATTGGCGTTCATCTGCTGAATCAGAGCTGTGTTGTCCTCAATGAACATCCGGGTCGAGAGCCAAACCAGGCTGACAATGGAGCTGAGAAGGACCAGCGCGATGAGCGCATTCAATTTGGTCCCGATCGTGAGGCTTCTTGCGGCGACTGATTTTTTCAATTGCGGTTATCCCTTATGGAATCTTTCGGTCGTTTCAGCGAATCTCTTGAGCTCAATTCCGGAACGTCATTTTCCCGTCGCCTGCCTTCCTTCAATTCTAAAATCCCACAGCATTTTGCGGGATATGCCGATGAGAATGGAGATGAACGTGAACTGGAAAACTTCCGCGGTCGCCATTTTCTGCCTGGGCGGGGCCGCAACTGGAAGTTACTTATTCTATCTCGACTTCACCGATGCGGGAGCATTGGGCAAAGGCGCGCCTCTGGCGCAGGTGGAACGCTTCGAAGAGCGTGTGAAGCGCAAGGCCGCTTCGACTTTCGTCTGGACCAACATCAAGCCCGCTCAGAAGCTCTTTCGTCGTGAATCCGTACAGACCGGACAAGGCAGCAGTGCGCTGGTTCGCTTCAATGACGGAACTGTTCTTGAATTGAGAGAAAACAGCCTGGTCGTGATTGATGACCTCCAAAACCTGACCAATAATTTTCTCAAAGGTTCCATGATTCTCCATCAAGCCAGCGGAGACTCGAACGTGACTGTCGGAGCGGACGGGCAGGCAAAAGTGCAGACCCTCTCCGCACAGCTGCTGACTCCACCGGTAGCCACTGACTTTTTCATCTCCGGAGATGCCCGACAGGAGGTTCAGTTCACCTGGAAGCTGCGGAAAGAATCCTTGTCTCCTCCCTCAACCCCATCTCCGATTTCATCCCCAACCGTTCAGGTTTCCAGCGATCCTGCATTTGAGAAATTCACGGTTGCCGGTGATTCCAAACTGTCTTTGAAAGCCGGAAAGTATTTCTGGCGGGTCATGCGGGATCAGGAAGCCCAGAGTGCAGTTGGAAATTTCAGTATCCTGCACATCGAACCACCCACACTGATCTGGCCGTCGTCAAAGGATCTCGTCGAATTCTTCGGGGAGAGCGCTGTCGTCGAATTTCGCTGGCTTGACCGAACCAGGACAACCCCGCGTGCGCTGACTGGAGCACGCCAGGGAGTTCATGAGCTCGAAATTTCCACCGACGCGGACTTCAAGAGCCTGAGTCAGTCCAAGCCGATCAATCTGCAAAATCATCTCCTGCGACTCACAGGCCTTTCGGAAGGCCGGTATTACTGGCGGATCAGATCCAGATTCGCAAATCTGAGTGTCTCCAGCGTGACTCAGGACTTCATAGTCACTCGGGCCACTCAAGTGGCGATTGGCCTGAACAGTCCACTGGAGAATACGAAGGTTCCCGAGGCGGCAACTCGATTCAGCTGGTCCGATCCATTTCAAGATCAATCACACGATTACCTGCTTGAACTGGAGGCTCTGGGTGAAGCGGGAAAAGCACCCCTGAAAGAAAAAGTGCATGCCGGCACCGCCATCACGCTGAAATCCATCCCACCCGGCCCTTACCGCTGGCGAGTGAGGGCCCTGGCGCGAGAGCAGGTCATTGGTGAGTCTCCCTGGCGCAAAGTGTCCGTGGAGCGAGGCACTCCGATCGTACTGCTCACGCCCCAGAAATCCCGGGAACTCTGGCATTGGGACCAACCCCTTCCTTTCAAGTTCAGCTGGAACGCGGACCCCCTGGTCCAGGATCTCGGGTCTGAACACGAATACCAGCTTGAAGCCGCCGCGGACGCGAACTTCACGCAATCCGCGGTTTCGCTTCGAACCAGGGAGAACTCCGTGGATCACGTCCTGCTCAAGTTGACGGAGGGTCATCACTTCTGGAGAGTTCAGATTCTCAACCACCAGGGGGACGTGATCAAGACGAGTGAGAGTTCAGAGTTCAGTTTTGGACTCCATCCACCGCTCCCGTTTCCGGCATCCGCACAACCTGAAAACGGCATCAGCATCAATCCGCTTGACCTTGAAACCAATCCCGTCCTCACCTGGGCTGAGGTTCCGGGCGCCGAGGCGTATGAGTTGACGATTCGACAGACCATCAAAGCAGATCCGGCTGCAAATTCAAGGTCACCGGCCAGTGAAAAAATCTGGATCAAAGAAGTCACGCGCGGGCATGCTTTCGAACTCAAAAACCCGCCTGAAGGAACCTACTTCTGGTCCGTTCGTGCAATCGACCGCCTGAAACGCCCAGGCGAAATCATGCCCGAAAAGAAACTCCTGATCGATGCCGGCGAACCGCTCGACTCTCCCAAGGCCCTCAGCAAGGAAGTTCAATAGACATGAACTTCAATGGGAATCCACCTTCACTCGCCACTCTCGCCACTCTCGCGAAGACCACGAAGACCACGAAGATCACTGCCGCCCTCTGGCTTCTGCTGAACCTCGCCGCTTCGCAGACCTTGGCGAAAACCGTGACTTTTGAATGGGAACCGATCAAGCGTGCCGTCGGCTACGAGCTGCGGGTCGAAAAGGCCGGCAAAGTCCATGTTCACCGACACCTGTCCGACAGTCAGCATCAGGCGGACCTGGAGCCTGGAGTGTACTTCTGGAAACTTCGTGCCGAAGATCGCCTGAAGCGCCCTGGCCGCTGGTCCGAGTCCCAGGCGATCGTCGTCATGGCGAAAGCACCGGAACTTCAGCTCCCTGAAAGCCACGCAGAGATCGAATTTTACAAAACTTCCCTGAACGCCACTTTCAAATGGAAGCCCATCCCGGGAGTCACTCGCTACGGATTTGAACTGAAGAACGGAATGACTTCCGTTTTTTCGACCGAGCTCAGCGCTTCTGAAGTGAAAGTCCCGGCCCTCCGCCCGGGCACTTATTCGTGGCGAGTTCGAGCGATCCTCGTGCCCGGTGCTCATGCGCCTGCAGCTTATCACGGCAAAAGCTGGGATGGACCCCATTCGGAATTCGCCGAAGTGACGTTGAAGCAGAAGAAGCTGAACGAAGTGAAACCTCTCTCCCCCGTCGGCGTGGTTTCGACCCCGGCAACCAGCAGACTCCTTTTCAATTGGACGGCGGTTGAAGGCGCTGAAGTTTATGAGATTCGGCTGAAGGCAAGAAAATCCGGCGGTCCTGGCCAACCTCGTCCTGATGAACTTTACACCTCTGCAAAGACTTCACTCATCATCGATCTCAAAGATGCGGGCGAATTCAAGCGCGATGGACTCTACACTTGGGAAGTCAGACCTCTTCACTCACCTGACCAGGCCGATGTTGCGGGACGCACACCAGCAAGTGTCGCTTCAGGCGGAATCGAAGCACCACGGTCCACGGCTGAGTTTGAGCTGAGTCCGTTGGCTCGAGACCAGAGAAAGCACACCGCCCTCGAGTTCGCGTCGTTCGTTTCACCGACCGCTTTTCATTTCAGCGCGCCTGACTCGGGTTTCTCAGGTAACAGCACCGGCACCGCCCTGGGCCTGAACCTCAGCATGCTTCACTCTTCGGGAGGGCACGTGGCGTTTTCGGCACAGCTGGAAAACCGAAGCGTCACCTTCTCAGGCAAAAAACATGATCTCATGGAGGCTGCGGGATCGCTGAGATACCGCTTGCCTCTCGCGGGCTTTGGATCGGGTTGGGTTCTCACGCCTCACCTTGGAGTCGCACTCAGACAGTACCTGGGCGTTTATCCTGAGACGATCGTCAACACGGTCACCCGTACGGTCACGATCACCGGGATCTCCGATCTGAAGGTCTCGACTCTTGGCCTCACCAGCGGCTTTGATCTCAAACGTTACTTTTTCGAACGCTGGACTGTTCAGCTTCACGCCGCTCATTACTTGCCGCTGGCAAAAGTGGGCTCGAGCGAAGTCAGTGCACTTGCAGGCGGAAATACCCTGAGCAATTACCAGCTCGGTACCCATCTGGGCAGGGAGTTCGGGCGCGCCTGGACCTGGGATCTTGGACTTTCTTACGAACAGCGCTCCTTGAACTATCAGCGCGTCCTCTCCACCGGCGCTCCTTCGAGCAAGATCGATGAGTCGACCAGTGGCGGCTTCTCGATTCTGGGTGGTTTGATTTACACTCTGGACTAGTCAAACCGTCGGACAACCACAGTGTTTCTTCAGAAACCGCTCACGTCTCGGATCTGTGTCTCGTCGTAACCGGTCTGGCTGTTCGAGTTATCGCCCCAGCAATAGAGTCCGCCGGTTGAACGAATGGCGCAGCTGTGATTTGCGGTACTCCCACCGGTGACAGAAGTGATCGAATCAATCGCCGTGATGATGGACTTATTTCCGAGCAGGGTCCCGTTGCCGAGCTGACCGGATGTGCTGTCTCCCCAGCACTCCACTCGTCCGTTCGCCAGAAGTGCGCACGTGTGATTATAGCCTCCACTGAGTGTGCTCGCGGTTGCAATCCCTTTGACTACAACGGGTGTAGTTTGTATTGCGATACTTGACTCATCACCGAGCTGACCCGCGCTATTAAGACCCCAGCACTGGACGGTCCCATTACTGAGCGCACAAGAATGAGATTCCCCTGCCGCAAGCTGGGTCATGCCGCTCACACCGGCAACGGATGTCGCAAAAAGTTTCTGAGTTGTGGTGCCGTCGCCAACTTGTCCGTAGGCATTGTAGCCCCAACACTTGACGTTTCCGCCCGTGAGAACTGCGCAGGTATGGTAGTAACCGGCCGCTATCAGTGTCGCCCCCGTCAGGCTCGTGCCTGCATCCAATTTCACTACTCCGGCTTTGCTCGCGTTAGTGAGCAGACCAGTACCGAGCGCACCTGCCCAGTTATAGCCCCAGCACTGAATGCTTGTATCGGAGAGAAGTGCGCAGGTATGCAGGTAACCGGAGCTGAGCCCAATCACACCGTTCAAGGGGATGTTCGAACTGTTGACGACTGTTACCGGCGTAGTACTGCCCGTTGTCAACCCATCTCCCAGTGCTCCACTGAAGCCGCCACCCCAGCATTTCACTCCGCCTCCAGTGAGCCATGCACAAGTGAAGTAGGATCCGGACGATACCCCCACGGCGTCAGTAATTCCGGTCACAGGGCCAGGACTGAAATGACTGATAGTCGTCCCATTTCCCAATTGACCATAGTCATTGGCGCCCCAGCACTGCACCGTGTGATTTGCCAGGACCGCACACGTATGACTGGCTCCTTCTGCCACAGCAGTCACATTGACCAACCCGGACGCGGCTGTTGGGGTGTGCCTCGAAGTAGTGGAGCCATCACCCAGTTCTCCAACTCCGTTAGAGCCCCAGCATCGAATGGTGTCGCCTGTGAGTGCACACGAATGAGATTCCCCTGCCGCAATTTCTGTGGCACTCGAAACCGAAATCACGACAGGAACTGATCGAATCATGTTCGTACCATCCCCGAGTTGAGCGTAGGTATTCAGCCCCCAGCAGGTCACTTGCCCCCCGGTGATTGTAGCACAAGTATGGTAAGCCCCCATCGCGACGGAGAGCGCTGATGTGATGCCGGTAGCCTGAACCGGAATTGCACTGTCGCTGAAAGCTCCATTTCCAAGTTCCCCATATCTATTGTGCCCCCAGCACCAAACCGTGCCGTTTAGGAGCACCGCGCAGCTGTGATTGTTTCCTCCACCGATGCGGCCCACTCCCGTGAGGCCTGATACCACTACAGGCGTGAGGCTATCCGTATTGATGCCGTTACCCAGCTGGCCAAAGGTTCCGCGGCCCCAGCACATCGCCGTCTGATTCGAAAGCACGGCACAGGTCGTATAATTTCCCGACCCGATTGCGATCACCGTCCCGCTGATACCCGTCACGGTTGTGGGATTTGGATTATCCACAGTCGTGCCGTTTCCGAGTTGGCCATAAGTATTTTGTCCCCAGCACTTGACTGTTCCATTGGCCTGGAGAGCGCAGGTATGATCAGCTCCGGTAGCGATCGCAGTCGCGGTCAAGCCGGGTACCAGAGTGGGAGAATAACGACTGCTCACAGTCCCATCACCCAGCTGACCCTGGCCATTATATCCCCAACAATTGATGGTACCACCCACCAAAATTGCGCAAGTATGATAGGAACCGCCCGCTACAGTGGTAGCCGTCAGTCCGGGCACGAGCGTAGGTACCGCATGGCGCTGTCCCATTCCGTCTCCCAGTTCGCCGTTGTTCCCCTGCCCCCAGCACTGAACCGTATTGTCCGACATCACTGCGCAATTGTGCTTGCCTCCGGACGCTACCGAAATCGGGTACGCAGTGGACCCGCTCGTCGTCAGAGCTGCCGCGGTGCTCGTCACGCCCGAGCAGGTCCTGAACAAGGTACCTGACTTTGCTCCAGCCGAACCCGGCTTGCTCCTGACGATGACTGAACATTCGGAACCTGCCGGTTGGGCCAGAGTGCAAGTCTGACTGTCCATGATGAAATCGCTCGCATTACTGAGTGACGCCGGGGAGCAGGTTCCGGCATCCGCAGTGCCTGTATTTCTGAAAGTGATGCTGATGGGCGCACTGAATCTCGTCAGCCTGACCATTCCAAAATCAAGTGACGGCTGCTACCACGACACTACGGGCGCGGCAGCCGCTCCGACGGCAGTGATCGCACCGGTTGAGGCGGTCCCTCCAGCCGAACAAGTTCTGTATAGACTCAGAGTTTTGGATCCGACGGAGCCTGGGTTCGCACGAACCTGGAAGGCCGAGCTTTGGGCAGAAGCGAGAGGGCTCGTGCCGCATTGATCGCCCAGGACGGTGAAATTTGCAGTATCCGTAAGTACTGGAGCACCTCATCCCGAGGCAGGTCCCCCTGAATTCGT
>JACMNQ010000062.1 GCA_014378465.1 Oligoflexia bacterium | reverse complement strand
GATCGGCGATCTTGCCTTTTCTGAGTTCAGCCCAGGGATCTTCGATCTCGACCGTCTCGATGAGGAACGGAAGCTTGGGTTGAATTTCGGAAACGAGTTTCGCGATGACCCGCTTCTGCCCCCAGTTCTGAAATCTGCGTTCGAGCCCTTGCAGCGGGCCGCGACTCCAGAAAAGCGCAAAGAGAAGGACCAGGCTCAGAAGAATCGTGGCCCACACGATTTCCTTGAACCGCCTTTTGAGGAAGCTGACGTCTTTCTTCGCTTTCTGATTTTGGGAAGACTTATCGGGCAGCGCCGCTCCAGCTTTGGACATTGCCTAGGGTTCCGTCCTGCGGAGGGCAACCGGCAGGCTGCGGAGAACCGGAAAGCGCGTTCCCGGAGTGATTCCAGTCCTGATTGAAAGCGTTCGTGAAATAGTTTCCAGCACTGGTTCCTTCAACGACGACGGCCACTTCACGGTTGTTGCCCATGGAGTTTTCAGTTCCATTGATGGAGCTGATGAGAACACGTCTTCCGTCCACGATCATGCCCTTGTTATGAATGTAACTGATCTGGGCCGCATCCACATCCACGACTTTGCCGCTGATCGGCAGTTTGTAGCATTTGGACATCTGGCGAAGGTACTGGATCGTGAGCTCGTTGTGAGTCGCTTCTTCGCCGTCGTCCGAAGCTTTGCCCCACACGCGCTCATCATTGAGCAGGACTCGAACGTGAACGCCGCGTCTGGCTGCCTGAATGAGTTCAATGACCCAGGGGCTTGGGTTGACGGAGTCGGATTTCCAGCTGAGCGGGAGCGACATCTGTTCGATGTCCAGGGTCTGATTGGCGGAACGCATCAGCTTCTGAAGGCTTGGCATGGACGCTGGGGAAGTGATGAGGCTGGTGTGAGTGATTTCGCCGCTGCCGATGTTGATGGAGTTGGCAGTGCGGTTGTCGAGCCCTCCATTGCCGATTCTGGCGGTGGCCGAAGTCGGAAAGGGGAGTTGGCCAGAGGGAGTGACCGTGACGATGTCGGCATTCCTGGAGGCCGTGTCGTTCTGAAACATCTGGCTCATCTTCTGAATGAGGACGGAATCCTGAAGGACCACGTCCCAGCCGCGGTTGCCCACTTTGCCGGGAGCGGGGTGACCGCTTGGATTGAAATTTTCGGAACTGATCTGGACTCGGGCAGTGTCCACGATGACGTACTTGGCGTGGTCGTATGCCCAGCGACGATTCTTGGTAGGTCCGGATTTGACTCCCGAAAGAATGAAGAGGCGATGCTTCGCGTTGCCGGACGCTTTCATGGCCCGGTGGATTCTGCCCAGAATTTCCTTACCTTCGGTGGACATCCCGAAGACTGGCTGACTTTCTATGAGAAGCTGAAGGGTCACGCCGGCCTGGATGCGGGAGATGAGCGCGTCCGCGATGTCCGGATTCTTGAATTCATACATGTTGATCCGAAGTAGATTTCTTGCGGAGTCAAAGGTCGAAAACAGAAGCTTCTGGTTGTTGTCCGGAGAGAGTCCGAACTGGGCTTGGGATGCACTGGCCTGACTGGAGTGGGCGCCGGCGAGGGCCGCTGAGAGCGTGATGGCCAGGACCGCAAAGGCCCTCGCCTGTTTCGATGCGCGTTTCAAGGATGACACTGACTTTGCAGAATTCATGAAAGTTCTTCTCCATAACAGATCCGACTTCACAGACTGGGACGGGCCGGAAGCTCTCCGGGTGGCCGGACCTTAGCACGCCATATTGAATAGGCAACTAAAGAGTTTGGGTATGAAAAGTCCGGATTTTGTCGAAACTTTGGTTCCTTCAGGGCTCATTTGAGGGTGTCCTGAGACAAACCCTCCCTTTCCTGATTCGATGTACGAGGCTTGGAGTCGGCGTTGATATCTTTAACTTTTTTATCAGAGTTCAGCGGTTTCAATTGAAAACTTAGTGGAAAGTTTGAATGATTGAGCCTAATACTAATAGAAAACTTTTATATGGGTGCGCATCAATGAATCGCTCTGACAGCGGTCGCTTTAAGAAAATAGGTATTTTGGTGGGTGTGGTACTTCTTCTGGGGCTGGGGGGGGCGGTTGCTGCCGTGTTCCCAAGTGCCTCCAATGAAGGGTATTCACCGGAACAGCCGATCCCGTACAGCCACAAGCTCCATGCAGGAACTTACAAGATTCAGTGTCAGTACTGTCACTCGGATGTTGAAAAGTCCAAGCATGCGAACGTGCCTTCCGTGAACGTCTGCATGAACTGTCACTCCATCGTGAAGACCGACAGTCCTTACATTCAGAAGATCAAGAAAGCCTACGACGAGAACAAGCCGATCGAATGGGTTCGCATCCACGAACTCCCGGACTTCGTCTACTTCCCCCACAAACGCCATGTGGCCAAAGGCGTGGCTTGCCAGACCTGTCACGGACCGATCCAGGAAATGGAACGCGTCTATCAATACAGCCCGCTCACCATGGGCTGGTGTCTCGACTGCCATCGCGGCAAGACCACTCCGAAAGAAGTCGTCGCTCGCGTCTATCCTGGTGTGAAAGATCCGAAAGGTCTGATTGCTCCCCACCAGTGCACGACCTGTCACCAGTAAGTTCCACTAGAGTTTAAGCAACGTTCATTTACTACGAGAACAGCATGGAAAATCAGAACTCTCCTCAAAATTCATTTTCTCCTCCTCGTCACTGGATCGGGACCGAAGAGCTTTCCGAAGGCTACTGGAACGATCCAAAAGCGATTGAAAAGCGCGGCCAGGAGTTTCACGACAAGCCTGTTGAAACCATCGACCTGATCGACAAGCTCGACAGCAAAGGCATCGCACGCCGTGATTTTCTCACGATCATGGGCGCCAGCATGGCGATGGCGAGTTTCGCCTGCGCAAGACGCCCTGTTCACAAGATCATCCCTTACGTCGTGAAACCCGAAGAAATCACGGCCGGTGTGGCGAACTTCTACGCCACCAGTTGTCCTGATACCGGTTACGGACTTCTTGTCAAAGTGCGCGAAGGCCGCCCTGTCAAACTCGAAGGCAATCCCGAGCATCCGATGAACAAGGGCACTCTTTCCGCTCGCGGGCAAGCCGCTCTTCTGGATCTGTATGATCCGGATCGCACCAAAGAGCCGATGTCCGGCGACCGCAACGGCAATTTGAGAGCCATGAGCTGGGTCGACGCCGATGCCGCCATCCTCGCCAAGCTTCGCGCAGCAGGCCGTGTTCGCGTTCTTTCCGGAAATCTCGTCAGCGATTCCACCCGCAGGCTTCTGGGTGAATTTCTTGCCGCTTTCAACAACGGTTCCGGCTCCCATGTCGAGTTTGATGCTCTTGCAAATGACGAAGTGCTCGATGGACAACTCGAAAGCTACGGCACGGCCGTCATCCCGAATTACCGCTTTGATCAGGCGAAGACGATTATTTCCTTCGGCGCCGATTTCCTCGGAACCTGGGTATCTCCCGTCGAATTCATGTCCGAGTGGGCCAAACGCCGCAAACTCGATTCCAAGAATGCAGCCAACGCTGAAATGTCCAAAATGTACGTCATCGAATCCACGATGACCCTCACGGGCGCCAATGCTGACGAGCGCCTCCCGGTTCGCCCGGGTGATGAACTCAAGGTGGCACTTGCGGTCGCTCATGAAATCATCGTCGGCAAGAAGCAGTCCCGTTTCGCTTCGGACGCGACTGTGGGCAACGCACTCAGCGGCTACACTCCCCAGGCAGTATCGGCTGATACCGGCGTTTCCATCACGATGATTCAGCAGATGGCCGAAGAGCTCCTGAAGAACCGCGGCAAGAGCGTCGTCGTGGCAGGCAGTCCTCAGACCAAGTCTGCAAACGCCGTGGCCCTTCAGATCGCCGTGAACTTCCTGAACTCCGCTCTCGACAATGAAGGCGTGACCGTGGACGGAACTGCAAACCCGAACGTCCGTCCGGGTGATCGTTTCGCAGCCATCGAGAAATTGATCGGCGAAATGAAAGCCGGCGCAGTGGATGCCCTGATCATTTACGGATCCAATCCGGTCTACAACCTCCCAAAATCCGCAGGCTTCGAAGAAGCGATGAAGAAGGTTCCTCTCGTCGTGGCAGTTTCTGACCGCGATGACGAAACCGCTCGCCTGGCCGACTATCTCCTTCCCGATCATCACTTTCTTGAAAACTGGGGCGATGCATCCGGTCGCAAGGGTGTCGTCAGTCTCCAGCAGCCCGTCATTTCACCGATCCATTCGACTCGTGCTTTTCAGGACACTCTGTTGACCTGGATCAAGGGCGGCGTCAAAGCGGGCGGACTCGCTGGTAAAGTGGCAGCATCCGCGGATGCCGGCACCTGGCGTGACTATGTCATGGCCAACTGGCAGGCCACTCATCACTCGGGCGCAGCCGCAGGCTTTGAACTCTTTTGGGAAGGCGTCCTTCGTGACGGCGTTTTCGGAGCCAAGAATGCGATCGCTTCGACCTCATCGACTCGCGCATTTCGCGCAGGCGCGATGAGCAGGATTCCCGCTTTCAAGAAGGCCAATGCGGACGAAATCCTCCTCGCGCTCTACGCGAAGGTGGGGATGTACGATGGCCGATCTTCGAACAATCCGTGGCTGCAGGAATTTCCCGAGCCGATCTCGACCGCAACCTGGGACAATTACCTCAACGTCGGTCCCGCTCTCGCGACTAAACTCGGCATTCAGCAGGATGACATCGTCGAAATCACGGGCGACTCCGCGACCGTTCAGCTCCCTGTCAATGTTCAGCCTGGCATGCACCCACTCGCGGTGAGCATCGCTCTTGGCTACGGCCGCCGCAATGCAGGCAAGGTCGGCACGGATGTCGGAATGGACGTCGCTCCTTTCATCAAAGTGGTGAATGGCGCTCTCGTTTATTCCGGTCACCCCGTCAAGATTCGCAGGACCGGCAAAGTTTACCGCATCGCGATCACTCAGTGGCACAATGCGACCGAGAATCGCCCGATCATCAATGACATTTCACTCACGGATTTCATCAAGAAGCCAAGCGAAGCCAATGAGACGGATCCGGAACTCAGACTTCACGAGATTCCGACCCTCTGGCCCGCTTACGAATACAAAGGCTACCGCTGGGGCATGGCGATCGATCTGAATTCCTGTACCGGTTGCGGCGCTTGCGTGATCGGCTGCATGGCTGAGAACAATACTCCAGTCGTCGGCCGCAACAACGTCCGCGTCAGCCGTGAAATGCACTGGATCCGCCTGGATCGTTATTACTCGGGCTCCACTGAGAACCCTGATGTCGTGTTTCAACCCATGCTCTGTCAGCATTGTGAGAACGCCCCTTGCGAAAGCGTGTGTCCCGTCCTCGCGACTGTTCATGATGACGAAGGTATGAATTCTCAAATCTACAACCGCTGCGTCGGGACTCGTTATTGCCAGAATAACTGCCCATATAAAGTGCGTCGCTTCAACTTCTTCGATCACTGGAAGAGCTACGAGGGCACGATGAACCTCGCCTGGAATCCGGACGTCACGGTTCGTACCCGCGGGATCATGGAAAAGTGCACTTTCTGCGTGCAGAGAATTCGTGGCGCCAAAGACAAGGCCAAGGACGAAGGCAGAAAACTGTTGGACGGCGAACTCAAACCGGCCTGTCAGCAGACCTGCCCGACCGACGCGATCATCTTCGGCGACATCAATGATCCGAACAGTCGCGTTTCTCAGCTTCGCGGGGATGCAAGAGCCTTCCGCGTTCTGGAAATCCTGAACGTCAAGCCTTCGATCTCCTACATGACCAAAGTGAGAAACAAGGAAAAGCAGCCTGAAGGCCACACGGCTCGCACTCATGGTTCGGAAGCCAACGCCCATAAAGGCGCCAATGCAGAGAAGGGAAGTTACTGATCATGGACACCACGACAACAGAGTCAATGACCATCACCCCTCAGCGTGAGCTTGCAGGAGTCGTCGGATTTTTTGAATCTCCGGAAGTTCTGATTCACGGGATGGAAAAAGTTCGCGATGCCAAGTACCAGTGCTTCGATGCTTTCACTCCATTCCCCGTTCACGGATTGGAGCATGCACAGGGACTGAAGCGTTCACCCCTTCCGTTTGTAACGCTTTTTGCGGGTTTGACCGGCTTTGCTTGCGCATTCGGCCTCCAATACTGGACTTCAGTGGTGGATTGGCCCATCAACGTCGCTGGGAAGCCGTTGAACTCCTGGCCTGCATTCGTGCCGATCCTCTTCGAACTGACAGTGCTGTT
>JACMNQ010000061.1 GCA_014378465.1 Oligoflexia bacterium | reverse complement strand
TTTCATCAAAATCGCTCGTGCATCAGGGGCTCTGGCAACAGCAGGCTTGCTTCTGACCACTTCAGCTTTCGCTTACACTCCCACGCTGACGACGGGCGGGGCCCAGGTGAAATGGTCGGGACGAGCTCGCATCCCGTTTGCCGGCAATCCGGCCAATCGTTCGGGCATTGATCCGGACAGTTTCTTTCAAGCGGTCGTTCATGGCCTGCAGCGCTGGCAGTCCGCTTCCGGCGGTGCCACCACTTTTGATTACTGGCAGGGCACGGATCCAAAAGTCTATCTCCCCAACAGCGAGTACAATGGACTTTCGAGCATCTACTTCGCTTCAAATTCGGGGACCCATCTTCCTTCGAACGTGCTTGGACTCACGCAGGTCTGGTACAACACCACCACTGGCCAGGTGATCGAAACCGACATTGTGCTCAATGACAAGAGTTACCGTTTCACGACGGACCCGAGAGACACTTCAGGATACGGTACGATCCGTCCCGGCGCGGATGGGAGAAACGTTTTCATCGAAAATGTGCTGACTCATGAAATGGGTCATGCTTTCGGCCTCTCCCACAGTGGAGGTCTGCAATCAACGATGCTTTTCATGGAGTCGCCGGAGCAGGCGTACCTGGGTTGTGACGAGCAGGTGGGGATTCACGCGATCTACCCAAGTGGGGATGCCGGCAAGCGTGGAGCGCTTCAGGGCAAAGTCGTGTCACAGGCCAATCAGGCTCCGGTGTTTGGTGCGCACGTGCTGGCAATTTCTCGCACACGAGGAACCGTGCTCGCAACCGCGCTGACGGATGCAGCCGGAAATTACACCATCGCGGGACTTGAGCCGGGCAGCTATTACCTGATGGCAGAGCCTTTTTTTGCGGGGGCATCCGCACTCCCCACTTACTACGCGGGCATGAACACGAAAGTCTGCGCAGGCGAAACCTTTGGCAGGACTGTCCTCACCGGACCCAATAAGAACCGACCGACTGAAATGCAGGTCAACCCGGGTGCCGCGACGGCAGCACCAGTCCTTGTAGCCGACTGCACACGCACGGGCGGAGCATCAGTCAGCGCTGAAGCCGATACGGCAAGTGAAACCAAAGCTCCCGTGATTTACGAGGGCGCCGGTTCAGGCTTTGGCGCAAGCGGTGAGTTCAGCACTGCAGGTGAAATGTATTTCAAACTCAAGAATGTCTCCGGACGAGTCGAAATCCATGCGCTCGCTTACAGTCTCTATTCTCCGGTCTCACCGAGCCTGAAGCTTCTCAATTCGGCGGGAACCGTGGTTGCGGTTTCGCGCGCGGAACCCGTTTATTCGGGCGCATCCGGTTTCACCAATTATGATTCGGCGATCCTGGCGGACAAGCTTGAGCCTGGGAATTACACCGTTCAGATTTCCTCGAGCAAGCTCAACGCTTCTCAATACCCCGCTGGTCCGATCGCACTCGACGCCACTCAATTTCTGCTCCTCACGGGGAGCGTGAATGAAAGTACGCCTCTGCTCTCCAGTTCTCTCGCTCTCAATGCGCGCTGCCGAATGAACGAAGCTTTCGCGGCTTACACGAGTCCTCCCGGACCTCCTGAGCGCACACAGGTTCAGGCTCAGAAAGAAGAAGATCGCGTGGGCTTCTGCGGAACCGTCGAGAACACCGACTCCGGAGGCGACTCCCGGGGCGGCCCCGGCGGCGGCAGCGGTCATCACGGTCCAGGTCCCGCCGCGATCGCAGGGTGGTGTCTCCCCTGGCTCTTCATGTTTTCTTCACGCCGCTGGCTGACGCGCGCACGTACTCCTGCCTTCGGTTAACCTTGCGCCAAAACCTCGGCAGGGTTAAAATGATGGGACTATGAAGCTTTCTTTCAATTCTCCTTCTTGGCCGACCCTCCGGGTGTCCCCTCAACGAGGGAAATGGCGTGGGCTCGTTCTCATCGGAGCGGCTTTCGGCGCGCTCTGCACCTGCGTAGCCCCCTCGCTGAACGTTCAAGCCGCGCCCAGGGCTCAGACTGCGAAAGCTCAGACTCTGCAAGCGGACGAAGTTCACACGGCCGAGGGCAAGAAGTCCCAGATCTATGTGCAGGAAGGCCTCTTTGTCGGAGGGGACCGCGCCATTGACCGCGTGGTCATCAAGGATATCCGTCGCGCCGCCAACCCTGCCGGTTATGACCGGATCGTGATTGACCTCGAAGGCAATCGAAACGGGGAGCCCGCCGCCGTTCAGCGTCCTCCTTATTTTCAAGTCGCCGTGAAAGCGGATCAAAGGCGAATCAATTTTTCGATCTGGGGAAATCCCCAGCTTCAGTTTGATTCCAGAAAAGTGGTGGCCGCTTTCAAGAAGAGTGCAGTCGTCGAGCGCGTGGACCTCTATCCGAAGATGGAAGAGGACTTCTGGACCTTCTCCGTCCTTCTGAAAGCCGACTCTCCCGTCGAAGTCTTTGAGCTCACTCAGCCTGTGAGAATCATCGTGGATGTTCGAAGCGCTCCCAAAAAGGAGAAGTGATCATGAAAAGGATTTTGCCCCTCGAACTTCTGAGCCTCTCAGTCCTCTCCGTTTTCGCGGGCTGCTCTCATTCTCAACCCATCAAAGCGCAGCAGTACGCTCCGATGAAAAATCATCGGACCTTTGAGTATGAACTCCCGACGGTCTGGAAAGCGATCCAGGATGTCTTTCGCGAGTACAAAGTCAGTGATCAACAGTTGCACGACACTCAGGATCTGAGAAAGGCCACGGAAGTGAGCCTTGAAACCGACTGGAGTTACTCCCTTTCACGTGAGAAATTCGTGGAATACACGCTCAACGACAAACCGAAGAAACGCTACCTTCAGACTCGCACCAGGCAGAAGGTCATTGCCAAGCGCTCCATGGGCGGCACGGACGTGTTGATCGACGTCACCGAAGAAGTCGAAAACTTGAAGCCCAACGGCTCATCCGATGGCTATAACAAGGCGAGTCATCCAGATCCAGGTCGCGCTGGCGACACTCTTGACCAGATTGAACACTCGATTCTCTCCGCTGCAGGCAATTAAAACGGGTCCCTCGTCTTGCCAAACCCCGAGAAGCTCCCATATTGAAGAGCACTTTGGGAGGCCCGCCTCATATGTCCGACAGTCCGACAAAATCCGATAAAAAATCCAGTGATGTTCCAGCCAGCGACAAACCCGTCGTCACCGTCGAAACCACCCCTGAAAAACCGGGCGGGCTGATCCTCCAGGATCAGATCCTGCCTCCCAATCTGTTCATCCTGCCTTCGCAGGGCTCAGTGATCTTTCCGACTTTGATGTCACCCCTGCTCGTCACCCATCCCAGGTTCGTGGCTGCAATCGAAGAAGCCATCAGTCGCCAGCGTCTCATCGGTCTTCTCCTGACCCGTGAAGGCGAAGTCAAAGAAGACACGAAGCCCGAAGAGCTCTATGACTGCGGCGTGGTCGTCAAGATTCTCAAGCGTCTGAAGATGCCGGACGGTTCGGTCAATCTGCTCGTTCACAGCCTGAAGCGGTTTCGCAGCAAGCGTGTGCTCTCAGATTACCCCTACATCGTGGTCGAGACGGAGTATCTGGACGACATTGCTGAAAAATCCACCGAGATGGACGCGCTCACGCGTTCCGTCATCAGCCATGTGAAGAAGCTCTCCGAAGTGAATCCTTTCTTCACGGATGAAATGCGCCTGGCGATGATCAATGCGCCGGGCCCCGGCACGGTCGCGGATCTCGTGGCCTTCGCGCTCGCTCTGCCGAAAGCGGATGCGCAGGATTATCTTGAAACTCTCTCCGTGAAAGCCCGCTTTGAAAAGCTGCTGGTACATCTGCGCCGCGAGCAGGATGTCGCTGACGTGCAGAAGCGCATTTCGGACGAAGTGAACACCAAGCTCACCAAGATGCAGCGTGAGTTCTTTCTCAAGGAACAGCTCAAGACCATTCGCCGCGAGCTCGGGATGGAAGAGGACGGCAAGGACAAGAACTCCCGCACGTTCAAGGAACGCATCGAAGCCGCCGGCATGTCTGAAGAAGTGAAAAAGATCGCGCAGGAAGAGCTGGAAAAGTTTGAAACGATCTCGGAGAACTCTCCCGAATACAACATCACGCGCTCTTACCTGGAGATGCTCTGTTCACTGCCCTGGAGCCATGAGACGAAGGACAATCTCAATCTCGTTCATGCCCGCGGAGTTCTGGACAAAGATCACTTCGGGCTGGAGAAGGTCAAAGAGCGCATCATTGAATTTCTTGCTGTCAGAAGACTCAAGTCTGATCCCAAGGGCTCCATCATCTGTCTGGTGGGTCCTCCGGGTGTCGGCAAGACTTCAGTCGGAAAATCCATCGCCAAGACGCTGGGCCGAAATTTCTTTCGCTTCTCGCTCGGCGGCATGAGGGACGAAGCGGAGATCAAGGGCCACCGCAGGACGTATATCGGCGCCATGCCCGGAAAAGTCATTCAGGGCATGAAACGCGCAGGCAGCAGGAACGCCGTGCTCATGCTCGATGAGATCGACAAACTGGGGCAGAGCTTTCAGGGAGATCCCGCCAGCGCACTGCTGGAGGTTCTCGATCCCGAGCAGAACAACGCGTTTCTGGATCATTACCTCGATATCCCGTTTGATCTGTCGAAGGTCCTCTTCATCGCAACGGCCAACAGCACGGCCACGATTCCCGCAGCGCTGCTCGACCGCATGGAGTTGATTGAGTTGCCGGGTTACACGCTCGAAGAGAAAGAGGACATCGCCCTCAAGTACGTCATCCCGAAAGAACTCGTCGCGAACGGCCTCAGGCCCTCGCAGCTTCGGATTGAGCGCTCAGCACTTCGCAAGATCATGTCCGATTACGCGCGCGAGCCGGGGCTTCGCGTCCTTCAGCAATTGATCGGACGGATCGCGCGCAAAGCCGCGGCGCAGATCGTTCAGGAATCCGATCGAGCCGTGAAATCCAGACTCAAGCGCCAGATCCTCGTCAAGGAAGAGGACTTGACTGCCTGGCTCGGACCGCAGCGGTATTACAATGAGATGGCCGAGAGAATCACCGTACCTGGTGTGGTCGTTGGACTGGCCTGGACCGCACAGGGCGGGGATATCCTTTTCATCGAAGCGATGGATCTGCCCGGCAACGGTAACTTGAAATTCACGGGCCAGATGGGTGAAGTGATGACTGAAAGCGCGGCCATCGCCTGGAGTTATGTTCGGAAGAAGGCGGGAGTCGCTCTGAAACTCGATCAGGACTTCTTCAAGACGCGTGATTTTCACCTGCACATTCCCGCAGGCGCCATTCCAAAGGACGGTCCTTCGGCAGGCGTGACCATGGCGACTGCCCTGTATTCACTCCTGACGGGTAGAAACTTCAGACAGAAACTGGCCATGACCGGGGAGCTCTCACTTGTCGGCAAGGTTCTGCCCGTGGGCGGTGTGAAGGAAAAGATTCTGGCGGCAAAACGCGCCGGGATCGTCGAAATCATTCTGCCGAAGCTCAATGAAAAGGATGTTGCCGATGTGCCGGCTTATGCACTCAAGGGCATGACCCTGCATTTCGTCAGTCACGTTGAAGAAGCCTTTGAGCTGGCGCTTGCTCCTGAGGGCAAGCCGAAGTCTGCCCCGAAGAAGGTCAGGGTGCTCCGGACTGAAGGAAAAATTCCTGCCAGACCTTCGTCAGGGAAGTCGAAAGCTCCGGCAAAAGTGCTCGGTCGAAAGCCCGCTCGTAAATCATCGAGCGGTGCACGCACTTCACGACATTAATCGACTTCCTGCAGTTCGATGACGGGAGAGACGCTCTCGAGATCCGGTTGCGAAGTCACCTTGAACTTTGAGCCAGGTTTGAGAACGATCAGGTGCTCGAGCGGATCTCCCATCAGTCCACTGACGTCCTTGCCGTGCTTCGCATCGATCTTGAGCTGATAGGTATCGAGATAGCCCTTGCCTTCATAAGCGTCGGTGAACGCCTTGTAAGTGACGATCTGCCCTTTCACATGAGTCTGGGCAAAAGCCGCCGGCATGTCCGAGGATGAATTGACCGGCCCACGGTAGTCCGGAAGTTTGTTCAGTGCCGACTCAACGAAGGTCTTCAGGATCTCATATTCAGCGAGTTCTCCGCCGCGACTCATTCGCGAATTGAGTTCAGTCGACATCTCGTCACTGTAAGCGAGGAGAGACACCACTTCAGTGTCGGTGAGCTTGTTGAAAGGAGACACGGCTCTCTCCTTGCCGAGAGCCTTGGCACGCTTCAGAAGTCTGGCGTAAGCCTGATTGTCGCGTGCGGTTCCATACTTCGTGTTCATCAGGTCCTGAATGAGAAAGTCAGGAGTCTCGGGAATATGGCTCACGAGCTTCTGGCCGGAGCCCAGAGTTTTCTGGAGAGGCTGGATCCCCGCGGCCGCACTGGAGCGGTCAGCACTGCAACAGCCGGCGACGTTTTTCTTTTCGTCTGCATGAGCCACTTGGACTGCCCCCAGGGCTGTGATTGCTCCCAGGAGAAGCAGGGGGGGGCTGGACAGGAGACTTTTGAGATCTGATTTCAGCGACTTCGATTTTTTCATGTGTTCCTCTTTGCGAGTCGTTCGATCCTTCATGAAGTCACCTGATCCATGAAGACTTCAATGAATTGCCCATTCGACGCATCGGCTGCGTGTCTTTCTTTGATCTCAAAGCGGGCTCCCGGCAGAAACAGGACTTCCTTCTCGTCATCGTGAATGGAGAGCGCACTGATGTCGCGCCCATCGCGTGAGAAGATCGTGAAGTGCTGCTTTCCAAAGAGATCGTTGAAGCGAACCTTCGAAGTGCTCGTGTAAGCTTCATAAGTGACGCTGGAGCCGACTTGATGTGCGGCGAGCACATCCTCGGGCAAGTTGCTGGAGCGTTTGACCGCGCCGATGAACTTCGGGAGCTTTCCGAGCGCCGAATTCAAAGTATCCACCACGACCTGGAGATCTTCCATCGGCAGGTGCCCGCGCATGCGGCGATTGATTTCTCTGTAGAGCTGGCTCGTGTAGGCGATGATGGCGACAGCCTCATCGTCACTCAGTTGTGCGAGCGGCGGACGGTGCCGGGCC
>JACMNQ010000060.1 GCA_014378465.1 Oligoflexia bacterium | reverse complement strand
TAAGGGAAATGGGGGACGAGGGTTGGGACAAGGCGCTCGCCTGAACCTTTTCTGGACCTAAAATGAAAAGCCAGAAACCCCCGGGATTTCCGACCTTTTCATTTGGGCCCGCGGCTTCCGGGATTGGGCCGCATCCTTTCGGATGCCCGGGTGTTCAGCCGAAAGGATGCTGTGTGCGCACGTAGAAAACGACTCCCGCCGCCACGGCCAGAAGGCAGCGGTAGACGAAGTACTGCCCCATGCCGCCACGCTGGATGTGTTTCATGAAAGCGCCGATCGCCAGCAGACTCGCCAGAAGCGAAACGGCGCCAGCGATGGAGAAAGTGAGCCAGCTCACATCCACCATGGGTGAGGGAGCGGAAAGGTGAACGTCGCGCAGACGCAGAATCGTGCTCCCGGCCAGAAGGGGCGTGCCTGCAAAGAGCATGAACTTCGCCGCAGCTTCGCGGTTGTAATTTCGAGTGCTTGCTGCCGTGAAAGCGCCCATGGTTCGTCCCGCTCCTGGAATGACGAAGAGGCATTGTCCGACGCCGACGACCAGAGCATCCAGCCAGTTCCAGTCAAACATGCCTTTGTTTCGGCGATTCATGGAGTCTGAGAACCAGAGCGGCAGACCCGCGCCTGCCAGCACGGCAGCGGTCATGAGAGGATCGTCAGAAATTCCGCCCAGGCGATCACCGAGGTAGTACCAGACGGCGCACGGAAGGATTGCCGCGACCAGAATGAAGAGCGGAAGCCGCTCGTCCAGACTCATCGGCCGCTTTCGGTAAACGATGATTTCCAGGGTCGAGGAGATCAGGCTGGCCCAGTCATGTCGAAAGTAAAGAAGCAGAGCGATGAAGCTCCCGAGAGACAGGGCCCCGTGCAAAGCTCCAGTCGGCACCGGCCAGTTGAAAAAATAAGCGACCAGCGTGTGATGTCCGGAGGCGCTGATGGGCAGAAATTCACTGAAGCCCTGGACGATCCCGTAGACGATGGCCTGAAAAGTGGTCATGGCTGAAGTCTACCGGCGCTTTCACTTCAAGAAAACAAAAAAGCCGATAAAAATGCCGCCGCTCATTCAGTCCTCCCTGATGCCGCCGCTCAGGCGATCTTCCGGATCCGGTTTTCATCAGAAGTAGTCTGAGCGCCGCTCATTCCGAGCTGCCGTTTGTCAGTGAAGGTCACCAGGCCGATCACGGCGAGTCCGAAGATGAAATGAACCGCAAGGTCTCCCCCGCGGATCGCATTGACATAGCCGAACAGCCACGGCGAGACCATCAGAGCGACGCCGTTGGCGACGTCCAAACCCATGTGAGTTTTCAACGGAATGGTCTTGGCGATCGAGTAATAATAGTCAGTGAAAAGGCTGTAGCCGAAAAGTGCGGCACCCAGAATCAGAAAGACGTTGCGCGCTGCAAAGACGTCGGCAAATCCAAACACGGCAGGCGCCAGCACCAGGGCCATCGCTGCCACATAATCAATCACGTTGTGAACTCGTAGTGGAATCATGAAAACCTCCATGCCCCTTGACGTGCATATCGGGTGCCGCGAACGGAAGACGCAAGTGCTGGCAGAGGGACATGCGGGCGGCTGATCGCCAGGACCGCGTTCGAAATCAGGCGACGTGCACGAAGAAACTTTGGATCAGGAAAAGGACACCCAGTCCCCCGAGCACGAGTGAAGCGAGAAAGAAACGTCGCCGCTTCGTCAGGATGGCGATGGCTCCGATCGTGATGGCGATCTGAAAAAAAGTGACGGCGCGGGCCAGAATCTGATGGGTGGCCAGGTGGATCTTGGACTCCGCTTCTTCTTTTCTGGCTTCAGCGGAAATCTCGGCCTGATCATCTTCATACTGCTTGGACTTCTCCGCATCTTTTTCGGCAACGGGTTTGCCGAGCGCTTCGAGCACGGAGAGGCGTGAGCTCAGAATCGAGGCCTTGATCGCTTTTGCCTGGTAGTGCGACCAGTGATCGGATGACTTGAGTTGATCAATCATCGCTTCATTGGCGTGATGGCCTGAAAGAAGCGCGCTGATCGCGGCGAAAGCGGCAAGCAGAGCGGAACTCAGGGCGACTTGTGAAAACCAGCTTTCCTGAGGCGTCGCGTGAATTGCGTGATGATGAATCTCTTCCTGGATCTGTTCGACGGGAACTTCAATTTCTTCCATGACTCAAGTCTTCTCCTCAGGAACTGTGGCTGCGCGGAATGTCTTTTTGTGTGGACTTTTCACAGGTCCGGCAGAGGTGAACCTGCATCTGATCCCAGTTGAACCAGTCGCCATCCTTGTTTGCGAAGATGTTCCGGCAGACGAAACATTTGAACTGATTCTTTCCGGCTTTGGGTTCGGTCTTTTCAACAGTATCTTCCATATAAAACTCCTGGGTCAAGAGGGGGGATTGACCGGGGGCCGGATGGCGCCGCTGGTCCACAGAAAAACTGAATCAGAAGTAACATGAATGCCGAGTGATAGATATCGATAGATCCTTCAAGGAGGCGGGGAGGTCACTTTCGAGAGGGGCCCGGCCCGCTTCAATTCAGTTCCCATTTTCGCGGAAGGTCTGCTAGCTTCAACACCATGAGCGAATCTCCGACCGTAACTTTGACTGCCGTCAGGGCATCTGATCTCGAATCCCTCTGGAATCCCGCGAATGTGGCCGAATCTGAGAATCGGTATCAGGAAATGCTGGCGGAATCCGATCGCATGATTGGTGCGGACCGTTCATTCTACATTGAAGTTTTGACGCAGCTCGCCCGAGCTCAGAGTGTTCAAGGCAATCTGCCCGCAGCCAAAGTGACCTTGAAAAAGGCCGAAACCCTGCTTGGTGATCCGGAAATGACTTTTCGAGTGGGTGCCAAAATTCGTTTTCTTCTCGAAATGGGACGTTTTCAGGTTCTGGAGAAAACTCCGTCACAGGCACGTGCGCATTTTCTTCAGGCGTGGACTCTGGCCAGCAATTCAGGTGAAGATTTTTTCGCCATTGATGCTGCCCAGATGATGGCTTCCGTGGAGCCGCAGAAACTCAAGAAGGAATGGACTCTCAAAGCGCTGCAGCTTGCTGAGACTTCTCCTCAGGCCAAAGCCAAACAATGTCAAGGTGCCCTTTACACGACTCTCGGCTGGATTCAATTTGAAGTGAGGCAGTTTCAGGAAGCGCTTGGATTTTTCAGAAAGGCGATCAGCTTCACTCAAGCTGAGGCCAATCCTAAAAAGACGATCGTTGCCAAGTGGGCCGTGGCTCGAACTCTTCGTGCACTCAATCTGATCGAAGAAGCGCTGGACATTCAGAACGATCTGCTTGCGGAAGCGGATCGCCTTCACATCAAAGATGGGTATGTTTACGAGGAGCTTGCCGAGTGCCTTCAGTCCCTCAAGCGGGCAGGTGAAGCTCAAGTTTACTTCGACATGGCTTACCGCGAACTTTCGCAGGTCGAATGGCTCACGGACAACAGTCCGGCCCGCATCAAACGTCTGAAGGACCTGGGCAAGGTCAAAGGCGTCTGAGCTTTTTACGGCGCTCTTTCCACGCTTCTCAATCAAAGCGGCGCCGTTTTCTCTTTCGCCTCGGTTGCGTTTCTTTGGCCTGAGCCTGTTGGACAACTGACTGCCGGAAAAGTTGCATGAGCGGTGGGTGAATCCCTTTTCCCGGACGCATCCGTTTCAAGGCTTGCCCCTTTGCACGGATGAGTCTCGGCACGGAGGGTTTGCTCGCGAGTGATGACCAGCCGGTCTGCATCGTTCTCACTTGCAGATTCTGAACCTGATCAGTTCGGACCTGCGAGAGGGTGCGCGCAGATTGATGAGCCCATTGAGGTTCAAGCGGAGGTGAACCAGACTCAAAATGAAATGAAAAGGGGCTGTTTTTTCAAAATGCCGCCATCGGGCGTGCATGAAGAGCGGAGTCGATGAGGTTGAAGGCGATATCGAGATCCAGGCCGTCTGAATCGGTGACACCGAAGGAATCACGCACGTTCTGGGGTGCGGCGGGGTGAGGACCCGAGACGATCACGAAACCATTGCCGGAGCGCATCTGGGTGATGGCGGGGGTGCCGTCCGGATATTTCGCGATGACGCCACCTGCGACATTCGGAGTGACGGGGCCGCCGTACCAGACGAGATCTCGCTTGGTTCCATCCGCGAAAGTTTCCATCGTCATCGCGAAGTCCGTGGTATTTTCGAGCGAGTAGTAATCCATGACGGGAGCATCGATGACCCCAAAGCCGTAGCTGACGTCTTTGCCGGATGCGGGAGCAGGTGCCGCTGCCACGAACGAGCCGGCGCAGAAACCCAGATAACTGACTCCGCGGATCTGAACCGCTTCACGCAGGCGAGCGTGAGTCGCGGAACTCGTGACCGATCCCATGGTGCCGCCGGCGCCTCCCGGAAAAAGCAGGAGCCCGAATTGCGTGAGTTCCTCGAGTGTCATCGAGTTCAGATCGGATTCGTTGACCAGGGTGTAGCTGAGTCCGTGGGCTTTGAAGATGCTCTGAAGTGAGGTGACTTCCGTCTGCCACGCACCCGATCCATTGTAGAGCATCACGTCCGTGGTGTGATTTCGCGCGACGCTGGAGGGAGCGCCCGGTGCGGTGGGTGAGAGAGGCGAAGAGGGAAGTGCAGCGACGTCTGAAGAGGTGGGGCCATCACAGGCGGTCAGTGAAACAGCCGCAAGAAGGGCTGAAATGGAAGCGAGCTGACCCCGGGGACGTGGGGAGAAGCCGGTGGTGAGAGTGAATCTGAAAGGCATGAAAACTCCTTTTTCAGGGAGAGCGCCGTACGGAGTGGAGACTGCCAGGCAGTCATCGAAATTTCTGTCGCTCATCCGTTTTGTACTCAGGAATACGAGGTCGAATTGAAAAGAGTCGCGCCAAAATACTGTCAGACGCGAATAAAGTGCGAAATGACGGGTCATATATTTGACTGAATTCGATCATTTTGAGCTATTTTCAGTACATTTTGTCTGATTTGAGGTTGACGACGTTGCATTATTAAATACTTTGAGTTGAAAAGATTTGCGTGTCAGTAAATTTTGCACATATAGTTTTCACACATGATTTACCGCTTTGAAAAATTAAAAAATTCAGAACGTTGTCCTCTCTCGGTGGTTCTTCCTTTCTACCTCAGCAGACGTCGCACGAAGTGCTTCATCACTGATTTCAAGAGTGGCGATGGCCAGGCTTTTTCCGCTCTTTACACGCGCTATCAGAAACCGATCCTCAAATACGTGCGTGCCAGGATCTCCGATGATGAGTTGGCTCAGGAGCTCTGTCAGGAGATCTTTCTCAAGGTCTATCGCTTTCGTGAAAGTTACCAGGAAGACTACGCATTCTCGACCTGGCTCTGGACGATCGCTCGCAATTCGATTTCAGATCACTTGCGGGGTGGTAGGACCTCGGCTGAGAATGAGGTGCAGGCATCTCTATACTCCGTGGCGCTCGATGAGATCATTGCCTGTGAAAAAAATGCCGAAATGCTCCTTCTGAAGAAGGATCAGCGAAAGGGCTTCCTCAAGGTCCTCAGGGCCCTGACTCGTCCGCAGAAACGTGTTCTCTGGATGAGAATGGTCCATCACTACTCCTATCCGGAGATTTCCAAGAAGCTCGGGCTGAGTCTTTCGTCGGTGAAATGCCTGGCCCATCGAGCCAAACGGACTCTGATGGAGAACAAGTCTCTCGTGATGAACTGAAAAATCGTTCGTTATTGCGAAACTTTTTGAGATCTGCCTCGTATCACTCAACTCGTAACACGGAGGTTACTCATGTCCTTTCAACGCTTCTCCTCAGTCCGGGCTGTTCCGCGGCTTGGGCCTGGTCTGAGCATGAGCCTGTTTCTGAGTCTGTTCCCGGGTCTGAGCATGACGGCTTGCAATTCGGATCCCTACACCACGAGTCTGAGCGCTGGAACGGGAACGGGAACGGGCTCGGGCAGCTGCACACCGGGATCAAGCCCGGTCTCGCGTGCCTTTGGAAGTTATCTTGAGAATCCCGGCGAAGTGACTTCGGCTTCCGCTGAGACGAAGAGCCTGATTCACGGGCTCAAGAGACTCAGCGGGCACATTCCGCGCGCGGTTCGGCGCTTCGAAGATCAAGGCAAAGCTCAGGACTCACGCGAGCTTCCAGTCACGATTGCGCTCAACCTCAACAACGAAGCGGACCTGGATGAAAGAATCGCCGGACTTTACCAGCCAGGCAGTCCGAATTTTCACCAGTTTCTGAGCCCCGAAGAATTTCGCGCCAGATACTCTCCCACGGATGCGCAGATTTCTCAGGTCCAGAATTTTCTCAGAAGCCAGGGTCTGCAGCCGACCTCCGTCAGTGAAAATCGCCTCCTCATTCAGGCCCGTGGCAAAGTCGCGGCTCTCAATTCCGCCTTTCACACGGAAGTGCATGATTATCAGGATTCTTCGGGAATTGTCTATTTCGCACCTGCTTATGAATTTCAAATCCCGTCCGGAATGCCCATCCAGGCAGTGCACGGCCTCCATGATGTCATGAAGCTCAAGAGTCATGCTCAGCGACAATCAACGGACACGGCGGCGGCGGCCGGTGCGTCTGATGCCGCGGTCGCTCACAGAGGAACGGGACCGAACGGCGCTTACAGCCCGGCGGATATACGCAAAGCCTACTCGATCCCGACGACCGTCAACGGCGCGGGTCAGAAGCTGGCTCTGCTCGAGCTGGATGGTTACCGGGAGTCGGACGTCACGGCCTATGAAAAACAGTTTGGACTGCCTGCCGTGCCTCTCAAGAACGTTCTCGTGGGCGGTTTCAAGGGTTCAGTGGGAGCCGGAGCGGGAGAAGTCACGCTCGACATTGAACTCATGATTGCAGTCGCACCGGGTGCCGCTCAGATCCTCGTCTACGTAGGACCCAACACGGACCAGGGAATTCTCGCCACTTACAGCCGCATTGCCAATGATAACCTCGCCAGACAAGTGAGCACTTCCTGGGGTGCGAGTGAAGAAGGGAGCTCGACGTCCTTCATTCAGAGTGAGAATGTGATCTTCAAGCAGATGGCGGTTCAAGGACAATCGATGTTCGCGGCTGCGGGAGACGACGGCGCTTATGACAACGGCTCAACCTTGAGTGTCGATGATCCCGCCTCACAGCCTTACGTGGTTGCAGTCGGGGGCACTCGCCTTACCACGAATACCGACGGCTCTTACGCGCGCGAAACCACCTGGAATGCAGGGGGTGCACCTTCGAGCGGAGGAGGCGGCGGCGGGGTCAGCACGAACTGGACGATTCCGACCTATCAGACGGGAGTCGGCAGTGGACAGACTCTGGGCTCGACTCGGATGAGAAATGTGCCCGACGTCGCGCTCGATTCAGATCCTGCAACAGGTTACGCGATCTACTTTGGCGGCGCGTGGAACACTTACGGTGGAACGAGCTGCGCGGCTCCGCTCTGGGCAGCCTTCACCGCTCTGGTCAATCAACAGCGTGAAGCGGCGGGTCTCGGGGCGCTGGGCTTCCCCAATCCGACGCTCTACCAGATCGGGCAGGGCAGTCATTATTCAGCGGCCTTCTTTGACATTGCCGACGGCAGCACGAACATGCATTTTCCCGCGGTCTCCGGTTATGACAACGCGACCGGATGGGGTTCCTTCAACGGGGCCGGGCTTTTTGACGAGTTGATTCAGGATCTCTCGTCCGCTCCAGTCGGGGGCGGTAGTCCCGTCATCAGGCCTCCCGCGGGTGTGAGTCCGCCGAACAGCTGCAGAATCAGCTGAAGGCTGACCGCGAGCTTCAGCGAGGGACTCACAACTCAGCGCACCCGCTTCTGAAGATTCATTTCAGTCAAATGAAGGCCTGTGTTCAAAAAAGGCACGGGCAATTTCGAGTTGTGCCCGTGCGCCGGTTTCACATTTGCAAAGCATGAAGAAAACCTTGATTTCCGATTTAAATAAGGAGTTTTCAATATGCTCGCGATGACTTACCGCGGTCCTTACCGGGTCCGACTCGATGAAAAGCCGATTCCCCAGATTGAGCATCCCAACGACGCGATCATTCGCGTCACTCGCACCTGCCTCTGCGGATCAGACCTTCACATCTATCACGGCTTGTTGCCTGACACCCGAATCGGTTCCACGTTTGGACACGAATTCGTCGGAGTGGTCGAAGAAGTCGGTCCTACCGTCCAGAGTCTGAAGCCGGGAGATCGAGTCGGAGTTCCGTTCAATATTTCCTGTGGTTCCTGCTTTTTCTGCAAAAAGTCTCTTTATGGAAACTGCGAGAATACCAATCCCAACTCCAGCATTGGCGCAGGTTTCTTTGGCTATTCCCATACGACGGGCGGTTATGACGGAGGACAGGCCGAGTATGTGCGTGTTCCCTTTGCCGACGTCGGCCCGTTCAAGATTCCTGACGGGATGAGTGAAGATGATGCAGTTCTTCTGACCGACGTGTTCCCGACTGGCTATCAGGCCGCCGAAATGGGCGACATCAAGGCGGGAGACACCGTCATCGTTTTTGGCGCAGGCCCCGTGGGAATTTTCGCTGCGAAGTCAGCCTGGCTGATGGGTGCAGGCCGAGTGATCGTGGTTGATCAGGCAGACTACCGGCTTGAATTCGTGCAGAACTACGCACAGGTCGAAACAGTCAACTTCGCTCAGGTGGATGACATCATCATGACTTTGAAGAAGATGACCGACTGGAGAGGCGCTGATGTCTGCATCGATGCCGTGGGCGCGGAAGCTGATGGTGACTGGCTGCAGACCCTCGCCGGAGTGCGCATGAAACTGTCGGGCGGTGCAACCACTGCGCTGGGCTGGGCGATTGAATCCTGCCGGAAGGCCGGTAATGTTTCCATCGTGGGCGTCTATGGCCCTCCGATAAATCTGGTGCCGATGGGGACTGCGATGAACAAGGGCCTCACGATGCGAATGAACCAGTGCAATGTGAAGCGCTACCTGCCGAGATTGATCGAGCATGTGATGTCGGGCCGTGTGAAGCCAAGTGACATCATCACTCACCGTGTTCCGCTTGAGGAAGTATCCGATGCCTACCACCGCTTTTCAAGCAAACTCGACCACTGCATCAAAACCGTGTTGATTCCGCCGAAAGCGGCTTGAGGAGAGAGTCCATGACGAATCCAGATTTTGATTCAATCGCATTGGCCAGGCGCATACCGGGCTGGGGAGCTGATCTCAGACCCGAAAATCGTCCGGGAGTTCCCAAGGAAAAAGTACCTGACAACGGGACTGGGGCTCATTGGGAGCAGCCTGAACAACAGATCACTTCAGTGAGAATCTTCAAGACCATTGAGCGTCCCGAAGTCACTCCGGTTTTCGGAACCACGTGCGCCCCGAAAGGACTCAGCGGAGTGATGCGTACGGCGGCTTACCGACTGGGCGAGGGCAAAATTTCCCGCTGGGTGACCCTCCTTCTGGCTGACCGGGTGGACATGTTCGAATCCATTCTCCTTGACGTCATCAAGGGACGTGCGGGAAATCCATTTTCGGAAATGGGCCTGGGCACCGAATTCAGGAACAGGCGCGAAAAGGGCTTCATGCCGCGTGGCTGGTATCCGGTCATTGCAGTCGGGATCGTCGGCCTCTTTGCAGCTTCAAGAGCCGTGCACCAGCAGAAGGAAAAAAAGCGTTTCGCGACGTTTTCGGATGAGTTCAAAAAAGTCGCCTGATCGTGTGAAAGTCCAGCAGTTTGAAACCTCCTGCACTCGCCTGGATCAGGTCAGTGCGGGGCTTTTTTATTCAGGGCTTGAGCCCATCGTCCGGATGTGGCGGTTCACCAAGAACAACGGCATCAGGCTCTCCATCATAATGAGGGGCATGAACGATTTTGTTAGAATTGAGTTGCAACACTTAAT
>JACMNQ010000059.1 GCA_014378465.1 Oligoflexia bacterium | reverse complement strand
GGCAGAAACGCTCCGTTAATCCGGTAAGCCACGCCAGGTACTCAGAACCCAAATCTGCTCACGTCGATGGGACATTATGTGGCTTTGGCTAACAGGAGATCGAAAACGTTCGGATGAATTTGAACGTGAAAATGGAACTTCCGGCAGAGCGGGTGGACCCAACAAGTTCGCAGAACAGTCCGGCGTGAAGAGATCCGGAGCCAGCAAGTTTGGATCCGGCTCCGAAGGCAAACCTGTGCGCATCACACCGAGCACGGCCCCACGGACTGCAACCAGTGCTCGTTCCAGTGATCGCCCTCTGGTGAGCCCCCTCTCCTCCCCTCGCAAGCAGGATTTCGATCCAGCCAACATTTCCAAATCGTCAAGCTATGCTGCCCGTCGTGAAACCTGGGGCGCACCTGCCTCCGGTGGCAAACGTCCGAGCGGCGACAAGCCAGCTTTTGGCTCCAAGCGCCCCAACTTCGGGGACAAGCCCTCCTGGGGCGCCGAACGCCCGGCAAGCGGCTCGAAACGTCCTGCCCCTGGAGGCAAACGGTTTGATCAATTCAAGGAAACCTTCAAAGAAGGTGCGCCGGCAAAATCCTTCGGTGCCAAACCTTTTGGCGGTGAACGCTCAAAAGCCGGCGAAGGCGCGCCCGCCAGCCGCAGAACCGCTGCACGCGACAAATATTTCCTGGGCGAAAGACCCGACAAGAAATTCGGCGCCAAAGAGTACGGCGAAAAGAAATTCGGCAAGGAACGTCCCGCGACTCCGCGTGGTCCCTCCACTCGCACGATGTCCCGCGCAGGCAGCAAGCCTGCCCCAGTTTTCTCAGGTCCGGGCACTCGCGGTGCCGGCCGCAATCCTACATCGCGCCGAACCAAACCATCTCGTTGAGAACTTTCACCAGAGCTGCCGGGCATTCCTTCTGCGGAAGGTGCCCGCAGTCCGGTGTTTCTCGGTAGACCGCGCCCGGAATGAGTCTCGCCATTTCCTGACTGAGTCCTCGCGGGATGATCTGATCGGCGGCACCTCGGTAGACCAGAGTCGGCACTCGCATCGACGGCAGATTCGTGTCGAGCGCGTCCTCGGGAACCTGAGCTTTCTGAACTTCGGCTGAATTGGAGTGAAGCATCCGCTCCGCTGCCGCCCTCCACACGTGGGGTGGCAACTGGCGCGGATGGGCGTAAGCTTTTTTCTGAAAGTCCTTGAGCTCCGCGATGGCACCCTCTTCGGTCGATGCGCCGAACAGTCCGTGAGTCTGCGTGGCCATGGCCTTGAGTCCGGAGCTGTCGACCAGCACGAGCTTGAAGACTTTCTGCTTCCAGTCCAGCGCCAGCCAGGTGCCCACGGCGCCACCCAGACTGTTGCCGACCACCATCCAGCGTGAACATGCAGGCACTTCAGCAAGTGTCCGCTTGAGCCTCTCGGCGAGCTTTCTCACCCGGTAATCAGAAGGGTTCGCAGGCGGGGGAGACCGGCCCGAGCCCGGCAGATCGTAGGCAAAGAGATGCACGGGCTTGAGCCAGGAACTTCGGGGCTCCTGCAGGAGCTTTTTCCAGGTCAGAGCCTGATCACCGAGCCCATGGATCATCACGATGCAGGTGCAGCCGGGATTGTTCTGAGACACCTCTTCGGACGCGCAGTGATTCTTCTCCAATCCCGCAAGTCCACCGGTCTGGATTTCTCGGACCCCGGCCCGCCAGAGCTCGACTCTCGAGGTGAGTTCGGAGAGCTGGATGGGAGCCAGATATCTCGCGGCCTGATAGCCTCCGGCAAGCAGTCCAGAAATCGCAAGCAGGATGAGGAGCGTGCGCGAGCGATGTCTTAAAACCTTCATGAAATCAGCCTAGCTGAGGCTTCGAAAAACAGCAATTTCCTTGACCGAGCTTGCCCTCGGCGCTAACCCAAGGTGACCCGGATCCGCAGTTATTTCAGTCAACATTTCACCTCAGGAGCCTTTGTCCTATGAACCTCTCCAAACTTGTATCCCTCCTCTCCGTCTCCCTGATCGCCCTGGCTGCCACGGGTTGTGCAACGAGCTCTCCTGCTCATTTCGGAGAAAATCCCCAAGGCTACCATGTCAATCACGACCAGACCGTCGCTCGCGGCGGAGTCGGCAATTACGTTTTCCGTGACAACACTGCTGCCAACCCCCAGACCGCCGCAGTTGAACCTGCCCTGGCCGAGAAACAGATCATCACGAAACAGGCCGCTCCCACCCGCTCTGAATTCAACGGCAAGACGATCTACTTCCCGAGCAACATCGCCACCCTCTCCACGGTTCAGAAGAATGACTTGAAAGCCCTCAGCAAGAACCTCAAGGCCAACTCCACTCAGAAGCTCGAGATCGCAGGATTTGCGGATTCGACCGGAAACCCGGCCAAAAACATGAAACTCTCTCAGGCCCGTGCGAAAAACGTCGCCGCCTTCCTGAAGGCGAACGGAATCCCAGCCAATCGTTTCAATATCGATGCTTACGGCGAAACCCGTTCTTCCGGAGACAAGTCCAACACCGTGAAGCAGCAGGAACGCAAGACCACCATCACCACGATCACGAACTGAGCTCTTTCGAAAAAATGAAAACCACTCCATCACGAATCTTCATCCTGATTGTTTTCGCGTGCGTTCTCTGTGCGACATCTGCCCTCGCGGCAGATGTCTTTCACAATGAATCTGAAGCCGGTGTCGTCATCGCCAGCGGCAACACACGCTCCCAGAGTTACAACTTCAAGCAGATCAACACTCAGACCCTGAACAAGGACCTGATCAAGTTCGAAGGCCGACTCCTCAAGACCAGCAACCGGAGCATCGAAACGGCCCGCTTCTGGACTCTCGGACTTCGGTACGAAAGAGAACTGACCCCGGTGTTCAGTCTCTTCGCGGCCGAAACCCTCGAAAGCGACCGCTTCGCCGGATACCTGCAGCGCTACAACAGCGACTTGGGTGGCAAGTATTTCTTCTACAAAGAAGAGCTCTTCACCTGGAGTGCTGAAGCCGGTTACCGTTACTCGATCGAAAACCGCGCAGCTGGCCAGTCCAAGTTTCATTACCTTCGTGCTTACACCGAAGCCTTGAAAGGCTGGAGCAAGTCGGTCTCAACCAAAGCCTGGCTTGAATACCTTCCGAATCTGACCGCGGGACAGGATTACAAGGTCAATGGCGAAGCTTCCGTTTCAGCGGCCCTCACTGAAATCTTCTCGATCAAGACGGCCTACCTCGTGAAATACGAGCACCAGCCAGCACCTCCGGCCACTGAACGGACCAATACCTGGTTCACCACCGCGCTCGTGGCGCAATTTTAAGCACCCTCCCAGAAAGACGCGCCCTCATGATGAAAGAATTTTTGGACTTTCTGAAACACTATGGAGTGATCGGACTTGCGATCGCGGTCGTCATCGGTGGAAAGCTCAATGACCTTGTGACAAGCGTCGTGAACGACCTGCTCATGCCGCTGATTCTCCAACCAGCCCTTCGGGCAGCGAACGTGGATGATATTCGCAAACTGAGCTACAACGGAATCCTTTATGGCAAAGTCATTGGCGCATCGATCGACTTTCTCATCGTGGCATTCGTTGTCTTCATGATCGCCAAGCACTTTTTGAAAGAAGAAACCGTCGCGAAGCGGTGATCCAGAACCCGTGATTCTCTGGCGCGATGTACTCGCTTCGGGATCGCCATGACGTATAAACACAGGTCCGCTCTGACACACTGAAGCAGTTCTGCTTCACAAACTCCGCGTTGCTCCCCTCTGTCCCCGCTTACTCATTATCTTTCGCCAGAGCTTCGATAGAATGAAGAGGCAGGACGCGAGGTTACATGTGAGCACCCTTTTACGACCGGATCCCCTGAAGTCTGAAAACTCTCCTCACTTTCGAATTCATTTGCTGACTGACCGTCAGAACGATGCCACTTTTGACCGATCGGAAAGATCGGTCGGACGCTTCAGGCCCCTATTTACTTATATTTCTCCCCCGAGAGGTCGATAGGAACCTATGAAGTTTTCTTCCGTTTTACCCTTATCACTCTACCCTTCATGGATGATGCCGGTCTTGACAACCGCACTCTTGATTGTTGGCTGTAGTGATGGTGTTGCGACGAAAGACCTGGTCCTCGATTCAGTGGGTGGCTCCGCGCCAGTTTCAGGCCCTGCTGCTGCTCCTGCGACTCCGCCGATCATCCTCCTGCCGAATGCGGACACTTTGAGCCCAAGCTCACAGCTTCAGTTCACGGCCACGGGTGGAAAACCTCCCTACGTCTACTCGCTGCTTCTCGGCGGTGGCTCCGTTAATCCTGGCACCGGACTTTATACTGCGCCTCCCAATCCCGGCACAGTCGTCATCAAAGTCACCGATTCAGTCGGAACCATCGCGCTCTCCTCTCTGCTGATTTCGTCATCGGGTTCAGGCGGGACTCCTTCGGCGACCTTGAGCATCACCCCAACTTCCAAAGTCCTGGCCCTGAATAACTCCGTCACCTTCTCCGGAAGCGGTGGAGTGACGCCTTACGCGTTCAACATCCGAACTGGAGTCGGCTATATTCACCCGATCACGGGTATGTATACCGCGACGTCCGTCGGGCTGGCAGTGGTTCGAGTGACCGATGGCATCGGCTCCATTGCAGAAGCTTCGGTGGTGGTCAACCCGGCACTGGCTTTGAACGCTGGGTCAGTCAATCTCGTCGTCAACGGTTCAACCACGCTCAGCGGCACAGGCGGCGTAAGCCCTTACGTTTACAGTATGCTCTCCGGCACGGGTTCACTCATCGGCACGACCTACACTGCACCTTCGAGTGCAGGCGCGGCCAATCTGCGGGTTACCGACTCACTCGGAAATACTTCTGACCTTTTCATTTCAGTGAATGCTTCACTCAGCCTGAACCCTGCTTCAAAAGTACTGGCTGTAAACAATGTCACGACCTTCACACCCGCAGGTGGCGTGACTCCCTACAGCTTCAGCCGCGTTTCGGGAACCGGCACGATCAATGCGACGAGCGGCGCCTACACAGCGCCTGCGAGTTCTGGCAGCGCGGTTCTTCAAGTGGTGGATGCATCGGGGAACACGGCGAGCGCGAACGTCACGGTCAATCCTGCCTTGAGTCTCAATGCAGCGAACAGGACTCTCGGTATGAATGATTCATTCATTCTCGTGCCCTCAGGTGGAGTGACTCCGTACGGCTACTCGCTCATTTCGGGAGTCGGCTCCGTGAACTCCGTCAATGGACTTTACAGTGCAAGCAGCGTCGGTTCGGCAACTGTTCAGGTCAGTGATTCACTCGGCAACACCAGCAACTGCGTGTTCACGGTCAATGCCCCGCTCAGCGTTTCGCTTTCTCCAACCAGTCTTGCGGTGAACAACTCCACGATCCTGACCCCAGCAGGAGGCGTGGCTCCTTATTCCTACTCCGTTGTCTCCGGCGGAGGAAGCTTCAGCGGCAGCACTTACACTGCGGGAGCAAGTGTGCCCGTCGGTGGAGCAGCCGTGGTCCGCGTGAGCGATAGTACCGGTGTGGTTGTCAATTCCAACGTTCCTGTCTCCGCGTCCCTCAGCCTCTCTCCCGCATCCGTCAATCTCGCCGTGACCAATGCTCAAACCTTTGTCCCTTCGGGCGGAATCGCTCCTTACACTTTCGCAGTCGTGGTCGGAAACGGATCCGTGGGCAGCAGCTCCGGCGTCTACACGGCGCCTGCGAGTCCGACCGTGGCCACGGTTCGGGTTATCGATTCCCTGGGAAATACGGCACAATCCATCGTGACCGTCAGCGCGGCACTGGCGATTTCTCCCACCGTC
>JACMNQ010000005.1 GCA_014378465.1 Oligoflexia bacterium | reverse complement strand
CGGTTCCCGCGACTGCGGCCGAACCCTCCGCGTCCACTGCCCTCTCCCATCTTTATGACACTTCGGCAAAACGGGCTTCGGAACTGAAATTGGCGGAGAGTCGTCCCTGGCTCAAGCTTCTTCATTATGAGAGGGGCTTCTGGGGGTTTCATGAACTTCAGGCCGGTGGAGAAAGTTTTTTTCTTTCAGCAGCGGGCCAGCATGAACCCGAGAGTGAGCTGGACGCAACCTTGCGAGGCATCTTCCTGCCGCAGGAAATTTCACAGCCGGCCCCGGCCGAAAAGACCCCGCCGAACCCAGCCAACCCGCTCGACGCTCATGTGCGCTGTCGATTCCCCGCCCGTACCACTTACCTGCTTCAAGTACTGGGAATTTCCGAAAATTCGCTGCCGCCCGTGAAATGTCCGGGCTATGAAACCTTTCGCACCCGGGCGAGCGCAAAATCAGTCAGTGTCGTGTTCTCGTCCTATTACCTCAACAACCCGTCTTCCGCGTTTGGCCATACGCTTCTGCGCCTGAACAAGACCCCCCACAGCCAGGAAGGCGAACGCCACGAATTGCTCGATCGTGGGATTGGTTACGCCTCGGTGATGGGCAATGACAATCCGCTGGTCTACTCGATCAAAGGCATTACCGGGCTCTATCCGGGCACTTTCACCGACATCCCTTACTTTTACAAAGTGCGCGAGTACAACGATTTCGAAGCCCGTGATCTCTGGAGCTACGATCTGGATATCACCCAGGCTCAGGTCGACCAGCTGGTGGCTCACCTCTGGGAAGTCGGCAACACTTGGTTTGCATACTACTACTTCACCGAGAACTGCGCTTACCACCTGCTTTCGGTTCTTGAAGCGGCGAAGCCTGACCTCAACCTGCTCAAGCGCCTGCCTAAGATCGTGATCCCGGTGGACAGTATCCGGGTGATCAACTCCGAGCCCGGACTCGTCCGAAAAGTCACTTATCGCCCGTCGGTGCGCGCCCAATTTTTCGCTCGCTCCGAGGCGCTCACTCCCGAGCAGCAGGACTCGCTCGATGAACTGAACGCCACTCACGACCCATCAAAAATTCCCGCGCACTTTCGACCCGAAGAAAGAGCGGCGATTCTTGATGCCGCAACCGACTGGCTCGAGCTCAACCACAACCGCGATCTCGTGTTTGATCAAGGTCTGGCGCCGCAGTGGAAGCAATCGCTTCTCGTCGCCCGAAGTAAGCTCGGCATCCCAAGCCTTCCGCTCGAAGTCGCACCCCCTGTAGAAGGGCGACCCGACTCGGGCCATGGCACCCGTCGCGCGATTTTTGAGGGTGGCCACTCCCGCGAGAACCGAGGATTCGGTATGCTTCACTACCGGTTTGCCCTTCATGACCTGCTGGACCCTCAGAGCGGCTTTCCGAGCTACGCGCAAATCGAGATGTTCGCTTTCAAACTCCGCTACGACTGGAGTGGCACTGGGCTTTCCGATAGTTCCAAGCTCAGACTCTGGCAAGCGGATCTTTTCAACATCTTCGCGCTCAATCCGCTCCAGCGATTCAACCGCAAAGCTTCCTGGCGAATCCAGGGGGGGGCGACTCGCATTTTCGATCGAAATTGCCAGCAGTGCCTGGCTGCCAACATCGAAGGGGGCAACGGCCTGGCCTACAACCCACTGAAGTTCGTGCCGCTGACGGTATTTGCCCTGCTCGAAGGCCAGTTCTCCGCTTCTGGAAATTTTGAAGGTTCGCACTTTCGTCCCGCCATCGGTCCGATGGCAGGAGTGAGACTGGCACTGATGAATGGCTTTTCAGTCCTGCTCCAGTCGCGGTACCGTTACCAGCTGTTTGCGAAGTACCCGCACGACTCTGCCCTTGAAGCAGGCGCCCGCTGGGCCGTGAGTCCCACTTTTGCACTGAACCTCCGAGGAACGGTGCAGCCGCACCTGCATGAAGCGGCGGCCGGACTTGTGATTTATCACTGAAATTTTCCGGTGACGCTCAGGATGAAATTCATTTCCGGCCTGTTGATCGGTTTGCAGCTCCTCTCACTGAACGGGTGCAGCTCACTGCTCTACTATCCCGACAGCCGTACCTACCTGGATCCCGGCCGCATCGGACTCGAAGCCGAAAACGTCTGGATCAGAAATCCTGAAAGCGCTTTGATCCATGCCTGGCACTTTCCGGCCCAAAAAGAAGGAAAGCTCCTCAAGCCCAAGGCCATGATCGTCTTCTTTCACGGCAATGCTCAGAATATCACGAGTCATTATCTGATGCTCGCCTGGCTCCTCGAATATGGGTACTCCTACACGATCTTTGATTACCGGGGCTACGGCTGGTCGCGTGGCAAACCTTCTCCCAAGAGCACGCTCGAAGATGGCCACACCGTGCTCAAGTACGTACACGAGAAGTACCCGGAGCTTCCGCTCGTGATCTTCGGGCAGAGTCTGGGTGGGGCAGTTGCCCTTCGAACCGTGATTGACCTGAAGAAGGAAATCCCGATCCGACTGGTTGTGGCGGATTCCACCTTTGAGTCCTACCAGAACGCCGCTCAGGACGTGCTCGCCCGAGTCTGGCTCCTCTGGCCCTTTCAATTGCTGACTCACGTCCTCCTGAGTGACGAGTATGCGCCGGAGGGCAGGATGGGCGAGATCTCCCCCACCCCTCTGGTCATCATGCATGGGGACCGTGATGGGACGATTGACATCGAACGTGGCAAGGAACTCTACCGAAACGCGAAGGAGCCCAAGGAATTCTGGCTCACTTCAGGCGGAGGTCACACGGACGCCTTTGCGAGTCCTCAGTCCCCCGCTCGCACGAAACTTCTGAGGAAACTCGCGGAGACCTGCCCGTAGCCTGCATGACGAGGGCGGGACTTACAGATAGAAAAACAGATGGATCAGCGTGAACTCAACACGCTTGTCTTCCGTCTCATAGCTGACGCGAGGGCCAAGACCAAACCAAGGAAGCAGATTGTAATTGAGTCCGGCCGCGGAGGATTTCAAGAAAGATGTCGCATTTATTTTTCAGGCTGCCTGAATTCTTAACTTTTGATCATCTGATTTGATTTCCTTTCCAGGGCTGAGCCTGACTACTGCGATCATCGACCAGTTGCGTGTTTGCCGGGACCAGCGAGATGGGTTGGAGAGCTTTGCAGCTTGATGGATCTCGTGACGACGCCGCAAGATTTCAGAATCTTTGCCGCTATGGCGTGACTCTGGCGTTACAAACCGGATCCCACTATGCAAAGGCTGCGTCGGGGTACGAGGGCCGGTACTTCAGAGTTTTAAACAAGGATTCTGAGAAGGGATTGTCATCACTCACCGGCGGCCGACTCAACGACGGGGCGAACTGAAGTTTTTGGAGTGTCGCAAGCATCGTGGCACCCTTCATGGGGCCCCCGTTATCGGAGTGAAGTGTGAGCTGATTTTGAGCGACACCTTGCTCACGGCACGCCTTCACTACGAGTCTCGCCGCATGCTCCGCACTCTCCGCCTCCTCAACACTCCAGCCGACGATGAAGCGGCTCTACACGTCCATCATGAGGTATAGGTAGTAGTACATCCCTTTGACGGGACTCTTCGGGTACGTAATGTCCCTGCTCCAGACGCGGTTTGGATTTCTTGCGATGAGGTCCTTGGGCCGTTTGTGTTGTCCGGGTCTACTCCTGCTTCGGTGCTTGAGAAGATCCGCTTTTTTCAAGACTCGGTAGAAGCTACTCTCGGACGCCACATCTCGGCCAGAATCAGCCAGTTTTGCAACAATTTTCCAAGGGTCCTGGTAGGGCAGTGAATTTGAGATTTCAACGATCTTTTTTTCTCCTCCTCGGTCAGGCTATGCGGCGCAGGCGTGAGTGGGCCCCTCCGCAGGTCGCCTGCGTCTGGATCTTTTTCCCAGCGCGTGGGGGTCCGCTCTGAGAGTTCAAGCACCTGACAAGAGGCAGAGCGCCGGGCTCCAGCACTTACTGCCTCCTGCACGAGCCGGGTGCATGACTTTCGGTCCTGAATTTCTACTCGGTCTCCCCGGTTCCCCAGATCAAGTCCGCCTTTTTTTCAAGATCAAAAGAGCTGCTGCCTCTCCAGGCGCTTTCTCCTTTCGCCTCAGCTCGCGTTCAAGCTCCTTGTTCTGCAACTTGAGCCGTGCGATTTCAGAACGCGCTTCAGCGGATGGCTTTGGGCTCGGTTCAAGGGACGCCTGCATACTTTTTTCCAAGCGGCGAGGTGCTCTGAGTGGAGCCCTTCTGATCGCGGGAATTCACCCTGCTCGGATTCTGAGAGAGCCTCAAAGTTGAGGACAGCTTTGAATTTTTCCGTCGGAGTCCAGTCTTGGGGACGTTTCCCTGGTTTTTTCATTCCTGGAGCATTAGCATCCTTCCGTATCCAATCGTAAAACGAGGGGCCGGTAATCCCCATTTCCTCACAGACCTGATCAATTGATTTTCCACTGCTTCTCTGGTTAACCTTTTGAACTGCTTTTCTTTTAAACTCTTCTGAGTACTGATGCGGTCTCATTTGTCCGATGTCCTTTGTGCCCCGGGATTGTAATTTTTTAGGGGCGGCATCTTTCCTGACACAGCGGGTATGCAGCACTTTTTCGAATAGCGAATACCATCCCTTTCACGAATTTCGATCCTAAGATTACGCACGGTCCCGATTGATACAAATTGAAATATTCAAATCAGTGTTCACCGGCTCAGAGGGGTCAATCGGATAAGCAAATCTGAATGAAAAACTGGCCGCAATCCGTTTCGAAAGGAATGACCACACGAGGGCCCTGGCCGGTACCGGAAATTGAGTGACCTGGACCCGATACCACTGAAGGAATGGCAGTCTTGATCCCATAACCTGATTCGTTGAGTGCAATCTTGGCCTGGCCGAAGATGATATTCGTGAGCTCTCCCGCCCCATCTTGAATTTCCGGAGTCAGCACCTTGAACTCTTCTCCCAGCATGCGGGACATGATCTTGAGAAACGTCTCTCCTGGAAAACTAATGACCACCGCACCCGTGAAAGCGTCACTCACAAGACCAATCACTCCAGAAATGTCACCAGGAAATTTATCCCGAGAGTGAGCTGAGTAAGGCTTCCCAGGCTTCGACTCAGTCGAAGCCTGGATCTTCAGCACGTTCTGAGCTCCCATGACGAAAGGCTTAATGAAGTTGACATCCACAGTTCGTGCCTTGTTCATTCCAAACAGAGACAGCGCTTCCTTTAACGTTCCGGCAATATGAACCAAATTCTGGACGCTTTGAGCTTCAACTGCCTTCTTCAATTCAGGCTTGACCATAATCAGGCAAATCTTCTTGTCAGAGGGTTTTAGCTGGGTCGCAAGCTGCGTGAGCGACCGTAGCCAGGCCGCAGGCAAGCCATTGAGGTGTTCGCAATTCACGACGATAAAAGTCGACGACGTCACTAGCTGAGCTAGTGCCTCCGTAAATTCTTTTCCGACTTCATAAGGGAGGGTGCCAATCAGCTTGAGCGTGGTGTAACCATCACTCGGCAGGACCTGAAACGGTTTCTTGGAAACGAGCTCATCTGCATTACTGCTCATAAGGTGCTTTCGGGAGATTCGGTGGGATTGCCTTGCGAGAACATGGCCACCAGCTTGTTGACGATTTCCGGATCAAATGAGGCTATCGAAGGGTTGTCCAGCGAATCAGCCTTGATCTGATCCAGCGCTTGTTTGGGAGTGAGAGTGGCCTTACCTTCGACGAGCGCGGTGAGCTCATCAAATCGATTCGCAAGGCCGAGGACCTGGGCTTCTTTCAAAAATTTGGGACCGGCAAGACCTCTTGGGTAGCCCCCACCTGAAACTTTTTCATGATGCATCATAATCATCTTCATCACGATCTCAGGGACGATCATGTTGCGGTTCTTGATCAGGCTGACCGAAAACTCAGGGTGCTTCTGAAAAATATTCTTTTCTTCCTCGGTCCATTCGCTCTCGCGCTTGAGCTGGATCTCTTCTGGAACATCGACCATTCCGATATCATGCAGGAGTCCGGCGATCGCAAGCTGTTCGGGATCTCCAATACCGAGGCCCAGAGAAAAAAGCGCGGCGTAAGTCGCGGTGTTTCCCGAATGGGAGTAGGAATTGGCGTCTGAGCCAGACAGATTGAGAAGTTTCTCGTACCAGCTCGCACTGTCCTTGCCCGAGTTCGTGATGTAGGACTTCACAATGCCCTGGCAATCGGCAATCACGGCACGCCCCTGTTCGATCGTTCCCTCTTTCGCAGAATCATTGAAGAGCCCGACCATGAGCTCACGAACCGCGCCCTGGATCCGCTCGCGTTTTTCCGTTTCGCTCACGCCGGTAGCAGCGCCCAACTTCTTGAGGCGTCCTGCCGTGAAATCATAAACTTTCTGCATCTGATCCACGGTCACGTGAACTGAACCCACCTGGTGCTTGGCCAGCTTTTTGGTCTGATCTTTATCCAGGGAATCGCCCGACGCCGAATACTTGACGTACTTCTTGTTCATGGGAAAGAAGAGAAAAGTGTCAAAGTCGAGGACTTCTCCAGCCTCGAGATCCATGAGCTTCACGCTTCTGAAAGTGCGGATGGCACCCTGACTGATCTTGGCGAGTTCGTCCTTCAAAAACTCCTGGAGTACGGTGCTGTCGATCGGCATGAGAAACGCGTCATCAAAACCATTCTTCTGGAGTGATTTTCTTTCAAAGCCTTCCCTCTGCGAAGTGATGAAGAGAATCTTGCTGTTCTGAAACCGCATTCTCAGCAACTGAGCCACTTCGATGAGCGAGATCCCCTCCGGCGGCTGCGAACACAGGATGATCGCCGGAACCAGAGTGAACGTCTCTTCCATCAGGGCTTCGAGATCACAGGGTCTTGCGAGAATCTGGTTCGGAGGCAGAAGTGCCTCGAGAGTCTTCACGGCGGCGGGAAGAGAAGTTCCGATCATGAGTACTGAGATCGAATTCAGATTGGACGGCATGGTTGAGATCAACCCGTCATCTTTTTATGAACCGCTTCGAGCTTGTCTTTCAGGGTGTCTGAGGTGAAAGGTTTGGTGACATAGCTGCTCACTCCCGCCTTGATCGCTTCCATGATCTGGTGCTGTTCCGCTTCGGCAGTGACCAGTATAAAAGGCAGTTTGCCGAACCGACTGTCCGCGCGTACTCGTTTCAGGAGATCCAGACCCGTAGTGTTCGGCATATTCCAGTCCGAAATCACCAGACCGAACGGCATCTTTGCGTCATTGATCGCCTGCCAGGCAAGCGCACCGTCATTGGCTTCGGTAATATCCTTGAATCCGATTTCCCTGCAAACCTTTGAAACCAGTTTGCGCATCGTCATCATGTCATCTACAACTAAAATTCGTGTCTCGGGTGCGAACATAGAGCTCAAGCGTCAACGTGTTCCGGGTATTAATCAAGCCGTTCCGAGAAGCTGTGAAGAAAACTTGAACTAAGTATGGACGAAATCCCTGCGTTCAGGCAACGGACCTGTGATGGGGGTTTCCAACTCTCGACTCGATCCATGAAAATCCCCAGATGAAGCTTTGGCTCAATGCCCTAATTCTAGCCAGTTATCACAGAGAGCCGTAATGTTCTCTTGGGGCTAGGGCCAGCGGTGTTTCCGATGATCTCGTTTTGACTTGCTGTGATTTTTCAACCTTTCACCTCATGGAGCTCATCCAGCCACCGGTTGAAGTCATTTCTTGGAATGACCAGAAAGTCGCCTGAACTGAATGAGAATCTCTTCACCGAGTGATGACTGAGAGGGAAATAATCCTTCTCAAAGAAGAAGATGCTGGCATTTCTCAGGCAAGCATAGGCGAAAATAAGACAGAATTCATTTTTAGAAATCGACGGACCCACAAAGACGAAGTCTACAAGATCTTTAACGGGGCGTTCGTTGGCCGTGCCCTTGAGGTCAATATCCTCGTATTGTACGAGATTTTTGATCCAGGATGGAATCAGATTGAAAAGATCCTGGTCTATGGCTGCTCTGGCTTGTGGCAGCGAAAGCTCCCTTTGGGTCACTTCTTTCTTCAAAGCAAGTGACGTCCAGATGTCTCCGCTGTCCCCAGTGTAGTTTATCCCAGTCAGAAAATCAGAAGACCTCCCCCAGTTCGCTTTTACAAGCGCCCTGAGGGAGATGGAATGCAAAAGGTGCAGACTCTCTTCCATCATCTTTTTTGAACGAAGATGAAGTTCCGCTTGGAGCCCGTGTCTCTGTAGATCTGGATCACGACGGGAGTCGGCTTCATTTTATAGGTGAAAGTGTAGTTGAACTTCTTGTCAATGCTGTTGGTCTGTACTCCTTGTTTGAAGGCTCCCAGGAAAAGTCGATTGTTGGTGCACGGAGCCACATCCGTGAAGAAGTTTCTTCCGAAGACAGCTTTTTTCTCCACTCCTGCGAGTTCAGCTTCATACTGATTGTAAGTCTTGATGACCCCGGAGTCATCCACTTCCACAATTCCGACTGTGCTGGCTGAATCGGCCAACTCCTGGCTGAGGGTGCCCAATTGAGCAAAAACAGCTCCTGGAATCAGGCCGTGGTCCTCGACTGCACCACTGGCGATGGCTTTTTGCTTCTGTTCCAGGCTTTGCGCCTCGAGTGAACGGGCATAGTCAGTCAGCGAGCGGATGCTGTGATCCGGGAAGGATCTCGTGAGGTACTCAACATCGGCGTACAGGGATTCGAGCTGGGCAGTGACTTCGTGGTCCTCTGTAGCGCCACTCGGGACAGTGGTCAATTTGGCCACGACTGGCTGGGAAGATTCTACTGCGGATTCGTCAATCAATTTTGCTGCAAACATGAGGGCTCCTTCGGATTAAGCTGCGTTGTTGAAAGGTTCGGAAAGGACTTTGGTGATTTGTTTAAAAGCATCTTTGGAGATGATTTTTTCGAAATGCTCGACCAATGCTGAGCAGGCGGCGGCCTTATAGGGGATCGCCTCCTCTATCGGCTTGTCGGCCATTGAGAGATACTGGATCCTGATGTTGAGCATGATCCATTCAGATTTCAGATAGGCGTACTTGATCGTGACTCCATAGTTGATTTCCTCGAGGTCTTCGACTTCTTCGAGGGTTTTTTCCATGGAATCCAGGTGTTCAGAGATGTAGGCGACGATTTCTTTAACGACCGTCGGCTTGTCCTTGAGTGGTTCCATGATGCCTTTCAAATGACTGATGAAAGTAACATCATTCAGGTGTGCGATGATCTGTTCCTTGGAAAGAGCAGTTGTCTTGAGAGCGCTCAAGTCGATGACGTTGGACATGTTGACCTCCGGAAGGCTTGATTCTTCTGAATTCATATATTGATTCAGATTGGTTTCGAGTTCGGCGACGTTGATATAATAGACAGGGGAGGAATCTCCAAGTTCTCCCAAGGCGGTGATGATGTTCTTCTGCTGATTCTGGTAAGTGATGGGCTTGAGAAAAAGCTGGTCGACCTTGATGACTTCATCGACTTTCAATGAAAACTCGATCCCGCCGATCTGGCAGATGATCAGTTGAGGTTTGTCACTTCGGGAAGGGGAAAGCTTGAGATCCAGGAGGGGGTACTCCTGTCCGGTCTTCAGAACTCGCATCATACCGGCGTCTTCTTCAAAAAGTTGCTCTCCAAGGAGGATCTGCTCTATAGAAGTGGTAGGCATGCAATAGTGAACATCGCCTTGACGCCAGATGACGGTGTTTCGCATCTGAAAGGCACAAGGATAGTCGATGATGAATTTGGTTCCCGCTTTTGGAATCGAATCCAGAAGGATGGTTCCGCCGTTCTTCCTGACTTCCTTGATGACCGCATCCATCCCGACTCCCCGGCCGGACATCTCTGAAACTTCCTCCTTGGTCGAAAAGCTCGCTTCAAATATCAGAAACTGTTTCTCATAGGTCGTCATCCGCTTCATCTGTTGTTCGGTGATGACCTTTTTTTCAAGTGCTTTTTGGGCGATGATGTCAGGATCAATTCCCTTGCCGTCATCGGAGATGATGATTCGGGTCTTGTCATCATGGCTTTCAAACGTCACCAGGATGTTTCCGTGAGCGGTCTTTCCGGAGTTCATTCGGTCGGCGGGATCTTCAATTCCGTGGTCGATGCTGTTCTTGAGAATGTGAATGAGAATCTCGCCAAGCGTCGTGTAAATCATGCGATCAATCAACGTCTGAGTACCGTCGATCTGGAAGTGGATTTCCTTTCCGACTTTTCTGCTGATGTCTCCCACCATGGCTTCGATTCTCTTAACAATGGGCGCTATTTTTAGAAATCGGGCACTCGATATGGCAAAAAGCGAAGTCTCAATGTTCCTCGTCAGAATCTCTCCACCGTTTTGGGAGCGGATCGTCTCCAGTAGAAGTTGCAGGTTCTCAAAGATGAGCTCGAACTGCTCCTGGTTCAGAATATAGTTCTTCATTTCCTTGGTACTTGTGACTTCCTGGTTTTTGCCAGGTGCTGCGGCCTGTGAGCTGATACTTGGAACCGTTTTGAGTGAAGCGAGCTCTGAAATGGTTTCAAGCCGCTGGGACATTGAATCATCCTCGGATTCGACCGCTTCGGCGTACAGTCTCAAAGCGTCATTGAATTTGATGAGCGGAGCGATGAGCTCGTTATCCGGCATCCTGTTCTGTTTCCTGAAGACTGCAAAGGCGTCTTCAACTTTGTGGATGCACTTTGAAACAGTGACCAGCCCAAATTGGCCGGTGAGGCCCTTGAGACTGTGGAGTTTTGCGAGGATGACTTCCAGGCTCTGATTATCCCATTCGGGTTTCTGCGACAGAGTGACCTCGATGCTCTCGATGAAGCTGTTGACATCCGCAAGGACATCGACGAAAAGTTCCGCAAAGTCTGATCCCAGTGTCACCCGTGCTTGTGCAAGTTCTGCTTTCATTTGTTCACCTTTTGAATCTCACTTCTGAAGACGGAATCAGGATGTCGGCATTGTCCTTGATCGTGACCACTACAAGCATTCTCTGAGGTTTGAGTTCATCAGGAAATGAAGTGAAGAGTTGTGATTTCTGCACGACCGTACCCATATGGGAAAACCTCTTTTGAATCGGGGTGATCTTCACGTCGGTGAGCTGATGAGGCTCCCCGTTGATCAATATAATGGGCATGCTTTTGATTTTTTTTTCGCGGTGGGTGGCGATCGATTCAGGAATCGGGAATGAGTAAGGACCTGCGGTCAAAAGTGAGTTCCACTGCGTTGACCAGTTTTGAAAGAGGATTCCGTTTTCCGGGTTCGAAAACCACATTTGATACCAGGCTCTTATGAGGCGAAGGTGCAGCTGGGATTTCCTCTGATTCGCCTTTCCCAAAAGCAGGTCGAGATTCAGGAGAATTTCCTTTGTCTCATTCGTGCTGAAAATGGTTTTCATTTCGCTGTCTCAAGTTCTTCAATCAGTTTCACGAGTTCTTCCAGGGCGTCTTCCTGCGAGCCTTCGACGCATAGAATGGAGGCGATATTGATGAGTTTGATTCGAAGGTTTTCGTTTTCCATAGGATTTTCCCGGTTGTAAATCATAGTTGTAAATCATAACTGTTGTATCGGCGGGATCACATGCGTTCATGAGTTTTGAAGCGAAATATTTCTTTACCAAGGGATTCTGACGTCCCCTAATTACCGAGCGATTATCTGCTTCTTGGGAAGAGTTACCGCCAGCGTCAAAGGATTGTCGCAGGGATTTCGCAAGACCGGAATGCTCGCCATCAAGCATGGCAACCCAGCCCGGGGTCCAAGCAACAAGTCATGCTTGATGCTGAAGCAAGATGTCCTAAGTCTGCTCAGGGGTAGGTTCACACACCTACCAAATGTTTGCATCCCAGGACGTTGGGATGCCACAAAACTTATTAGACGAGTGCATAGAAATTGTTCGGGCGATGTCTTCTGAGCAACTGAGAACGACCCACCCCATCTTGATTTCACTCGCAAAACACAACCAAGGAAATTTGAACTATGGTCGATCTACTCATTAAACTCATGTTCATTGCAGCCATCACGCAACTCGACATTTCCCACTTCACATCGAAAAAATTACGCACCAAAGCCGATCTCTTGACTCTCGAAAAAATTCCATGCATGAGTAGAAAACATCACAGACTGAGTGCTGGGCGACGCCTTGCACGGGCTGCGGCCTCAAGTACGGTCCATGGCCAGAGACGACCTCCTTGACGACCAGAACCCGTAAAATTTTATCCCTGAATATCGCGCGTTGCTTGAACATTACAAACCGGAAGCCTCGACTGCGGGAAGGACCTGGCCGCGCTCGGTCAAAAAGCGCAGCCCGGAAAAACTTCTTCAGGAAAATTCTTTCCGGTTATTCCTAGGTCCGAGATCCTCACGGTTAGGTGTCCTCAACATGTAACCCATGAGGAAACTCGCCCGAGTACGGTCTCCACCGGCTGGCATCAAAGTGAATGGCGTCACTCTAACACAACTCATCGACCTCCTCCGCGCGGTGCGCGCATGAGAAGAGCAGCCTCCTTGATGCGGACCTGTAAGTTTTCTCAGGCAGGAACAGAAGAGTTCTGAAATCGATCTGCTTTAATTGGGCTGCTACTCATTAAAAAGCGCCATAATCAAAGCAACTGCATTCAGCTTGAAAGGATCGGGGATTTCACACTCAATCGCTGGCCTACACGGAGGCGGAGACCATGAAGCAGACTACACCGGGCTCTACGCACCCGTCGCATTGCGCGGTAGCTCCACTGTGAAGGTAGTTCCCAGCGCCTGTGCCGCCGGAAGAGGCGATCCGTCACGTAGGCCAGGGCAGCCAGAATACCCATCGCGAAAATCCCGAACAGAATGTCCATGAAGATTCCACCGCCGAATAATGTGTTCATGCTCAGAATCGTATTCCCAAAAGCCGGAGTCGAATAGAGAAGTCAAGACCGTGGCAAGTCATAATCCTGGAGCGATCTGGCAAAAACCTTGCCTCGAGCGTTTTCGAGGAAAGTCCTGCGCACAGAGCCATACGCGGATCGTGGCTCCTGCCTGAGGGGGCGGTCTCATGGCCTAGAGCGAACTGACGACGCGAACCTCAGAGCCGCACAAGCCCGTGCGTATGAAAAAGTTCTGCTCAGCCCGGACTGGCTCGAGCGGCTTCGAACTGCTCGAGGAGTCTTTCCGCTTCGACTTCATCGATGAGTACGAAGCGGTTGAGCGGCTCTTCGTAAGCGTAGACGTCCGCCCTGGCGATATCGAACCACCAGCCGTGGACGCCGAGTTTTCCTTCTTCGATCCGCTTTCGGACTGCCGGATAGGACTTGATGTGTTCGATCTGCAGCAGGACGTTGACCTGCGAGAGCTGATTGTGCGCCGAAAGCGTCGAATCCAGGGCAAGGCCCGACTGCAGCCTCAGTACGGCTTCGTCTCCATGACGGAGCCACTTTTTGAGATTCGGCAACTGAACTTTCTGACGGTCTCCGATCAGCGCTCGCATGGCTCCACATTCCGAATGGCCGCAGACGATGATGTTGTTCACATTCAGAGTGTCGATTGAAAATTCAATGGCGGCCGCCTCGGACTCATCGCTCAGAGCGATGCCGTGCTCATCACAGGGAGGAATGAGATTGCCCATATTTCGCAGAACGAAAAGGTCTCCCGGATTGGTCGACGCGAAGGTATTGGGAACCACCCGGCTGTCCGAACACGCGATGAATAAAGTATCCGGGGACTGACCGACCGCAAGTCGACCGAACGCTTCTCGGTATCCGGCTTGTACTTTGCGGCGAAATTCAACGATTCCAAGAATCAGCTTTTTCATGCGAAACTCGGTCTACCGAATTTTATGCAGATCGTCTAGAACTCAGAGAAAACTCGACGTTCATCAGCGAGGCAACGCCCATTTTCACGGTGAGCTCATGAAGTGCTCGCGATGACTCACGGCATAAGCCTGATCTCAGGAGCCCCCGCGCGCGATGCTGCCTCCGGACGAAACCCCCTCGACCTGGACGTCGTCATGGCTTGTGACTCGATGGCGCGCGCGTTCCTGCTCAACAAGCGCGCGCTATCAAAATGAAGAAGTTGAAACTTCGATTTCAATTTGATTCGCAGGTCAGTGTGGTGAAAGAAATCCTCTCAGGAGTTCCCTTTGAAAGTGGGAGGCTCGAGCACGCACGCTTGCAACAGTTCAAAACGCATGAACTCGTGGACTCGCTTCTCCTTCTCTGACAGCTCGTCTGATTCCGGCTGCGGTTCGTCGTGACGCTTGTCCTGATGCACGGTTGCAGGACACCCGACAAGTGGACTCCGCTCAAAACATCAGGTAAGAAAATACCATGGCTGACGCTCCCACACTCGCCGACTTGATCATCGACACCCTCGCGTCGCTGGTGATCGTTTCCGATCGTGAAGGCAGAATCGTGCGCTTCAACCCTGCCTGTGAAGCCGCGACGGGATACCGCGCCGCTGAAGTTCTGAATCGGATTTTCTGGGATCTTCTGCTGCTGCCGGAGGACCGGGAGAATATCCGGAAAGTTCTTGGCAAGGTGACATCAGGTGACTTTCCTCAGAGCTTTGAAAATCACTGGGTCGCGAAGGACGGTTCGCTTCGCTGGATTGAATGGCGAAACACCTGTTCGCTCAATCCCGATGGTTCGGTTCAGTTCATCATCGGCATGGGCATCGATGCGACTCAGCGAAAAGCGGCGGAAGCTGAAAGGACCCGCGCCCAGAAGCAATACCTCGACCTGGTCAACTCCGTGAATGGAATGGTCTGGGAAGCGGACGTCGACCCCTTTCATTTCACTTTCATGAGCGATCAATCCAGAAACATCCTTGGCTATTCAGTGGAACGTTGGACACAGGAGCCCGACTTCTGGCTCGCTCACATCCATGTCGACGACCGGGAGCGAGTGGAACGCACGCACCGCAAAGCCACGTCAGCGTGCCTTCCGCACACCATCGATTACCGAATGATCGCGGCGGACGGCCAAGCCATCTGGCTTCGAAACATGGTTTCAGTCATCTGTGAAAACAAGAAGGCCATCGCGCAGCGCGGAATCATGATTGACGTCACGGACGAGAAGGACACGCAAGAGACTCTCCGTTCCACATCTGACCAGTTCAAATTCGCACTCAGCGCAGCGGCCATCGGCGCCTGGGATTGGAATCTCGCAGGAGACGGAAAGGTCCGCTGGCTCGGCAAGACCGAGGAAATGCTGGAGCAGGACCCAAAATTCTTTGATGGAACCATTGAAGGATTTCTTTCACTCGTGCTTCCGGAAGACCGCGAAGCGGTCTCCACTGCCCTCGCCCAGGGACTTGAAAAACGGGCTCCCTATTGCGTTGAATACCGACTTCGGAGGAAAAACGGCCAGATCGCCTGGCACCTCAGCCGGGGTCAGGTTCTGGTCAACCAAAACGGCAAGCCGGAGCGAATGTCAGGCATTGTCATGGATATTTCCGACCGGAAGCGCGGCGAAGATGAAAAATCGCGCGCGCTCGAAGCCACGCAGAAAGCGCTGCAACTGAGGGAGGATTTCATCAGCATCGCGTCCCATGAGCTGAAGACTCCCATCACCCCGCTCAAAGTGGGACTCCAGATCCTGCGACGCGCCTTCACGACCCAGGAAGTGGAGGGCCTGCGGCCTGAAAAGCTGAAGCAACTTCTGGACATCTCGGACCAACAGCTGAACCGCCTGATCGGCCTGGTCGACAATCTTCTGGACGTTTCAAAGATGAGAACGGACAAGATGAAGCTCATGCCGGTTCGCATCGATCTGACCGAAATCGTGAAAGAAGTGATTCAGCGACTCGAGCCTGAAGTCAACGAAGCCCGAGCGTCCCTGACCAGCACTCTGGAGCCAGCCATTTTCTGCGAGTGCGACCCGAGCAGGATCGAGCAGGTCGTCACGAATCTGATCACCAACGCGATCAAGTACGGCAATCGCTCACCCATCCATCTCAAACTCCACAGGACATCGGAGTCTGCCGTCCTGAGCATTCAGGACCAGGGCATCGGGATTGGAAAAGCGGATCACGACCGAATCTTTCGGCGTTTTGAGCGCGCGGCCTCTTCGACTCACTTCGCGGGCCTCGGATTGGGCCTTTATATCACCGCCCAGATCATCGGCGCGCACCATGGACGGATTGAAGTCACCAGTGACGCTGGGCAAGGATCCACATTCAAGGTCACACTGCCCCTTTCGCAGCCGACCTGAAAGGCACTTCACATCCTGACTGTTGGTGCTGGAGCTGAATTGAATCGAAACTCATTTGAAATTCCGGTGTCTAGCGCAAAAAGTCGCTTGAAGCGAACCCGGAAATTGACCCTACCGCGAAGAGCTGGCAATCCCCCCGGAATCAGACGGGCGCTCAAGGACCGTCAAAAATCAGTCACCACCCCCCCCCACTTCTGAAGGATTCTTCATCAAACAAGTTTGCCTAGTTCGTCGCAATCAGGGATCATTGAGAAAATCACGAAAGAAAATCACCTTTTGGAGCAGCTGCAAATGGACAAGATCCCGAATCAGATCGACAAAGTCACTTCAAGTTTCATGAGATCGCTCTGCATGGGCAACATTGAGGAGGAGATCATTCTCCCGTACCCCCAGATCTCCGAGACGGACCGCGAGCTCCTGAAGGGCGTGATTGACTCCCTGAGTGCCGCTTTCAAGGGTCGAGGAGATGAGTCTCGAAAATGGGACCGGGCCGGTGAACTGCCGACTGAGGTGCTGAAAGAGATGCGCGAACTTGGACTTTTCAGTCTGATCATTCCTGAAGAGTTCGGCGGCATGGGCATGAACAGCACGGCATACTCGCGCACACTGCAGGAACTGGCCAAGTACGACGCTTCGATCGCGATCACGGCCGGTGCCCACAGCTCCATCGGCATGCGCGCTCTTCTCCTCTTCGGCACTGATGAGCAGAAAGCGAAATACTATCCCAAGCTCGCGAGTGGCGAAATGATCGCGGCGTTCTGCCTCACCGAACCCGGCGCGGGCTCTGATGCAGCCGCGATCAAGACCAAAGCGGTCCGCGACGGCGACTCCTGGATTCTGAACGGCCAGAAACTCTGGATCACCAATGGCGGCATCGCGGACTTCTATACGGTCTTCGCCAAGACCGAAGGCGAAAGTGGCCAGATGACCGCTTTCATCGTGACCAAAGACATGGCCGGCATCAGCACCGGGCCCCATGAAGATAAAATGGGATTGCGGGCAAGCAACACGACCACGGTGATGTTCGACAATGTTCGCATTCCCCAGGCCAACGTGATCGGAGAGCCGGGCAAAGGCTTCAAGGTCGCCATGAATGTTCTGAATTCGGGACGGACCGGGCTCGGCGGCGGCTCAACGGGCGCCATGAAAACTCTCATCGAACTGACGGCTAAACAATGCAAAGAACGTCAGCAGTTCGGCAAGTCGATCGCGGACTACGGCCTCATCAAGCAGAAGCTTGGACACATGATCGTCGATTGTTACGCGACGGAGTCCGTGGTCAACCTGGTCGCCGGTCTCATTGACCAGGGCTACAAGGACTACGGGGTCGAAGCGGCCATCAGCAAGGTCTTCGCTTCCGAGTGCCTTTGGCGCACGGCCGATGAAGCGCTCCAGGCCGCAGGGGGCAATGGCTACATGTGCGAGTATCCCTATGAGCGCATCGTGCGCGATTGCCGCATCAACCGGATTTTCGAAGGTACCAACGACATTTTGAGACTTTACATCGCCCTCACCGCGATGAATGACGTGGGCAAGGAACTCAGCGCCCTCTCCAAATCCCTCGAAGGCATCTTCAATGATCCGATCAAGGGCTTCGGGGTCATGTCGGATTACGCGATCAAGCGTGTGAAGCAGACCACCGGCGTGAAGACCGGCAAGGGCACTTTCACTCAGCTGCACCCCCTGCTCGCCACTCACGCGGCGATCTTCGAAGAAGCGACCCGCGATCTCTCCGTGGCCGCGGACCGCATTCTGCGCAAACACGGCAAGAACATCATCGGCAAGCAGTTCGCGACGAAACGCCTGGCGGACATCATGATCGATCTCTTCGTTCTTTCAGCGGTGCTCTCCCGTGTGGATGCATCGATTCGGAAGAACGGTGAAAAGGCCGCCGAAAAGGAAATCGAGATCCTCCAGGTCTTCTCCGGACAGGTCCGGCGCCGGACGAAATCCAATTTCAACAAGATCGACAACAATGATGACGAACTGATCAAGTCACTGGCCGACCATGCCTTTGAGAATGAGAAGTACATCTGGGATACGGTGTAACATGTGCATCGCCTGCATCGAATTCATCAAAGGGACACTGACCGTGAAGGAACTTCGCAATGGGCTGGTTGAAATGGCGCGCGATGAACTGACTCGCGATCAGGAACATCACCTGATCGAAGTCAGGACTCTTGCGGAGAAGAATGAGAATGATCCGGAAGAGCTGAAGAAGAAGCTGCAGGGGCCTCGGCCGAAAGACTGATCCAGGGCAAGGCCGGCACGATTCAATTCAGATGGAAGGCCGCGGCCAGAATCAGACAGAACGCGACGTGATTGACGAGAAAAGGCCAGCGATGCCGGCTTCTCCGCTTGAAAACGTGCACTCCTTCATCCAGCAGCAAAACCACGTGCCAGGCGATGTTCAACCCGATCCAGAGCGGGGCGGTCCACACGATCGCACTCGCTGAAATCCCGTTCAGGAGAACCAACGAGCTCAGGATCAGGCCGGGTCTCGAAATTTTACCGAACTTCAGAGAGTCTCGCTCGCTGCGAATGAGAACCACTGCATAAGCGAAATGAAGTGTTAAAAACGCAAGATAAAAGCCCAAAAGAATAAAATTGACATTATGCGTCATATAAGTTACGGCGTGAGGTGGAAAGGATCCGCATGCGCCAACTCCATCGGTTTTTAGCCATCGGCCTCTTCAGCCTGACCACTCTAGCTCCTCCCGGTGCACATGCAAGTGAAACTCACTGCTTCGAAAAGCACCTGCGTGACGCCATCGTTCTCAACCAGGCTCGGCTGCCACTTTACTCGCGTGAGTCAGGCGGAGCCTCCGCGCTCGTGTCCTGGCTTCTGATCGGCAGCGAGGAACTCACGCTTCTCACAGCTCGAAAATTTGATGCCGAGGCGGAACTCTACCAGCGACACGGTATCGGCCTGATGTGTGATGAGTTCGCTTCAATGGACACCGTGCCGGGCTATTCTGCCGCTGACCGGGGTCGCCCGTCGAGACCCATTCCGAAACTTCTGCGGGCCTTCCCCACCAGTCAGCTCGTGAAACAACTTCTGTCCGCAACCGCAAAATCAGATGAAGTTTCAGATGAACCCTATGCTGAACTCAGTACCGTGGCCACAAAACACCTGAATGATCTCGAAGACTCCGCCGCCTACTTCTGCTCCACTCGCCACATTCTGGAATCCATCATTCGAGCCGCGAATCTCTCGCCCCTGCATGAGACCCAGGCCCGTTGGCAGGAGCTGCCATCCACCCTCTCGCTCACGCGGCGCTACCTGGAAGCGCAGATTCACTCCCTTCGCGGCAGCATCGTTCTGGATCGTCTTTCAGCGAAACTTCACCACGATGGACTGAAGATCCTCTGTCAGGACGTCCCGAAAATTTCGCCGAGGTAGTGCACCCAGGATGTGCCCGTGCGTACGCAGAATGCGCTGGTCTGATCATTTTCCCCACGCCCGATACATCATTGGAAGGAAAGGTTCCGTTGTCGAAAAGATGATTGGCTTCACTCAGAGTCGGGGCACGCCAGTCAGGCATGCCCCCTTCGTTCAACGAATGACGGTAGACCCGACGATGGTACCTCCACCGCTGACGATCGAACAGGAATGGATGACTGAGGCTCCGTCAGCGAATCGAAGGACGGCAGTGAAGTTTTCTTCATGAACTCCAACTCCGTTCAACTGGAGACACTCAGGGTGCTAAAAACTGATTGAGCACATTCACGAATCTCCGGGGAGCTTCAGGATCCAGGTGAAAGAAGAGATCCGGCTCAAGCACTTCGAGTTCCATCAGGTGAGGTACCCCCTCCAGACGCACGAAATCCACGCGTGCGTAGAGAAGCTTCGTGCCCACTGCCTCGATGACTTGTGAGCCAAAGTCCAGGAGCGCTGCATCCGGAGCGACAACACGCGACTCCGTACCTCCGTGAAGGTACTGAACTCTGAAATCGCCCGAGGCGGGTCTTTTCAAAAGTGCATGACTGAAGCGCCCGCCGAAGTAGATCAGGGACCACTCCCCTTCACTCAGAATTTCGCGCGCCATCGGTTGGAGCATCATCGACAATCCCTCGAACTGGCCGAATTCCGGCAATTCCGTCTTTTTGAAACGCACGGTCTTGAAAGCGGCGGCAGAACGGGTCGGCTTCAGAACCAGTTCATTCAAGCCGGAAAAAGCGATCGCCTGCCGAAGATCCTGAGAAGTGGCGCTTCGAATCCATTTCGTCGGCACGATGCGCACCCCCCTGGACTCGAGTTCACGGAGGTAGACTTTGTCGAGATTCCACTTCAGAATTTCGCGAGGATTGAATACCCTCCGTGCAGGCAATCTCTCGAGCCAGGCGCTGAATTCTTCAAGTCTTTCGAAATAATCCCAAGGCGAGCGAATCAGGATGACGTCATACTTCTTTCTCTCATGCTCAGGACGAGACCAGACATAGGGAACAACCTCGAATTTTTCAGCTCGCAGGCACTCCACCAGCGAATTTTCACGCGGATTGAGGTGAGGCATTTTTTCACAGGTGACGATTCCGATCTTCATGTGACTGCCGAAGTCGGCTGTGCAAAAGGAAGCTCGACCGTGAAAATGGAACCATTGCCGAGTTCACTGGTGACGTGAATGTGGCCCTGATGAGACTCCACGATGCTGCGAGTGATGAAGAGCCCGAGCCCGAGTCCACTGATATTGCGATGTGAGATCGCACGTTCGAAACGCTCGAAGATCCTGTCGAGATCCTCCGGCGCGATGCCGATTCCGTGGTCCTGCATGCTGATCACGCCACCGCGTTCGTTGCTCGAGAGCACGATCCTGACCGGACTGCCCGCACCGTACTTCAAACCCGCATTGGTCAGAAGATGGGTGAAGACCTGTTCGATCCGGTCGCGGTCTCCCTGCACGCTCACTTCGGAGTCGGCCTGCAACTCCACCTGCGTGCCCTGTTGCTTGAGCTGGTCCGAAAATTTCTCCACGACTTCCTGAAGCAGATGCTTCAGTTCAATCGTCTCCAGCCGCATGGAGAGAGGTCCGCTCGTGGCCCGCGAAACATCCAGCATGTCATCAATCAGCCGACTCATGCGACTCACCTGGCGCAGGGTGCCGCTGATCAGCTTCTGAATGCGTTCGGGCTCGTATCCGTGCGGATCCTTCTGGGCAATGAGCCGTGAAGCCATTTCAAATTGCAGCTTCATGGACGTGATCGGCGTATTGAGTTCGTGCGAAGCGATGGAGAGAAATTCATCCCGTGCGGTGATCGCAGCGGTCAGGGTCTGTTCATTGCGCTTCTGCTCCTCGATGTCAGTGTTGGTCCCGAACCAGCGGATCACCTGCCCCTGGTCGTCACGCAGGGGTACGCCGCGCACGAGAAACCAGCGGTAAACTCCATCTTTTCTCCTGAACCTGAACTCCGCTTCGAAAGGAGTGCCCGTCGAGTATGATTTTACCCAGGCTTCATTCACCAACTCGAGCTGATCGGGATCGACCAGATCACTCCAGCCTCGCTTCATCACCTCTTCAAGACGCATTCCAGTATAAGTGAACCAGCGCTCATTGGTGTACTCGATGCGGCCTTCACTGTTCATGATCCAGACCAGATGCGGAATCGCTTCGGCCACCGATCTGAAAAGATCCTCACTCTGTTTCTTCTTCTGCTCCGCAAGCACCCGGTCAGTCACGTCAAAATGGGTCAGGACCACTTCCTGGATCGCTCCCTCCGCATCTTTCACCGGAAAGATGAAAGCTTCGATCCAGCGCTGTCGAGTGGGCTGATTGAGATCCACGCCCTCATAGACCATCGGCGGAACGGCGAGAACTTCGCCTTTCATGCCACGCTGAACGTAAGGCAGAACGCCTTTTCGACTCAGCTCCGGATCTTCGAGCATGTTGTACTGGGTGAGGATGAACTTCTCGATGAAGTCATCCGAAAGGCCCGTCAGCCTCTTCCAGGCCTGATTGACCCGAAGGGTCCTGCCATCAGGAGAGAGAATCTGAATGCTGAAGGGAGCTTGCTCAAAATGAGTTCGAAATCGTTCAGCACTCTGTTCAAGAGAAGCTTGCGCATGGCGCTGCTCCGTGAGATCGCGACCGAGAATCACGAAGCCCTTCACGTTTCCGCTGGGGTCCAGGTCGGGATGGTAAGTGAAGACGATGTTCTTCTTCTCGCCTCCCTGGGTGACCAGCCGGTTCTCATAGCTCACGACTTCGCCGTTCTGGGCTCTGTGGATGGCAGGTTCAGCGAGCGCGTAGGCTTCGCCCAGCAGGTCTCGGATCGTCTTGCCGAGAAACTTCTCTGGATCCACTCCCAGCCAGTCCCGGTAGGTCGAATTGATGAACTTGTAAGCGAGATTCCGGTCAACGTACGCCACCGTGTTCGGAAGCGTGTCGAGGATCAGACGCAGCAACTGGCTTGAAGGTTCAGGAACGGGCAAGGTTGGATCAGAACTCACGTGATTTTCTTGAGCAGCTCTGCCTTTTTCGCATCAAATTCCGCCTGGGTGAGAACTCCCTGGGTCAGAAGCTGATGAAGTTTTCCAATCAGAACGACCGGATCTTCGGCGGGAGCGGACTCAGAGCCCTGCCGGTTCCCTGAGCCGGACATGGAATTCGAAAGTGAATTGGCCATCACCTGTCCCATCGCGAGGCCTGCACCCATTCCGACGCCCGAGCTTGCGTCGCCTCCATGGGAGGCGGCAGTCCCGATCGCTTCGGCAGTCTGAAATTGAGCATACTTCTGCAGATCGCCGACCATGCGCATCGAAGAACCGACATCCAGGTGCTTTTCAAGTTCTTCCGGCAAGGAGACGCTCTGAACGTAGAAATTTTCGAGCGAAAGACCATAAGCGGCAAAGGCCGGAGCCAGAGCCGTTTTCAACGTATCCGAAAACTTGGTCTGGTTGGCCGCCATGTCCACGAAGCCCACGTCGGCCCCGCCGAAAAAGCTGGCCATCGAAGTGAGGACGGTGGAACGCAACTGTCCCTCGAGCTCTTCAGTCGTGTAGACATCGCGAGTGCCACTCAGGGTCTTGAAGAAGGTCTGAGGATTTTTGATCTTGAAGGCAAAGGTTCCATAAGCGCGAATGCGGATCGGGCCGAACTCCTTGTCGCGAATCGTGATCGGAGTGCCCGTTCCCCACTTCTGATCAATCTGGGTGCGAGTGCTGAAGAAGAAGACGTCTGATTTGAAAGGAGACTGAAACAGCTTGTCCCAGTTCTTGAGACTCGTCATCAGGGGAAGAGTCTGAGTCGTGAGTGAATAGCGACCTGGGGTGAAAGCGTCGGCCACTTCGCCTTCGTTCACGAAGAGTGCAAGCTGGGTATCGCGTACCGTGAGCTGCGCGCCATTCTGAATTTCCCGGTCCTCGACCGGGTAGCGGAAAGCCAACACGCCTTCACCCGACTCAACCCAGTCAATCACGTCAATGAACTGCTTCTTCACGAAATTAAAGATACCCATATAAAGTCTCCTGATTGATCCCGGCATCTGCCCGTCAGCTATTTAAGACATATCTCACTTGAATTCTTTGGAAAAGCTTACCAGAATGAGCGTTTGGAAACAAATAAGGATGCCTCCGTGACGATGCCCGCTCCATTCAAGCAGCCCAATGCACTTCAGCGCATTAGTGCTGCGCGTTACCCCGTCATTCTGGCCGCAGCGAGTGCAGTCGCCTTCTTCGTTCTGCACCTGGTGATCTTAAAGTGGCTGGCCGTCATCGGCCTGATCCTTCAGGTTGCCGTGGGTGTCTGGAGGGCCAGACCCCGCACACTCCTGTCCAGCTCGTCTGGTTCGTCCAGTGCACCCGGTGATGATCCGCAGCGCAGAACGCGAATTCAGCAGCTCAAACGGGGCTTGAGCAAGGCCCAATTTGAGCCGCTGACCGAGAAGCCTGCGGCTCAGGCCCTCGAACAGCTTCAGCAGAATCAGGAGCGCATGACGAGTTTCGAGCGTACGCTCTCCCTCAAGCTCGATCCGGGAGAATTGACCTACGGTCGCTACCACGAAGCTGCGAACCAGGTGTATCTGTCCATTCAGGATCAGATCAATGACATCGCCACTCGACTGGCCAACGTGATTTCAATCCGCAGCGCCTTGACTGAAACCAAAGAAGTCGAAGAAGCCGAAGAACGCACCCGAACTGACCTGAGGGAGCGCGAGCTTCAGAAGGTTTCTGAACTTCTCCGTCTCAATGAAAGTGCACTGACCCGCATGGATCAGCTCACCCACGCGATTTCCGAAATGAAGACCCAGGCTCATTCAGCCTCTTCCGAGCTGGGTCCCCTTCTGATTGAACTCGAGGAATTAGCTCAAAGAGCCAAGAAATACTGAGGAATACCATGGCAACTGAAACTCCCGCAACCGCTCCCGTGACCGCAATCGTCGTCAGTGATCTCAAGAAGGAACTGGCACTCAGAGATCCCACGTCGATTCAGGCCTCCCAGGGAATCGATTCCGATCTGGACAAAAAAGCCGACGAGTACGTGGCCACGCTCTTCGCGACTTCACCTGTCACGGATCCCGATTCCCGGGAACAGGCCAAGGCATCGGCCGAGACTCTGGGAGCTGAAATCCAGAAGCAGGCGGCTGTCCAGAGTGACCTTCTCAAAAAACCCATGGCTGCGCTCGCGAAACGCGGAGAGGACGGCGGAGAAGTCGCGAAATCCCTCATCGATCTGAAGATGCAGGTCGAAGAACTGAATCCCAACAAACTGGATTTCAGTTCAGGCTGGTTCAGCCGAGCTGTGGGCAAACTTCCCGGGGTTGGTTCGCCCCTGCAGCGCTACTTCTCGAAATACGAAAGCGCGCAGTCCGTCATCTCCACGATCGTCACGTCACTCGAACACGGTCGCGATCAGCTTCAGCGAGACACGATCACGCTCACGGAAGATCAGAAGAGAATGGCCGAGACCGGGAGAAAACTCGAGCGCGGCATTCAGCTCGGGCAATTGATTGACCAGAAACTTCAATACAAGATGGACCGCGAAGCGGAAGCCGGCAGTGCCGAGCAGAAATTCATCGGCGAGGAACTGCTCTTTCCGCTGCGCCAGAGAATCATGGACCTGCAGCAGCAGCTCGCGGTCAATCAACAGGGCATTCTGGCTTCGGAACTCATCATCCGCAACAACAAGGAACTCGTGCGCGGGGTCGGGCGTGCTCTCAATGTCACGGTCAGTGCACTTCAGGTGGCCGTCACCGTCGCCCTGGCGCTCGAGAATCAGAAGCTCGTGCTCGACAAACTCACGGCCGTGAACAGGACCACGTCTGATCTCCTGGCCGGCACCGCGAGCCGACTCAAAACTCAGGGAGTCGAAATTCACAAGCAGGCCGCTTCGGCATCACTCGACATGAACTCCCTCAAATCCGCCTTCGCGGACATTCAGCTCGCGCTCGACGACCTCTCCACTTTCAGGATGCAGGCACTCCCGCAGATGGCTTCTTCCGTTCTGGAGCTCGACCGCATGAACGGTGAAGTCCGCAAGACGCTGGACAAGATGGAGCAGGGCAAACGCGCGACACCGGCCCTTGAAATCAAGCTGGACAGCTGAAACGGATGAAACTCTCAGAAAAGGACTCACGACTGCTCGAAGTCTGCATCCAGGAACTCGAAGTCCGCACCTGCGCGGAAGTCGTGCTCGTGGTTCGCGAATCGTCCGGCAACTACCGGGACGTCGCTCACCTGATCGGTGCGGTTTCGGCCTGGGGGCTCCTTCTGGCCGCGATGTCCGTGCCGACGGAGATTCCGGAATACTGGCTCCCGCTTCCGATGCTGTTCGTTTTCTGGACGGCGAGCTGGCTCATTCAACACAGTCCCGCCCGCGTCTGGTTCGTCACGAAGAAGAGAAAAAAGGTGCAGGTCGCGAAAGCCGCCCATGCCTGCTTTTACGAAAAGAAGATCCATCAGACCACCTCGCACACCGGGATCCTGGTCTACTGTTCACTGCTCGAAGGGCGCGCCGAAATCGTCATGGATCATACTGCGGAAAAAGCACTGAATTCGAAACGAATTCTTGAATTTCAGGACCACCTCATCACCCAGGTCTGCAAGTCCACCGACCGCCTTCGCGGACTTCTCGAAGTACTGAGAACTTTCGGGCTCTACCTCGGCCAGGAGTTGCCTCCTTCGACCTGTGAGAAACCAAACGAGCTGGAGAATGCTCCGGACTTCAGCGCAGGGGAAGAAATATGAAGTTCAATCCATTGCCGAAAAAGAGAGTCACGCTCACGCTCCTGGTCTCGTTCCTGCTTTTACTGTGGATGGACGCACTGCCTGCACTCGCCCGCATGGGAGGGGGTCATTCCTACTCGGGTGGACACTCTTCAGATGGCGGAGGCCACTCGGGCGGTGGCGGTTACAGCGGCGGCAGCTATTCGGGCGGACATTCCAGTGGAGGGGACGGAGGCGGAGGAATCATCTACCTTCTTTTTCGATTGATCTTCGGCTATCCCCTCATCGGCATCCCACTCGTCATTTTCATCATTTACATCATCTACAAGTCACAGAATGGCTCAGCGGATGATGGAACTTACACGGGGCAGGCTCCGCGGTCAGGTTCAAATGGCCTGTCCGGCGGCCATGCAGGCAGCGTTTCCGAACTTTTTCAGAACGTCAGCACTTCGCAGGCGCTGGAAACTCTCAAAACTCGTGACCCGAACTTCTCCAGGGCTCTGTTCACGGATTTCATCTATTCTCTTTTCGCCCAGGTCCATACCGCTCGCGGCCGACAGCAACTGGGGGACTATGCCAATTACTTTTCCGACCCCGTGCTCGAGGGCTTCAAGCAGACCTCGGGTGGAGTGCAGACCGTCGAAGGGATCGTCATTGGTTCAGCTCGACTTTTCGGTGCGAAGCTCACGGGAGAGCAGGCTGAGATCAAAGTGGAGTTTCAAGCCAATTATACGGAAGTGTCAGGCGGTACGACTCAGAGCTGGTTCGTGACCGAGCGGTGGACTCTGATTCGCGACGCGAAAGTGCCGTCGAGAGGTCCTGAACAGTCCCGCGCCCTGAAGTGTCCCTCCTGTGGAGCGCCGCTCAGTGAAACGAGAAACGGCCGCTGCGGGTCGTGCGGAAATCGAAATGATCGTGGACAGTTTGACTGGTTCGTTCAATATCGAAGCGAAGAACGTGAAAAACGTGAACCGCTTCTGACTTCCGACGTCCCGGAAGAGGGAACGGATCTGCCGACTCTTTTCGATCCCGATCTCAACCCGTCCAGCTCGCGATTGTCCGCTCGCCTTCCGGATTTTTCATGGAAGGAATTTGACGAGCGAGTGCGCTTCACTTTTCTCCAGCTGCAGAAGGCCTGGACGGAAAGGCGTTGGGAGGCGGCACGACCGTTTGAATCCGATTCTCTTTTTCAGACCCATCTGTACTGGATCTCCGCGTACCAGAGGCAACAGCTCGTGAATGTCCTGAAGAACATCCAGGTCGAGAAGGTTGTTCCAGTCCGAGTGGCTGAAGACCGTTTTTACCTGAGCATCACGGTGAGAGTCTACGCCAGCATGATCGACTACACCACTCGAGCCGCGGGCTCGGAAATCGTCTCAGGAAGTACCAGCCGACCGCGAAGGTTCAGTGAGTACTGGACTTTCATCCGAAGTCAGAATGCAGCCGCAGTCAACGCATCGGCCGGGAAGTCGCCGGTCCAGAAATCCTATGACCAGTGTCCTTCCTGCGGGGCCCCTCTCAAGATCAACATGGCCGGCGTCTGTGAATACTGTCAGACGAAAGTCACCACAGGAAACTTTGACTGGGTTTTGAGTGAAATTGAACAGGATGAAGCTTACGCGGGCTGAACTCCCCGAGCATGAAATGGAAAGTTGGAATACCCGATGTCGATGCCTTCACCCAGTGACCTCACCTACTTCGTCGAAGTCGCTTCCTCACTCAATCTTTCGCGCGCGGCTGAACGCCTCGGCATCAGCCAGCCCTCCCTCACTCTCGCCATCCAGAGACTCGAGCATTCAGTCGGCACGCCTCTTCTGATTCGCAGCAAGCGCGGAGTGACTCTGACTCAGTCCGGAAAGCAGCTCCTGGTCCACGCCCGGGAACTCCTCCAGCGCTGGGACGCGGTCAAGGGCCAGGCCCTCGCTTCCGTACATGAAATCCAGGGCAGTTACACGCTCGGCTGTCACCCGTCAGTCGCGCTGTACTCACTCGCCAAGTTCCTGCCCGAGCTGCAGGAGAAAAATCCCGGTCTTGAAATACGCCTGCTCCACGAACTCTCGCGCAAAGTGACTGAAGCCGTCATCCGGATGGAAGCGGATCTCGGGATCGTCATCAATCCGGTCAGACATCCGGATCTCGTGCTGAGAAAGCTCTGTGACGACGAAGTGACCGTCTGGGTAGGCGATGGCCGGAGAAAAGTTCAAGATCACCGCACTGGCGAAGCCGTGCTGATCTGTGATCCTGAAATGCTTCAGACCCAGGACCTGTTGGGGAAACTCAAGAAGTGCGGCATCGGGTACTCGCGCGTTCTGGCATCTTCAAATCTTGAAGTCATCACGCAGCTCGTGGCCCACGGCGCCGGCATCGGCATCATTCCTCAACGAGTGGTGAATTCATCCCGCTACAGGAATTTGAAACGAGTGCCGAAGGCTCCGGTCTTTCGAGACGAAATCTTCCTGACTTACCGGGTGGAGAACAAACTGATCCGCTCCATCCAGGCGATCTCAGAAGGCGTGATCGAGGCTTTTGCCTGAACCCGCTCAGGCCGCGCCCAGCCCGCAGCCGATCACCAGCCGCTCGGGATCTTGTCCGTGAGACTCTTCACATTGCTGGGGTATTCGGACTCCTGAAAAAGTTCCGGTTTTTTCAGGACCACTGAAATGTTGCGCAGATTCGCCGCGCAGAGGGCGCGAATGCTCCCCATGTATTCGGTCTGGGCCGCACATTTCCTGTAGAAGTTCGCACCTTCTTCAAGCTTTTCAGGATGCTGGTGAAGAAGCTCAGACATCTCACCGAGCTGCTCTGCGGCTTCGCGTACGGGCGCGGGAGTTTCATGAAGGGCTTCCGCGGGAAGCGCTCGCACCTGTTGAATCGTCGGGATGGCTTTTTCGACTCTTTCGACCTGCGCAGTCCACTGCTTCTCATCCAAAGGCGGCAAAGGCGGCAAGGGAGGCGAAGTGGGCAGAGCTGGCGCTCCGGCAGCCTGAACGGCTTGCGCTCCGCTCAATGACGGCGCCGGGAGGCCGGGAGCCGCGACCGGATTCACTTCGACTTCTGCCACGGGAGAAGCCGTCGTCTGAGGGGCCGCCCCTGGATTTTCCGTGTTCGACTGCGTGCTGAGGAGTACTGCGACCACGATCAATGCGGTGGCGCCAAGGCCGGCCAGGACCTTTGCCTGAGGGGTCATGTGAGGGGTCATCGGCGAGCTCCTTCCGGTACTGCATCCCATTCGGCACTCGGAGTGATCCGTGCGGACGCCTTGAGGGAAGTCATCTGGGCGCGGAGACGATCCAGATTGGAACAGGTTTCGTTCGCAGCTCCCGCTCTTTCACAGGCCGCGATCTTCGCTTGAACCGTATCCAGATCGGACTGAGACCGGGCATCCAGAGTTTCAGGAATCATCCGACTGTAGGAATCCAGGTAGAGGATCCGAAGACGTTCCGTCTCCTTCGGCTGGCATTTGCCCCGACGCCTGCAATTTTCCGCCAGGATCTGGGTCATGCGGGCGCCCGTCGTGTAAGGACCATTCAAATTTCGGTCGCAGGCGTGAATTCCCCGATAATCTCCAATTGGACAGACTGCGTGGAGAAACCCGAGCGACTTGCCATGACCATCGCTGTGCCTGGCTTCGTGAAAAAAGATTCCAAGTCTCTCCAGCGAATTTGCCAGAGCACCCGGTTCACCCGGATTGATTTCAAGACTCGGATGAAAGAGGCCGGGGCCGACCTGAATGATGCCGGTGCGAGGAGACGTCAAAGGGACATCGTCGCCAGCGACTTTGATGCCGATCAGGAAGTCTTCCATTTTTCCGGCAAGATAAAGTGCCGAACCGATGTTCGCCATGACGACCGTCGCGGTATGAACAGGCACAGGTGAAGCGGCGGGCTGCGGACCCGGATCGCGCACCGGCGCGGGAGCCTCTTCGATGCTCGGGATCTCAGAACGATTTTCATAACTGAAACCGTGCCGAGGTGCCATGAAGAGGGTCTCTGAATTCAATGCGAAGTCCTGACCGATCACATAGTGCACTCGGTCCGCAAGCCAGACCGTGAGCTCGGCCGATGCCATTTTCGCGAGACCCATCATTCGGACCGTATCCTGAACGAGGTCAAGGCCGTCCTCATTTTTAAGTTCCAGATCCATGATGTCCAGAGTCTGCAGGCGTTCGAGATCTTTTGAGATCCGTGATTTCTGCTCCGCAGGAACGGTGGCGTCGAATTTGAACACGGCTTCGGGGGCTTTCGCTTCGTCGCGGGCGCAGCCGGCGCCAGCCAGGGAAATCGCCAGAGTCCATGCGCACAGAACCGGCACCCTGCGCGAGTCAGAACGCTTCGGTGTCTTTTTCATTCGCGTTGTCCTTCCGGAGAAGCGTCCCATTCCACGGACGGCAGGCCCGGGACGGAGGTCATGGCCGCGGGAGCGGCTTCAAGCGCCGCGAGTTTTCCGCGGAGTTCATCGACCTCCTTGCAGAAGGCGGCCTCCGTGTGCGTGAGAGAGAGCAGAAGTTCACACGTTGAAATCTTCGACTTCAGCATTTCGATTTCAAATTGCGAGTCGGAACCGGCACTCGCTTTCGACGCCGAGGTTTCCAGGAGGGTTCGGCTGTAGGAATCCAGGTACTGCACTCGCAGTTTTTCAGTTTCCGCCACGGAACAGGCGCCCTGAAGCCTGCAGTTTTCCGTGAGAATCTGCGTCATCCTCGCGCCGACCTGATAGGGGCCATTGAGATTTCGATCACAGGCATTGAGTCCCTGGAGATTTCCGCTTGGACAGATCGCGTGAAAGAATCCCAGAGACTTGCCGTGACCATCACTGTGCCGAGCCTCATGAAACAGAATGCCCAGGCGATGGATGGAATTGGAGACGGCCGAAGCATCCGTCTGATTCGGCATGTACTTGAGCATGAAGAGGCCAGGTCCCACTCTCAGAATTCCGGAACGCGGCGAAGTGACGGGCACTTTCTTTCCCGCGACTTTGAGTCCCATCAGCATATCCTGCTGTTTGCCTGCGTAGTAGACTGCGGGTCCGAGATTGGACATGACGACCGTGCCGGGCGCGGTCGGAGCGGGAGTGCCCGAGCTGGCCACGGTTTCAATCGTCGGCATCTCAGAACGATTCTCGAAGACAAAACCGCGTTGCGACGGCGCATAGAGATTTTTGGCAGTCAGTGTGAAGGACTCGCCCACCAAGTATTGGACTCGGTCAGAAATCCACTGCAGCAGTTCGTGAGACGACAGATTGCCAAGGCCCATCATTCGGACCGTGTCCTGAAGGAGATCCTTGCCATCCGGCAGCTTCAAACCGAGCTCTGCCAGGGAGACATCCCGGAGTCGCTCGAGATCCGTTGAAAGCTGATTCTTCTGCTCCTCGGGCACGCTTGCATCGAACCGGAAGGGTGAACTGGAGGCCCATGAATCCGGAATCCCGGCGCCTGCGTAAATCAGGAAGACTGCAAAACTCAGGAGCACGGCAGGAAAAACGCGGCGAGAAAGCATGGGGTCGAACCTCAGTCAGCGCACCCTACCTTGACAAGACTCGATGCGTCAAATGTATTTCCAGCTTTTAGGAATACCAATCAAGCGCAAGAAATCATTGATTTATTTCTTTCCAAGCAGTCCTGCTTTGAGTTCTTCCGTCGGAGGCTCTCTTCCGATCCAGGTAGCCAGAAGCATCTTCGAAAAATTGGCGTTTGAGATCTCCCCGGCTTTCTGGTCATTGACCTTCACTTCGACCTTGGCTGGAAAGATCGTGAACTCCATCGTGTCCTTGGGCTTCACGCTGACCATCATCGCTTTCAACTGGGCCAGCGGCTCTTCGAGCTGCGGACAGCCTTTTACACACGCTTTGTGGATTCCCTTTTCCCACGCCTCGTTCAACTGATCCTTCTTCACGTCGCGAAGGAAAACCATCTTGACGTCCTTGATCTGCGGCGAATCGATGATCTCGGCTTCATTTTTGGATTTCGTCTCGACGTAAAGTGCGCCCGCGTACACCTTGACGTTGAAGAGGGTCGCGCTGCGAAGTCCCACGCCATTCAGGACCAGATTTTTGGATTCCACTTTCAACTGCTCCGGAAATTCCACGCCTTCGATCCTGGCCGCGTGAGCATTCATGGACAGGAGCGAAAGCAAGGAGGACGCAGCGATTGAAAGCGTGAGGGATGCGGACAAAATGGAAAACTTTTTCTGCGTCATGAGAGTGGACTCCTTGTTTGACTGGATTCGGGGGCGGGATTTTCCGGAGGCGCCAACCTCACGAGCAAACCACAGATCAGAGTCAAAGCGAAGTCCTCCACCACGGTTCCGTAAGTGAGCGGACGCGCCAGATGAACTCCAAAACAACCGCAGTTCTGCAGATTGAGTCCTCTTTGCACGTTAAAGAGCGCCCAGAAGAAATACGCGACGTGTAGAATCAGTGCGACAATCGCGGCCTTTTTCAGCTTCAGACCGGAAAAAAGCCAGACGCCCAGCGCCAATTCGACCAGTGCCACGCTCAGCCCGAATCCTCACAGGATGCCTTCCGGAAAAATCTGGTAAGTTTTAAAAATCGCTGAAAATCCAGGGATATCAAGAAGTTTTGCAAGCGCCGTCGCGATCAGGATCAATCCGATGAGCCAACTCAGAATGACAGGGAGGGTGCTCCCACGGTTCATGCCTTCGTTCATGAGGTCCTGATCTCATTAAATTATCCTCATTTCCCTTTCATCCCGCTTTTAACCGTTCGGTGTAATCCTGAAAGAAGAAAAGGAAAGCACTCATGACTGACTTTGAAAATTCAGGGAACCGAAACGGAGAATCAGGGAATGCGGGTTTGCGCACTTCAGCCCGTCCTGCCAGACATTCTCAAATTGCCTTGCTCGCCGGAGCTTCAGCGCTGTCGCTGGTCACTCTCAGCTTGTATGGTTTCTCGGCCTTTTCGGCTCCTGGGGTGATGTCGGGTCAGATCAGTTCTTCGGATTCAGGTCCTGTTGACGACGCTTCGGTGAAATCCCCTCCCGAAGCGGCGTCAGCAGTTCCACCCACGTTGCCAAGTGTGCCAGGACTGAATGATCCCAACATTTTCGTGAACCTCTCCAGAAAGGTGATGCCCTCCGTTGTCAACATTTCGGCCATTTCCCGGCCCAAACGGCAGATGCTCCGGCGCACCCCCACGCCTGAGGACCTGTTTGAAAACTTCGGCGGGTTTCCAGGCTTCGGCCCTGGACAGAATCCCCATGCCGACCCTTACGATCGTGAAGAAAACCGGCCTCATGGTTCTCTCGGCACCGGGTTCATCATCGATCCCTCCGGCATCATCCTCACCAACCACCACGTCATCGCGGGATCCAACGAAATCAAGATTTTCCTCACGGAAGACCCCAATGAAAAGCCGCTGGACGGCGAAGTCCTCGGCAAAGACGCTGAACTCGATGTGGCTTTGATCCGAGTGAGAACGGACCGGAAACTGGTCGCCCTTCCTCTGGGTGACTCCGAGCAACTTCAGGTTGGCGAGTACGTCGCCGCCATCGGAAATCCATTCGGTCAGGGGCATTCAGTCAGCCACGGGATCGTCTCCGCAAAAGGACGCATCATCCCGGGCATGCCCATGGCGACTTACCTGCAAACCGATGCCCCGATCAATCCCGGCAATTCAGGCGGTCCTCTCATCAACTTGAAAGGTGAAGTCATTGGCATCAATAACGCGGTCGATGCCCGAGCCCAGGGCATTGGGTTCGCAATTCCAATGCAATTCGTTAAACCCATTCTCGCGCAGCTCAAAGAAGGAGGCTCCATCAGCCGCGGCTATCTCGGGGCCATCATCGGAAGCACTCCAGGCGAGAGCAGCCCGGTGGTCGGCCAGGTCTACGTGGGATCACCCGCTCACGAAGCGGGCCTGAAGCCCCGGGACATCATTCTGGAGTTCAATGGCAAACCGGTCCGTTCCTCCCAGGAATTGGTGACCGCAGTGAGCTCCCAACCCGCGGAGAAGAAAGTGAGCCTGAAGATCCAGCGCGAAGGCCACACCCGCAACGTCGACGTCCGCCTTGGCAAGAGGCCGGCTTCGCAGACCTGAGGACTTGTGGATTTGGAGACTTGAGGCAAACCGCAGGGGCGCTGGGACAGGCCCTTGCGGTTTACGCCGAAACTCCGTAGAAACAGGCTGTGAAAAAGTTTGAATACAAGATTGAATCCATGAAGCGCACTCCTGAACTCGACCCGTCTGGAAAAGCGGGAGCAATCGCATCGGATTCAACCACTTTCACTGCGGATGACGCACCTGAAGAAATCCTGAAAACTCTCGACATGCACGTCAAGTTTGTTCAGGTGAACTACTGGAATGAGGGAGAATACCAGCCCTACAGCGCCTACACCCGGCAGAGTTTGAAATGGATCCGCATCACTTATGGGCTCTTTGAAACGAGCACGGAAGTTCACTGACTCACCCCGCAGTCATCAGCGCACTCCGTAGAGGGGCCATTTCAGCGTTGTGGCACGTTTCCGCAGCCGAATGCTCGCTTGACAAAGCAGCATGGGACCCCCTATTTTCTCCTCATGGAAATCGAGACTCAGAAAAGCACTGCCCCGAAAAAAGACTCCCTGCTGATTGTTGACGATGACGCCGGGATCCGGGACATGCTCAAACTTCTCTTCGAAGTCGAAGACTTCTTCGTTCATACCGCAGCCAATGGACAGGAAGCCCTGGAACTCCTCGCTCAGATTCCGCCTCCCTGCATGATCCTTCTGGATCTCATGATGCCGGTGATGAACGGTTGGGAATTTCTCGACGCGAAGAAAAAATTGCCGAAACTCGCTTCCATCCCCGTGGTCATCGTCTCCGCCTTCAACGACGAGACGAAATCCTCAGACGTCGTCAAATTCGTCAAGAAGCCGGCTGATGTGGATCTGCTGATCGAGATGGCCAGCAGCTTCGCCAAGCAGACTCACCAGACCTGAACAGACCCAGGCGGCCCAACGCTCTTTTTTACACAATGTAACTTCAATTTGACTCGGTGTCGCGAGTTGGGTAAACCCAAGCCAAATTGAGGGTAAGCGCGATGAAATTGGCAACTGGCTTGTATTGGAGTGGGATGTCTTTCGGAATCATGCTGGGCTTTGGGATGCCGGCATCAGCACTGGGTCGTCTCTCGGCGGTCTACGAGGTTCCCGGTCGCGATTCACTCAAATCCTTCGCGCGGTTTGAGACTCAACAGTTCTCCCTTCAAAAGGACGGTCGTTCACTGGAGATTTCCTACCTTCTGCCCTCTGAACTCACAGGCAAGAAATCAGAAGTCGTCAGATTCAGTGGCTCCGCTGGAGCTGAAGAGTCTGAACTTTACCTTCTCAATGGTCCGAATGGGACGGCTTCGTGCACGGAGTCTTCCGCCGGAATGACCTGTCTTCTCAAGATGAAGAACCTGGAGATCGATGTCGCCGCTCGAAACTCCCTTCTCAGATCCACCTCTTCGAACCTGTCAGATCTGAGCAAGAAAATGGAAGTCGCGGAGAATTTTCGCGCAGAACCCATCGGCGTCGTCACTTACCGCAGCAGGTACTGAACCCGGTCCGTCCGGACATATTCGGTCGATCGGCCTTTGCCGAATCGAGTGACCAGTTTCATCCGGTGAAGCAGAGACAGATCACGGCTGGCCGTGATTTCCGAAACGCTGAAAAATCTGCACAAGGTTCGCACATCCAGTTTTTCATGTGTGGTCAGATGCCTGAGAATCTTGAGTTGCCTGAGATTGAGTCCGCTTGAAGCCTCTCCATCGTGAATCCGAGGTTTTTCAACCGACGGTGCGGGAACCGCCGGAAGAATTTTCGGAAAGATCCAGTGTACTCCCGCCTCAAAAACGTAGCCCTGCTCACTGGATGTGATCCAGAACGCGAAAGGTCCCATCTGCTTTCTCAAAGTATTGATCGCGGGATAGATGATCGAATCATGGCGAAGCGGATGATAGCGGTACTTCCAGACCTTCTCGATCAGATCCTTCTTGGACTGTGGACCACGGGCGAGTTCCATCAGGATCTTGCGAGTGAGCGGCGTGAGGCCTGCATCGTGGTGCACTTCGCCGCCACTGACGAGCGTGAGAGTACCCGGTCTCAACTCAACGACTACGCCCTTTTCTGAAGGAGCCCAGCCCAGCGCCTCCGGCAGAAGACCGAAGTAACCGGACTCCAGCGCCAGATCAATGCCCCGTTCACGGTCTGACACGATCAGATCCAGGATGTCTGCCAGTGGATCCATGCCGAGTCTGGAGTTTTGCTGCGTACCCACGGCGACCAGCCCCGAGCGTCTCAGAATGTTCGCATTGACTCCGCTGGAGTACCTGCGACTCCGAAGCAGAAGCAGATCCTTCAATTTTTCGACCTGCGCATGGATGCCCAGAGACCCGGCAAGCAGAAGCTCCATGCCCAGAAGTTCAATTTCAAATCCTCGATCAATTTCCGGGTTGATCAGATTTCGAGCGGCTCGAATGTAGGTCAATCCCTGCGCGGAGCCACCCGCGCGATGGACGGCATGCGCGTATCTGAGGTTGAGCAGAATCTCATGCCGGCGATTCTGCGTCGAATAAATCACCTGCGAGGCGCGGTCCAGGGACTTCCGGGCGTCACTGATTTTTCCCCGAAGGAGCTGCTGGCGGGAAAACTCGAGCAGCAGCGACGACTCCGTATAAGTGTCCTGGGACGAGAGTTTCTGCAGGCGCTTCACGAGCGCTTCAAAGGATTGAGCGGGAAAGAGTCCGTGCCGCGCACGGGCTTCAATCAGGGAGTTTTCAATGGAGCTTGAAATGGGGCCATTTCCGAGCGTTTTTGCGTGCTCTCTTGCCCGAACCAGAGTCTTGATCCCGAGAGCGACTTCGCCGGACTGCACGTAAGCGTGACCCAGGAGATCGGTGGCGAGGACTCTGCCATACAGCAGACCCTCTTCAGTGGCGGCATCGTGAGCTTTCCTGGCCAGCCTCACGGCCTGAAGGATTCGGCCGGAAAAGAAACGGTAGAAACCGAGGCCCTGATGAATGTAAAAAATCGAAGCCGCATCGGGAGCCGAACGCAGCTCCTTGAGATTGAACATCAGATGTTGTCGACCCTGAGCGTAGCGACCCAGCCGGATCTCCGAAATACCCAGAAAGAAACGGCAGGCAATGCGGACATTTCTGGTTTTCGGATCCAGTTTCTGAAAAAGCGCCGCCGCTTCTTCAGCCCTTCCGACAAAACAGAGAGCCGCCACGATCCACTGCAACTGGGGAGCGGGCAATTTCTGCGTGGGGGCATCCACCGTCTGATTCAGAACTTTTCTGTAGTCGCCCCGCTGACAGAACGACGCCAGGCTTTCTCCCTCAGGAGACGCGTCACTCTGGCGCTTCGATATCGAATTTTTCCGAGCCTTTTTCATCGTCCAGGACAGCCTAACCTTTGCCGGGAATCCCGTCAAATCACGTCAGCTGTCCCGGCTGACTTCAGCCCTTCTTTCCTTTGCCTCTGGCCAAACTTCCCGAAGCGACGTCATTTGCGCCGTTTCCGCGATCGGCCAGTGTCTGAGCCAGGGTGACCAGCGTGTGAACCATGCGTCCGGAAGCCTTGATCTGCGCGCCTGCTGCCGCAGGTGCCGCCAGATCATGAGTTCCCGCAATGTCGAGATGAACCCAGGGGGTCTGACCCACGAACTTTTCAAGAAATGCGGCTCCGAGTGAAGCTCCGCCATCGCGGGCAGCGCCCATGTTCGACAGATCCGCAAGATCCGATTTCATTTCTTCACCATAACGGGGAGAAACCGGAAGAGGCCAGGCCGGCTCGCCGGAGCGCTCGGAAGAATCCCGAACCACTTCGCTGAAACGCGCATTGTTTGAGAAAAGGCCTGAATGATGCTGGCCGAGCGCGACCACACAAGCGCCGGTCAAAGTGGCGACATCGACGATGTAATCCGCTTTTTCACGACAGGCGAAGTGCAGGGCATCTGCCAGAATCAATCGACCTTCAGCATCGGTGTTCATGATTTCCACGGTCTTGCCAGAATAGGAAGTGACGATGTCTCCCGGATAAATCGCCTTGGGTCCCACGCCGTTGGTCGTGAGTGGAGTCAGGCCGACGACTCGAATGTCAGGGCGGAGTTGAGAAATCGCGAGCATCGCACCGATGACGGCGGCAGCGCCTCCCATGTCTTTTTTCATGCTGAGCAGAACTTTCCAGTCGATGGCCTTGATGTTGATGCCGCCAGTATCGAACGTCACGCCCTTGCCCACGAGATAAAGCGACTGTTTTTTCGGAGCGTCCTTCTTGTAGCGCATCACCAGAAAACGAGGCGGCGTTTCAGAGCCGCGGGAAACGGCCTGGATCAGACCCATTTTTTCCTTGGCGATCTTTTTTTCATCCCAGACTTCGATTTCGAGAGTTTTCGAATCATAGACCGCCTTCAATCGATCGATGATTCCCTGAGGATCCGCATCTCCCGAAGGGAGCTCGACGATTTCGCGGGCGAACGCGATCCCTGAAACGATCGGGCCGACCGCTTTGAGATCTGACGGATCAATCACCGCGCCTGGCGCGAAAACGGCAATTTTTCGGAGCTGAGTCGCTTTCTTCGAAGGCTGAGTCTTGTGAGTTTCGACACGCAGGCCAGCCAAACTGAGCCCCTTCACGAAATTGAGAACGACCGTCGGGTCCTTGATGCCTTCCGGAAAGCAGACTTGAACTTCAAGTATCGACTCGGATGCCAGGAAAGTTCCTGCATTTTCGCCCCAATCTGCTGCTTCCTGCGCCGTAAAAGTTCGATCATCCCCCACACCAAAGAATACCTTACTCGCTGCACCATGAAGACTGAATTTCGCGCCGCGTGACCCTTCGAGCGCAGCATGATTTTTGAGGTGCTCGGGAAACCCTTTTGGAAGACCGCCGGGGACCTTTTTATCTTTGCTGATCAGGAGCAGCTGGTGAGTGCTCTGGGCACCCGAATTGGAGAGATCTAAAGTTGGAATCTTGAATTGAGACATGAAGCCCAGCTCCTTGTTTTGAAGTTATTCTGAAACTCTAACACAGCTTCAGACTCTGTCCACTGACTGCGCCGGGATCACGACATCAACTCATTCACGCGCGCCCTTTTTAGGCGCCATGTGTCGAGCTTTTGCCTCACTCCCCCAGCAGCGCCGGAAGCGGGGCGTTTGGGACCCTCAAAATGGCGGACTATTCTGTTGGATTAAGCGAAAGCGAAAGGTAAAAGGGGACGGTGAATGATCTGTTGACCCTCTCTGCAACGACTCTGGGAATTTTTCTCATCGTTCTGCTCCGCTACTTTTTCACGGCGGGCGCCGCCTGCTGGTTCTGCTGGGTCGTGAAACGCGACCAACTCGGGCACCGCCGGATTGATTCGACTTTCGCAACGGGTTCAAGTCCGGTCGCGGACTCGCCCGCGCAATCACGGGATGGCGCACGCTCCGGATTTCGCCTGCAGATTCGAAACGAGATCTTTCACTCCGTCGTCACTTCCGTCATCTTCGCCGTCGCCGGGGCCCTGCTGCTCCTCGCCTGCCAGGGGGGGTGGACTCGCGTGTATCTTGATATGCCCCGCCACGGCTGGGGCTCTTTCATCGCGAGCTTCTGGATTGCGGCTTTCATCCATGAAACCTATTTCTACTGGACGCATCGCTGGATGCACCTGCCCCGCTTCTTCAAGCCAGTTCACAGGGTTCACCACGACTCAAAGATTCCGACACCGTGGGCCGCGTTTTCCTTTCATCCCTGGGAAGCCTTGATTGAAGCGTTGATTCTTCCGCTCATCGTTTTCATCATGCCTCTTCATCCGGCCGTGATTCTTGCGAACCTGACTTTCATGACCGTGCTCGGCGTGATCAATCACACGGGTTACGAACTGTATCCGCGTGGCTTCGCTCGGAACATTTTCTGGAAGCACTGGATGGGCATCCAGCACGCCGAGTACGAACAGAGCTACGAAGCTCTGCATGCGCGGAGGTTCAGCTCGTGAATGCTTCGGTGAACGCTCCCGATTCGGTCGGGACCGATCTGATCATCGTGGGAGGCGGCCTCTGGGGAGGCCTGCTCGCCTATCGCCTGGCGAAGTTTCATCCTGAAGTCCGTTTTCAGATTCTGGAGCAAAGCGAGTCGCTTGGCGGGAATCACACCTGGTCTTTTCACGAAAAAGATCTGAACCAGGAAGATTCGCAGTGGATTCTTCCCCTGGTGACCCGTTCGTGGCAGTCCCATGAAGTGCGCTTTCCCCGTTACACGCGCACGCTTCAAAATGCCTACCACTCCATCACTTCCGAAAGGTTTCGCGAAGTTCTGATGCCCGTGCTGGGCAAATCACTTCGACTGAACACCGCCGTCTCTCAGCTGACTTCTCACCAGGTCACGCTCCAGGACGGGACTCATCTGAAAGCGCAAGTCGTGCTCGACGCGCGCGGAGAAAAATATAACGACCCGCGCGGAGAGAAGAGCAACGGCGCCCGTTCTGGCAGCGAGCAGCTCTGCTATCAGAAGTTCGTCGGACTCGATATCCGAACTCGCGCTCCCCATGGACTCACTCAGCCCGTTCTCATGGACGCCACCTGCGAACAGCTCGAAGGCTACCGCTTCTTCTACCTCCTGCCCTGGACCGACGATACTCTTCTGATCGAAGACACGCGTTACAGTGACCATGCCGAATTGAATGTGGCAGCCATGACCCGTGAGGTCGACAACTACGCCCGAAAGCAGGGCTGGGAAATCGCGAAAGTTCTACGCACTGAAGTTGGAGTTCTGCCGATCCCTCTCCAAAAGCGTGAGAAGCCCGAGAAGCGTGAAAGTTCGACGAAAAAAACATCGGAGCATCCTTCTGCCGCCCTCGGTTTTGGAACGCGCGCCGGAATCTGCCATGAAACTTCAGGTTATTCTCTTCCGATGGCAGCGCAGTTCTCGAGAAGGGTCGCCCAGGCACTCTCCGGCTGCAAGAAAGGTCCAACTGCCGCCGATATGGAGGCAGTCACCGCGGCCGTTCTTCAGGACCTGATCCGACTCCACTCGAAATCGGCGGGTTTCTATCATCTGCTCAATCGCATGATTTTCAGAGCGGCCGAGCCCGACAGGCGCTACCGGATCCTGGAATATTTCTACCGTTTGCCGGAAGCCACCATTCAGCGATTCTACTCCCGGCGCTTTGACTGGCTCGACAAAATCAAAATTTTTTCGGGGGCTCCGCCTCCAGTACCGATCGCTCGCGCAATGGAGTGCTTTTTCAAATGAGAAAACAATTTATGAACCTGCAGACCCTGAAACTGGATCGTTCCGTCGAAACACTGCTTGAACTCGCCCTCATGACTCCCGTGCAGGACTTTCTCTCCCGTCCCGGAAAGAAGATCCGCACGCAGATCGTGGAGCTCGGTTACGCTTTTTCGGATACTCGAGTGGCGGCGGGTCCGCCCTCGCCGACTGAAAAAGTGCTCTGTGAAAAAGCAGCCGAACTTCTTGAAACACTGCATGCAGGCTCGCTCGTCATCGACGACATTCAGGACGGGAGCCGGATCCGCCGCGGCAAACCCTCTCTCCATGTCACTTACGGTCTGCCCGTCGCTCTGAATGCGGGAAACTGGATGTACTTCTGGCCCCTGCAGAAGATCGGCGCACTGGGAGTGTCGGACAAAACTGAACTTGCCCTGTACCGACTCTTCAACGATGTCATGCTCAAAGCCCATTATGGTCAGGCACTCGACGTGGGAATTCGCATTGACGAAGTCCCTCAGGAAAACGTCTTCAAACTCTGCATGAGCTCGATTGAACTGAAGAGTGGCGCACTCATGTCCCTCGCGATTTCCCTGGGCGCCACGCTGGCTCAGGCGAGCCCGGAGCGCATCGGCGTCCTTCAGGATTTCGGAAACAGCTTCGGCACGGCCCTGCAGATGTACGATGATATTGGAAATTTCTGCGCGGCGCCGTCCAAAGAACCGCTGGATTACACCAAAAGGTTCGAAGACCTGTACTTGAGACGCCCTTCCTGGATCTGGGCCGTGGCCGCAACCGAATGCACTTCGCAGGTCTACCAGGCACTCGTGGACGCCGTCTGGCGCCTGCCCGATGAATCGTTTCTCAAACCCTGGATTGAAATTCATCAGATCGTTCCGAAGTCCAAAGCCCGGGCCAAGGCTCATCTGTCCAAGTGTCTGGATGGGCTGAACCATCACCTTCCTCCCGAGCCGACTTCCAGCGGCTTCGTGCAACTCCGTGAACTCTCTTCCTTCCTCGAGCGTGTATATGTCTAAAAAAGCAGTCGTCATTGGCAGTGGTTTTGGCGGTCTCAGTGCCGCAATCCGTCTCCAGGCCCAGGGATTTCAAGTCACCGTGCTCGAAAAACGGGATCTTCCGGGTGGACGGGCCTATGTTTACAAGGACAAGGGTTTCACCTTTGACGCCGGCCCCACCGTGATCACCGCGCCTCACTGTTTCGAGGAACTTTTTGAAATCTGCGGAAAGAGGATCGAAGACTACGTGGAGATGATGCCCGTCACTCCGTTCTACCGACTCTTCTGGGAGGATGGCTACCGCTTTGACTACACCGCGAGCCTCGAGGAGACGTTTGAACAGATTCGCAGGAAATCCCCCGGCGACATCGAAGGTTACAGGAAATTTCTGAAGTATTCGGAAGAAGTCTTCAAGGAAGGCTACGAGAAGCTCGTGCATGTGCCCTTCCTGAACTGGTGGAGCATGATTCGCGTCTCGCCCCAGCTCGTGCGCCTGGCCGCCTATCGCTCAGTCTTCGGCACGATCAAGAAATTCATCAAGGATCCCCAGCTCCGGCAGGCGTTCAGCTTTCACTCGCTTCTGGTCGGTGGCAATCCTTTCAATACGTCCTCGATCTACACCCTGATCCACGCTCTGGAACGCAAGTGGGGGGTGTACTTTCCCAAAGGCGGCACAGGTGCACTGGTTCGGGCGCTGGTGAAACTGTTTGAAGACATGGGCGGTGAGATCCACTGTCTCTCGGAAGTGCAGGAGATTCAGTCCAAAGAGGGACGAGTCACCGCCGTGCTGACCAAAACCGGAAAAGTCCACCCCTGCGAAATCGTCGTCAGCAACGCCGATGTCATGCACACTTACGGTGAGCTGCTCAAGAACGTGCCGGCGACTCAAGGGACCGCAAAGCGGCTGAAGAAGATGAGCTACAGCATGTCGCTTTTTCTGATCTATTTCGGAACGAAGAAGCAATATCCCGAACTCGCGCATCACAACGTGATTTTCGGTCCAAGATACAAGGAACTCCTGCAGGACATCTTCAAGAATGGCGTGCTCGCCGACGACTTCTCCCTTTACCTGCATGCCCCCACTCGGAGTGATCCTGATCTGGCGCCGGAAGGCGGCGAAGCGTTCTACGTGCTCTCGCCAGTCCCTCATCTTGGGAACGCCCGCATTGACTGGAAGGAGGAAGGCCCGAAGTACGCGAAAAAAATCCTGGATTACCTCGAAAAGCATTACATCCCGGGCCTCAGCCAGGAAATCGTCACGCAGCGGATCTTCACGCCCGAAGATTTCGAGAGTGAACTCAACTCCTTTCACGGTTCGGCGTTTTCACTCGAACCGATTCTCACTCAGAGCGCCTACTTCCGAGTCAACAACCGGGACGCCCATCTGAAGGGGCTTTACTTCGTGGGTGCAGGAACCCATCCGGGTGCGGGTCTGCCAGGCGTCGTGAACTCGGCGAAAGCCACCACTTCCGTCATCTTTGATGACCTGGGCATGGGACCTGACCACGGCAAGGGCTCGGCTCCGGTGCTTGCCACGGGGCTTGTGAACGCGCGAAAGAGTTCTGCGCCCCACCACAGTGCCCCCGAAGGTGTGAAGCAAGGCGGCCAGAAGGCTCGCGAAAGCAAAGAAAGCAATGGCGCCCATGTCTGAGACTCTGAGCTCACCCGAACTGAACGTCGACACGTGTCGCACGCAGTGCCGCGAGATGATTCGCGTGGGCTCCAGGAGCTTCGCCATGGCTTCAATGCTCTTCACTTCGAAGAAGCGCGACGCCGCATTCTTCATCTACGGCTGGTGCAGGTTCTGCGATGATCAGATCGATCAGGCCAAGGATGAGAATTCCGCTCTTCTGGCGCTGAATCAGCTGACGCTGCGGACGCGTTCGGCATTTCACGGCGAAAAGCAGTCGCAGGCGGTCTTCTTCGCGTTTCAGCACGTCACGAAAACTCATCAGATCCCTGAACTCTACGCGCAGGACCTGCTGCTCGGCATGCAGATGGACGTTCAGCAATTTCATTATGAGTCCTTTGAAGATCTGCTTCTGTACTGTTACCGGGTCGCGGGCACGGTCGGACTGATGATGACTCATGTGATGGGCATCACGGACCTCCGGGCGCTCAAGAACGCCGTGGATCTCGGCAAGGCGATGCAGCTGACGAACATCGCGCGCGACGTGCAGGAAGACTTCAAAATGGGCCGAATCTACCTGCCCGAGAGCTGGCTGCGCGAAAAAGGCATTCCGCCCGCTGAGCTCCTCAGTGAGAAATACCGAAAGGACACCTACGCTCTTGTCCTCCGGCTTCTGGAGCACGCCGAAATTTTTTATCAGTCCGGAAATTCCGGGCTCAGCTACCTCCCCTTTCGTTCGGCCGTCGCGGTATCGGTGGCCAGCTGCATTTACCGGGAGATCGGTCGAAAACTGCGGCGCCTTGGGCCCCGGGCCCTCGAGCAGAGGACCATCATCCCGACTTTCCGTAAACTTCTTCTGGTTCTGAAGGGCTTCGCGCTGGCACTCAAGACTCTGCCCGGACGCGTCCTCGCTCCCGCGTCGCCCGTCCCCATCACCACTCTCTGGAGACACTCATGAATCTCATTCGCCCTGCCTCCTTCATTCGCGAAACGCTGCAATACGCTGCGTAGTTCAATCAGTTTGACCGGGGCGACTGGCTCAGTTACCTCGCCTCATGTCGGGCCTCATGTCGGGCCTCCTCTTCTGCACCGCCGGTTTCACCCTGCTCGGCTGGTCCCACGGCGTCAACTTTCCGGACTACGTCTGGAGCGTGCCGATCGGAACCGCGATCTTCATCGGTGCAATCGCCTTCGACACGATCGGGCACCGCACGGCTTACAAGGAAGAGTTGAAAAAAGGCGAAGCGCTGGTCCACCACATCACGATTTTCGCGGGCGTCACGAGCTGCATCGTCCTGTGCCTGGCCTACAGTCACCGGGAATTTTTCCGCTTCCCGGCCATCGCGCTCATCGCGCGGTCGATCTTCTACAGCGTCATCGATGAAGCCCTGCACTGGCGTCGGTACCTGAACGGTTTTGCGGACCGAGTCGAGATGTGGAGTCACTTTTTCATTTTTCTTGGACACACGATCATGATCCTGAGCTGGTGGCACTGGTTCAATGAAGGATATCCTGGAGTGGCTGAGACGCTGAAGTTCCTCCCGGTCTGAGAACTCCAATCTGTCTGAAGTGGGCTTCGAGTGACTCCCAGATGGGCACGTTGGAATTTCTCATTTTCCGCAGAATGAGCGGGGTAATGCCGGGAATCTCCTTCGAGCGCAGTGCAATCCCCTCGGGAAATGCGATCGTATACTCACGCGTGTCATGAATCGGACCGCCCCCGGAGAGGTGGATGCTCACGAACAATCCGGCCTTCTCTCCAAGTTTCTTCAGTTCCTTGAGAAGCAGGCCCGGAATCCTCGCCGTCCAGAGCGACCAGCCTTTTCGTTCATCCAGACTTTCGAGTCTCGGAAAGAAGGAGAAGAGTCCTTCGCGGGTCACGGAGCCCTGCGTGTTGTAAGGGTAAGTGAATGACGTGACATGAAGGACGGCGTCGGCACCGGTGGACTCCCGGAAGGAGTCCGTGACGAACTGATTCCAGGGATTGTCCGAGTGCGACGAGTACGACGCATTCACTTCTGAAAAACCCACGACCTCACTCAACCAGGAAGCACCGTATTCGGCGTCCAGCGCTCTGCGCGCGTGCTGAACGAGGGACTGCATCTGCGGATCGCGCGGAGCCTGCGCATTCACCGCGTGGAGTTCATAGCTCTTGATCACAAGAGGCTGGCCCGGAACCACATCCACCAGGAGCTCTCCCACATTTTCTCCGTGCGCTCCAGTCTGGACGATCCCGACCATCCGGCCCCGTCGGTCCTGCGCGATCACGGGTTCCGAAAGGACCGTGTGAGAATGCCCCCCGACGACGAGATCCACTCCTCGAGTTCTCTCCACGAGGCGACGATCCTTCGCCACACCCAGGTGCGTGAGTGCGATCACGAAATCCGAGCGACTCTGCATTTCTTTCATCAGGCGATTGGCCGTATTGATCGGGCCCGCGATCCGGTCCGCGGGAGATTGGTAAATCCACTCATTGGTCGTGAGACCCAGCACGGCAATGCGACTCCCGGCTTTGTCGAAGACGTGATAGGGCTTCAGGTGTTCCCGAAGGGCCTGGCGGGTGGAGTGAGTGAGAAAATTGGCGCCCAGGAAAGCGAACTGGGGAGGGACCTCAGCAACGATCCGGTTGAGTTCTTCAGTGCCCATCATCCAGTCGTGATTTCCGATGGCGACGGCGTCAAAGCCCATTCCATTCATCACTCGAAACGATTCCCGGCCCCGGTCGGCCAGGTAGTATGGGCTGCCTTCCATGAAGTCG
>JACMNQ010000058.1 GCA_014378465.1 Oligoflexia bacterium | reverse complement strand
GTTAAAATAAAAAAAAAAAGCCCCGGGATCCGGTGGTACTCCGGGCCTTTTTTTCGCCCTTGGCATTCCGCCCGCTGCCGGAATGCTGGAGGGATGCCTTGTGCCTGCTCGACCGCAACCCACTCTTTCACTCAGGCAACTCCCGTCCACGAAAAGTCTGACGGTTGTCCCGATTTTCGACCAATGGGGGTTTTAGGAAAGGTCATTCTGACCTATACCTGAGGTCATGACCGTAGCCGCCTCCATCCTCGCCATCGGAACTGAATTGACCTCGGGTCAGATCCTCAACCGCAATGCGAGCTGGATCGCTCAGAAGCTGGAAGTGCTCGGCATCAAAACGGTCCTTCATGAAACCGTCGCCGACGATCACGCTCATATTCTGCTCGCTCTCGACCGATGCGCCGCTACGACCTCGCTGGTTTTTGTCACCGGAGGCCTCGGTCCTACAACGGATGATTTCACGCGTGACGTGATCACGAAGTGGATGGGCGATGAGCTCGTCTTTGACGACCCTTCCTGGCAGAAAATCGTCACGAGACTCAAAGCGCGCGGCATCCGAGTCGCGCCGTCCAACAAACAGCAGTGTTACTTTCCATCACAGGCCCGAATTCTGGAAAACGCTGAAGGAACTGCGAACGCGTTCGCGTTTGAACGTTCACGCCCGGTTGAAACCTCTCAGATGCTCTGGGTAGAAAACCCTCCCTCGCGCAGCAAAGAAAAAGAGTCAATCCCGATAACAGCCGTGCCCACTCGCGTGTGGGTACTCCCCGGACCGCCGCGTGAAGGTCAGAGTGTATGGACTGCTCACATTCAGAGCGAACTCAAGAATCTCTTTCCGGAACTCAAACCTCCCCGACTCCTCCGCTGGAATTGCCTGGGCAAGAGCGAATCTGAACTGGGTGAAATCGTCGAAGCCGCGCTCAAAGGCAGTGGCTTCAGCACCGGCTACCGCGCCCATGTTCCCTATATCGAGGTGAAAGTCTGGATCCCTGCCGCACAGAATCCAGGTGAACAGAAGTCTGGGAGCGAACTTGTATTCATCCAGAATCTTGAGAAAGCGATCGAACCCTGGATGGTGAGCCGAGGGGATGAAGACCTCATGCAGATCTTTCTTGATGAACTTCGGCTGATTTCCACCAAAGAATTTCTCATTCAGGACAACGGCACTTTCGGCATCCTCAGTGAGCGCCTGGGCCCGGGACTGCGAGACCGCAAATACCGCTCGCTGGCGAAAGCCCTGCGTCTGGAAAACTCATTCAAGCTTGCATTGAATCTCACGCCCGAAGCGACCCGAACCGCGCTCTTCACTCTGACTCCGAGTGAGCATCATCTGGAGACCGGTGAACCCGTCGAGTGGAAGACGACCGCCCATTTCTCAGGGGAGCGTTACGAGACGATTCTTCAATCGCCTTTCTCGAATCCCAAGGGATTCGAAGACCGGCTGTACCGCCATCTGGCTGAACTCACGCTGAAGACCTGGATTGACTGGCTTCAGGATCATCAGGATCACCCAGATCGTGATGATCAAGGTGAACGGAAACATTTCAATTCAGGCTCAAACTCCGGAAAAACCACCCAATGAAAAACTCCTACGGCATCCACTGGTTCAGACGCGACCTGCGCGTGCGCGGCAATGTCGCACTCACCGAAAATCATCGCAGGCATCAGGGCCGCGTGGTCGGGATTTTTGCCATTGATCAGAAGATTCTGGACCGGAAGGACTTCTCCCACTCGCGCTTTTCCTTCTACCTGAAAACACTGCAGCTTCTGAAAAAAGACATGGTCGCGCTCGGAGGGGATCTCCTCTTTCTCGACACGGGACCGCAGGCGGCCTTTCCAGAGCTGCTCGAACAGCTGAAGAAGTCGAAACACGGTCTGCCCGACACCTTTACCTGGAACCGGGACTACGAACCCTTCGCCATACAGCGCGACTGCGCAATCGAGGAACTCCTTCAGAATCAGTTCAAGATCCAGACTGAAACTCGGCGGGATCATCTGCTGATCGAACCGCACGAACTTTACAAGCCCGGCAAGAAATCGGGACCGGAAAATGAGAAAAGTTCACCATTTTACCAGGTTTTCACGCCATTCAAGAGAAAGTGGCTCACACTTCTGAATGATCCGGATTTCAAGGAGAGAGTCGAGGAACAGCGTACGGCCCTCCATGCCAAACTCCCCGAGTTCAAACTGACGTGGAAGGAACTCCTCGGTGAAAACAACGGGACGGACGCCCTGATCGAAGGGTATCTTGAAAGAAGTCTTGCAAAGACTTCTCATCCCCTGCCGGAACCGGGACCGGAAGCCGCACTTCGTGCGCTCACGCGATTTGAAAAAGAAGCCCTTGCCGGATACTCCGAAGGGCGGGACATCCCTTCCATTCCGGGAACCTCTCAGCTTTCGATCTATTTCAAGAACGGTTCCATCACCGTACCTCAGGTCGTCGCGGCGCTGAACCTGGACGGAAACCTGAAAGCCGATTCATCCCAGGAAAAATACCTCAGCGAGCTCATCTGGCGCGAATTTTATTACCACATTCTGAATCACTTTCCTTCGGTCGAAAAGACTGCCTTCAACAAGAAGTACACGAAACTCGATTGGGAGAATCGCGCCGACCTTTTCAAAGCCTGGTGTGAAGGGCGGACGGGTTACCCGATCGTCGACGCAGGAATGAGGCAGCTCAATCAGACGGGCTGGATGCACAACCGCGTCCGCATGATCGTGGCATCGTTTCTCACCAAGGATCTGCTGATCGACTGGAAGAAGGGCGAAGCTTATTTCATGCAGTACCTGCTGGACGGGGACCTGGCACCGAACAACGGCGGTTGGCAGTGGGCGGCTTCGACTGGCTGCGACCCGCAGCCTTACTTTCGCATCTTCAACCCGACTTCACAGAGTGAGCGTTTTGATCCGCAGGGAATCTACCTCAAACGCTGGATCCCGGAGCTCAAGGACTTCAGTCCGAAGGAAATTCATGAACCTCACTTGAGTTCTCGCAAGACCACTTACCCCAAACCGATCGTTGAGCACGCCACACAGCGCGGGCTTGCGCTCACGCTTTTCAAGACGGCCCGAGCTCAGGGCCTGGAAACGTGAGCGTCAGGGAGCCGGCTCAAGTAACGGGCAAATGATTTCATGACGTAAAGATGAACTTTCGCCTGAGTGTGATAATAAATCAGCCAAGGCAGGCGAGGACGAAACTCATGAAGGGCTGAAAGCACACACGTGCCTTGCAGGGCCTCCATAAATTCGACTCTGCCGCGGTGACTCTGTTTGGCGAGCACTCCCCCACGCACATAGAAAATCTGGCGATCCGAAGTACTCATTTCTGATGAGAGCTGCAGAATCAGAAGTCGAAGTTGAGTGCCGCGGAGGACGAACTCGGCAATGCCGTCAGGTTTGAGATCCACTCGAATGATCCAGGGCATGAATTTCGGAAGCCACTGAAGGTATTCCTTCGCGGTCCATTCGGCCGTCTTGCCTCCGCTCAGGGGCAGGCGCTGTACGGAACGAACGTCATGATCCGGATTTTTTGTCCGTCCTCGAAAGGCGCGTGGAGCCCGGGTTCCCGGGTTTCCCTGCACGGCTTCCGTCAGGGCCTGGTCAATTCCCTGAGTCTGAATACCGGCCATTTTTTCAAGTGCGTGATCTCTCGCGACCATGGGATGCGCGAGACTTTCTATGAGCGGGAAGACCAGTTCCTTCGGAGCGCCCGTCACGGTGGTCACCCACGCTCTCGACAGGCCGGGGCTGAAAAATGGAACTCGGATGAAGTGCCTTTTCAATCCCAGCTTCTGGGCCGTCTTCTCCATCATTTCACGGTAGGAAAGGACATCGGGGCTGCCCACGTCGAAACTCTGCGCGAAAACCTGCGGATTGCCGAGGCAGAATTTCAGAAGCTGAATGATGTCGGTCAGAGCGATGGGCTGGGTTTTCGTCTGCGTCCACGCCGGGCAGACGAGCACGGGCAATCTTTGAATCAATTTTTCGAGCAACTGAAAGGAGGATCCTTTCGCACCCACCACGAGTCCAGCTCGCAGAGTGGTCAGTGGCACACCATAGGTTCCGAGCGTGTTCTCCACTTCGAGTCGACTTTCGAGATGCTTGGAGATCTCCTTGACCTGCGGAATGAGACCTCCGAGGTAGATGATCTGCTTCACGCCCTGCTCGGAAGCGGCTCTTGCGAAGTGATCGGCCGCGATCAGATCAAAATCCTGGAACTCTCCCTGAGTCAGACGAGCCGACGGCATCATGGAATGCACAAGATAGAATGCATAGTCCGCCCCTTGAAGTGCGGCCCTCGCATCCTTCATGGAAAAGAGATCTGCCCGTCTCCATTCATGCACGGACGGCTCGGTGGGAAAATTTGCGGACCGGGTCAACCCGATCACATGGTGCTGGCCACAGATCGCTCTGGACAACTCCCGACCTACGAAACCGGTAGCTCCGGCAATCACGACTTTGGACATTTCAATTCACTTTCTTTGAGCATCATTTGCACGGACGCGATTCATGTGCGATTCACGCTCTCAGGCCTTGAGTCCCATGATCCAACCTTCAGTGAGTCGAAGAGGATTGGTGAGAAACTCCGGGTAAGGCTTCATGAGGCATCCTTCGCTCTGCAGTTTCAAGGCCCCAAGAGCCAGCACGGCGGCATCAGCTGCATCCGGATTCTTCAGAAGCTCGGGCCAACTTCCGATTTCAACAGCGAGCTTACCTGACTTGTTCAGGAAAGTCTTCTCAACTGCCGGACGAAGGAGCTTCAGGTCGCGAGTTCGAAGCCCGAATACTTCGCGCCACACCCAGGATGGGTAGGCCTCAAAAAACCAGGGCATCTGTCGAGCTTTTGCCTCATCTTGAAAGGGCCAGAAATTGAGCCACTGCGCTTCAGTTTCGCTCAGGTCCTTCCAGATCCGGTAGGTTCCCGTCTGAATGTTCTTTTGAAACGGACGTGTGAGAAAGACGGAATTGGCTCTGGCCAGAATCTCGCACTGGCGCCTCGGCAGGTCCGAGGTTTCCGGCGCCGTCCTCAGCAACTGCAAAAAATACGCTTCCGCCGATGCGCGACCGAAACGGGGGTACTCCGCGCCGGTTGCACTGAGGATCGGAGAATGCGTCGCGCGCATCAGATCCCAGGGAGGCTGGCTGGAAATGCCCGAAGCGAGTCCCACCACGCAGTCCACGATGAGCGCGATGCTGGACGGCTCCCGCTGAGACAACTTCAGAGAGTGCAGCAGCGTCTTGATCGACTGCGGATTGAGCGAAGGAAGACGCTGAGAAGTCAGTTGCCACCCGCCGTGGCGAATGACACCCGCTCTCGATTTGCTCGGAGATTTCGACTGGAAAAGCACCGCGCACTCCAGAGGACGAGCGCGGCGACCTTGAGAAAGTGCCGCCCCGGTCTGATCGATGCCGATGAAGCAGTTGAATGGAACTGATTTTTCAGCAGACGCGCATGACGTTTTGAGCCTGCGGTCCTTTGGGACCTTCGTAGACGTCAAATTGAACTTCCTGGCCTTCGACGAGTGTTTTATAACCTGCATCGCTGGAGATCGCGGTGTAATGGACAAAAATATCTCCGCCCGAATCACCGCGTTCAATGAACCCAAAACCCTTCGAGTCGTTGAACCACTTTACCTTGCCATTGGCCATGTAACGTCATCCTCCTGTGATGCTTCTCGAACTCCACTCTTCGCAGGGGCAGTCTTTGCAAACTCCGTTCACAAGCTGTCCGCCTTTTCAGTGTGACTGGATTTTTCAGAAGTGTCAAAAAAGAGCGAACCTGGAGAACCGGGAAAAAGCGCTTGAGCGGCTAGCGCCCTAATCGAGTCTTCAGTAAAAACCTGAATCTTTTCAGGGCAAAACAGTGTTTGATGCGAATAGTTGACTTAAATGGTATGAACTAGTAAAAACCAGCGACCATGAAACTTTTCAGTCGTACTCTCACCTTTTCCACCCCTTTCTGGATGATCACTGCCTCCATTCTGGGAAGCGTTCTCTCCCCCATTCACACTGCTCGGGCAGAACTCCCTGCGCTACCTTCACGACTCATCATCGGCGTGGACGGAGTGGCCTACAGGACCATGCAGGAGCTCCAGCAGGAAGGATTTTACAAAACCTTCTTTCCAGTGAGCCGTACCGTCTCCACTTTTCCTTCACTCAGTTCGATCGCCTGGGCGGATATTCTTCACACGCGGGCACCGCTCGGTTATGACCGCTTTCACTTTCACGCCTGCCAGCATGGCGACATGAAGCACCCGACCGAATTTTCAGGATCCATTCTCGGATCAGGCGATCACGAAGAAGCTCATGACCTCTGGGACTACCACATTCCGAGTCTGCTGACTTTTGGAACGAATGTGGCTCCGGGGAAAACCATACGCCTGGAAATGTCCAAGATCACTGAAGGATTTTTTTCGACTCAGGGAAAAGTCACTTATTACGGCTACATCGTTTCAACGGACAATCTTCAGCACAACGGCGGCGACGTGCGCCCGGTGCTGCGCTGGATTTCAGGCGAAGTGGAGAAGATCGCGGAGACTTACCACCAGATGACGGGCCAGGATCTGGAGATCGTGATCGTTTCAGATCACGGCAACAGTCTCACCGCTCGGGCAAAAAAAGTTCCCTTGAGACAGACCCTGCGCGCTCACGGCTATCACCTCACTCAAAAGGCGAAGAACAGCCACGACGTCGCAGTCGGAGCCGACGGCATTCTTTCCGTTTTTCCGGTCTATGTGGACGCATCAGTCCAGGCTGAGGTGGCCAACGTTCTGTCCGAGATGGCCGGGGTTGAACTCGTCACCGAGCGCGACGCCCAGAATCCCAATCGCATCTGGATTCGCCGGAAATCCGGAGCAATCGGTGTCATCGAAAAGCGAGTGGATGAAAAAGGCGAACTTTTCCTGAGATATTCCTCCATCAGCGGCGATCCTCTCTCTTACCTCCCTCTGGTCGAAAGACTCAACCTGGCAGGAAAAACGATGAGCGACGGCTTTGTGAAGAATGAAGATTGGAAGCAGGCTTCCTTCGATCATGAGTTTCCAGTCGCGCTGGAGCGGATCGTCAAAGCTCACGACAGCGTCGCGGGAACCCCGGCTCCCATCATCGTCTCGCTTCTCGACGGACACGTGATTGAGTTCGGGGCCTTCATGAATGTCGTTCAAAAACTCAAGCACATGGGTCAGACCCACGGATCGCTGAACTCCAACAGCTCGAACGGGATTCTCATGAGCAACCGGATCCCGACTGTGGACACGACCACGGACCGAGTGACGGATCAGGTTTCAGTGAGCGACTTCAAGCACTGAGGCTGCGTTTGCGCGCAGGAGCTCAATGCGTTTCGCGGAGAGGTGCGGCCTGTCTGACGGTGGTGAAATCAAAGATCAGTTCGTCTTCGCCGGCGTAACCCAGCACTCGACGAATTTCGAGCTCCTGCGCGAGGCGGCTCTTTTCAAGCAGATTGCTGTCTTCATCCAGGCGCTTCACTTCGTCTTCAAGAGCCGTGAGCTTGTCCTGCTTTGAAGTGAGCAGATGAGTGAGCCGGACCGCCTGAAGTGCTCCAGGCGATCCGACGATTCCATTCATGACGCCTGAAAGAAACAGAATCCACAGCACGAAAAAACTCAGCCAGATTCCGGAGGGAGAAGCCCCACCGAAGATGCGACTCATGATGCCGGCGATGGAGAATTTTGAATAGATGGCCATTCCGATTGTCCCAGAGGATCCAAGCTGATCCGAAGAGCCACTTCCCGATTATCTGGAAGCAGCGAGACCTCTGAACGCCGAAGCTCCCGCAAACTTGGCGCTGGCGCCCAGTTGCTCTTCGATTCTCAGAAGCTGATTGTATTTCGCGATTCGGTCCGTACGCGAAGCTGAACCCGTCTTGATCTGTCCACAGTCAGTGCCCACCGCCAGTTCGGCGATGAACGTGTCTTCGGTCTCGCCGCTGCGATGGGAAGTGATCTGAGTGTAGTGAGCTTGATTGGCCATCTTCATCGTCTGCAAAGTTTCTGAGACGGTCCCGATCTGATTGAGCTTGATCAGGATGGAGTTGCAGACTTTATCCTCGATGCCGCGTTTCAGAAACGTCGGATTGGTCACGAAAATATCATCTCCCACCAGCTGGCACTTCGCTCCGATGGATTTCGTGAGCTCCGCCCAACCCTTCCAATCGTGTTCAGAAAGTCCGTCTTCAATTGAAATGATAGGATACTTCTGTACCCATTGGCCATAGATAGCGTTCATTTCAGAAGAAGAAAGTTTCTTGCCTTCAAAGTTGTAAGTGATCTGATCGCCATTTTTGGTGGAGAACTCACTGGCAGCGGCATCGAGCGCCAGAAAAATGTCACGTCCGGGCTTGTAACCGGCTTCAGTGATCGCCGTCAGAATGGTCTGAATCACGGTCTCATGCGCGTTCTCGCCCGGGATGCTCGGAGCAAAGCCGCCTTCGTCGCCCACACCGGTCGAGAGACCCTTGTTGTGAAGGATCTTCTTGAGGGTGTGAAACACTTCAGCGCCTGCGCGAAGAGCTTCGGAGAACCGGTCAAAACCCACAGGCACGATCATGAATTCCTGAACCGCGAGTCCGTTGTCCGCATGCTTGCCGCCGTTGATGATGTTCATCATCGGAACCGGAAGGGTCACGCCCTTCGAACCGAACATTTCAGCGATCAGGCGGAAAGTCGGGACTCCCTGAGCCTGCGCGGTGGCGCGGGCGAAAGCCATGCTGACGGCCAGAATCGCGTTGGCGCCAAGCTTGCCTTTGTTGTCAGTGCCATCCAGCTCGCAGAGCTTCTTGTCCAGTTCAGCCTGAGTCGCGATCACTTGATCGATGAACTGAGGAGCGATCTTCTGATTCACATTGGCGACTGCGTTCAGAACGCCCTTGCCGTGATACCTCTTCTTGTCGCCATCGCGGAGCTCAACCGCTTCGCCTTCACCGGTCGAAGCCCCCGAGGGAACAATCGCTCTTCCGACGACGAGTTCACCCGCGTGTTGCGGGTGATCGACGGAAAGCTCCACTTCGACAGTGGGGAAACCGCGGGAATCTAAAACTTCACGTGCCTGGATTTTTCTGATTTTCATGTTCATCGCCATATGGGGCCAACTTTTTCACAGGCGGTTGGCGCAGGCAATGGTTAATGTGCATGAAATGAAATCCGAACGCGGTCGAGATGACGAGCAGCTTCAGCACACTGCAGTATCTGGAGGTTTTCTCCAGCCCGTTCAACCCTGTGCGGGAAAAAGTTCTTCAATTTTCTGAGTCCGAAAAGCGAAGATGCCTTGAATGTCCGTTCGCACTTTCCTGCCCATGACTGCCTTGCCGAGGAACCCCCCCGGAATGAGGTAGAGCACCCGGTCCCTCATGAGCGTTCCGTCAATGCCATTCACAGATTTTTTTTCGAAGCCGTGAGTGTGATGCCAGTATCGGTAAGGGCCGCGGAGCTGCGTATCCACAAAACGTTGATTCGGGATCCACTCTTCAATGCGAGTTCGCCATTTAACGGGGATGCCGTGAATCTTGAGGCGGTAATCAATCAGAGTCTGATTGCCAAGCTCAGGAGTGGACATCTGAGTCAGGTGAAAGTTGAGCCAGGGGGGAGTCAGAATCTCGAGATTTGAAGCGAGACTGAAAAAGGAAAAGACCTCAGCGAGCGGGCGAGCGACCCATTGCTCCGACTCATAAGTTTCGAACTGACTGGGGCGCTTTTTGGGGTCTTTGGCGTTAATTCCCGAAGGCATGGCAGACTCCTTAAAAATTGTACAAAAATAGGACACAAAGTGAGACACAAAGCCACTTAAACCCTAATTATGCAAAATACGTGGTCAAGATCTAGACAAACTTCTAGACAAAACTTTGAAGTTCAACTAGTATTAAACTATGGTTGGATTAAGTGTCAAGGCCGTTGCCAAGTTGTCAGGAGTCAGTCCACACACCCTCAGGGCATGGGAGAGGCGCTACCTCGCCGTAGAGCCGTCGCGCACGAAGACGGGGCGCCGAGTGTATTCCGTTCATGATGCCGAGCGCCTGAAGCTGCTCATGGATCTCGTCAAGAACGGGCACTCGATCGGCAACATCGCAAAATTGCCCGACGCGTCGCTTCGGTCGCTCACGGGAACGCATCACCTGGTGATGGAAGCCGTCTCCTCGAACGCGGATACCAAAAACTTCTCGCAAGGTGGGCTTCTCACGGACCTCATCGATGCGCTTGGAAGATTCGATATCGAGGAAATCAACAAACTCCTCTCGGATGCGCGTCAGAATCTCAGTCCGCGAACTTTCATCGTGAACATCATCGCTCCCATGCTCACTGAAATTGGAGGACGCGTCGAACGAGGGTCTTTTTCCATCGCTCAGGAACATGCCTTTTCGTCGCTGCTTCGAAGTCAACTCGGGCACCTCTACTTCAATCTCAACTCGAGGATCACGGACAGCAAACACACGATCGCCTTCGCGACTCCCGAAGGCGATATTCATGAATTCGGAATCCTGAGTTCAGCCGTGCTGGCAGCCGATGCGGGAGTTCGCTCATTCTACATCGGTCCCAATCTTCCGGCGTGGGAGTTCGCCGAAGCGGCGCGGCTCTTGAAAGCGGACATCTGCATCCTGGGAACTTCCGGTCTCCCCTTGTCGAATCGCAAAGAAGGGCTCGGGCCCTACATTCAGGATCTTCTCTCTGAAATGGAAGCTCCGATGGAACTCTGGGTCGGCGGTAGCGGGAATTTCAAAATGGACACCCTGAAGACCTCAGTCCTCATCCAGACGATCTCCACCTTGGAAATGCTGGTCCCCATGCTTCAGAGACTTAAAGAAACCGACTTGAAATCAGCTGGTTAGAGCCTGGGCCAGTACTTGATTATTTAAGTTCAGTTTTGACCCGACTTTAGGTATACTTCGGCCGGCTCCAGCTGGCTGAGGTACCTTATGAAACTGAAATCCATGTCACCCTTGCTCTTCGCTCCCCTGCTTTTCGGCCTGGGCTGCATGAGCGCTCGCGCGGAGCCCCCCCTGTGTCCATGGCCTTTCACTCCACAACGGGCGCAAGGGGCAGAAAACTCAGATCAAGCCCTGCATAAAATCGGCTTCGTCGCTTTCAGCACGCCTGTGAAGAACCTGAAGTTTGATGCCCTCACCTTGCATCAGGGTGAACTGGAATTGAAGCTGGCGGACCTCTCGGCGAAGGATTTTCTAGAGCAGGCGCAGACCATCCCTTTCAGCTATTTCAAAAGCCTTCTGGAAGACTCGGTGCCCGCTGAACAGGTCACGGCCCAGTATCAGAGTTACCTGAAGGAAACTGGCGAAGAAGCGCTTGCCGAAATCACTCTGGGTCGAATTTTGGATCACGAAGCCCTGCGCATGAGAACTCCCACTGAGGCATCCCTCTCCCGAATCAACTATGTGCTTCGCGCGATCCTCGTCGCCTTCAGACCGCAGGATCCGGTTGAGAGTCTCAAAGTGGGACCCGTCACGGACCTAGATCCGGTCTTTCAGGAACTGAAAAAAGCGGTGGGATCTCAACCAGTCCGTTTCAACATCGATTGGAAGAATTGCGCCGGCAGTCTGCAATTTTCCTGCATGCAGTTCAAAATGCAGCCCACGTGGCCCGAAGTTCATCTGGAGTTCAAGAAATTTCCGGTCAACCTCGGCGAGTTCAGCCAGGCAGTCGGCGAAAAATTGCGAAAGACCGCTCGCGGTGCCGCGCGCCTGCAGGCCTGGCAGCGCCTCGTCTCCGAACGCAGAACTCACCTGGTTCGCCTCCAGCCCGTCATCAGCCATGAAGAGCTGCGGCAGGAATACAAGCTTCTCAAGCAACCCGACGGCAGCGCGGTTCCCTTTGAGATCGCCTGGAAAGACCGCAAGACTCAGGACCTGCTCATTCAGAAGGTCAAGGACACTCGGCAGAACCTCCTGTCCAAAAAAATTCTCGTTGAACTGTATTCCGAAAATCCTTTCGTGGAGCAGACCTCGCTCTGCCTCGCTTCTGGAACCACCTGCCTGCAGTTCAAAGCGGAACGCTGGGCTGAACAGGTGAATTTTTCCAACAGCATTTCGAGATGACTTCGACCGGGAATCCAGCGGAACGAGACTCGGGCTTGCGCGGCTACCTCGCCTTTCCGGGCCTTCTGGACGAACTCCGAAATGAGCTTCTTCTGTCCGGGCATGCCGCTTCTGAATTCGAAATTCACGGCGAACTGGTGATCGTCCGCGGCCTCCTTGAAGCGCCGATCTGGTCCCGCAACACCTGGAAATCGGTCGAGCGACTCTCATTTCAATCCATTTCCGATGCCACTCGAAAACTCAAGGCGCTCGGGCTGAGGTGGGCTCTCTACCCTCACCAGCATCATCGCCGCGCGCAGCTGATCGCTGAAGGATTGAACACTCCGCGCAGCGCTCTTCTGAAATTTCCTGAAGTCCTGGTTCTCCCTGAACCTCTGCCGAAAAAAGCGCTGGGTTCCTGGATGATGGTCACGGAAAATGAAATTCTCGCTTCAGTTCACTGCTCGCAGACGATCGCGAACGGCGATGTGCTCTTCGATGAGGACCGGGAGACCGCGCCCACGCGCGCCTATCTGAAACTCTGGGAAGCTTTCACTCGGCTGGGTCGCGCGCCAGAATCAGGTGAGCATTGCATCGATCTCGGCAGTTGTCCCGGCGGCTGGACCTGGGTGATCGCCAGTCTCGGCGCGCAGGTCGTGAGTGTCGACCGCAGCGAGCTTGAGGCGAAAATCGCGGCACTGCCCCAGGTGAAGTTCATTCAGGGCAACGCGTTCACGCTGGATCCTCGGCAATTCAAAAGGATGGACTGGATTTTTTCAGACGTGATCTGCGCGCCTGAAAAGCTCCTCGAACTCGTGCATCACTGGATGACGATTCATCCCCTCGCGCACTACGTCTGCACGATCAAGTTCAAGGGCGAGACGGACTACCCCACGATGAAGAAGTTTCTGGAGATCCCGGACTCCTCGATCATGCACCTGACTCACAATAAGCACGAAGTGACGTGGGTGCGACTTTCGCCTAGGGTTTGATCACGAGCTCCGCGTAAGTCACCTGCAGGAACTGTTCGAAATAATCCGCGTACATGTGATAGTACCCTTCATCTCCCGCACCTTTGCCCCAGCTGTTCTTGATCTTGAACTTGATGACCTTGCCGGCCGCGTCCACATCTGCCCCCACGATGAGAATCATGTGACCCCCGCCCGCAAGTCCGAAATTGTCGCGGTACTCGCGCGGCGGGATCTTGAAACCTTCCGGAGTGTGAAACGCTCCGATCGACATGATGCCTGAGCGATTGTCGATGAAGGCGTCGGCGATCTCCACTCCGATCGGAACCACATGACCTTTCTTGAGCTGACCGACGATGAAGTCTTCGATGTCCCTGAGGGATTTGACAATGCGAGAATCCAGCACGTCCTGATAGGCCGCCTTCCGGGCCGGTGACAGGGGCTTCATCTGATCAACCATCTTTCGAAGGGGACCCTCAATCGCGGGAGACCTGGGAAAGATCGAGACCAGCTGAACATCCTTGCCCGCGTAGAATTTCTGGGCGAAGGACTGGGGGGTATACTTCGCGCCCCGGTACGTGAATTCAGACGGAGGCTCGACTCCGAAATAGGTGCTGATGATCTTGAAAATGTCCTTTTCGGCGATTTTAGCGCCTTTTTCAGCCTCTGCAGCGGTCTTGTAACTGCCCAGTCCCAGATGAAACTCAGCGATCCGGCTGTTCAGAAAGTACATCATGCGCTCGCTGTGCGGCCCTTCCTCAAACGGGATCACGGGCTGCCACGCGTGGGCGGGCACGAGTCCGAATTTTCGTATGAGTTTTTGCGCAAGAAGAACATCACCGCCCTGGGAGATCTGACCGCCGGGACGGCGCAAGGCTGCCATCGCGCGACTCACGATGCTGGTCATGATCACATACTGCTCCGAAAGATCCACCTTCTCACCCGTCGCCTGCCTGAGTTCGGCCTCGATGTCGGCGAGAGTTCCGTAAATCCAGCAGCCTCCATAGTCCTTCTGGTTTCGAATCGCCGTGGTCGAAACTTCGACCGTGTAGTTCGTCGTGTGCCTGAAGTCTTCGCGCACGCCGGCCAGCTCGCGCGCTGCATCTCGGGTCAGGACCTTCTCGCAACCCAGATCGTCCGCAAAGGCACTGGAAGGATGGAGAACGCTCGCGCCCGAAAACACGCTGAGCAGGAGTGAACCAGAAAGAATCAAGGGGGTCAGGCTGGGAGCAGTGAATTTCAAAGGCGTGTCCTCCACTCGACTTCTCGGTAGAAACATGCACTTTTTCAAGCCAATTCACACTTTCAGCAGGGGCAGCGCGATTATTTTTTGCGTTCAGATCGTGCGAGTGACGCCCTTGATCTGGTTGACTGCGTGAAAAGCGGCGGTCTTGTAGGCTTCCGCCAGCGTCGGGTAATTGAAGACGCTGTTGATGAAATAATTGACGTCCCCACCGAGAGCCATCACGGCCTGTCCGATATGAATCAGATCAGCGGCGTTGTCTCCGATGATGTGGATGCCGAGGAGCTTGAGCGACTTTTTATCGACCATGAGCTTGAGAAGTCCCCAGTGATCTCCCACGATCTGACCCCGAGCGAGCTCACGGTACCGGGCGCGTCCGACGACGAAGTCGGCTTTCTCGTTGACGAGGTCCTCTTCGGTCCGACCGATCATCGAGATTTCCGGGATCGTGTAGATGCCGTACGGGTAGAGCACGGGCATCTTGTATTCTTCGAAAGGACCGCCACTCCTGACCTGAAAGGCGTGGCAGCAGGCGATGCGTCCCTGCTCCATGCTGGTCGAAGCCAGTGCCGGAGCGCCGATCACGTCGCCCATCGCGTAGATATTCGGAATGGCCGTGCGAAAGTGGGCATCGACCTTGACGAGGCCGCGATCATCGCGAATCACGCCAACTTCTTCAAGACCCAAGCCTTCAGTATTTCCAAAACGTCCCTGGGATACGAGCACCACTTCAGCATTGATCTTGCGACCGTTGGAGAGATGAACTTTCGAGAACGTGGCCGGAGCTTCACGGTCACCCGCTTTTCTCCGGGTTTCTTTTCTTTCAATCTTGTCAGCTTCACAGCCCAGGAGGATCTCCATGCCTTCGGCATCGAATCGCTCCACCAGGTGATTGACGATTTCGCGGTCCACGGAGGCGAGAATTTCGTTTCTCCGATCGACCAGGTGAACTTTCGTACCCGCCATGGCGAACATGCTGGCGTATTCGCAACCAATGATGCCGGCGCCGAGAACGACCATGGACTTCGGGACCTTCTTGAGAGTCAGGATCGTGTTGCTGTCAAAAACGAATTTGGCGTCGATCGCGAGGTGTGCCGGTGCGACGGGACGTGCGCCCACGGCGATGAAAATGAAATCACCGGTGACGACTTCCTTGCCCTTGGCGGAAGTCACTTCGACGTCATTGGTGGTCAGAAAGCGCGCATGCCCCTGAAACAGGGTGATGTGATTGCGCCGGAGCTGGTCGAAAATCACGGTCGACTCGCCACTGACCACCCGGTCCCGGCGCCTGAGAAGGCGAAGCATGTCTGGAAGTGGAAGATTCTTTCTCGTGGAATTTTTCAGGTCCATCTTCACATAATGTTCAGACTCCTGGCCGAGGGTGCCGCGGGAGCCGAGCGAGTACCGGTAGACGGATTCGCGGAAGGATTTGGAAGGGAGCGTGCCCACATGGACGCAGCCGCCGCCCACCTGCGGATGGGACTCGATCATGGCGACGGACTTGCCGGCCTTTGCCCCCTGCAGAGCCGCTCTCTGCCCGGCGGGACCGGATCCTATGACGATCATGTCAAAGACGCGAGTCGCGGTGGGAGCCTTGGCCGCAGATTTTGCGGAAAGCTCCTGCACACTTTTTGAAGGGGTTTTCTTCCCTTTTTTCAGTGCGGGCCATGAAGTCGTTTTTGAAGATTTTTTCCCGGTGCTTTTTGAAGATGCCATGCTTATGCGACTTTGTTCTGTTTCTCGAGCTGCAGATACCACTCAGGAGGAGTGAATTTCTCTCTCGGGTAGGGCAAGCGGTTAATTTCAATCTCTTGCATGAAGCTGGGAATATATCCTGTTGGAATCATTTCGCCCACTATTTTTCCTTCGGACGTCTTTCCGCGCTGGATGAAAAGGAAGACATCTCGGATCATGTATTTTCCATGCTCGTCCACTTCAGGGATGACCTCAGAAATATGAGTCACGCGCCTGGTGCCGTCGTTCAGTCGTTTGATCTGGACGACCATATGAATAGCCGCCGCAATCTGTCGGCGAATGGCTGCGACCGGCACCTGGGTGTCGCCCATCATGGCGAGGGTCTCGAGACGGACGAGTCCATCGTAGGGAGTATTGGCGTGAGTCGTTCCCATGGAGCCGCCATGGCCCGTGTTCATGGCCGTGATCAGATCGAGCGCTTCCGGGCCGCGCACTTCTCCCACCACGATCCGGTCGGGACGAAGTCTGAGAGCCGACTTCATGAGATCTCGGATGGTCACTCCCCCTTTGCCCTGAGCATCGGGAGCTTTGGTCTCAAAAAAGACGACATGATCCGTCTGAATTTTGAGTTCAGAGGCGTCTTCGATGATCAGAAGCCGCTGGTTCCCCGGGATGCGGGATCCCAGAACATTCAAAAGGGTGGTTTTACCGGACCCGGTACCGCCCGAGATGATCATGTTCTTGGCGAGGTAGATGCAGACGTCGAGAAAGCGGGCGGCTTCTTTTGAAATGGAACCCTTGTTGATCAGGTCCACGAACGTCGGAGTGCCCTTTGAAAATTTTCGAATCGAAAGAGTCGTCCCCTTCCGGGAACAGGGAGGGAGCACGGCTGCCACACGGCTTCCGTCGGGAAGTCGGGCATCGAGGGTTGGATTCTCCTCGTCGATTCTCTTGCCCACGAACTGCGCGATGTTTCGGACCGCAGCCTGAAGCGCCTGCTCGTCCTTGAAACGTGCATCCACGCGCTCCAGAATCCCCTTCTTCTCAATGAAGATCTCGTCCGGTCCGTTGACCAGCACTTCGGAGACCGAATCATCATCCAGGTACTGTTTGATGACGGCCAGGAATGTCGCGACTGAATCTTCAAAAACACTGCTCACAGGTGCGTTTCCTTATTCTTGAGTTGCAGACGCGAGTTCCTTCACGATCATCGTGCCTTCCATCCCGTTGACGGGACAGTAGAAGCGGTAGGTGCCGGGTTGATTCGGCGTGAACGTGATTTCCTCAATCTTCTGGGAGCGGACCTGCTTGCGGACCTGAAAACTGTCCATCATGATGCAGAGGGAGTTCTTGGAAGCGCCAGTCACGTAAAGACGAACCGGAACGGAGCGGCTCACAAAGAACGCTTTTGGAAAGAAACCCAGGTCGCTGGCGATCAAAGCGACTTCCTGCACGCCTTTGCGGCGCATGGCGGAAGCTTCGAGTTCCGGAACGGCTTTCTGGCTGGGCTGATCTTCAGTCAAAGAAGCGATCTTGCGAGCGGAGCCACTTCGATAAATCGTGTGCGCGGCTCCGGAAGCGACGTAGTCTGACTCGAGAGAGTTTGCGGGTGAGCGAACTGCGGACTTGCCGCCGTCCACTTCGGCGCTGTCGAGGCCGGCGGCCGCTCTTTCAGCGCGATAATCCCAATCGTCTGACTCGCGAGCCGGAAATTGCGCTTTGGAGTCACTAGCAATCTTGCGCGAGGGAGCGGAACCAAAATGGGATTCGGGATAGTCTTCATCCTTGTTCAAGTCCGCATCCGTCAGCTTGCGCGGCGGAGGCGGCATGAGGAAAACCGTGCCTGCATCCACATGGGGAAGCGGCAGAGCCACCGGGACGATCAGGGAATACCCCAGGATCATCAACAAGATACGATTCAATTTATTTTTCTGCGAGAGGCTTTCCATAGACTTCGCTCCTTCACTAGGGCTTATCGGGCCACTCCGTGAAAACCTTGAGGAATCGAAGCTTTAAATCTGCCGGC
>JACMNQ010000057.1 GCA_014378465.1 Oligoflexia bacterium | reverse complement strand
TGTTGTTGAAGTAGATCAGGGGGTAGAGCAGCGGGTTGGCAGCTCTCATGTCTTCTGTCAGTTTCTGAGCGGCACTGTTGAAGCCGGTCAGATCCGCGCCGTAATCAATGGATGATACTTTGCCCATGTTGTTCTGCATCTCGTCCATATTGTATTCGAGAACATTTCCGATCAGATCTTGGGCACCGTAACGAGAGGTGCAGGAGGCGCTCCATTTGCTGCCGATGGAGAGAGCAGTGCTGTACGCCGTGGTCATCGGGTTCCATGCGTTGCCTGTGTTGATCAGAGTGCCCGCGTTGACCAGTCTTTGATTCGCGTCGCGAATCGCTGGATTGGAGTTGTCCGTGTAATCCCCAAAGCCGGCGTTCTGAAAAAGCGAAGTGACGTGAGACCTGGCCATGTCCTGAGCGACGGCGTTGAAACTGCCCGTATTGAAGTTGTATCCCGTGCCGATCTTCGCGAGTTTCGAGGCGCGCCAGTCATTGCACGGGCGGTCGTTCGGGTCACCCAAACCATCTTCGGGCTGGATCTTGAGGAGACCGTCACTGGATTGGTAGTTGGGTTCATTGCGGAGTGGCCAGGCAGCCGCGGCCACGAACTCACGTCTTCTCAAAAGTCGCTTCTTTCCAAAAGTTCCAACGGGCTGGCTCTGACAGACTGAGTTTGCCTGAGTCTTGCCAATGTGAACCAGGGGCGGACGAACCCGTCGATCGGACGCCGCGAGATAATTTCCAGGCGCAATGGTATAAAGTTTGTCAAAATTCGGAGTCGATGGATCCATCGGCACGCTTGCCGGAGTCCAGAATCCTCCGACTTTCAGAAAACATTTGCCGTAGCGGGTATCGTAAAAGACATTGCCGTTGATGCCTACCGTGCTGCCGGGAGGATTGGCTCCGAAACAATTTCCGGGAGTCATGGCTGCACCACATTGGCCGCCCTGATCGGAGTGAGTCCAGTTGCATGCGGCTTCAAACCGGTCGATGAACATGCTGTACCCCAGGTCGTAGACTTTGGCGGTTCCATAACCCAGATTCAATGCTCCCTTGTCAGGACCCGTACTGATCGGCAGGCCGAAGTTGCCACCGAATGCGCACGAATTATGACGTTTGGGATCGATTGAACTGTAGGACGCGGCTCCGGCGATGCTGCACATTTCATAGTTCACTGAATCGCGATGAAGAAGAACCATGTTTGCGGGAGGGATGGTGACGCTCACGCGGTAAAGATCCGGGTTCACGCTGGGCAAGGGCTCATACGAAGTGCTCGGACTTGCGCGCTTGGCAGTGATGAAGTAGTCGTAGGCCCGGAGTGGAGCGACTTGCAGGTCCTGGCACTGATGTGGCCCGGCCCCGAAAAGCGCGGAACAGCCCAGCACGTTGCAAGCTGCGGAACTGGTTGCACTGGTGCAGTTGCCTCGAATGGAACTCAGGTCAATGGGAGCACCTTTCGGAACGCGCACGACTTTGAACTGCGTTGAGCCGTTGACGCCGGCGGCTTGAAAAGGAACCCAGATGATTCGTACTTCGGCAACTTTGGAAGTTGAAGAGTCCAGGTCGAGATTGGTCGGGTCCACGACGTCAGAGCCCTCGATGGGTCCCAGCGCTCGAACGAGCGAAATGTTTCTGAATCCTTCACTGACGATGCCATGGGTTTCAAACGTGATTGAAACGGTGTTCGCATCGAGCTTTCCACTTTCTGAAACCGCGTTCGCCTTGCACATGTACTGCGAAGCCTGAATCAGCCCTTCGTGATTTGCGCCGTCAAAGACGTAACTGATTGCGGTTGGCAAAAGAGTGTCGATCAGGCCGTAGTCTTCCTGAACTTCCGTGCCTTCGGCCATTTTTCTGCAGTAGATATTGATCTTGGCAGCGTCAGTGGCATCTGAAAAATGAAGGACTGCGGAAGTCTTGGTGATTTCGGAGGTCAGAGGCGCGACGGTCATTCCGGCGTAAATGATGACGGGTTCAGTCTTCTGGGCGGATCCAGTGCCGCTCGGAGCTTTGAATTCTTTGGTCACTTCAGTGGAGAGCTGCTCGCACGCGCAGAGGCTGAGCGCGCACAGGGAGGGCGCAAGCGAACGAGTGATGAAATTTATTCGAGGTCCTTTGGTCATTCGCATACGTCCAGTGTCCAAAAGGTTTAAAGCTTGACTGATTAACTACATTATTCCGAGCCTGTAGTTTTTTGTCAAATCTTTCACCTGACTCTGGATAGATCGGTCTTCATGAGGACGGACTTGAAAAAATCCTCAATGATCGGGCGCTGGGTTCACTTCGAGCTGAGTCAGCGAAGACGCAGTCCATTGAATCGGCTCAGGTCTGGCCCCTGAAAAGGGGGATGAAAAGGAACCGAATCAATTCCGTTTTGATGATTTTCGACGAGAGGATTCAGTCCCCACGCAGAGAATGCCCGTCTTGAAAGGGTAGAGCTCGGGCGCAAGCTCAAGCGCTGCGCGAGCGGCGCCCTTTGAGGAGTAGATCAGGGTCGGATTGTTCGGGTCCTTTTCGACAGGCATCAGAAACTGATTCAGCAGTTTGGAATCATTGCCATAGAAGGCGACGGTCAGGGGGATCAGGGTTTCCTTCATCCAGATCTGAATCACTTTGGGCTGGTCATAGAGAAAAAGCATCGCTTCATTCTTCTCCAGGCGCTTTGCGCGATTGGAAAGTCCATGTTCCATCGAGCTCTGGACGCTCACCACTTCGGCGGTGAGCTGCAGCGGACTTGCATTCGCGAGCGGACATTTCGGAGTCCCGAGCGTAACTCTCACTTTTCGATGGTCGAGCTTGCTCAGGTCGGGAGTTTTCTGCAGGTAAAGGGCGAGTGGGATCCAGATCATGGTGCAGCTTTCTGAGAGGTGGAGGGGATCTCGGTCCGTAGTTCACTCGTGATGAGACGAGCGCCCCTCTGGTAAGTCACGTAGGACCAGGCCCACTGAAGGAGCACGAGCACCCGGTTTCGAAATCCGATCAGGTAAAAGATGTGAACGAAGATCCAGGCCAGCCAGGCGATGAATCCGGTGAGTTTGATCTTGCCCAGATCGCAGACTGCAGAAGCACGCCCGATGGTGGCGAGATTTCCTTTGTTGAAGTAGGTGAACTTTTCAGTGAAAGGACGGCCCGCGATTCGACTCCGAATCAGCTTCGCGACGTAACTGCCCTGTTGCATGGCGACGGGCGCAACTCCCGGGAGAGGGATGCCCTTCTTGCTGAGGACGTGGGCCGTATCGCCGATCACGAAAATTTCAGGATGATTCGCGACGGAAAGATCCGGTTGGACTTTCACCCTGCCAGAGCGATCCGTCTCCGCATTCAACCATTTTCCGGCAGGAGACGCCTGCACTCCCGCGGCCCACATGACCGTGGACGAGAAGATGCGTTTGCCCGAAACCAGGACGCCTTCGGCATCCACCTTTTCAACGCGCGCACCATTCATCACTTCGACCCCCAGATTCTGGAGGACTTTTTTGGCATTCGCCGACAGGGATTCGGGAAAAGTGGCCAGTACGCGAGTGTTGGCCTCGATGAGGATGATGCGAGCGGACTTGGGATCGATGTGGCGGAAATCTGAAGCGAGAGCGACCTTTGCGAGTTCAGCGATGGAACCCGCCATCTCCACACCGGTGGGACCGCCTCCGACGATGATGAAGGTGAGGTAGTTTTTGCGGAGTACAGGATCCGGTTCAATCTCCGCCTTTTCGAAGGCGAGGAGAATCTTCTGTCGAATGTTGGTGGCATCAGCGATGGTCTTGAGTCCCGGCGCGAATTTTTCCCAGTCGTCATGACCGAAGTAACTGTGCGTTGAGCCGGTGGCGATGACCAGGTAGTCGTAATTCACGGAGCGGCCCGTGAGGAGGACTTCCTTTTTTTGAGGATTCACTCCAATGACTTCGTCCAGCATCACGTCTGCGTCACTCTGATCGCTGAGAACACTGCGCACGGGCGTCGCGATGTCGGCAGGAGAAAGTGCTGCGGTGGCCACCTGATAAAGCAAAGGCTGAAAAAGGTGATGATTTCTTCGGTCAATGACGGTGACGGAGATCGGGAACTTCCGCAATCCACGGGCCACTCTCAGCCCGCCGAAGCCTGCACCGATGATGACCACATGAGGGAGAGTCTGCATGAATCCGGTTATAGCGCGTTCTCCAGAAAACACCACAATTGGCCGGACAAAGGCGTGCCCGCTTGACTCAATCTCCGAAGTATGTGGAAATCGCCTCTATGCTGCATCATCTGTTACAGGTCTGGTTTGGTTGGGTTCAACAGTGGGGTTATTGGGGAGTTTTTCTTCTCATGGCCATGGAAAGCTCGATCCTGCCGGTGCCTTCTGAAGTCGTCATGCCCCCAGCGGCCTATTGGGCAGCGCAAGGTCAGATGAACTTCTGGGGAGTGGTATTGGCCGGAACGGCAGGCAGCTATTTTGGTTCGGTCGTGAGTTACTTCGGCGCGCAAGCCCTCGGACTCCCTCTGGTCAAGCGTTACGGCAAATACTTTCTCCTGACCGAAGACAAGATCCTTATGGCTGAAAAATGGGTGGTACGATACGGCATTGGCGGAGTATTCGTGGCGAGGCTGCTCCCGGTCGTGAGACACTTGATCTCGATCCCGGCCGGCGTCTTCAGAATGCGTTTCGCTTCATTCAGCGGAGTCACGATCGCGGGCGCGTTCATCTGGTGCGTGGTCCTGTCCTGGTTCGGTCAAAAGGTCATCGGCGGACATCCGGAACTTCTCAACTCACCCGAAGAGATGGTCATGGTCATCAAATCCCAGCTCAAGTGGTTCATCGGTGGCGTCGTTCTGCTGGGAGTGCTCTACGGCTTTGTGGTCCGTTTCAAGAACACCAGTCAGGTCGCGCTGCCTCCGGGGGCTTGAGGGCTCAAGCTGGAAAGCGTTTCTGTGAACGAAACAATTATTCCTGAATTGTTTCTTTATCTGAATCATTACAGGGCGTAGATGCTTTTTCATCGGAACGAATCGTTCCAGAAGGAGTACGCACGATGTCCAGCTTGTTACTGTCCATTCCCGTTCTTCTCCGTTCCTTCCCTTCGCAAGCAAGCTTTGCAGCTCCCGCCAGCGAGTCTGCCGAATCCAGGGCGATAAGGTGTCTTCTCATTTCAAAGCCTGTGACTCCGGAGTCTTCGATCTGATGCCTTCGCAGTTTCCGAGCGAGCAGGGGCAGGCTTGCGCTTGCCAGATCATGAGCGCCAAGTGCCTCAAGGCATCGCAAACTTCGAAGCATTCAGAATTTCAGTTGCGAACTCTGCCCGACAATCCAGAGGATATCGCTCAGTTCGATGATGAGATCAGGATTGGGATTGAGAATGCGGCGTTTGCCGCGCTCAATCCCGACGATGATCCCGCCAAACTGTTCACGCACCCGACTTTCGCGAATCGTGACTCCCACGAGCGGCGAAGTCTCCGAGATCAACAGATTCTTGAGTTCATATTGATCCAGCGCCTGTCCTGAGCTTCCGGGAGCGACCGTGGGGGACTGATCGGCGTTCCGCGCGAATTCGATCGCGTCACGGGCCTGATCAATCTGCTCATCCACTCCCAGCACCAGAAGCTCATCCTGAGGAAAGATGAGTTCGCTGGAAGTGGGCGCGACCAACGTGCGGGAACCGCGCTTGATCACGACGACATTCAGCTGATAATGGCCTCGGAGTCCGGACTCCCGGAGAGACTTGCCGGCGATGATTGAATTGGGATGCACTTTGAGTCTCACGAGATGGGCGTCCCAGGGCGCGAGCCGATTGCGCACGTCAATCATGCGCTGAGTTTTCGGAGCCTCGTCGAACGTCGAGAGAAACTGTTTTTCAAACCAGCGGTACGAAGTGTTCAGCTGGCGGAAGAACAGCAGGTAGACGAGGGCCGTACCCGCCAGGGTGAAAAAAGCGGCCTGCACGAACGCAAAGTACTCGAGGCTGAGAATCCCGACCAGAATCAGCGTGCAGACGCGAGTCAGGAAAGCCTGTACCGGTGAACGGGCGAGCCCTCGCTTGCCGAAGGCGAAGAACATGGCCCAGAGAAAGGGCGAAGATGTCAGGGCCGCGATTGCCCAGGCCATCGTGCGTTCCGCAGCGTAGGTTTCAGGCATGAGCTCCGCCGTCCCTAGAAAAATTCCAGTGACGACGATTCCGGACAGAAGCCAGCGCGTCAGCTGCATGCGTAAAAGTTTGCGCTCTTCGGAGTCCGCGCTCTTCTTGCCGCGCCAGTCTGAATATCTGGCCAGTAGGTGCGTGAACCGTGCAGGCAAGCGATCCTCAAGAGCCACGGCGATCTTGTGAGAGTAGCGCAGCCGGTAAGGCGTGAGCAGGGTTGTCAGGATGGAGACGGCGACCGCGACTGGATAGATGAAATCACTGGTGACCTTCAACGCAAGTCCCATCGCGGCGATGATGAAGGAGAATTCTCCGATCTGAGCGAGTCCAAGACCGACCTGCACCGACATGCGCCAGCTCTGGCCCGACATCAGGGCTCCCACGATCGAAGTGAGGGCTTTGCCGATCACGGCCACGAAAGTGATGATCAGAATCGCACCCCAGTGCGCGGCGATCATCCTGGGATCAATCAGCATCCCGACGGAAACGAAGAAGACTGCGGCAAATACGTCACGCAGGGGCCGGACGAGTTCCTCGATGCGATGAGACTCGGTGCTTTCTGCGAGAATGGATCCCATGATGAAGGCACCGAGCGCGACCGAATAGCCGAAGTGAGCGGCGAAGATGGCGAGTCCCAGGCAAAAGCCGGAGGCGAGAACGGTCAGGACTTCTTCGCTCCCGACTTTTCCGGCGAACTTCATGAGGCGCGGGAGCACGAGGTAGCCGGACAGAAACCAGCAGCTCACGACGAGCAGAAGTTTCGCGGCCGCGATCAGGAGCGAAAGGCCTGAAAAGTTCTGCGCCTGCGCGAGCGTGGAGAGGGCGACCAGAAGCAGGATCGCAAAAAGATCTTCAACGATGAGAACTCCCAGAATCATTTCGGCGAATCTGCGGGTCTTGAGTCCCAGGTCCTGCAGCGATTTCACGATGATCGTGGTCGACGAGATCGCGATCATCGCTCCGAGATAAAGCGAGTCCATGAAGTTCCAGCCCAGGATCCTGCCGGTCGCGAAGCCGAGCAGGACCATCGCGATCACCTCAAAAGAGGCGGTGATCGCGGAAGAAGGTCCCACACGTTTCAGTTTCTGAAAGCTGAATTCGAGGCCCAACGAAAACATGAGAAAAATCACACCCAGCTCCGCCCAGGTCTGGACGCCCTCGGGATCGACGACCACCGGGCCCAGCCAGGAACCGAAGAAATGGGGTCCAACCAGCAGCCCCGCAAGGAGGTAACCCAGAACCAGCGGCTGTTTGAGGCGTTGAAAGACCAGCGTCACCAGCCCTGCGACTCCCAAGATCACCGCGAGGTCCTGCAGGAGAAGAGGGATGTTCATTCAGATCACTTCTCAGGTGAGCGACGTGAACGAGGTGCGCGGGTGGTGCGAGGTGCACGAGTGAGGTGATTTGAATTGGGAAGGCCGGGCAGTTTTTCGAGCAGGTGATCCAGCATGGGCAGCGAATCCTTCCAGTCGAATCGGTCTTGAATCGTTTTCACGGCATTTTCGCCCATTTCGGCCCGCAGCTTTGGATCGCGAAGGAGCCTGAGAATGATCGACGTGAAGCTGTCGGGATGCTCGGCGATGCTGATATCGTAGGTGGGTTTGAGAATGAGTCCATCCGCACCTTTGCCGGTGCTGACGACGGCGCGGCCTGCCGCCATGGCCTCGAGAATGTTGATGCGATTGCCCCGACCTGAGCGGAGTGGAAAAAACACGACGGCGGCGTCTGAAAGGAGCGAGAGCAAGGAGGCGGGTTGGTCGTACATTTCAATCCCGAAATGCCGCAGCTTGTTTGACACTTCCGCGGGAGCGTTCGTGCCTGCCACGATCACTCGCGGCATCTCGGCTCCGAGGGAAGCCTTGAGTCTCGGCATGATCTCACGCGAAAACCACAGCAGCGCTTCATGATTGTGCCGGTAATCCAGAGCGCCGAAGAACAGGAGGCTGCTGCCGGCGAGACCGCGAGGGGTGACGTACGAGTCACTGTTGACTGCGAGCGGGATGATGTAGACCGGGACCTTGGGTGAAAGTTTCTTGAGCCTCGAGGCGTCAATCTCAGCTCCAGTGACCACTGCATGGGCTGCCGAGCAGAAGCGCTGCTCATAGAAGGCGGTCTGAGCGGCGCGCACTCCTTCGGGCCAATGGCTGAACGAGGAGAATGCTTCCATGAGGAGCACGTTGCTCTCGACCTGATGTTCATCCAGCACGACCTTGTAGCCCAGCTTGCGGGCGAGGGGAATGTATTGCCCCATCTTGAGTCGCGAAACCCACAGAAGTTTTCCTTTTTCCGCACGGTTCTTGAGCGCTTTCGCAAGTGACGAGCTGTGCTTCTGGACATGGTAGGGTTTGAGGGTCTCGATGGTCTTTTTCCAGAGCGGTCTGCGATCCGGCTTGATGAGCGTGAGCTTCACGTTGGGCGGGAGCGCTTCGACGCTTCTCTCGAGCACGCTCTGCTGCAGTTCGTCCTCGAGCTGACAGATCACTTCAACTTCCATCCGCTGACTCAGCAGATGAATGAGCTGGGCGTCCCGGATCTTTCTTGCGCCGACGAGAGGAAACGGAGGACCACTTGTAAGAAAAACGACTTTATCCACTTAGAGTGAAAATCCTGCCGAATCAGAATCCGACTTGAAGGCTTGCACGGTCTCAAGGCTCATCTGCGTGAGGTCCTTGTTGAAGCCGGTGACTTTTTTCGCGATGTCCGCTGGCGCAGTGATGATGTGGCAGCCGCACTGTTCCGCCTGGACGATGTTGATCGCTTCACGCGTGCTGGCCCAGAGCAGTTCGATGTTCCGGTCCGTGCTGGTGCAGACTTCAAGAGCCGCATGCATCAGAGGCATGGGATCACGACCCGTATCCGCGATTCTTCCGGCAAAAACCGAAGCGATCGAGGGCGCGCCACCCTTGAGGGCGTCACAGGTTTCCACCACCTGCTTCAGAGTGAAGAGAGCAGTGACATTGAGTTTGATCTTGAGCTGCGAGAGTTCGCGAATGAGCGGGATCGCACTTTCACCTTTCGAATTGGTGATCGGAATTTTCACATACACATTCCTGCCCCAGGAGTTGATCTCCAGAGCCTGGCGGTGCATTTCCTTGAAGTCGTCCGCGAACACTTCAAAGGAAATGGGCTTTTCGGTGATCTGACTCAGGATCTCCTTGCTGTAGGTTCGGTAGTCTTTGACTCCGGCCTTCTTCATGAGACTCGGATTCGTGGTCAGACCCTGAATGAGCGGGTTGGCTGCCATCTCGATCATGGAGTTGCGATCCGCTCCATCCGAGTAAATTTTGATCTTTCCGAGGTAAGGCGACTTCGCAGTGAGAATTGAGTTCATGGGTACTTGTACCCACCCGAGCTTTGCAGGTCAATATACCTATGGTTTCAGGTGCTTAAAAATAATCAAACCGGGTTACGGAAGTACTTGATTAGTACCGTCCAGTATGATCAATATGCGCCCTATGAAGCCCGAGTTTCTGGTCAAACTTCGCCGTGCATCTCGCTGCACTTCTCTTCTCAGGGCCTGCCGCCCATTTCATCGCAGTGGCCGCCGTGATGCGATTGAACACTCCCTAGTTTCACTGATCTGCATGGCCATCATCGCACTCGGTGTCGCTTGCGCAAAGCCTGAAGAAGACGAGCTCCTGAAGTGCGGGCCGACGGACCAATGGTCGGCTTACATGGCCAAAGTCGACACCAGTTCAGAGCTCCAGATCACGATCGACAATCGCTTCAGTCACGATGAGCGCGAAAGCATCAATGACGCTCTCGAAGTCTGGAACACTTATGCACAGAAATCACTGGGAAAATCCCTCTTCTCGGTCTCGACCGCGGACGTGAGCAAGCTCTCCCTCCCGAAGTCCAAGGGGAGCTGTGATTTCGATGGCAACGATAACGCGTTCTCCATCGTCAAGCAGCAATCCGACACCGAATGGAAGACGCTCGAGCTTGATCCTCGTTATAATCCGGCTGCGACGATCCGCTGCTGGGACTCGGGCAAGCATGTGACCAGACAGGTGGTACTGATTCGCGGCGGGACGCAGCTTGTTCAGCTCAAGAGCATCGCGATTCATGAACTGGGTCATGCTCTGGGCCTGGACCACAGCTGCGTGGTGGGAGCGGGCACAGCCAATTTCGCCTCCTGTCCACAATCTGATTCACAACATCCCTATCATCAGGCAGTCATGTATCCTTCTTTGAATCTGGACAAGACTCGTCCCGAGCTTTCCGAAAAACGCGAAACTCTGGGGTCCAATGACAAGGAAAGAGCCACCTGTCGCCTCAACAATTGAACGACCGAGATTGACCACCCCATGTTCCTGATCGCCGCATCCGCATTTCTAGTCGGGCTGGTTCACTCCCTGGCACCGGGGCATTGGCTCCCTGTCGTCCTCATGACCAAGGCAAGAAAATGGCCCATGCAGATGGCGGCTTTGGGAGCTTTCGTCGCGGCTCTGGGTCACATCTGCGTGTCTCTCGCTCTCGGGATTGCGGGTGTCGTGGTTGGCAATCATTTCATCACGAATTACGGTCACTTCGAAGAATATTCCGGCTGGATTCTGATCCTTTTCGGAATCGGCTACGCTTTTTTTTCCTGGAATCGCCACTCCAGCTGTCACGGTCACACGCATCACGGCCCGGAGCCGCGCGCAGACAAAGCTCCCTTCCTGTTTCTCTTCAGCCTGGGGCTATCCCCCTGTTTTGCCGCGCTGCCGGTCTTTGCGGCAGCCGTGCCGCTCGGATCCCTCAGCATCGTCTTCACGATGGCCGCTTTTGCAGTTGGAGTCGTGACAGCCTTGGTCGGTGGAACGGTCCTGGTTTCCCTGGGACTCATCAAGCTGGATCACCCCGTTTTGGAACACTACGGAGATGTCATCACGGGTATCGGCGTCGCGGCAATGGGAATTCTCCTGTTATTCTTGCCTCATACGCACGAACTCCCCTAAATCGCCCCCCGAAACTTGACCAGATGTGGGTGGAGCGGGTAACCCTTGAGGATGCTCACTTTTTCGTTTCTTGCAGGCGTCCTTCACGCGCTTGCACCCGATCACTGGATTCCGGCTTCCATTCTGGTCTGGCAGAAGGGCTGGAGTTCGAGACGTTCTTCCCTCTTTGCGAGCGCTCTCCTGATCTTTCACATTCTTCTTGGGGTCGGAGTCTATTTTGCTTTCAGCCCAATGCTCAAGCATCTGGGCCCTTCAAGAATGATCACTTTCACCATGGGGCTGGTCGTCGCGGTTCTCCTGGTCAGACTGTTCAGATTTTCAAAGATCCGCGACATGCTCGGCACGGGTTCCGGCAATCTTTGGGGTGTGTTCGCCGTCGTTTCACTCCTGGGTCCCTGCGAGACGATCATCCCGCTGCTCCTTCGTTCGAATCAACTTGGCCATGGCTACTTGCTCGCTCTGGGCGCCTTTGCCTGCGGCACCTTGATCTCAGGACTCAGCAGCATCTGGATGGGACGACTCATCTGGAATCGCCCGAGCTGGTTCCCGAAAGGCCTTCAGCTTGCTGAAGGCAGCAGCGTGGTCCTGCCCGTGCTGGCGCTGACGGCGCTCGGACTCAGAGCGTTTCTTGGGCATTTTTAGGATCTGGCGGTTGAGCTCAGGCAAGATCCTCATGTTTTCGATGGTTCTCTTCGCTGCAGCAGGCATCGGGATAGGCTGCAGTTCAGTGCCAAAGGAGGCGCCGAACGAGTCGCCGGTTGTATCGAGGGAGGTGCCCGGTCCCGAGTGGGAGCTGTTCCGCCCAGCCAGTGATTCCGGTTGTGACCGAAACTCGTCAGGACTTTCCGTTGAAATTGCAGGCGACTTCGACGGGGATGGAAAGCCCGATACTTCCAGAATCGAAATCAACTTGCGACTCAATCGGTCTCGCCTGATCGCGAATCTGAGCAGCGAAAAAGTTTCTCCGATCGTCATCCAGGAGTGGGAGGGGACAGATGAAGATGATTTTGTCACTGCGGTGGAGCGCGGCCGCCGACTGACCTTGTGTGGAAAGACCGGCGAATGCACTTCTCGAGACCTGAAATCTCTGACACTGAAAACTCAGGCGATTGGATTCGGAACCTGTGAGTCGTCTGAGGGAATTTACTTCTGGAGTCCTCAATCACGGAAATTCGAGATGCAATGGCTCTGATAATCTAAGCTAGCGCAACCAACCGTTTTAATCGGTAATTTTACACTTGATCAGTTGAACCCGAAAGACAGAAACATCTGCCCCTTGGGAGTGAGCCCTGCTTTTCCGATCGATGCGTGTCCTTCAATCGAATCGCTGCTCTTGGAAAACTCAAAACCGGCAGTCCCCCCAAATGACACATCCTTCGAAAGTGGATGGAGAAAGCCGTAAGCCAAACCGAACGAATAAATGGAACGGTGGTAGGCATTCAGATTCCAGGACAGTGACGGTTCGACGAAGAGGTGATCGTGGTTGGAGTTGAAGAAGTAGCGCCCGAACAGGCCTGCGAGGTAACTCCCTTCGCTGCCTACTGAAAGCAGGGTGCGAAATCCCCCTGAAGTCCGGTCTCTTCTTCGGCCAGTGCCACATCGGTAGACGCAGTGAGAATGAGGAAAGACAGGATCAGTTTGAGTGATTTCATATCCTGAACTTCAGGCCGAATGCTTTGAGCTTATCAAGACCTACCGTGCACATCTTCAAATTTCGTACAGACTGCTGACTCCAGGTTCGTCACTTCAAAAACCAGATGATCGAGACGTGATGAATTTTTCGGACCTCCACACGTGCTGAACTCCGGTCAATTCAGAAGCCAGTGGGTAGTTTCACCCACCTGTTTTAGTTGTGTGGGTCGGGCATTGGCGGGTGAGCCCGCGGTGAAAGTCTTTTGGTAGATTCGAACTTCATCCCCAGTTTTCAGGCAGTACCCAAATATTCCGGGTTTCCCGACTTTGAAAGTTTCGATGTGTTTGAGGCCGGGGAGTCCTTCCAGGCTTTTTCTGCCTTCCATGAAGTGGATGCCCCCGAAAACCTGAGAAGCCCAGTAAGCGGGCGAAGTTGGATAATCCAGCACGAGGGCGCCCTGACCCGCCAGAAGTCCGATGAGTTCGCGGTTCGCCCTTGCAAACCCATTGTTCGCATTGGCGCTGAAAAAGCCGAGCCCATCGGCGGATAAATAGGCCCAACTGAATCCGGCCGCGGGACGCACGGCCTGGATGAGTTTTGGGAAGCTCCGACCCGAGCTGGCGTCCCCTTGAATGTAGCCACTCAGAAGCACGACCTGCCTCGCGCGATTGCCAAGCGTGAAATCATATGTCGTCAGGAGGCCAGGATCGCCGGCTTCCATCGAACGATCCGCGAATGAAGCGAGGGTCGAGACCGTCGAATTTGCGGCGTTCCAATAACGAATCTTGACCAGCCCGACGCCCAGCTCGAGTTTGAGTCGCGAGAGGATCTGAGCGCTCGCGTTCACTCGGAGAACGTCGCTCGTACTCATGGATCCATTCAAAATGCCGGCTTTGACGGCACTGGCGAGGTCACCGCTGCCCCCATTGAACTGCTTCTCAATTTCTTCAGGAATGCCGGGATAGCTGTCGGTCACGATGACCAGCTGGTCCAGGTCAAGCTCAAGAAGAGGAGTGATTTTGGTGCCACCCAGGGGCGCAACCGCTGATCTCTTTCCAGTCTTGAAAAGTGAAGTTGAAACTGCTGAAAGTTTCTGTGCGAACGCTGCCTTCGCTTTCGATGGCCGTACATTCGTGGGAACGGTTACAGTTAACGTATGAGCAGAAGCTCCGAAGACCCTGGGCACCGAGGCCAGCGAAAGCAGGATGAAAGCTGCGACTGAAAAACCGGGTAGCTTCGTGGAGTCGAACGTCGTCATGGCTCGCTGTCTAACTGATCGGTTCGTGATTTGAAACCGTGATTCAGTGCTGGCCGAAGTTCCAATGGTCCCGGTTGAATGATCGGCCGCAGGTTTCAGGCCGGCAGACGAGATACGGCTTCGTGATATTCTTTCACCAGACGTTCCACGATCTCGGCTGCAGGCAGAATGTCGTCAATCAGGCCTGATCCCTGACCAGCACTCCAGACTTCCTTCCAGGTCGGGCCAACGACGGCATTTCGAAGACTCTCGGAGCCGATGTAGTGGCGAAGCATTTTCATGTATTTCTTGGTGCGTTCATTCGTGTGCAGAAATTCCTCGAACTTCGTGATCTCGAGCCCCATCTTCTTGATGTAGGGAGTGTTGATCACGGCCACCGGAACGCCGGAAATTTTCTTCGTGAGCACGATGTCGTCCGGAGATGCGTTCACGATCGCGTTTTTGTAATTGGCATCCACTCGGGCTTCGTTGCTCGCGATGAAACGCGTGCCGATCTGAACCCCGCCAGCGCCGAGCAGGAGGGCGGCTGCGATCTGTTCACCCGTGGCGATGCCACCGGCGGCGATGACTGGGATCTTGAGGTGGCGTTTGAGATGGGGGATCAGAACGAGAGGGGAGGTGGGGCCTGCGTGGCCGCCAGCGCCTGAGGAAACGGCAATGACTCCGTCCGCTCCCAGTTCTTCGCATTTTTGGGCGTATTTGAGAGTGGTCACGTCGCAGAAGACCTTGCAGCCGACTTCATGCATGCGCCGGATCGCTTCCTTGGGATTGCCGAGAGAAGTGATGACCAGCGGGACTTTGTGGCGGACGCAGATGTCGAGGTCCGGTACCTGGCGAGAGTTCGCGGCATTCACGATCAGATTGACCGCAAAAGGTTTGGACGTGAGCGATTTGATTTCTTTGACGGCAGCTTCGAATTCTTCGGCTGTCCTCCAGTTCAGCGAGGGCGTTCCACCGATACCGCCGGCTTCGCTCACCTTCACGACGAGGTCGACGTAGCTCACCAGAAACATCGGCCCCGCGATGATGGGGTATTTGCAGCCCAGAAGGCGGGTGAGCTCAGTTGAAATCGCTTTGGAATCATTTGAAATTTTTGGAGCGGCCATGCCTGGAGATTAACTTAGAGATCCGAGCCTGTCCTAGACCTATTTGAACGCCTACACCAATTTCTCTCACGAACTTGACGCAGATCTGAATCCTGATCTAAGATCAAATCCACACCGAATTCTTGACAACTTTCTGAAAAGTGCCCATTGAGAGTTGCATCCAGTTCACGGTAAGCGGATCTTCGTTCCAGTTTTTGACCCAGTTTTTGACCCAGTTTTCCAGCAGGAGATTTCTCACCATGCCTCTCTACGAATATGAATGCCCGACCTGTCAGAAAGTTCACGAAGTCATGCAGAAGTTTTCGGACGCACCGATGGCGGAATGTCCGGAATGCAAAGGCCCGGTTTCCAAGCTGATCAGCATGAGCTCATTCGCCTTGAAGGGGAGTGGCTGGTACACGACCGATTACAAGGGCAAGGGGGGTCCCGCTCCAATCCCTGCCAAAACGGGGACGCCGGCTGCCCCCGCGACTCCCGCCAGTACTGCAGCCCCTGCCGCGAGTCCGACTCCGTCATCAGGGACTTCGACTTCCGGAAGCGGAACCAGCTCAAGTACCTGAACCTGTCCTCAAATCAGGACCCCGTTGACTCAGACGGCCATTCACGGGATTTTGTGGAAAATCAGGACTTTCTGGTGCTATGACCGCCCTCTATGTCAAATTCGAAGAAGCTTCGCGGCGCCGTCATCGGCTATGGTTTCATTTCTGGAAAAGGCCACATTCCGGCCTACCTCGAGCGCGCGAAAACTCAAGGGGATGTCGAGATCATCGCGATCGCCGACATCTGTGAAATGCGCCGCAATCAGGCGCAGGAAGCTTTGCCTCACGCGCGCATCTATTCGGATTACAAAGTCCTGCTCGAGAAAGAATCCTCCAGCCTCGACTTCGTCGACATTTCGACTCCTCCCTGCGATCACGCGGCCATCGCTCATGCAGCCTTCGACAAGGGCCTGCATGTGCTCTGCGAAAAGCCCCTGACTCCGACTCTCGAAGAAGCGAAGTCGCTGCTCGAGCACGCGATCAAAGCCCAAAAAGTGCTTTTTCCCTGCCACAATTACAAACATGCTCCAGTCGTCAAAACGATTCGCGACATCATCCAGAGCGGCAAGATCGGCAGAGTGCGGTCCCTCACGCTCAACACGTACCGCAACACTCACGCCAAAGGCGTCACCGAGTGGAAGACCAACTGGCGTCGTGAAAAGAAATACAGCGGCGGCGGGATCGCGATGGATCACGGCAGCCATACGTTCTACCTGACCTTTGACTGGCTCGGCGGATACCCGACCGCAGTCACGGCCAAGATGTCCAATCTCGAGCCCCAGAAGTACGACACCGAGGACAACTTCACGGCCGTGCTGACCTTCCCGACCGGGATCGCCCATGCCCATCTCACTTGGACTGCTGGCGTGAGAAAAGTGATCTACACGATCCAGGGTGATCAGGGTGCGATCACCGTCGATGATGATGACCTGCAACTCGCCGTGATGAAGAAGTCCGGAGGCCCGGATGTGGCTCAGGGCGCCGTCACCTGGGAAGTGGAGAAACAGACCATCCAGTCCAATTGGATGGATGCGAGCCATGTCAGCTGGTTCAATTCCCTTTTTGACCAGTTCAAAACCGCGATGCAAAATGGCGATTTCGTTGGCAAAGAAGCGAAGGAAGCTTACTTGTGCATTCAGCTCATCACCACTGCTTATCAGTCTGCCGCGCAAGGGTGCAAAGAGCTCCCGCTTTCAACCGAAATCATGAACTGAGTTGTGCCTTGTTTTGAAGCCCCGGCGGCCAGAATGACGCAACGATTCCTTGCCTATTCCAGAGCACTCGTTTAAGACTGCGTACCAAACCAATTTTAGGAGTTTTCGGAATGACACCATCCCCAACAAAAGCTGTAGCCATCAAGCCTGCAACAGGCAAACTCGCAATTCTGACCCCAGGCATGGGCGCCGTTGCAACCACCCTTTTCGCAGGCGTTGAAGCCGTGAAGCGCGGGATCGCGAAACCCATCGGTTCTTACACCCAGATGGGGCAGATCCGCCTCGGCAAGCGCACCGAAAATCGGTACTCCCAGGTCAAAGACCTCGTTCCTCTGGCTGATCTGGAGTCCATCGTTTTCGGGGGTTGGGATATCTTCCCTGAGAACGCTTACGAAGCTGCAAAGCACGCCAAGGTTCTTGAAAAAGACCTCATCGAAGAACTCAAGGAACCCCTCTCCAAGATCAAGCCGATGTCCGCTGTCTTCGACAAGGAATTCATCAAGCGCATTGATGGTCCGAACGTCAAGACCGGCAAGACCAAGATGGACATGGCTGATCAGCTTCGCGCTGACATCAAGAACTTCCTGAAGGAAAACGGCTGTGATCGCGCTGTGATGGTTTGGTGCGCATCCACTGAAGTTTACACTCCAGCGACTGAAGTTCACGCGACCGTGAAGTCCTTCGAAGCCGGCCTTCGCAACAACGACAAGTCGATCTCTCCTTCCCAGATCTACACCTACGCGGCTCTCATGGAGCGCGTGCCTTACGCCAACGGTTCACCGAACGTGTCCGTTGAAATGCCCTGCATGATCGAGCTCTCCAATGAAATGGGCACCCCGATCTGCGGATCTGATTTCAAGACCGGTCAGACCCTGATCAAGACCGTGATCGCTCCGGGCCTTCGCAATCGCCAGCTCGGCGTTGCGGGTTGGTACAGCACCAACATCCTCGGCAACCGTGACGGCGAAGTTCTGGATGATCCAGGCTCTTTCAAAGCAAAAGAAGTGTCCAAGTCCGGCGTTCTCACTGACATCCTGTCCGCTGAGCGTTATCCTGACCTCTACAAAAATATCTCCCACGTGGTTCGCATCAATTACTATCCACCTCGCGGCGATAACAAAGAAGGCTGGGACAACATCGATATCTTCGGCTGGTTGGGTTACCCGATGCAGATCAAGATCAACTTCCTCTGCCGTGACTCCATCCTGGCTGCGCCACTCGTTCTCGATCTGGCTCTCCTCATGGATCTGGGTTCCCGTGCGAAGATGCGCGGCATTCAGGAATGGCTGTCCTTCTACTTCAAGGCTCCAATCGCAAAAGACGGCCTGACCGTGGAACACGATCTGTCCGTTCAGCTCCTGAAGATGGAGAACACCCTCCGTTTCTTCTCCGGCGAAGAACTGATCAACCACCTCGGACTGACGTACTACGGCGTCGACGAAGGCGATAACGTCTAAGTCGAGGCGCACCTCGACTGTGTAAAATTTCAAAGCCACGTCTGAGTTGATGACTCGACGTGGCTTTTTCAATGGACCTGCTTTGCGGCGATGGAATCAAATTCATTGAGTTTCATGTCCAGCATTTCATGTTCATCAAATGACCACTCCCTGAATTTAGGGGGTGGTACAAAACCGACGAGTTCGGTTACTCTGTGGAAAGAGAATTGCAGAACCACAGAGTTCCGTTCCACCCGCCCCCGGGTCCAGCGTGAGGTGAGGGGGTTGTGGTTGAGTGATAAGGCATCAGGTATTTTATGACAGGCCGCTTCAGTATTTTAGGCAGTTGGACAACCGATCTGATGAGGGATCTGACTACGAATTTTACACAGAGTTTATCTTTGGCGTATTTCGATCGGGCTTACACTCTGCTTCTCATGGTTCTCGCCGGGGTCGTCGCCGCCGCTTATGCCGTTCGGGTCAAACTCAAAGGTCGAGTTCGCTATGACCGCGTTGATCGTCAAGGCGGCAGCGCACTTCTGAGCAAAGGCCTCATGGAGATGGCTTACTGGAGCATGCAGCCTGTGGCCCGCCTTCTGGTTTTCTTTCACGTCACACCCAACAGGATCTCCTGGGCGTCGCTGGTGTTCGGACTCCTGGCAGGCGCTTGCCTGGCTTATGGACATTTTGGATTCGGCGCCGGTTTCGCGGCCGTTTCTGGCTTCCTGGATTCCCTCGACGGAATGGTCGCGAGATTGACGGGTGTGTCTTCTGATGCGGGTGAAATTCTTGATGCGACAGTGGATCGCTATGTCGAGTTTTTCTTCGTTGGCGGTCTGGTCATCTATTACCGGGAAATCCCGGTTCTTCAGATTCTGGCTCTTCTCGCACTCATCGGATCCTTCATGGTCAGTTATTCAACTGCCAAGGCCGAAGCCCTTCACATTGATCCTCCCAAAGGCAGCATGCGTCGCCCTGAGCGCGCGGTTTACCTGACTCTCGGCGCTGCACTGTCGCCCATCACCATCCAGATGTTTGAGACCTACCGTGATTTCGCGGTTCCGGTGGGTCATCCCATGGTCATGGCCTTGGGTCTTGTGGCCGTGGTGGCCAACGTTTCCGCAGTCGAAAGACTCTGGGCAGTGGCCAAGATCATCCGCATCCGCGAGCAGGATGCTGCGGAAGCCAAGCGTCTGGAAGCCATTGCCGCACTCACGGCTTCGGAACGAACCGGCCACACCCCTCAGGTGGCTCCGGCGGATCATCCGGCCAACGGTCGCTGAGGCCGATCAGGATCGAAAGATGGAAAAACCCTCCTTGGATCTCGAGAGCGCAGGCGGCGCCGGGCTCGCAGTTTCCAAAACCACTCGTGCGGAGAAGTCTCCCGTGAAAACTCCTCCTTCGACTCTGGTGTCCTTCAAACGGTCTCAGATCGCGTCTCTCGCGGCCACGGTCGTGGACTTCGGGACTCTGGTCTTCTCAGTCGAGATCCTTCACATCCATTATGTGGCGGCGACCGCAATCGGTGCCTTTCTCGGGGCTCTGACCAATTTTCAACTGGGACGTCACTGGAGCTTTGAAGCCCATGAAAAGCCCGTCCAGGGACAGGCCACTCGCTACGCCGTGGTTTCCGGCATCAGTCTTCTTTTGAACAGCGGTGGGGTTTACGTTTTCACTGAATTCGCCCATTTCAAGTACACTGTCTCAAAATTGGTGACTGCGTTTCTGGTCGGAATCTTTTTTAACTTTCCCATGCACCGCAGATATGTTTTTAAGTAAGGATGCAAAGCAGTCAGCCTCGTAACCAGAGCCCGATCCTGAAAACCGCCATTCCAGGCCCGAAAAGCCAGGCAATACGAGCCCGTGAAGAGGAGCATCTTTCGCCGGGCCTTCAGGGCTTTGCCCTCATGGCAGGCATCGTGGTTCAGGAAGCCCGGGGCAGCACCGTGACTGACGTCGATGGCAACACGTTCATCGACATCATTGGCGGGATCGGCGTGAACGGACTCGGACACAGCCACCCGAAATTCGTGGAAGCGGTCAAGGCTCAAGTGGAGAAGGCTTCGGTCGGAAGTTTCACTTCAGAGGCGCGCGTCCAGCTGCTCGAAGGTCTCGCGAAAAATCGCCCGACTCCGGTACTTCACCGCACACAGCTTTACTCGAGCGGTGCCGAAGCGGTTGAGTCCGCGCTGCGCCTCGCGAAGTGCCACACGGGCAAGCATGAGTTCGTCAGTTTCTGGGGCGGCTTTCATGGCAAGACCATGGGGGCGCTTTCACTCATGGGTTCTGAATTCAGAAATCAGATGGGTCCGATGGTTTCGGGTTCTCACGTCGTGCCTTACGCCAATCCCTATCGCCCGCCTTTCAAGACCAGTCCTGAATCGCTCTCGTCGGCGTGCATTGACATGGCCCGAAAGCAGCTCAAGAACAACAGCACGGGATCGATCGCGGCTTTCATCGTCGAGCCGATGCAGGGAACTGCCGGGAATGTGATCCCACCGAATGATTTTCTGCCGGCCATCGCGGAGCTCGCGAAGGAATTCGGCGCACTTCTCATCGTGGACGAAATGATCACCGGCTTCGGTCGCACCGGCAAGTACTGGGGTGCGAGTCACTCAGGCGTGCAGCCCGACATCATCACGCTCGGCAAACAGTTCGGCGGTGGTTACCCGATCAGCGCCGTCATGTCGCGTGACGAGATTCTGAATGCGAAGCCCTGGTCCAATCCTTCGGGCTCTTCCTCGAGTTACGGCGGCAATCCATTGGCTTCAGCCGCTGGCGCCGCGGCAGTTCGCATCATCGAAGAAGAAGGTCTGGTCGAAAATTCCCGCAAGATGGGGGAGTACTTTCTCGCCAAGATCGAGCCGTTCCTGGATCGTTATCCCTTCATCGGGGACGTGCGCGGGCTTGGACTTTTTCTCAGCATCGAGATGGTCAGGGACAAGACGACAAAAGAGCCTCTTTCGAAAGCCGTCTGCACGAAGATTTTCATGGAGTGCCTGAAGCGAGGGCTCCTCACGATGTCTTATGCTTCGGCTTTCAGAATCCAGCCCGCCATGACGATTGATGAAGGCACGATCGACAATGCCGTCGCGATCCTGACTGAAGTCTTTGATCTGGTCAAAAAAGAAGAGCTTTGGACCAAAAGCTGAAGAGTACTCAGGAGAGCTGAGCATTTTCAGGCAAAAAAGTCTTTGCGAAGACTCACGCCGCGGCTTTCGAATTCCTCAAAGAAAGTCGGAACGAAGCCCGTGCACCTGAATGCGCCTGCAGTCTCGTCGTAGAGAAAGATTTCCTGGAGCGTGGGGACTTCGCCCTCAAGGCCAGTAAGCTCCATGATGGACGAGATTCGGCGCACGCCATCGCGGTAGCGTCTCACGTGCACGATGAGATCGAGCGCGCTGACCATCTGCTTTCGGATGGCCATCAGCGGAAGGTTCACTTCACTCATCAGACAAAGTGTCTCGATCCGGCTCAGGGCGTCGCGCGGAAAATTGGCATGAACCGTCGTGATCGAGCCGCTGTGTCCGGTATTCATGGCCTGCAGCATGTCGAGGGCTTCGCCCTTGCGGCACTCGCCGACGATGATGCGGTCTGGACGCATTCGAAGCGAATTGACGACGAGCTGGCGCGCGTTCACTTCGGGAGAGCTCGGAGTCTGGGGTTTCGTCTGCATCGAGACACTGTTCCGGTGACTCATCACGAGTTCTGGAGTGTCCTCGAAGGTCACGTTGGGTGCGGGGTGAGGGATCGGGTGAATGAGTGCGTTCAAAAGACTTGTTTTGCCGCTGCCGGTCCCGCCGCTGATCAGGAGGTTGATGCGAGCCTGAACACAACCGATGAGAAACTCATTCATGCGAAAGTCGAGAGTTCTTTTGCTGACAAGATCCTTGAGCGTGAAAGAGGTCTTCGGAAACTTTCGAATCGTGATGCAGGGACCTTTCTGCGTGATCGGTGATCCCACGAGGTGGACACGTGAGCCATCCGGCAGACTGGTGTCGACATAGGGCGATTCCGGAGTCAGAAATTTTCCGGTGGCGTCCAGCAGAGTGCGCACGACGAGGTTCAGGTCGTCGAGGCTTTGAAAGCTGAATCCCGAGTAGCTCATCTTCCCGTCGCGTTCGATCATCACGTTTCTCAGATCATTGATCATGATTTCGGTGATGGTCGGGTCCTTCATGAGCGAATCGATGGGGCCGAGAAAAATCTGGCTGGAGGCATTCACCGCGCCTGGGCCACCGATATTGCCGGCCGTTCGAGGCGGGGGAGGTGGATTCGAAGTTCCAGCATCGGAGGCGGGCGCGGAAGTCAGCGAGGCGGCTGGTCCACGCAGCACTTTCGGGATCACGAGATTGGGGTCGGTCGGTTCATCGTCTTCGTACATGATGCCTTCCAGTTTACCACAGGAAGGTGGATTCGAGTTGCCGTCCGCCCAGAACTCATTTTGTGAGGCAGCTTTTGCCTACCCCTTGCACGTTCCGTCTCAGCTGAGCGCGGAAAGTTCATCCTGCTTGAGAAGTTTGCGGTCTCCATGAGCGTTCAGAATGGCAACGATCAACACCGCGTAAGTGGATCCCCAGAGGATGTCGAGAATGTAGTGGTGGTTGAGGTACACGGCTGAGAAACACATGATCAGGTAAAAGCCGATGGAAAATGTTCTCATCGCGCCGAAACGAAAAGCGAAGAGAACGGCGACAAGCGGATACGCGATGTGAAGTGAAGGAACTGCGCCGAAGATATCGGCAGAGCGCCCATACATGCCCGTGAAGAAGTGGGTGCCGAGGATCTGATCAAAGCGCAGACAGCCGGCGGCGCTGGGTCGCGCCGTCATGTTGGCAGGGCCGAGGCCATACTGTGCGACGTACCAGGGTGGAGCGGCCGGGTACCAGTAGTAAGTCGAATACCCCAGCATGTTGAGCCAGAAGAAGGACCACATCATGCGAGGAGATTCGCGCATGATCGTGACGGCAGTCTGCTTCCAGGTTCCGGTACGGCTCAGAAAGAAGCGAAAGCGCGCACAGATCCCGACGAAAATCGCGATGAAGAAGAGGTAGAAGAAGCCCGTGATCAGATCGAGAATGGGATGCGTGTGCAGCTGGCACCATTCATTGGGAGTGAGAGTTCCGGTGGGGCCCTGAATCCCGAAGAATCTCCTGTCGAAATTGTAGGGCTCCTGCACATGCACGGCCATGCGGATATAATCACTGTAGAACCTCTGGCTGTCGTAAAGGATCGCAGTGAGGATGGCGGGAAAGAGAAATTGGAAGAGCACGCGCGCTTTTCGGCCGGCGTAACAGAGCACGAGAATGATGAGGCCCATGTTCCAGTGGTCATCGCGAAAGCCGCCAAGCAGGTGCAGGCTCCACCAGTAGAGCAGGACCAGCAGGGTGGGCAGAGATTTCTGAACAGGTGAGAGCCGGCGCCACCACTCAGGCCAGTCCCGAGCTTCTTGCGAAACTCCTCGGAAGAAAGACCGGGGAAGAGCCTGTAGCCGGGAGATCTGGGAGTGGCGGGTCTTGTCAGCCTGAGAATTGGAAAGCATGTCCGTTGAGGTTAAACCCTTCTCCTGGAGAAAGTCAAAAGCAGGGCAGGCAGGCTCACGATGGCTGCCACGATGCAGGTCACTTCCCCGAGCACGGCCAGAAGTCCGAAGCTCACGAAGGCCTGATTCTGCGCGATCAGGAGCGATGCGTAGCCGGTTGCCGTCGTGAAACTGCAGAGAGCGACTGCGCCACCCGTGTCGCCGATCACTTTCACGATGTTCTGGCCGCCTTCTTCACGGTAACGTTGAAAGATGTTCACGCCATAATCCACTCCGATGCCGAAAGTGATGGGCAGGGCGATGAAATTCAGGAAGTTGATTTTCACGCCGAAACCCAGAATGATTCCGCCCAGCCAGATCACTCCCATGAGAAGCGCCGTGAGAACTGGAACAATGGTGTTGAGTTTTCGGAACAGGATCACGATCAGGATGACAACCGCGAGAAAGGCGAAGAGCGTCGCTTTCGGACCATCCTTCGTGATGGACTCGATCATGTCAGAGGAAATCGGAAGGCTTCCAGCGACCGGAGTTCCGGGAGAGACCGCATCGGCCGCAGTTCGAAGATCCCGGATGAAGTGGATCAGGTTGTTTCCGTCCAGAGTTTCCTGAGTCAGGGGCGGTTCCACCAGAACCATTTTTCCGACGCTTCCGTCCTTTTCGGTGAACTTGGTGAGGACCAGTCCAGGCAGGTCCTTGAGGTCCAGAGGCAGCATCGCCTGCGGAGTCAGGAACTCACGAGCATTGGCCTGCTCGACTTTCGGCAGGCGCACGAAGATGCGCTCAGGCAGGAGTTTTTTGATTTCACGCAGGACTGCGATCTTCTCTGGCTGATCCTTCGGGATGAAATCGTCGATGGTCTGCACCGAAGCGATGAGGCTCGACTTGCCTTCTTCAGCCTGTTTCTTTTTCAGGGCTTCGGCAATCTTGATCGCGTCCTCCCGTGTCTTTGGCAGAATGACCATGGGAGAGAGGTAGCGATTGAAAATTTCATCCACGTACTTGGACAGGTAGCCCGAGCCACGCTCCATGCTCTCCTTGTTCCGAAGTCTGCTCAGATCCGTTTCGAGAATCTTGGGAGTGTATTTCACTGACGTTCCCAGCGCCACGACGGTGAGTGCGAGGGACGCGAACGAGATGAGTTTCGAATGGCGACTGACCCACTCCGCGAACCAGCCTGCGATCTTCGAATGCTGATAGTTTTGCTTGGGTCCAAGACTCTTCATGCGGTCGAGAAGGGTGAGAAATGCGGGCAGGAGCGTGAACGCGCTGATCCAGCAGAGGACCATTCCGATCAGGCCGATGATCCCGAACTGGGTGAATCCGCGAAAGCTGGTGAGTGACAGGGAGCCGTAAGAAAGGCCGGCGGCCAGCGCGGCAGTCCAGGTCGAAGTTGCAGTATGGGTCATGGCCTGGTCCAGAGCATGCGAATGTTCTTTGTAGTTTCGACGTTCCTCGAGGTAGCGGGCGATGAAGATGATCCCGAAATTGATCCCATTTCCCAGCACGATACTGCCGAGAAACGCGGAATTGGCGTTCAGATAACCCACTGCAAAATAGGAAGCGCCGAAAGTCCAGACCGTTCCCATGAGCAGACTTGCCAGCAGTGCGAAGACGGCGCGCGGTGCACGAAAGAAAATCAGCATCGCGATGCTGACCAGAAGCATGACGACAACCGTTGAGAGTTCAAGGTCGGCGATGAGAGCCGATTGTTCTTCGATATTGTTCTGAACGCCCCCCGTGTATTTGATCTCGATGTCGGCAGCGTAAGACTCCGGCTTGAGCTCAGCGATCGTCCTGACGACATAGTCCTTGAGACGATGGGTCCCGGCCACGCCCGAGGCATTCCCGGGGAGGTTGACCAGTACCACTCGCTTGGTCTCGTCGGGAGTCGTGTAGTAGCCTCCTGGGAAGCGAGAGTAGGCGGAAGCCTTGCCATCGTATTTTTTCTGAAGTCCCATGAGATCCAGGCGAGGTTCCGGAATGTTCTGGGAACTGAAGATGGTCAGGGGATTATAAAGTGATTTCTCATAGCTGATCCGGTCCCGTACGTAGTCCCGCACTTTCTTCAGGTCCACAAGATCCATGTAGAGGGCGCGCCGTTCCTTGAAGAATTGCAGTTCCTTCGAAATGTTGTACTCGACGCTGGCTATGGTGTCCTTCGGCGCTTTTTCAAGACGATGAGAAAGCTCGGTGACGAAGCGCCGGCTGGCCTGAGTATCCTTCGAAAAAACGAGCACGGCGAGGTTATCAATGGATTCGAGGCGGTCCTTGACCTGATTGAGGTCGACGACACTGCGGGCGGTCGTCGGCAGAAGTTCCTCGATGTCAGTTCGCAGATTCTTGTAGAGCTGTACCGAATAGTAGCCCCCGGCGTACGACAGGAGCGAACCGAGGATTGTGATCCATCCCGCACGGCGGAGAATCACTCGAGTGAAGAAATTCATGGTGTGAAATGGGTATCCCGACAAAAAAGTTATTACCAGATCAGAATGCCTTCCCGTGGCCGCTCTCGCAAGCTTGAGTTGCGATGCGTCAGACCATTCTGGTGAAGGAGTTTTCTATTCTAAACGATTGTCTTTGAGCCAGTTCTGGTCTTAACTGGAACGATCGTGAAACTCATTGAAGTCTTCCAATCAGCAGTGCTCACTCTCGGGGACTTCGGTCTTTTTTGCTTCAGATCCTTCGAAACACTTCCCAAAATGTGGCGTCGTCGAGGCCTGTTTTTGAAACAGTGCGAAGCCATCGGCGTCAGTTCCAGCGGAGTCATCACGATCGCGGCCATGTTCATGGGCGCAGTGTTGGGCTACCAGCTTTACATCTCGTTCAAGATCTTCGGTGCCGAAGCACTTCTCGGAGGCAGCATCGGCGTCTCGCTGTTCCGCGAACTCGGACCGGTGATGACCGCAATCATGGTGACTGGCCGGGCAGGCGCCTCCATGGCGGCTGAAATCGCCACCATGCGCGTGACGGAACAGGTCGACGCCCTCGAAGTGATGGCAGTGGATCCGATCGAGTTTCTGGTGACTCCTCGAATTCTCGCTGGCCTCTTCATGGTGCCGCTTCTCGCAATTTTCTTTTCCGCGGTCGCGTCTCTTGCTGGTGCAGGCATTGCCTGCGGAATCATGGGACTGGATTCAGCCATCTATTGGATGCAATTCGCCAAAGTGGTGGATGCGATCGACATGACTCATTGTGTAGTCAAAGGTGCGGTCTTCGGCACGGTACTGACCTCGATCGGCTGTTTCTGTGGTTACCAGGCGCAGGGTGGAGCACGGGCCGTCGGCCTCGCCACTCGCAATACCGTCGTGGCCACTTTTCTCACGGTTCTTTGCAGTGATTATATTCTGACTTCCTTCTTGCCCTTCGGGTTTGCGAAACTTACGGTGAACAATTAAATGAATCCATCTCACGCCAGTTCTTCCACACGCATCCGGGTTGGCCTTTTCATCATTCTGGGGTTGACCTTGATTGGAGCCTTGACGGTTTTCGTCAATGACAAACCTTTTTGGTGGAGACCCTGTGAGCTGGTCAGCATCAACGTTGAGGATGCGACGGGCCTCAAGACCAAGTCTCCGATTCGCTCGCTTGGACTTCAGATCGGTTACCTGAAGAGCGTTGAGCTCACGGAAACTCACGTGAAGCTCGGGATCTGCATCACCGCACCCGTCGAAGTCCTTCCGAGCACTCGCGCTTACTTGCGCGGTGAAGGCTTTTTGGGCGACAAGTTCGTGGAACTCAAGCCCGTCAAGTACGTCGGCAGTCAGCACGTCGACAAGGCTCCGGCCAATGGAAATTTCACTCCTCCGGCCGTTGCCGTTCCTCAGGAAACGCCCCTACCTCCTTCTGCGGAGGGTGCAAATCAGCTGAAACTCGAAGGCATCGTCATACAAACCGCATGGCAGGCCACTGGGCAAGCCGCCTGTCAGAAAATCTGGAAGTCCACCGCACGAGTCCTGGATCTGGCTTTTGAGAATCTGCTTCCAGGCGCAATCGCGGCTCCTCGACAGGATTCCAAGGAAATTCCGGTCGGACAGAAGTCGCAGGACATTGAAAAGCTGGTCAATCAGGTCGACACTCTCGTGGTGGAGATGACTCATCTCACGACCAACCTCAAGGATTCGATCAATCCGAAGGAGATGCGTGCAGCCATGCAGCAGCTCAACGTGGCTCTGCTCAACGCATCGAAGACTCTTTCTCCCGAAGGCAACCTCAATACGACTGCACAGCGCTCACTTGGAAAGCTCGAAGACTCCCTGGAGCAGTTCAGAAGCATCATGACCCGGATCAATCAAGGTCAGGGATCACTGGGAATGCTTCTCAATGATCCGGCCTACGCTGATCAGATCAAACTGGCACTGCATAACCTCAACAAGCTTTTGAGCAAGGTGGGCGGCGTGAGGTTCGTCGTTGACGTCGGTGCTGAACAGGTACCCGTTTATCGCGGCGGACGTGGCTTTTTCAGACTGGGCATCTGGCCTGAACCGGACCGTTACTACCTTCTGGGAATCTCGCTGGATCCTCGCGGCAAATTGAAAGTCCTCAATACGACGACTTCAGTTGCCGGTGGCCAATCGACCACGGTTGAAACCCGCGAAGTCGAAGAAGGCGGAATTCTTCTCACGGCAATGCTGGGCAAGACTTTTTATCGTCGCATCGATGTTTCAGCCGGCTCATTGCACGGTGACGGAGCGATTTCAGTGGCTCTCAACCTCGGTCCTCACGACAAGGAGTCGATGTTCATCTTCAGAAACGACATCTACTCCCGCGGACGAGGGATTGCGGTCAATGACCGCATGACTTTGCAAGTGACTCCTTTTGCCTATGACAAAGTGCTGAGCAGTCTTTATGTCAAGGGCGGGATTGAATCCGTTCGCAGAGTCGAGACCGTCGACGGTCGTTCTTCAAACTTCGCCTGGTTCTACGGAGCCGGCATCACCTTTGACGATGAAGACATCAAGATTCTCTTTACACTGAGATAAATTATGGCTTTGCGAGTTCTGGCTGCAGCGGCATTGGGTGGCGGGGCATTGGTCCTCACGCCCTACGGTCCAGTGTCCGAGCTGCTGCAGAAGAACAAGGAACAGGCGTGGTTCGGAGATCATTCGGAAGCGATCTTCACGGATCTCGCGAGGGTGCAGAAGTTTTCGACTCCAGGAATCAAGGAATGCGAAGCTGCGGTTCAACGCACTTACCAACTTGAATTCGGGCCGTATTTCGACCCAGCTTCGCCCAATTGGAACAGCTGGTCCCCCTGGGCTGAGCAGGATCTCGACGCGATCCATGATTGCGAAAAGTTCCCCTGCAACTTCAAACTGAATCAGGCCGAAGTCAGTCAGGTCTCCGCCGTGAAGGAAGAGAAGCGAAAAGACAAGCTCCTCGAACTGGTCAAAGCCCGGATACAGGCTTACCGGAAAACCCAGCGGCGTATGGAGTATGAATTTCCCGGTGATCCGCTCGACCCCTGGAAATGGTTCGGTGATTCAGGGTTCAAAGCAAAGATCCCGATTTCCGACACTCCGAGCTTCGTCAGTCGAAAGCTGAATCTCGCCCCCGGAAAAATGCGCGCGATTCGTCAGATCCTGGATGTGAGACGCGCGACGAGTGCTGATGAAGCGACGGTCTGGATTCGTGATGCTTATACGGCTCACTATTTTGATGGCTGGGGAGAGTGGCACCACGCGGCCTGCGACACGAAGACCTTTCAGGTGACCGTGGTCCAGAGTCTTTTCCTGGAAGTCGATCTCTACAAGAAGAAGGACGTCTTCTCCAGGCTCAGCAAGGGCCGGCTCAAATCGGGCATCGAAGAATATGGCAGGCGATACCTGGACGGGATCTATTCGAAGATCTTGAAGTGAAAAATGCCCGTCCGGCAGTGCCGAACGGGTCAAAGTTTTGAAGTCACCGTCGGACGAAGCTGGAGTTCAGCTCAGACGGTGATGAAATCAGAGCGTGATCTCAACGATGGCATACATCACGAGGGCAAGTGCGAAGCCGCAATGAATGACCCCTTTCACGGTGGTGAGAGGGCCCGTCTTGCCTTTGATGGCGTTGAATTCAAGGCCGAGGATCACAATCGCGATCAAAGCGGCGCAGAGTCCAAATTTGGAGCTTTCATCGACCGTCACGTTCAGATTTCTCGCAGCTGACATGAAGAAGAGAACAGGGATGGAGAAAAGAACGTTGGTGCGTGAAGCCAGGCCCGCTTTTGCCGCACAAGCTGCCGCTTCAGGAATGACAGTACCGCCTCCAGCCACCTGAGTGGCTGAAGCGATGACGACTTTCTGATTGGGCCAGATGATGAACCAGACATTGAACCACATGACGGTGGCCAGAGACATGCCGGTCAGGATGTTCACTCCCCAGGAAGAAGCGAAGCTGAAGCCCTGATGCGTGCGGCCAGTGACCAGCAGAATTCCGGTGATCAGAGTGAACATGGCGCCCCAACGGAACCACCAGAGTGCGCGAGGCAGGAGTTTCTGAATGGCCTGGGATTTTGTCGGAGCATCGGTCTCGGCGAAGAACGGGCCTTGAACGAAGTTGAAGTAGTAAAGAAGGCCGATCCAGATCACACCGAAGAAGACGTGAAACCACCGAAGTGCAAAAAGGAAACCATCCATCGACAAAAGTGCTATGTTCATGTGCACTATTTCAACATAGAGCGGTCAACTGTTCAAGTCAGGAGTTCTGAAAGGTCGCGGCCCGAGATTCCGAGCAAGTACAGGATCGATCGAAGATTCTTCTGACTGATCGAAAATGCGGCTTTTTCACTGACCACCGGCTTCGCATTGAACGCGATGCCCAACCCCGCCTTTTCAAGCATCAGAAGATCGTTGGCTCCGTCTCCGATGGCGATGACCTGATCCAGATGAATCTGCTCCTGTTGAGCGATGATCTCGAGGAGATCCGCTTTGCGCTGAGCATTGACGATCGGGAGGATCACTCTGCCAGTCAGTTCACCTTTCTCGATTTCAAGCGTGTTTGCATAGGCGAAATCGATGCCGAGCTGGTCCTTCAGGCGGTTGGCGATGCAGGTGAAGCCGCCGCTGATCAAGGCCACTTTGTAACCGAGTTTCTTGAGTACGTGGATGAGATCCGCAGCCCCCGGAGTGAGTTGCACCCGTGAATAGACCGTGTCGATCTGGGCGGTGGTCAGGCCTTTGAGTTTGCTGACGCGTTTTTTGAGGCTTTCATCAAAATCCATCTTGCCGGACATCGCTTCATGGGTGATTGCGGAAACTTCGTCATAGACGCCTTTTTCACGTGCGAACTCATCGATGACTTCGCTCTGGATCAGGGTGGAGTCCATGTCAAAGACGACCATGCGTTTGGCGCGGCGATAAAGGCCCTCGGCCTGCAGCGCGATGTCGACGGATTGCTGTCTCGCGATGGAGAGGAGCTGTTTCTTGAGTTCGCTGCGGTCGAGTTCCTGCGTGGTCGAGACCAGCATTTCCACGCAGCCGAATTCGCCTTCGCTCAGACGCTCGATGACATCGATGTTGAGTTTGAATTTCGCGAGCACTGCGGTCACTTCGTGCAGGGCTTTTGCGCTGACCGGTTCAGCGATCAGAGTCACGGCGTAGTGATAAGCCTTGGGAGTCGGTGCTTTGGCAGGGCCGAGATTTCGGAATTCCAGCTTCATTCCCATTTCGGTCGCTTTGAAGAGCAGATCCTTGATGAGGGCTTTTTCAGTCGCGGCAGCGGAAGTCGCCACGGTCGAACTCGGCGCGATTTCAAAAAGGATGGAAAGGGAAAGCAGATCCCGGATCACGGCCTGATCGATGTCCAGGATGTTGACTTGGCTTTCGGCGAGAATGCCGGTCAGCTCCGAAGTGATTCCGGGGGCATCATGACCGGAGACCGTGATGAGGACGGTGGAGTTTCCTGTGGCTTCCATGCTTCCAAAGTAACACAATGCCCGATGAATCCGGATGGGATTTACTTGAGTCGGCGGTTCTTGAGAGCCGGCAGATCCGTGCGGATCTTTTCAAGCGCGTCGAAATTCATTTCAGCCCAGACGACTCCGGGTCCTGCCGGACGCTCAGCGATGATTTTGCCCCAAGGGTCGACAATGCGCGTGTGTCCATGCGTCATGCGACCTTCGTAAGGTGAACCCGTCTGAGCAGGAGCGATCACATAGCACTGATTTTCGATCGCGCGTGCGCGCGTCAAAACGTCCCAATGGGCTTTGCCCGTCAGGGCCGTGAAGGCGGAGGGAGCAAACAGCACCGAAGCACCTTCAGCGGAGTATTTTCTGTAGAGCTCAGGAAATCGGAGATCGTAGCAGATCGAGAGACCGAATTTTCCCCAGGCAGTGTCGGCAAGCACGGGCTTTTTACCGGGTTCGACGTTTTTGGACTCAAGGTAGGAGCGGTCCCCGGCAAGTTCCACGTCGAAGAGGTGCATCTTGTCGTAACGAGAGTGGATGTCGCCTTCGGGGGTGAGCAGCAGGCTGGTATTCGTGACTCGACCTTCTTTGGCTTTGATCGGCAGACTGCCCGCGAGTAGCCAGACGTCATGTTCAGCGGCCCATTCCTGGAGCACTTCGACCGTATGGCCTCGAATCGTCTCCGCCTGTTCAAACAGCGCATCCTGATCATCCACGAACAGCGTGAAATTTTCAGGGTACGAAATCAGGCTCGGACCATATTCCATGGCTTCCTGAAACAGCTGGTAAGCCTGGTTCATGTTGTGGTCACGGTCGGGAGTCGAGTTCATCTGAATGGCTGCAATCCGCATAGTGTGATGTCCATAGCACAAAATTTCATGATTTTGAGCCTCTTCTGAGTTAGATTCTGCCCATGAGCCTATCCACCCAGCCTTACAAGGGCACCCGCGATTTTTATCCCAAAGACATGCGAATCCAGCGCTGGATGTTCGCCAAAATGCGCCAGGTGGTCGAAAGTTACGGCTACGAAGAGTACGACGGCCCGATGCTCGAGCCGTTTGAGCTCTACGCGGCCAAAAGCGGTGAGGAACTGGTCAATCAGCAGCTCTACTGGATGATCGACCGCGGAGACCGCAAGATGGCGGTTCGTCCTGAGATGACTCCGACTCTGGCCCGCATGGTGGCCGGCAAGATCAATGAACTGCCAAAGCCGGTCCGCTGGTACAGCATCCCCAATGTCTGGCGCTATGAACGTCCTCAACGTGGGAGACTCCGTGAGCATTGGCAGCTCAATGTCGATGTGCTCGGCGGAGATCCGCTTCTGGCGGACGCTGAGCTCCTGTCTCTGGCCTTTGATCTGGTCAAGAGCTTCGGAGGCGAAAAACATGTCGCCATCAAGATCAACAATCGCCGACTCATGGATCATGTCTTCACTTCCGTTCTCGGGCTCGATGCCTCTGCGGCGCTCGCGGTCTCCAAGGCGATTGATGCTCGCGCGAAGATCGGTGAGGCGGCTTATGCAAAATGGCTGGGCGACCTGGGACTCGCTCCGGAGCTCCAGACGAAGATGGAAATTTTTTTCAAATCCTCGTTCGATGAAATTGCTGTGAACTACCCCTGTCAGGGAGTGGAGGAGCTCAAGTCACTCTTCGCGTTTCTCAAGGATTCAGGTCTTGGGCAGCAGGCTGTCTTTGATGCGACCGTCATGCGCGGGCTGGACTACTACACGGGAACGGTCTTTGAAATGTACGACACTTCGGGCGAAAACAATCGCGCGATGTTCGGAGGCGGGCGCTACGACAATCTGATCGGCATGTTCGGCAAGGATAAACTCTCGGGAGTGGGCCTCGGTTTCGGTGATGTGACGCTTCGAGATTTTCTTGAAACCCACAAACTTCTCCCGGAGATGAAATCGGCGATGGACGTCTTCGTGACTCTGCCAACGAAGGAGTTGCGCGGTATCTCTGAAAAGATCGTCCGTTCCCTGCGCGAAGCCGGACTGCGAGTGGCGACTCCTCTGGATGCGGGCGGGTTCGGGGTGCAGCTCAAGCAGGCCGCGAAACACCTGGCCCGCCACGTCGTTCTCCTCGGAGACGCGGAACTCGCTGACGGCAAAGTCGTCGTGAAGGAACTTGCGACGGGCCAGCAGCGGACCGTCGCGATCGAGGATGTGGCGAAAGCCTGCCAGGGCTGAGGTTGCGGGGCAATGATTCCCGTGTAGAGCGTCTGAAGCTCGGCTCGAATCTCCATAGCATCAGGTTTTTCTCGGGCGGATCAGGTCTCATCAGTCAAAATCAGTGTGAAGGGCCGAGGGCATCCGAGACCAGAGCTGAACCGATTTTTTGCTCGGGGATCGTCATGGTGCCTTCCAGTTTCACCTTGCTGTCGCTCACTTTTTTCTCGGGCAAGGCAGCCAATTCAGTGGTTGGATTTTTTGCCTGGTCGATCAGTGCCAGTAAAGCCGTGATTTCAGAGTTTTGCCCTTTGTCGTTGGGCGCCAGCTGCTTCCTCAGTTGCTTGAGCTGAAGTTCGAGGTTCACGATTTCAGTCTTCATGCCTTCGATGGGCTCAAGTCTTCTTTTGATACTGATCCGGGTGGGTCCATTGAGCGGGCCCACCGCATCGGGATGTTCGAGAAGATGACTCAGGAATTCGGTTTGGAAAAATTGCATGTACGCAAGTCCGCCAGGAGTGACGATGCGTCCGTCTCTCTTCTCGGTCGGCCATTTGGCGAGGGCAGCTGCCTGCAACTCGTCATCCTTCAGCGCGCTGAATTCAGGGTAGAGGAGTCGCGCGACTTTCATGACTTTCTGCTGATCCCGGACCGGACATTCAGAACATTGAGCGATGGCCCGTTTCAGAAGTTCCTGTTGTTTTTTTCGCTCGGCAAGCAGCGAAGTGATTTTCTTTTTCATGTCGGAACCGGAAGGAGGCACGTTTTCGCGGGGGCCAGCATGAGCGCGGGTGGAACTGGAGGCGACACTGGAGAGGACGATGATTGCCGCCAGGGTCACCCGACTGAATGGAGTCATTCTCAGTGCCCGTGCGTGTGCAGTTCAGAAGCCACGGACTTCTTGGAAGCTTTCGTGGCCGGAGCGCGCTCCGCCGAAGTCGCTCCACTGTGGCTGGAGTCGCTCCCGCCACCTGCCGCGATGAACGCCGAGATTTCCGATTGTTCAAGTTTTGACAGGGGAGCGGCGGGTTGACCCGCATCAAATCGCAGTTGGTCGATGCCTTCATCGACCCTCTCGAGTTCAGCGCTGTGAGTTTTGCTGGCAGCGATGTCACTTTTCGCACGGGACTGCCTGAGTTGATCCGTGAGTTCCGATTTTTCATGGAGCAGCTCAGTCAATTGGACCTTGAGCGCCTTCAGATGCTCCCTCTGTATCACTCGTTCACCGGATTCCGACGCTTTGACCAAGGGGTGTGGAGCATCCCGCGGAACTTCGTGAGCGAAGATGGCTGGAGAAGCTCCAAGTTGAAGCAGGCAGAGCGTGATGGAACTGAGCAGAAACGAAGCGCGAATGATTTTCATGATTTCCTCGGTGGGCAGAGTGGACGGATGGGTTCAAATTCATGGTGTCGCACTTCAGTGTTTGAGCGCGCCAGTGGCGTCTGAGGCGCTGGAGTTTCTTCGTGCGGCCCGTTCTTCGATGATGCGAATGCTTTCACTCTCATCGGGTTCATTGATGTCGCGTTCGTGAGCTTCCTGGGCGCTTCGAACATCATTGGATGGATCTCGAGAAGGGCTTTCAATCGGAATGCCGGGCATCAACTTCAGGTTCTGAACTTCCTTCAGTTTTTTTCCGAGCTCGTTCCGATTGGCGGACTTCGTGCTCCCGATCCGGTCCTGGAGCCTTGCTTTCATCCTGCCCGGATCACTTGCAGTTGATTTTTTTTGGGCGTCGGAGGCCGGGTTGATCACGACTTGCGCAAGCGTGGAAGGGGATATTCCAGCTTGCAGCAGGCTGATGGCGCAGAGAATGAGAAGAAAACGGTTTGGAAGAATTTTCATCGACAGCCTCAAATGGAATAATGAACTTGGTAATCTGTCGGAATATTGACGGCGAAACTTGAGAGTTCAGTGTGAATTTAACACTGTTGATCAGTGTCGGTCGTTGGAGAGGCCGCGAGCACCAGATGAAACAGGCCGGGATCCGTTCGTCGAGTCAGCAGGTGCTTCGTAAAGCGACTTGTTACGGGTATCCGTGACGGCGGTTGAGTCACCCGAGAGCGAAGTCGCCGGATGCATTTTGGCCAGGTCAGAGACGTGTTGAATGATCAACTCCAGCTCAACGTCCTTTTCGGAAACTTTTCCCGCAAGCAGTTCTTCGCGCTGATTCTTCAATTCGCGCATCTTTCTGTGCAGATCCTTGATGGAGAGCTGAAATTCCTTTTTGTCGTAGCCCTCGGCTGCTGAAAGCTTCTTTTCTTCGAACTTCAGTTCTCCGGCGGCGCTTTCGAGTTCCAGATCAATCTTCGCAATCAGGGTCCGCGCTCCAGCCGAGACAGGATGACCCTGCTGATTGACTTCGAGTTTACCTCGTTTTTCGCTGACTATGGAGTCGAGATCCTTGATTTTTCTGCGGATGGATTCAGCCCCGGAGGTCCTGTTTTCAAGCTCGGCCTGTCTTGCGGCGTTCCTGGGATCCGAAGGATTCTCTTTGTAAAGTTTAGGGAGGGTCAGGCTGCCCGGCAGGGGAGACAGCAGATCTCTTTCAGAGGTACTGTCGGGCGCCTGGGTCATTTTCTTCAGATCCTGGAGGAGCTGTGCCCTTTTCTCCGCCTGTTTCTGGAGATCGGCCTGAAGGACCGTGACTTTCTTCTGTTCGTCTTCCGTCAGAGTCGTTACGGGAGAAAAGCCGGGGGAACGATTCACGGGCCGTGCAGTCTGGGCGAACACGCTCAAGGAGAGCAGTAGCGAAGCGGCCTGAAGAAGCAGGGATGCTGTGATCATCTCCGGAGCTCTTGATCGGAATCGTTGAGTCATGCGTGCCTTCTTCTTTCTTGGGATCTCTGAAGGCTTTTCGGCATTTTGACGTGTGAAGTTGACCGCAAAATGGGAATTCAGCGAAGTCCGCGGGCGCTGGAGGCAGGGGTACGGGAGCCGCTCGTCGTATCTGCCGGAGTTTCGGGCAGTTGCTTGGCGCGGTTGCCGGTGACTCCGGTCGAATCCGTCGTGGGTCGGGCCGGCCCGTTCATTTTGGTCATCTCGTGGACATGATTGAACATGAGTTCCATCCGGAGTTCATCTTCAGAGTACTTGCCGGCGAGAGCTTTTTCTCGTTCATACTCGATCTCACGAATTTCGTGACGAGTCTCCCTGATCTCCCTTCCGATTCCTTCCTTTTCTGCCTCGTTCTGTGGAGTCCGTGGAGCTTTTTGAAGAGCTTTGAGCCTGATCAGTTCCGCTCTGATTGCCTGAATTCTCACTTCGAAATGACTGGCCAGCTGATGAGCCCGGGGGGTCGCCGCATGTCCATTCTGATTCACTTCGAGCTGAAACTGCTTCTCTTTCATCCGAGCATCAAGTTTGCGAATGTGATCGATCAGATCCTGGGCCAGATAGCGCTCTTCTGCAAAAAAATTGGTGTTCGAAGTAATCATGCCCCCTGGGTAACTCAGGACGTCGTCCGGGGTCGCATTGGCAGGACTTTTGGTCACCTTTCGCAGTTCTTCGATGAGTTTCGCTCTTTTCTGAGAGAGCTTCTTCAGGTCCGAGCTCAGGGAGTCAATGTTCCTTTGTTCGGATGGGGACACCCCCGAGGGCGTAAAAGCGGCCGACGAACGGCTGACAGGAGGGGCCGCATGAAGTTCCAAAGTGCCGGAAATCAAGAAGATCGGCATCTGGAGCACCAGGATGAAGGCCAGGTATCTTGAGATTCCGGAAGAGTCCATGGTTTACCTTTCGGAAACAGGCGCCAAAACTTGAACGGTCCTGTCCTCAATGCGCTGACTTCGTGACCTCCGCATGAATGATGCGGGCAAAACGGCGCCGAAAAGCTCAACGAAACTGGGTACTTTTTGCTCATTTACTCCCTGCTCCAGACCCTTCAGAATCAAAGATGATCTCCTGGAGGAAATCAAGATGAAGACCGAAAATCCCGATTCAAACTCTCATCCCAGTCTGTTCTATGAACTGGAAGCCATCGTGATTTCCGGCAAGAGACTGGAAAGCGAACTCCGGGGAGCACGCCACCAGATCACCACTCTGGAGCTCGAGCATCAAAGGCAGAAGCAGTTCTCGGACCTTGCCGAGGAGCAGGTGAAAAAGAACGTCTCTCAGTGGAAGACCGCGACTGAAGCCAAGCACGCGCAGGCTCTCCAGGAAATTACAGGACAGCTGAACCGCATCGACGCGGAACTGAAATCAGAAAAGCTCACGCATCAGCGGACTCGCGAGGCGCTGGATCGAACCAACGACGAAACCAGGGCGCTTGGGCTCGAGCTCGAGCAGCGAAAGAACCAGTACGCGGCCACGACGCAGGAAAATCAGCGCCGGATCACGGAATGGAAAAATGCCGCTGAAAAATCCCATGTGCACAGCCTCCAGCAGATCGAGATGCGAGCCGAAAGACTTCAGGCCGAGCTGAAAGGCGAGGAGAGAGATCATGAAGTCACTCGTTCATCCTTTCGTCATTTCCAGAAGGAAGCCCAGGAAAAATTGAATGAGTTGCACCTGCTTCATCAGAAAAGCAGTCGAGAACTCAAGGAGCAGGCGCTGAAGAATTCTGAGCTCACCGAGCGCCTCGGACAGATCCAGCATCAACTGGAGAACGAGGTCAGGATCAAGCAGGAGCTGATCCAGAAGACCCGCACTCAGGACTCCCAGCTCGAACAATTGAGTCAGGATCTGAACCGTTTCAGGAAACTTTGGCCAGAGCAGTTGGAGCGTGAGAAATTGATCACGGATGAACTCGTGGAGGCTCGCCAGAATCTGGCGGACTATCAGCAGCGTGCCGTGCAGCTGGTGCATCACAATCAGAAGCAGGGGCAGCAGATGGTCGAACTCAATTGCGCGCTCGACTCCACACGCGCCGAGATGGAAGCCTTGAATATCGAAATTGCCCGGCGTCTGAAGGCCGAAGAAACGGTACGAGTTGAACTCAACCAGGCGCGTGAGACCAGTCGCAAGAACCTCACGGAAGTGAAAGGGCTGCTTTCCGAGGAGAAGAATGAGAATCGCAAGCTCTCGAAGGCACTCGAGGAATCGCAGCTGCAGATTCAGAATCTCGAAGCCAATCTTGAGAAACTGAACAGTCAGCTGAATGCCACCTTGGCGGAAAAGAAGCAGGTCGATTCGAGTGCGAAGAATGAACTCGAAGGTCTGATCTCGTCGCTCAATGCCGCCCGTCAGGGACTTCAGCTTGCGATCGAGGACAAGGAGCGGATCAAGAGCCGTCTGGTCACGGCCATGACTCAGGTCGCGCCTGCTCCAAAGCCTCAGATTCAGACGTCGCAGCTTCAGGCACCCGCTGCAGTGTCGGCGATGGCGCCTCCCGCTTTTCCGCTCAGTGGCCTGCTGAAGAAGAAAGAGGCCGAAATGATTGAAATTCAGGCTGAATTTGACGGCATTCCGCGGGGACATCCGAATAAACAGCGAGTTCAGGAGATTCTTGAGCTGATCACCGAGCAGAGAGACCGATTGAGAGGACTTCATGTCCAAATCTGAAGACGATCACAAGCAGAGAATGGACGCGGTAGAGAAAGTGGAGACCAGTATCCACAAGCAGCTGCTGGTTCAGGCCTTAGAAGCCTGGGTCATTTTCGCTGGGCTGCTGGTGGTCCTCTTCGTGATCGCGGTTCTGAAATTCAGTCCGACTGCCGTCACTCTGAATGGCTTTTCCCATGAGGCTGTCGTCGGTACTTCAAAGACGGATGGCAATCCCCAGGAATTGAGCAAGGTGGAGTCAGGAATCAATCCACCTCCGGCCGGAGGCATTGGAGATGTCGAACAGCGAAATCTGGGTGGAATCGTTGCAGAACAGGCGAGACTCGCTCGTGAAGAGTGGGCAGCGCGCCACCGCAAGCCCGCCTCCGTGAATGCCAGTCCGTCGCCGGGTCCCGGTCCGTCTTTTGAGACAAGTCTCGTGCATTGAGTGAAATTGCTGCCTGCCCGATCCGTTCAGTGCTCTGATTTCTTTTCAGTCGCCGGCTCGGCGGCGGGTCCGTAGATCTGTGGCGGAGCCTCGAGGTTCGGAGTGCCGTGGATGACCACACGGCGATTCAATGCGCGATTTTCAGGAATGGGCACGCCTCTGCTGTCCAGATTCGGAAAGGCGGCATGAGCCGAGCCGTAGCCCACGGCAGTCAGGCTCTCCGGACTGAAGCCCTCTTTTTCAAAGACTCGCACGACGCTTGAGGCGCGTGCGGTGCTCAGTTCCCAGTTCGTGGGATACTTGCCGCCGGGGGTGATTGGGACGTCATCCGTGTAGCCTTCAACCCGAATGTTCAGGTTGGAGCCTGAAGTCTTCAGCGTGTTGACCATCGATGTGATCATCGGAGTGGCCTTGGGATTGAATTCGGCGCTGCCGCTTTCAAACAGGAACTGACTCTGAATCACCACGCGAATTCGATCCGGATCAGCGACGATCGCGACTTCCTTGAGGAGGGAAGGATCGACGCCCACACGGGATTTGATTTTTTCAGCGGCGCTTTCGGTATTGCTGATGTACTTGCCGCCGAAGTAGACGGCCAGTTCCTTGCGGATCGAGATCATCTGCCCGTCATCCGATTTGTTTCGCGCGTTCGCGATGGAATAGAGAATGACGAAGAAACCGAAAAGAAGAGTCATGAGATCGGCATAGGAAACCAGCCAGGGCTCGCCATGACCGCTTTCTTCGTGTTCGTGACTGAAGGAAAGGGGTGAGGGAGAATCGCTCTCGTGCCCGCCGTCCTGACCGCCGCCGTGTCCGCTGTCGTGCATGTCACTCATGAGTCAAACCTATTTCTTGCCAAGACTCTTCCAGTCGACCCTTTCCGACGGAAGAAGGAAGGAATTGAGTTCTTCAGCGAGAACGACCGGATTCTGTCTCGTCTGGATGTGACGAATGCCTTCAACGATGATGAAGTTTTTCGTCCGAATGCGCTTGGCGATTTCCTGCAGATATTCGCCCACGGGGATGATGAACAGATTGGCGAGCGCGATTCCGTAAAGAGTTGCGATCAGGGCGATGGACATGTTGGGTCCGATGCTTTTTTCCGCACCAGGTTCACCGAGAGAACCCAGAAGAAAGATCATTCCCGTCACGGCGCCCATGAGGCCCATGGCAGGAGGGTATTTTCCGCAGGCGATGAACATCTTGGCGTCATCCGCATAGCGTTCATAGATGGTGTTCACTCTCGAATGCAGGACTTTGAGGAGGCGGCTGGGATCCAGCACTTCGTCCGTGATCGCGGTGAGAGATTCTTTCATGAAGGGATCCTTGACCGCGTCAATCATCTCCGCCAGTTTTGGGTCATTGTTCCGGAAAGCTTCAGCCATGACCATCATTTCCTGAATGATCTGTTTGTTGATGTCGCGTGAAAGACTCGTCGTCAGAATTCCCTTGAAGAAGACTCGTACCATGGACAGCGCACGTGGGAGCTGAAAGGCGATCCCGACGCATGCCATCGTTCCACCGAGCACGATGATCGCACCATGGGCGTTGAGCATCTTCATCGGCTGAGGGTTGCCGAAGAGCATGGCGAAGAGCATGACGGTTATGGCGAAGATGATACCGACGATATTGATGAAATTCATTTTGATCTCCTTTCAGCGTACGTAATGTTTCAGTCGCCGAGAAGAGAATTTTATTTGTCAAAAAAGTGACTGTCCTGGAACTGATCTGGTGCGGATGCCCGATGAAAATATTTGATTCAAGACCTTTCCCGACTCGTCCGATCAGAACTGCAAGAGTAGACAGGAGAAGAATCACCGTGCTGATGTTGCAGACTGTTTCAGAACTGAAGGAAAAGCTTTTTTCGCTCGCGGCCCTCCGGGCAGGCACGTGTGCTTCAGTCATGGCACGTCGTCTTGCCACGCGAGACGGGCTTCTGGAACTTGCGTTGGCTCTGGATTCTGTCGGTTTCGCGTATTGCCGTCAGGGTTTTGACTGGATCAACGCCGCCGAATGGGAGCGCATGGAGTACGCGCTTCAGATTTCGCTCGGGTTGCGACGGCCCATCACCGGGGTGCAGGCGCTGGCGGACCTCTGTCGCGACATCACTTCCGAAACAATCGACTGGAATGCGGATTCATCCGAAGTCGGACCTTTCGATTTCCTCAACACCCTGGATCCCCGGGAGATGCGAGCCCTTTTCACGGATCAGCCGACTGCGGAAATCGCCATGATCTCCGTATATCGCGATGCGGAAGCGATGGGCGCGATTTTCGATCAGCTGGAGCCTGCGCGACGCCGTGAAGTCATTCTTCAGATTTCGAGAGCGGAAAAGCTCCCTCGTGAAGCCGTGCGCAATGTCGCCCACTCTTTCGCCGAAAAACTCAGAAGACGGCATGCGGATCTCTGTACTCTGAGCACCCTGCCTGACTCAATCGCTTCAGAAACCGAAGTGATGACTGAGGCGATCATCGAAATCGCAGTCACGCACGATTCCGAACTGAATCTGGCGATGGAAACGCTCCTCCACAATGAATCACAGTTGAGCGACGAAACATTCATCCGCTACTTTGAGAGTGAAGCTCCCGAAATTGTGGGAGAGATTCGCAAGGCATTGTCCTCGCCATTTCCTGCCACTCAGGCCCATGAAGCACTCTGGGCTCTTGGAAATGGCGAGCGGAACGCGCTCGACGAGGAGGAGTATGAATATTCCTCAAATTGAAGAATCCGTCTCGCTCGCTCAGGCGACTCATGACCTGGCACTGGCGGAAGTAGCGCTTCTGGCATTGGAGCTCTCCCACTTCAAGCGCATTTTCCCGCTTCAGGAGCTGTTGATTCACAAGAATCGCCAGCTCGTTGAGCTCGAAAATCTGCTGGCGAATCTCACCGCGGGCTCAGCTCAGTGGCAGAGAATCCGGGCCGCGATCAGTCGCACGGAAACGCAGAAGGGCGCCTTTCAGAAGATTCTCACCGCTTCTCTCTGAAGCTGAGCGAATTCCAAAAATTGATTCGAAAAGGCCTTTTTTCATGGAGTTCGACTTGCCGAACGATGCACCGCTCTGACGGCAACCAGTGAGCGTGGGCTCGAGCCGGCGGCGATGCTGTCGTAAGCGGTCAGGAATCCCAGCGCACTGATCTTGAAGACCGAAATGTTGTTCGAGGAGCCGGCACTTGCGACATAGAGGTATTCACCCGCAGCGTCCAAAGCGATTCCGAAAGGAGTGTCGCCCGCTGTAACCGTCTGAGCCAGGGTCAGCGCACCACTCGTCGGGTTGATCTGGTAGACTTGAAAGTTGCTCGAAGTCCCACCCGTGCTCAGGTAAAGAATCTTGCCGTCGTTGCTCACCGGGAGTCGGCTTGGAGCTGATGGAGTGCTAATGGTCTGAGCCAGTGTGAGGGCGCCATTTGAGGCGCTGATCCGGTAGGCGGAGATGGTGCTCTCTCCATAGTTGCTCACATGGAGAAAGTGGCCCGCTGAATCCATGGAGATGCTGGTGGGAGTCACTCCAGTGCCCAGGCTGGAGACGGGTGTGAGTGCACCGGTGGAGGGGGTGATCAGGTAGACTCCCACGGACCTCGGTCCGGCGTTGACGGAATACAGGAATCTCCCGGCAGGGTCGATCGCGAGAGCGACAGGTGTGGCGCCGGTGCCCACTGAGGTCGTCGTACTGAGCGCAACCTGCCCTGAAGTGCCGAGAGAGTAGGCCGAAACCGTATCTGCGCCGGAGTTCGCGACAAAAACGAAAGTGCCTTGCGGATTGCAGACAACCGCCTGCGGGCTGGCGGAAGTGGAGACTGACTGAACAGCAGTGAGTTTTCCGCTTTCTTCATTCAAAGAAAAAACATTGAGCAGATTGCTGCCCGAATTCACGACGAAGACGAATTGCCCGAGAGGGTCCGCTGCCACCGCTTCAGGGTGCGAAGCCGTGGAAACTGTTTCGATGTCCCGAAGCACATGATCCTTTGAACTGATTGAATAAGTCGAAAGATCGCCAGACGTGTAATTCCCGGCGTAGACGTAATCTGAATAGGTTCCCGTGCCACCCGCAAAACCACCCGACTGGCCGCAGCCCGTGAAGAGAATCAGGGAGAGCAGCAGCAGATGTGTGTCACTGAAACGCATAGCTCACCATCAATCCGACCTGATAGATCGAGAGCGCGGGATTCAGGGTTCGCGACCCGACGCCTGAAATTTCCCTGGCTTTGTAACGGACCTGCTCAAAAAGGAGACCGACCGCGAGATTCCTGTCTCCAATTATTTTGAGAGCTGAGAGTTTGAAGCCGAAAGGGGAAGTGTAGCTGAAGTCCTTGCCGTCGAAAGTCCTGTTCGAGAGTTTGTAGTTGCCCAGAAATTGAAGTTCAAGCCTGAGAATGTAGTCCTGATCCACGATCGCTCCAAGAGTCGGTGCGAGAATGACCCAGCGGGAGCCGCGAGAGTTTCCCAGCTCGTCGTTCACGGTGGAGTACTGATTGATCATTCGATAATCGGTAGTCAGACCCAAGAGTGCGCGAAATTCATGAGTGAAGAAAGGAAGGGTGTTGAAACGATAGGCCCCGCTCAGGCTGAATCCCGTCTGAATCAGGGTCGGGGCGTCCACGGATTCCAGAATTCTCGGTTTCGAAATTCCAAGTGAAAGCGAAGCATCCGCGAATAAATGATCACGAGAGGGAGTTGTCGTCGGACCGGCGGATTTAGTTGGCGGAGTCTTCTTTCGCGTCGTGGGAACGGGAGCTGGCGTATTTCCCGGAGTGGCGTGATCTGAAGTGGCTTGAGAGGATGCATCCGGAGCGGGAGTTGCCTTTGGCAACGGGTCTGCGAACGCGGCGCTCATCTGCGCGACGTAGAGAAGGCATGCACTGAACTGCGCCCACTTCCATACAAGTTTCACGCTTTCAGAATATCATACATTCCTGAAACAAAAATGATTTTGACCGTTCAGAGCTGGTATGAAATCATTCAAAGCACTGTGAATTGGACATTTCGATCAAAACTCACCGTCTTGGTCTCTGTCATGATGTTGACTGCAATCAGCGGTTCGACGGTCTTTTTCTTTCGTCTCTACAAGAATGACAAGATTCAGTCGCTCCTCGAGAGTGAGCTCGACAACACCCGGCATGGTGCAAGGCGACTCGAAAGTCTGCTGTCGCTCGCCAATGTGATCTCGCTCGACAAGGTCACGGAGTCCCGCGACATCCTCTTCGTCTATGAAGATCCCTGCAACAGGCAGAAGCCTTCGAAGAGCGCGGTTTCCGAGCTCTACAAGGACCAGCTCAGGACGCTCGAAGTTGACCCGTACAAATGGGTCGATGATCTGGACGTGTTCAAGGCGTGCAAGGAGTTGAAAAACGTTTCAAAGGATCGCAGCCTGACGATTGTCCTGATTGAGACTCCTTTGCTGATCCCTTACATCGCGGCACTGATCCAGGGAACGGACGGAACCCGCCTGGCAGTCTTCTCGATGGATGGTTTTTCGACCTCAGCCGGCAACACGATCTTCGTCCTGAACGCGAAGGGCAAGCTCATCTGGAGCGCTGATGGCAGCCAGTATGTCCAGGATGCCATGATTGATACCGGGATCGCTCCAGAGAATCTCATCCAGACCAACACGGAGGCGGTCAAGTCCCAGGCGTCACGAATACGGGATCTGGGCACGGAAGGCCTGCTTTCCTACGCACCGGTCGGGACCGATTGGATGCTGATGTCGCTTTCCTACAAGCCATCCTCTCTTGAGCCGATCGAGTTCGCACTGTTCCAGTCAATCACCCTGATGCTGGGATTCTTTCTGCTCTGTCTGGTCGTCGGTCGAAATCTCGCGGGCTTCATCACGCGACCGCTCAATGAGCTCCGGGTATCGGCGGAGGAACTGGGCAAAGGAAATTTTTCGAAGCCTTTCGTTCTCAAGGGAACCGACGAGTTTTCGGTGGTCAAACGGGCTTTCAACCTGATGATCGACCGGATCGTCAATCTCCTGGCGGAGACCAAACGCAATGCCGTCCTCGAAGCGGAGCTCGAAGTGGCTCTTCAGGTGCAACAGCTCCTCATGCCGCCGCCTTTCATCGAACTCAACGGGATCAAGATGTACAGTTCCGTGCAGGCTGCCCAGCAGTGCGGAGGCGACTGGTGGGGCTGCCTTCCGGCGAAGCTCGAAGGCCGCGATCTCACGATTCTGATGGTGGGGGATGTGACCGGGCATGGGGTCGCCTCTGCTCTCATCACTGCCACGGTTCGCGGGGCCATTTCGGTGCTGTCCACCTGGATCGAAACCAATCCCGCGATCGCGAATGATCCTTCGAGAATCACGCAACTCCTGAACAAAGTGGTGATCGATGCCGCACACGGTGCGCTCGCGATGACCTTCATGACCCTTGTGGTGGATCACGAGAAGCAGACAGTGGCCACCTGCAATGCGGGACACAATCTGCCCTATCTTCTCATACCTTCCGGCAAGGGTTTTGACCTCAGATCGATCGGAAAATCCGGAGTTCCCCTCGGCTATGCCGCGGATTCAGACTATTCTCGAGTTGAGTCCTATGAGTGGAAGCCCGGAACTCAGCTCTTTCTCTACACGGACGGGCTGATTGACAATGTGAACAAGGAAGACAAGAATCTGTTTGATAGAAAGCATTTGAAGAAGGCCCTGCAGGCCAATGGAAAGTTGCGAGGCAAGGCGCTCCTCAACCGCATTCTGCAGGAACGTGCCGAACAGGTGGGCAACCTTCCGCAGGCCGACGATCTCACTGCCATCGTCTGCGATGCGAGCTTTCAGCTGCCGGCAAAGGGGCCCTCAGCATGAGACTCAAAAAGCGCCTGGAACCCAAACCCATCCTGCACTGGCTGAAAGGCCATCGCGTCGATTTCATCCTGAGTCTGGTTTCGGTCATCTGCTTCGTGCTTTTCGTGCGCGCTTCGGTCTACTACCGTGAACTGAGTGGAATGCGGGGGCCTGTCGGGACATTGATCGCGGGCAAAGTGGAGCGGAAGCCGACTGGTGTGCTGAACTTTGGAACGGTGGGCCCGGGTACGGAATTCAACAACATGGATGCCGTCTGGACGGCACGCGAAGGGCATGCCCGGATCGAACTCGAAGATGGCGAAATCCTCGAGATGGAGGAGATGACTCTGATCATTCTCAAGCGTCCATTCAAGCGCCATACCAAGGGCTCCATTCTGGAGCGAGTCAAGGTCCTGCGGGGCAAGGTGACCACGACCGTATTCAAGCGTCAGGAGCTCGTGGTCATCAAGAAGGTGATGCCGGAGGATCCGGATGTCACCAAGGTCAACGAAACTGATCCGACCCGTCAGAATCTCTATCCGCCCGCGAACGCCGCCATCCTGAAACGCGAAACAGGGGACGTGGAGATCGTCTTCTCCTGGCCCAAAGCCGCGACCGGGTACCACGTTCTGCGACGTCTCGACGAGAGCCAGCTGCGATATACTGAGGTGGAAAATGAGCGTTTCGTGAAATTGCTCGTGCCCCAGAATGCCGCCTACATCTGGCAGATCGTTGACGCCAACAAGAAGGTGCTTGCCGGGCCTTACAAATTTGAGCTCAAGGTTCTCACCGACGAGAGTGCCAAAAAGCTGTTCAAGGAAGGCGTCCAGGGTCCGGCCGAAATCCACTGGTAGGACCCTGAAAGAATGCACTGATTAAAATCTCAAGAGATGTGTCGAATAGGACGAGAAGAGAAAGTGACACAATTATCTCGATTCTTCACCACCGTGTTTCTGATCGCAGCCTGCGGGACGGGCTGCGCCTCCTCGGTGCTCACTTTCCAGAGCACCCCGGCGGATGCGGATGTTTATGCGGCACGCCTCGGAGCCAATGCTCCCGAATTGATCGGCAAGACTCCAGTCACGATCAAAGCGGCGGAATTTGAAAAGAAGATCGGTGGTCCGGGCCCTTTCAATCTCGAATTCAAGAAGGATGGCCACAACAGCGCTCGTACGCTGGTGACCGAGGCTTCTTCCGTCGATCTCACGATCAGCATGGAGCTCACCCCGGTGAGCGGACTCGAAGATCAGGAAAAGCTCAACGCCGTCATTGATCAGGTTTTCGAAGCGCAGAGACTGGCGCGAGCAGGTCGCTACGATGACGCACTTCTGAAGCTTTCGGCGCTTGAAAAGGACGTTCCGCAACTCGCCGCGATCCATGAGCTGCAGGGCGGAATCTATTACATTCAAAAGAAGTTCAAGGAGTCTCTTGACGCCTACAGCATCGCCGCCCATCACAATCCCAAAAACTCGGAAGCGGTTCGCATGCGAAATGCGCTCGAAATTTCCCTGAAAGTGGAAAGAAGACGCATCCCGGCAGCCATCGACTCAAAGGCGGAACAACCGGTTTCCGCAAAGGAACCCGTTCCAGCTCCTTCCGCTGAAGCATCCCTCGAAGCACGCAAAGACCAGCCAAAAGATTCAGCCAAGGAGCCTCAATGAAAAAATTCATTCAGCGAGGAATTCAGGTTCTCATGGCTCTGACCCTTGTTTTGCCGCTTTTCTCTCATGCAGACGCTCTTGAGTGGCAGAAGGTGAGTCTTGAGGAGAAGCTCCAGCAGAAGTTGACTCATTCCGTGGCCGCGACGCTGGCCGAAAAGTATTTCGTTCTCAGTGTGAACATTCAATTGAAACCCGCCGCTCCCAGCGGCAGAGTGGCGCCTGGAAATCCGAACGGAAAGCCGCCCACGGATGGCGGCGAACGAATCAGTCTGGGCAAGCTCGACATCGACGCCCCGATTTTTGGAACGGGTGACACGAAGCCCGACGGCACTCCGAGCAGTGATCTTTTTGAAAGCATCAGGATGCTCAACGTCAGTCTTCTGATTGACACTTCCGTTTCGGACGCTCGAGTCGAAGTGATCAAGAGAATCCTGACGAACGGTCTGGGCTCCCTGAATGGAAAAAAGTCTGAAATAAAGGTCGAGAAGGCTGAACTCTATGTCGCCCCTCCCGCGCCTGTTCCAACTCCAACCCCTTCGAAAGTGACACCGCCGCCCGTCGTTGAAAAGCCCTGGGACGCCAAGCGCTGGGCCGTCGAATTCAAGAATCCGGTGAGTTTCCTTCTGATCGCATTCCTTCTGTCCTCACTCATGACCACGCTCTTCAAGGGGTACCGCGGCCTCGAGTCCCGAAAAATCTCTCTGCTCGAAGCGGAGAATGCGCGAGCGGAAGCTGAAATTCAGGCTCGAAATTCGGCTGCCGAAGCGGAAGCCGAAGCTTTCGGCGGTTCATCCAAGCCGATCACTGCAGAACCGACCGAGTCCTTTGAAATTTCCGGCGCACAGAAGGGTTTCGAACGCCTGCGTGCGCTTCTTCAGCAGAACCCGAAGGAAGCCTCGCACCTCATCGCGCAATGGACCAAGGCTCCAGCCAAGGCCGCCGGCGAAGCGCTGGCCATCCTCCCTCAGCTTCTGACGACGGATGAACTGACCCGGGTTTTCTCTCATCTCAGTCTCGATGACCGCAAGGAATGGAAAAAGCAGCTTCTCACCACCGTCGACAAGGCGGGAGTGAGCCGTGCTGACGCTTTCGTGTCGTCCCAAATCGTGGAGAGCATGCTGATGCCCGCCCCGAAGATGGAAGATGAACTCAGTGAACTGATCTCCCAGCTGAAGCTCACGGACTGCGTCGAAATCGCGCTCGAGGATTCCGAACTCGGAGCGGTTTTCGTGAACATTCTCCCAACCGGTCAGGTCGCCAAGATGCTTTCACTCCTGCCGGCGGAACAGTCCAAGGCCGTGACCCTTGCCAGTCTCAAATTCTCCGACGAAGAACTGCGTTCAAAGTCGACCGCCATCAAAGCCGCGATCGGCGCGATGAATGCCAAGATCAAGGGCAGTGCCGCTCCGTTCCTGGATCGTGCCGGAGATCTTCTCAGTGAAGTTGGTCCCGAAAAGGAAAGTTCGATCTTTCTGGCTCTGGCTGAAGCTGGGGAGTACGCACTGATGGAAGAAACGGCCAAGCGTCACTTCCCGGCTGAGCTGCTTTTCAGAATTCCCGCTCCGGTTCTCAAAACTTGCATGAACCGTCTGCCGATGACCAAGCTCGCCGAAATGATCCTTTGTCGTGATGACTCGGAACGCCCCATTTTCCTGGATGCTTTCGGACGGGCCGGATCGAAGCTTCGTGATCTGATCGATGTGGAGCTCAAGCAGCTCGAAGGTGATGAAGTTCGAAAGCGGCGCGCGGAAAAAAACCAGGCGCTCATCTGGAGAGATTTCGTGGATGTCTCGAGAAATCTGATCCGCACCAACGAAACCGTCTCCGATCTGGTGGAGGACACCCTGAACAGCTGGCTGTCTGAAAAGACCGGTGGACAGGCCGGAAAATCAGGCAAAGGAGCCGCCGGTGGCCATCTCAAAGTTGCTTGAGCGGGCACGCTCCACTGCAGTCATCACGGCGTTGATCGGATTCGCGTTTTCGCTGCCGGTTGAGGCGGCGTCGCTGTTCAAGGGCGCTCAATTTCATTTCAGAACGGGCCCGCTCTCCGCCACTTTGAGCGGCAAAGCCGCTGAAGTCTCTGGCGGTCGGGGTTTCAGTGTTTCGAACACCATCGATCTCGATGGAGAAGTCTTCACTTCTTCGAGAGATTCCTATGTCATCCGAGGGATCCTGGCCCACGACCTGGCCAGCGCTCAGACGATGTACGCGTACATGGGAGTCGGCCGTCGTTTTTATCTCTGGTCCAACGGTATGGTCGTGGAGACCATGGAAAAGGGCACCAGCGTCACATCGGTTCCCAAATGGCGCTATTATGTTGGCGCGGATGCAGGCTTCGCCCGGGTCGTCGCTTTCAACTACGGTCCCGTTCTCGAAGTGGCGAGTACGCTGATCGATATCGGCGTCCACGGTGGCGCGATCTATCAGATGACCAAATCCCTGGGTATCGACCTGCACCTCGGCAAGTCGATGGGCTTCGGTTTTTCGTCCGTCACGGTCGGATGCAGCACGACCCGCATGTTTCTTGGCCTCAGTTATTTCTTCTGATCGGGCATTTTCAGGATGGACCGGCAAAATATTCCGACGTTCTTTTTCGGATCAGAAGTGATATTTTCTGATCATGCACAAGCGAAAACTTCCGATCGTTGCCCTGATTCTGCTTCTGGCCTCCGCTCTCTATGTCGGATACAGGTACAGTACTGATTTTCGCCCACCTTCCGTGAAGACTCAGGTTGAGAAAACCAACGAAGTGTTGAAGCATGATCGCGATGTTCTGAAGGGTGCACCTGCCGGGGAGGCCGAGGTTTATCAGGCACTGGTCAGGTTGGGGCAGATGCAAGAGCCGCTGGCGCAGCAGGAATCCATCAAGAGAAGTACCAGCCCGTCCGCATTCGTTCGCGAGGGAGCCGCCAACGCCTTGGGAAATTTCGGCGATGAAATTTCTCTCAAGACTCTCAAGCAGTTGCTTGCAGATCCTGAAAAAGCGGTGCGCCTGCAAGCCATTCATGGACTTGGCCATCGCCCCGGCGCAGGTCGTGAAGAATTGCTGCGTTCCGCCGAGAAGCAAAACGGTCTCGGTGCCGAGGAGAAGGTGGCCATCCAGGTGAGTCTGGTTGAGTCCGCAACCAATCCACAGACGCGAGAGACGGCTCTGGAGCAGCTCTTGAAATTCAGCCAGGCAGACGCATCGATCGCCGCTCCGGCGGCACTCCAGGTGATGTCGCTTGCCCCTCAGGATGAAAGAGTGCTCAAGATGTTGCGGGACCTGCTGAAGAAGGACCTGGATTCAGTGGTTTCTTCCACGGCGATTCGCCATCTCTCCGCCTTGCGCGACCCCTGGATGGTTGAGAATCTCGGAAAATGGGCCACGCATTCAAACGCTCAGCTTCGCATGGCGGCGGTTCAGTCAGTGCACATCGCGTGTCCTGCAGCCCGCTGGCAGATCCTTGAGACTGCCATCACGGGAGAACGCGATCGCAATATCCTTGCTGAGGCGATCAACGCTCCGACTTACATGCCCGGAAAAGAGGCAGTCACGTTTCTCGAGCGCATGAGTCACTCCGATCAGCTCACGAAAGAGGAGTTGGTCATTCTCACTCAGAAGCTGGTGCAGCTGAAAGCTTCCAATCAGGCCGATCCCTGTCTCCAGCCGACGGCTCATTAGCTCATTGGACCGGGAGGGCGTCCCCTTTTGAAGTTCTCGAAAAACGAAGAGCCGAGCCGCTCTCCGTGATGACCTGAATCTCGTCTTTCCCTGCTGAATAGCCCACGGCCACTGGACCCTGAATTCCGGTATGACTTCCCGCGATGGTGCGAACGGGCGCTGAATTGTCTTTTGCCTTGCGGTCGAAAACCAGGATCTGATTCGAATCCCGGTCTGCCACATAGAGTTCGCCGTTTTCAGAGGAGTAACTCATGGCTACGGGGTTTCTGAGCTGGGTCAGCGGACCCTTGATCTCTCTGAGTACGGTCACGGTCTGATCCTTGTTGATGGAGCCCGTGTTGGCAAGGAGGTTATAGACCCGAATTTTTCCTTCAGCCGGAAAACTCACATAGAGTTCGTTGCCGGCAGCGTCCACTGCGATTGAAGCGGCCTGTTCGAGATCGACGGAGGCCAGTCTCCGATCCGGCGCGACGTTGCCGCTCAGGCTGGATCGAAAGGAAGCGATGCTGGAGCTGCCGTGATCCAGCACGACCACTTCTCCGTTTTCAGGGACCAGACTCACAGCGCGAATTTCAGAGAGACCGGCTTGTGCGCCCGAGATCGTATGCTTCTCAAGTGACCCGCTTTTGCCGGCCTGACGAATGAAAATGAGATTTTTGGAACCGACGGCGAAGAGCTTTTCATCACTGCTCTGCTTCATTGCTGATGCAGGAGCTGAATCGAGCAAAGTGCGAAAACAGTGCGAGTCCATTTGAAAGATGGCTCCGCGTCCATACTCTCTGCCGGATTTCTCACAGGCAGTCACCAGCCGTGGGTCTTGAGTGGAGGGGAGGTTGAAGGGCAGTTGAGTCTGCGGGTTGAGAATGAGTTCTCCCGCCAGAAGCAGGGTGCTCTGTAAAAATCCGGTGGCGAAAATAATCCATCGTGTTTTGTTCATAGTGTTCTCGTCTCCTCACGGAGCTGAATCGACCCCTGTTACAGTTGCGGACGGGGCTGTTTGAGTGGTGTTGGTTCGGCTGACCGAAATCGTGCCGTCATACTGTGTTCCGCCCCCTACGACCGTGCCGCCCGGGCTGTTGGTTGTGCCTCGGAAGGTGACGCTGAACGTGCAGGAGGCTCCGCCACCGGCAAGCGTTCCGTTGCAGCCTACAGTATTCGTGTATTTCGTTTCAGTGGCAGGTTCGGTCAGAGTGACGGAGATGACGCTGCTGCCACCGCTCGCACTGCCAGTGTTGGTGATCGTGAAGGTTTGGGACTGGTCGGCGTTCAGAGTTCCATAGTTGAAGCTCGTCGGACTGATCACCAGATTGGCGCCCGTGATCGTGTACACTGCATCCTTGTAGTTGCCCTGGGTATCTGTCGCTCGAACGGTGCCGGTCACGCCGCCTACATTGGGTGCCGTATAATTGGTTCCGCCGGTGATCGAGCCGCTGCCGGCCTGAAGAGCATAAGTGAGGGCGCCGACGCCGCCAGTTGCGCTCAAGGCGTTGACTGAATCGTAAGCGACCGTGGCATTTGAGAAGACCATTGCCGGACTGACCGTCAGAAGAATCGTGGCCGTGGATCCGTCCAGGTCGGTGACCCGGATGTTCTCAGCGCCCGTGCCCGTGCCGACAGTATAGGTGGTGCTCGCGCCGGTCGTCGGACTGACTGAAGATCCAGTGAGGGCATTGACTCGAGTATAAGTCAGAGTGCCTCGTCCGCCTGATGCGCTGAAAGCTCGAGTGCCGCTCACATTGGCTCCCGCCGCGATCGTGCTCGCTCCAGTGAGCGTCATGGTGAGAGGCGAGTTGACCGTGAGGGTGAGCGTGGACGTATTTCCCTGCTGATCCGTCACAGTGACCACATCAGTCCCCGCCGAAGTTCCCACCGTGTATGTGGCCCCGATGATTGTCGCACCGGAAGGATTTGCAGTGAGGGTGTAAGCCAGGGTTCCGACGCCGCCCGAACCCGTGAGAGTCCGAGTCGGAGCGCTACCGTTGGAATTCCATGCACCGACCGTGGAGCTGGAGGTCGTGACTGCCAGAGGTGCATTGACAGTGATCGGGATATAGATCGAATTTTCTCCATCGGAGACTCGCACATTTGCCGTTCCTGCAGCGGATCCGACTGTGAATTCGCCTTTACCCGCGTTGTAGACGAAAGTGGATCCCGTCGGAGCCGTGGTGGCGAAGTTGTAGGTGTAAGCGGAGACGGTTCCGATGCCACCGGCCACCGTCAGGTAACGCTTGTTGCTGACATTTGCACTGGCCGCGACCTGAGCAGGGAGCGTTGCGGGAGTGGCGTCCAAAGTCATGGTCAAAGGAGCGACCACCGTCATGTTGAAAGTCGCGTAATTGAGCTGCGAGTCGACGACTTTGATCGTGTCGGTACCTGTGGCGGAATTTCCGACGGTGTACGTGCCCGTGGTGCCGCTGCCGGTGAAGGTGGCTCCACCTGAAGTGTTGGTCAGAACGCTGTAAGTGAAAGCGGAAGCGCCGCCCACCACGGTGAAGGTTCGAGTGGCTGCGGCAGAGGTATTGGCTGCCGTGTTTTTCTGAGCGATTGTCGTCGACTGTCCGGTCGTCAGGGACAGGGCAGGATAGACCACGATATCGAAGATCGCGTAGTTGCCGTCCGTGTCCAGAACTCTGACTCGGTCAGTCCCTGCCGCGGTGGCGCCCACATGATAGACAGCTTGGGTCGGTCCGCTGGTTCCAGGAGTGCCGAAAGGGAAGACGCCGCCCGAAGGCTGGTTTGGATAACTGAAAGTGTATCCACCGGCGCCGCCGTTGACGTCGAGAGTTCGGCTGTTGCTCGTATTGGCGGCAAGAACGATCGTGCTCGGATTTCCCGCGGCCATCGCGATGGTCAACGGAGCCAGGATCGTCAGACTTTGCACTGCCGTGTTTCCGTCCGCATCGGTGACTCGCACCACATCGGTGCCGGACGAATTGTTTCCGACGACGAAAGTCGAGGTTCCGCCGCCCGTTGCATTCCCGCTGCCTGAAAAGGTTGAAGTGGTTCCATGAGTGCTGAAGTCAAAGGTGTAGGTTCCGACTCCGCCTGCAGAAGTGAAGCTCCGGAAGTTGGTAGGGGATGCTCCTGTCGCAGTGCTATGAGCCGCCATCGTCGTGCTGCCGCTGATGGTCAGCGCGAGGGCGGGGTTGACCGTGACATTGAAAATATAAGTGTTCAGATCGCTGTCCGTGACGGTGACCACGTCGGTCTGTGGATAAGTTCCGGCCGACGTTCCGGCAGTGTAGAGTCCAGTTGCATCAATGGCAGCATTGCTGCCTGAGGCTTTGGTCGTCACGGCGTAGGTGTAACCGGCGCCTGAACCATAAATTCCGCTGAATTGGCGAGTTCTGCCGGTCATCACGACGAACTGGGAGGCTGCCGCAGTCGATGCGCTCAAATTCGGGTTGACCGTCACGGTCGCGCTTGCGTAGTTGCCATCCGTGTCCGTTACCCGGACACTATCAGTTTTGGTACCTGGTCCAGCATTCGTACCCGCCGCGTAGACGTTGCTCGCGAAGCTTGCAGTTCCAGATCCATTCGTGAAAACCGAGTACACGTTGCCGCCAACACCCCCTGTCGAAGTGAAGGTTCGGTTTTTGGTCTGGGCAACCGTCGTTGCGGTCGGACTGATCGTCAGAGTCGGCATGACGGTGATGTTCGTCGTCGGAGAAAAATTTCCGCGGAAGTCCACGGCGCGAACCGTGTCCACTGCGCCGACGGTTGCGCCAGCCGTGTAGACGGTAGTACCAGGCGCTGGAGCACCGGAGTTGTTGGTCACGAGGGCGAGAGTCACTGGGGGCACGCCATTGGTGAGGATGAAGGTTTTCGATTTGCCAGTCGCAACCGTGGTCGTCGGATTTGGAGAAAGCGTGGGAGGGGGCGAAACCGTCTGGACTGCGCTGGAGCAGGCAAGCACCAGAGTTCCGGAACTGGCTTTGACGTAGAAGGTTCCAGCAGTCGAGGCATTCACACCTGAGAAGGTCGCCACACCGGCAGAACTGATAGCCGTGTTGCTTGCAAAAGCCCCAGGGCCTGCACTTGCACAGCTTGAAGCCGACTTTGGATCGAGGGTGAGGGTAAATGGACCATGGTTGACGCTGTAAACGTCCGCACCGTCGGTCAGCACGAGATTGTTGTAAATGTCGTAAACCTTGACTACGGGCATGGTGTAAAAGGTCTGACTCGGGATTGCCTGGACACTCGGCTGAGTGGAGTAGGTCAGATGATGAGCGACGTCGTGAAGGACCGTGTAAGGGCTTGAGGTTGGACGAGCATACCCCGCAGTGTTGGCCGCGACGGCGATCGTGTGATCCAGAGTTCCGCCGTTTCCGTTGGTTCCGGCAGTGCGGTTTGTGATGATGTAGGTCTGGTGCCCCCCACTCAGGATATTGGCGCCGGGTTCCGTGTCGGCGGTGTCACTCGTGGTCACTGCGATCGAAGTCGAGCTGTCGGTGACCGTATTGAACCATTGGTCGACCGCATAGACGTCGATGGTGAAATTGTAACCGGCGACGTTCTGTTTGGTGACGAAGGTCGGCGTGCCCGTGATGGCCCCTGCCGTGACCGGATTGGCGTTCGGGTTCTTTCCGTGAAGGTAAGTCTGACCCGGGAGCACCACGATGGCCATGTAACCTGCGCCCGGTTTGACTTCATAAGCCAGCGGAGTGTCGTGAAGCAACGAGTTCGTCGATGCTGAAAATACTGGAATCAAGGTACTCGCCAGGGCCCCCGTCGCATCTGAAGTGATATTCGTGGCGTTGAACGTGATCTTGCCCGAAGCGAAATTTTGAGAAACTGGATTGACATCATTGGGATCGCTCGTCGTCAGCGATGCGCTCTCACTCGAAGAGTAGCTGACAACCGTGTTGTAATACGCGTCGACCACTCTCAAAACGGAGCTGAAGGGTGTGCCAGCGGTTTGATATTTGATCGCGTTATTGGTCCAGGTGACTGCCGCCGCATAAGTTGCCGCGCCAGGGGTGTAGGTTTGTCCCGTCGAAACCAGAATGGTACGAGAGGCGGCACCCGGGTTGACGGTGTAGTTGGTCGAAACATTATTGGTGACCGTCCCGCCGAGAGACGGAGAAGCTGGGGTCAGGGCACTCGCGGCGTATGCGGGGGCTTCGGTGAAATTGGCCTTGTAATTGACGATGCTGAAAGTTGCGAGCCCGTTCGTCAGGGTCAAAGTTGGGGAAGTCGTGGAGCCGTTGAAGGTTGCATAAGGATCAGTCGAAGCGAGTGTGACAGTCGCAGCGTTATTGTTGACGACGTTGAAATAACTGTCGACACCGTAAACCCGAGCGGGAAAGGTGGACACTCCAGCAGTCTGAGCCGTGGGGGATCCAGCGCTTGCGGCTGCCAGCGTGGATGCTCCCGGGCTCAGGTTCTGCCCAGGCAGAAGAACGATCAATTGGCTGAGAGAGCCTGTGGTGACTCCGTACCCGGTGCTCGTGATATTGGTGCCCAATCCGTTTGCAGTGAGAGTCCGATTCGCGGCGACATTGGGATTGCCCGCGCCTCCGGCCTTGCGGTTGGTCACGCTGAAAGTGACGACTCCGTTGACGAAGTTGGTGGAAGCCGGACTGATGAGCGCGTAGGAATCGTTGTTCGAAGCCAGGGTGACCGGGCCGCTATAGGTGGTCTGAAGATTGTTGGAACTGTCGGTCGCGTAGACCGTGACGTTGAACGGAACATTGACCGCCTGAACAGTGGGAGTACCGGTGATGGGAGTGCCAATGTTCGAAGTGAAGGTCTGGCCCGGCAGCTTGACATAGGTTTGAGTGGCGTTACCCAGAACTACGGAGAACGGCGAAGCGGGAGGAGCGAGTCCCCCTGAACTCAAGGTGGCACCGAGGCTGTAGTCTTCGATTCGGCTCGTCGTCAATCCGTAGAAACTGGCTATCCCATTGTTGAATCCAATATTCGTGTAGTCGCTGGAGAGATTCGGGAAAGGTGATCCCGGGCCGCCACTGGTGGTGGTCAGGCTCGCGGTCACGGAGGGCTGAGGATTCGTGACGGGGTTGCCGAAAGAGTCGAGAATCTTGACACCAAAAGTGGTCACTGGAACATTGGTGCTCGCGACATAGGTGGGTTGAGGAGCTGGAGACCAGACTACGGAGCTGATGGTGGTCAATGCGTTCACGGTGATCGTATCCGTGTTGGCAGCGGGCGCCGGAGCGGCCACTGGAAACGCCCTTGCCAGCCCATTCATGTAACCGGATTGGGTTGCCGTCACGCCGAAGCTGGCCTGACCATTGGTCAGGTTTCCATGAATGCTCGAAACGGTGCCACTGATGGTGGCGGGAACCTGACTCGTGAAGCCCGTGGCAGACGTGATATTCTGGCCACCGAGGGCGCTTGTGAAATCAAACTCAACCGGGAGGGTGGGGCCACCATCGCCTCGGTTGGTAGTCTGAGTATTTCCCCAGGCATCCAGCGCCAGAATCGTGTAAGTATCGGCGGTTCCGGCGTTCATCCCGGTCGTGGCGGCTTTTACCGCAAACCTTGAAAAGTTGTCATTGTACATCCCGCTCATGTCAATGTAACCGAAGGTACTTCCGATGGTGTACGTGATTCGCGGAGTGGCTGCTGAATTGTAGAGCGTGAAGTTCCCGTGGGCTGCATCAGTCAACACGCCGTTGGTGAAGTTGTAGGTCCCCGAAATGGGGCCCGTACCCGTGAAGTTTGCAGATGTCGGGGAGTCGCTCGTCACTGCGATCACGACGGACTGGGTTCCGTTGTAATTCAGGACATTGGACTTCGAATCATGCAGTCTCACGGTGACGGAGAAGGGAGAGCCGGCACGCTGGGTGGCCCCATTTTGAGCAATCACTCCCAAAGAAGAAAGTGTTCCCGCCTGAATGGTGTAGATCCCGGTCTGAGCCATCAGGAGAGGACCTGAACCCGGGTTGAAAGTGGCTTGGAGTTTGCCCGATCCAGTGCTCCAGGGATTCAAAGTGACATTCTGGTTCGGATTGCCGCTGAGAATGGGCTGTGTGGTTCCTCCTGTCCAATTGACGAAGCTCCAGTTTCCTTGAACCACAGTGTTGATGTAATTGAGTTCCGAATCGTAGACACTGAGGTAGTAGATCTGAGAAGAATCCGTATTGATGGTGACCGGGGTGTTCGTGTAGTCCTGATTTCCAGCAGCTCCTCCGGTGGCGGCAGTTGCACCGACGTTGGTCTGGATCTTGAGTTCGGCAGGAGGACCGGCCTTGAGATTGGGAGTGAGGTTTCCGGGAATGATGACGAGCGCATCACCCGTGCTGTCCGTGACGGTGATGGTGACAGGGCTCGAGGAGTTTGCGAGGACCAGATTCGGTATTTCGACCTTTCCGGCTATGAAGGTGTAATTGGTGGGAGCAGCGGGTGGCTTGACCGCAGCCGTACCTTTATATGAAGCGCTTGGATTGCTTCCAAAATTGTAACCGATGGTCAGACTGCGCATTCCTGGAGCGACCAGATTGTTCTTTGAATCCAGTCCTTCAACGATCAGTTTATAATGTCCACGAGCATCGAGCACATTGAGGAAATCACCGAGATCGTCCTGAACGCTAATTCGGTAGTGATGCAGGATCCCGGTGAGAGTGAGCCCACTTTTTGAAAAGCTGACTCCGCCACTCGAGATCGCAATACCTCCTGAACCCGCCAGGTCAGGCGAAAAGCGCACTCTGTTTCCGCTGACGTAAGACCAACTGTTCAGCCAGGCATTCGTGCCGTTGATGGTGAAAGGGGGAGTGGGATCACCGAGAACGTTTCCGCCGCGGTCTTCAATTTTCAGATAATAATCAATTGGCGTGGTGCCAGACGGATAGCTGAGGCAGGCCGCGCCGGTGGGATCCAAAACGAGTTGATACGCTGAACAGTAAGCATAATTCGTATCCGTGTTGGTGGCATAAAGCATGAGATGATCGGGAGGCCCAACGAGCACGTCAATGACTGGGCTCGTGACGTCGAGTCCCGTACCCGTGGGTCCTGGGAAAGCCGTGGTCGGATCAATGTGGACTTTCAAACGCGGCTTGCCTCGGGCAGGAGTTCCGGGAGGTGAACCGAGCGGCACACCGTAAGTGGCATCATTCAGGAGTGCGGCTGTCGTGTACAAAGCCACGCCGCTGTTGAATGAAAAAGTGGTCGTGTAGGTGTTGCAGCTCGCAGAGATTGATGGTCCAAGCTGACTGCAGCCTTTGCTGACGATAGGATTCTGGTCTTCACCCTCCAACCAGTCATACTTGACCGTGAAGAGCCCGCTGAAATCACCGGTATCGTCGGCATGTCGGGTGATGACGTTTCCCTTGGTATCCGTCACTTTCATCTGAATGTAGAAGTAATTTCCCGCGAACATCGAAGTGGGAACCGAGGGCAAGGCGATTTTTGCCGGCGCGCCCGTATCGACCAGGATCGGGCGATTGAGAGTCGTCAATCCAGTTGCACTCACGATGAAGGTCGCAGCGCCATTCTTGCTGGGATTGTACTGGACCATGGGGCCGGTCGGGTTGCCTGAAGTGGGCGTGGCGCCGAAATAAGCCACGACCGGATCTGATCCGCCGGGAGTCCACACCACGTTGTCACCGGCGACCAGATCACGACAAAAATTCCCGGCTGCATCCACCGCAACTCCGTAAAAATTTTTGGTCGGATCATCCGTTGAGAAGAGTGAGTTCAGAGGGACGATCAAAGGGGTCAGTGGATCTTTCTTGGGGAAGTTGGGCTGCATTGCCGTTGAGTTGTCCGCGGCCTGAGCGATCTGAGCGGGTGAGGCGGTCCCGTCGGTGCTTCCGTAGGCACCGTCGATGCCGTCAGGACCTCCTACTTTGTCAGCGATATAGACTGCTGACGGAGCTTGTTTGGTGATGACCAGTGGTTTGGCAAAAACGTCATTGAGGCCCGCGGGTCCATCGCCTACCCAGACCTTGGTCGTGTTGTGTGCATCCGTGAATTGATAATAACGGCTTCCGGTGGCTCCGAAAGCGCTTGAGATCGCTTCATTCAGGGCGTAGCCGGTTCTGCAGACTCCGTTCACGAAGGCGCAGCTCCAGGTGGACTTGTCGAGAAAGAGTTGTGGGGACTGTCCTGCCCAGCTGTCCGTCGCCTGAAAACTCCATTGGAGGAGGCGGGTTTCATTGACCGTGCTCACGATGTTGTCCTGCTCATCGCGGACATAGACGAAAAACTCAAAAGTTTGGCCGGCAGTTTCAGTCAGGACCGTGGGTACGGCGTTTCCGACAGTGACCGTGTTGGTCGAAGACAAGGTGTACTTCGCACCCGACCCCGTCTGCTCAGTGCTGAGAGTGAAAATCGCTTTCGTCGCGGTCGTGACGAGTTGAGCTTCGATGATGGCTGCCTGTCCGTAAGAAGTGGGAGCCTGAACCTGGGTCGCGGCAAATCCCTGCTCATCGGTATAAGCGACGGGGACGAGGATCACGACGGCCGGCCCTGACGTCTGAATGAACTGAACCTTCGCATTCGAAATGGGAGTGCCGAGAAGGGAGTCGGTCACTCTGATCTTCAACACGCTTTTGTAGAGCTGATTTGCGTTCGCTATCTGATTGTTGCCCGCGACGATCTTGAGGCGAGCTCCGATATTGCCTTCAGCGAGTTCCTTATTTCCGGCTCCGCCGGAGCAACCGACGAGCGCACCTGACCCCATCAAAGCCAGGCCGAGCAGGGTGGGTTGAACCCAGCTCGTTTGGAGTGCTTGGGTCCTCTGCAGGAATTTGAAAAGGGCTTTGAGTTTCATCATACGTCCAGCTTTGCTCACACCTGAGAATACAATTACCTGACTAAAATGGTCAATAGAATTTAACACTGCGTATTTCATGTCTTTTTTGACCTGTGAAAGATGTCGATGTTTCAATTCTTGTTTGCATTCTATTTTTCGGAGAACTGCTGGAAATTCTTGAGCAAGTTCTTGCAGGCGGCAGGAATCAGGGTGCGCAGGCCTCCGCACACCCGTCGCTGGAGCGACTGTCCGGGCTCGGCCGAGAGACGAAATGGCTGGAAAAAGAGGGGTGAAGCTGTGTCCGCCGGAACGCAGGGACCGTTACCGAAAGTCAGTTGGAATGCGGGAGGCTTTTCATCCAGTCAAAGAAATGAATGATGGATTCGCCGATCCAGGTGGGCTGGAGGTGAGGATGGGTCTTCACAGGTCTCGACATGATCTCGTGACTGAAGTTCGTGAGGACCGCGGCAGCCGGGATTTGTCCGAGGAGTGCGGATTCAATTCCAGTGGGCGAATCTTCGACGGCAATGCAGTGCTCAGGTTTCACTCCCAGTTTCGTGGCACCCAGGAGGTAGGCGGAAGGGTGGGGTTTCGGAATCGGAAGTTCATCTCGTGAAAGGATGATCTGAAAATAAGAAGCGAGTCCCAGACGATCGAGTCCACTGAAAAGTTCTCGACCCTTCGCATTTGACACGACTGCGCAGAGAATTTTTTCGGACTGAAGCCACTGGAGGCCCTCTTTCACTCCTGGATAAGCCTGCAAACGGGTCTGAGCCAGCTCTCCGAAGAAATCATTTTTCCTCAGGGCAAGCGCATCTAAATCATATTGAGCTGCTTTCCAGCCTGGGCGATAGTGATCCAAAAGATTTTTGAGGATGAGCGGTGCCGGCATTCCGACGAGGGCTCTGAGTTCAGACTCGCGGTAAGGAATGGCGAGTTCATCAAGCAGCTGATGCCAGGCCATCCAGTGGAGCGACTCACTGGCGACCAGCACTCCGTCATGATCGAAGAGGACGGCTTTAGGTAGCAGGGCAATGGGCACGGTTGAAGAAGTTTCTGGGATGAGCTTTGACATCGAACTTGGATGATAGAGGAGATTTGACGCATGTACAATTCAATGCCGCTCAAGGCCCGTAAAGTGGATCCTGAAGCGATTTTACCCACCCGGGCCCACGCGGATGATGCGGGGATGGATCTCTACTGCCTCGAAGACGTCAGTCTGAGCCCCCAAACGGGATGCGTGACCCGAACCGGCATCGCACTCGCCATTCCGCAGGGGCATGTGGGAATGGTGGCGGATCGTTCTTCGATGGCGAAGCGCGGGATCAAAACCGCGGGCGGAATCATCGACGCCGGTTATCGGGGTGAGATCCATGTCGTGCTCCGGAACATCTCCGGCGAAGCGATTGAGATCAAGCGCGGAGAACGCATCGCGCAGCTTCTCATCATTCCCATCGCGATTCAGGCGATCGAAGAAGTGCTCGAACTGGATGACACGGCTCGCGGCGTGAAAGGCTTTGGAAGTTCTGGCAGATGATTTGGAAGGAGTGAGGGACCGCGTGATTTTCGCGGGAAATTTGCTGGAAAAAGACAGGTTTTTTAAAAAATGTGTGGCCCGAAGGGCGAACCTGTTAAACCTCCGGGCCACGGTGTGGAACCCTGTTCCACGTGACTAGGTAAAGCAAACGACAGGCCAAGTGGATTCGTCAGTCAAGAATCATTGAAATCAGCGCAACTCTGTAAGCTCTGCTTTCAGTTTGCGTTTCCGGCAGAAGAAGCTGAGTCCCGGTCTGCGCGGCCTTCGGGGAAATACTTCGCGGCAAGTGCGATGTGTTCGACTTCCTCTTCGGCGATCCGGCGAAAGATTTCCGCGGTGACGGCGTCGCGATTCTTCATTTCAGTGTAGAAACGTTCGCCCGCTTTTCTGCCACGCTCCTCGGCATTGGCCATATAAAGTGCAAACTCCTTTGCGGATTTGCATGATTGGAGTGAAATCCACAATTGGTCTGAAACTTTGCGTTCGTCCACTGCGATGGAGAGGTCAGTCATTCTCTTGAGGAGCCAGCCGAGATGACGCTCTTCCGCGAGCGCGAGCCCTTTCCAGGCACTGCGCAGAGATGCCGGAGCATCTTCGAAATGGAAAGCTGCCCAGTTGAAGGAATGAACTGCCTGAATTTCAGCGAAAGCGGCCGCACGCATGCGATCTCCCATCCCTTCGAAGCTGTGAATGGAACGAGGCGCATCGGCATGAGCACCCGGCTCCGCGAGTCGAAAGGGACTCCAGTCGGGAGTGGGTGATCGGGTTGCAGTGTTCGTTTCAGGAGTCACTTGAGGCCACCCATTTTCTTGAGAAGTTTGAAGTGCGCTGCGCTGAGAGGCATCACGGAAAGCCGCGACTGCTTGATGAGCGGCATGTCGAGGAGCGCTTCCGTAGCCTTGATTTCCTTCAGCGCAACAGGCTGTGAAAAGGCTTCGACAGGTTTGAGATCGACTTGTGACCAGTCTCCGCCTTCAGGGTCCACGTCCGGATAGGCTTCTTTCACGACTTCTGAAATCCCTACGGCGGCGCGTTCTTCACCGCTATGATAGATGATGGCTTGATCGCCTTTTGACATCTTGCGGATGAAGTTGCGCGCCTGAAAATTGCGCACGTGATCCCAATTGGTCTTTTTGTCTTTTTGCAGATCAGCAAAACTGTAGACGTGAGGTTCGGATTTCAAGAGCCAGTACGAGGGTGCCATAGATGGAGAAGAGATAACACGGAGTGACCAGAATCCCAATGCCCAACCGCATTCAACGGGAGCTGGGTTGACGCGCTTTTCTAGGAACACGTTCGAGCGGAAGAGCCGCTTCTGCTTCTGGAACAAGTCCAGGCGCGAGCTGCACTGCGAAATCCGACGGGTTACTGAAGCGCTGAGCCACCCCAGGCATCTCACCCAAACTCGTGCGGGCTTCTGCAGTCGAGTCGGTCAGAAGTGCATTTCGCGGGCTTCCGAGCTGAAAAAAGGCGGTAGCGGCCACCGCAAGGGCCACGGTGCAGGTCCACATGAGCTGAGCGCGGTGAGGCCGCTCGTCTTTCTGGGGGCCTCTCTGATCGTGTCTGATTTCCCGTCGAGCTGCCATCTGGTCTTCAATCTCCGAATTAGAGTGTAGCTAGAAGCGGATCCAACACACAACTGTGTCAGTGCTGACTTTGAAAATAATTTTTAAACAACAGCACTGGAACGAGCAGAAGGAGCTGGAACCTGAGATTTGCAAACCCCATGCGCGTCGAGCTCATTCACATTCCGATTGCAACCGGCCATCAAAACGAGGTTAAACTGCCAGTCATGGGGATCGGGCATCATCACGGACATTCTCACGGGCACTCTCACGGTTCAGGTGATGGACATGAGCACGGCCCTGAAACGTCAGCGGGAATTCCAAAAGCCCTGATTCAGGCCATTGTGGTGACTCTGGCTTTCATGGTGGTGGAACTCATCGGAGGGTACTACGCCAATAGTTTGGCGCTCATCTCGGATGGCGTACACATGCTTACGGACGCTGCCGCCATGGGTTTCAGCCTCTTCGTCTACTGGGTCTCTCGCAAACCGGCCACTCCGGCCATGAGTTTCGGTTATCACCGAGTCGAAATTCTGGGCGCGCTGGCCAGTGGACTGATGATCTGGCTTCTGGCTGGCTTTCTCGTCTTCGAAGCCTTTCAGCGTCTGAGTGATCCTCCCGCCGTAAAAGGTCCCGTCGTTTTCGTCATCGCGCTCATTGGACTCGCCGCGAACCTGGCCAGCATGAAAGCCCTCCACAAGACTCAGAAGGAAAACATCAATGTCAGGGCGGCTTACCTGCATCTGATTTCGGATTGTCTGGGGAGCGTCGGCGCCGTCATCTCGGGTGCCGTGCTCTGGTTCACGGACTGGCGACTGATCGACCCGATCATCACTATTCTTGTTTCACTTCTCATGCTCTACAGCTCATGGCAGCTGCTCAAGGACGCAGTGAATATCCTGATGGAGTCCAGTCCGACGCATCTCGATCCCACCGCGATCTCCACTGAGCTCGAAAAGATTCCTGGCGTCACGGAAGTGCATGATCTGCACATCTGGTCCGTTTCCAGCGGCAGGCTGGCGCTCAGCGTTCATCTCATCGCGCTCGAAAGTGAAAAAGTGCTGGGACTGGCCCGTGAAATCCTTAAAAATCAGTTCGCCATCGCGCACACCACCATCCAGATCGAGCACCCTGAGAAGTTCGACACCGAAAATTGTTATGATTGCGGCAACTCCTAGAGAGTGTTAAATCTGGCACGAGTGGATCCGTAGCTCAGTTGGATAGAGTAGCTGGCTTCGAACCAGTTGGTCGGGGGTTCGAATCCCTCCGGATCCGCCATTTCACTTCAGATCCGCGTCGCAGGATCTTCATCACCCTTCAGCTCAATTCCCGCAGCGTACTGGCTTGTACGCCTTGGTCATTTCACTTCAGGCTTCTTCGCCCTGCTCGCGTCTCCTCGTGAAGCCCTGTCGCGTTCCGCGAGCAGTCTGGCTTCGCGTGGAAAGCTCTGTTCCTATTCTGAGAAATGGCGGACCTCAGATGGAAGATCGCGGAGCGATCAGGTGAGTCCTTCTTACACAGGTGTTGGAGCTGAGAAATATTGACAGTGGAAGTGCCTGGTCATTAGGGAGCCGGCTAGACTGTCCCGTTCAAACGGGGGCTACAACTGAAAGTTAGTTTTGATTTGAATGCTGATGCATTGATCAGATGTCCAAAAAACTACAGCGTCAAATTTTAGGCGTATTTCTTTAAATTACAGATTACTTTGACAGCTTGGAAGCTGTGGAGTCGCCATGTTACGCTGTCAGGAGTATTCAGGATGAATACTTGAGGGTTCAGCGATATGAAAGTGATGATTCTATGTCTCGCCATTTTATCCAGCGATACGGCATTTGGTGAGGAACTTACAGGCTCCCTCAGAGCAAGCTTTCTCAATTGGTCGAACTTATTTCATAAAGCTGCGACAATGGAGAACGAGCACCCTTGCGGATCTGGATCAATTTCTTCTCAGCCTCCGAAATCATCTTGGGTCGCTATGTCTCCGGCTGAGGCGCAATGCACACCTGGAGCAGAAGCTGCTGGAGCTTTTGCTCATGTAAAAATTTCAAGCTACAGTAAAACTAAATCCTTCACTATTGAACCTCTAAGTGCGAGACAAGTTGATGCGGTGGCAAACGCCTCCAAGACCCATACGAGCGCAGACTATATCGGGAATGGGCCGATTTTTATGAAAGATAGTAAGCCTAACGGTTACGTAAAGTCTGGCGGTAAAGTGATCTCCCCCATTGATTGTGTAAATTATCGGTCGAACTCTGGGAATTTAGGCAAAGAGAATTCCGTTTTCGTACGCTACCACGCGAGAAAACGTCCGTATACTTCGACCTCTGGGTACGAGAGCGAATGGAAGTATAGAGTCGTTTCGACTGAGTTTTTGTGTGCGCAGCTTCAGCCAGTCCCTTACGTGGATTACATGACATCCAAGGGCATCAAAAACGTTGAATCGTTTCTTGGTTCAAATAAAAAGTGGGAAAAAGATGGCGAAGACCTAGTCGAAGGCGGCCAGATCGATTTTGCTATGCAAAGTGGTCCCGGTGTACTCAGGGATGGCGAGAACAAGCTGGAAGGATACAATTCTGCCGCCAGATTCCGTTCTTATATAGGTGTCAATAACGATGGCGAACCTGTTGTGGTTGAAGCGGACGGTAGTATTGGATCTTATTGCTTAGGGCAATATTTAAAAGCACGTGGCATACGAGACTTGCTCCATCGAGACTCAGAAATCGCGGACGCGGCATTTCGTGGGCCGGACGGCAAGATGACTGGTTATCCCACTCCTAATCCAGGCTCAGCGGCATCTAGCTTGCTGATGATCTCGCCTTAATTGCTGTGGTTTATGAGGGCACGCGACCTGGCTTAAAGATCCAAAGAGTCATTGCAAGCAGAAATTACAGGTGCGTTTGTATGGCGGATCGCTTCTGAAAGTGTATTTCCAAGACTTCGGACATTTCGAGGAACACGTGCAAAGTCGGAGATGACCGCTGGATAAAAATCCGGATAAGTATTGTGCTGGCTCACGCGCCTCATTCCTGAAGTAAAAGAGGGCGTTTCGACCCCATCATCTGGCGAAACTCGCGGAAAAATGGATCGTCGATAACTACGACGCCATCCCTTCCGGCATCGGCCAATATGGCTTCGAATTCGCCCTCTGCTCGTCCGTGAACAACGTCGTCTGCCACGGAGTTTCTTCTCGAAAGGAAATTCTGAAAGAGGGAGACATCGTGAATCTCGACATCACCGTGAAAAAACACGGCTTCATCGCGGACACTTCCCGCATGTACATCGTGGGCCAGCCCTCCGAGCAGGCCGAGCGACTCTGCAGGGTCACGCGAGAATCCCTCTTCAAAGGGATTGAACAGGTGAAACCCGGGAATACCACCGGAGACATCGGCTTCAGCGTTAATAAACACGCGACCTGCAACGGTTACTCCATCGTCAAAGAGTACTGCGGACATGGAATTGGAAAACTGATGCATGAGGATCCCCAGATTTCGCATTTCGGAAGAAAAGGAAAAGGGACTTTGCTTCAGGAAGGAATGGTTTTCACGATTGAGCCCATGGTTAATCAGGGCTTGCCCGCCATCAGACATCTCGCGGACGACTGGACAGCGGTGACTCAGGACGGAACCCTGTCCGCGCAGTGGGAACACACCATCGCGGGCACGCGAGAGGGATATGAAATCCTGACTCTCCGTGAGGAAGAAATCGAAGCGTCGGGACTTTGAAGGGGTTCGCGTCTGGAGTGGCGTATCTTGCAAATACCTGCTTTTTCCAGGTCAGCGAACACCCTGTACGCTGAGGTGACAAAACAGAATGTCCGTCCATGCCACTCCTCTCACGCGCCGGGACAACTGAGGCTGAAGTGGCTTTTCAGTCGGTCTTCGTTCAGCGAGGTCTCAGCGAGTTTTATAGATACCGGTGATGCCGGAGAAATCGATGTCTCCCTCTTTCAGGTCCGCGCGATTGAAGTCAAGGCGATCCAGCGTCCAGATGAAATCGGGATGTCCGGAACTGAGCCATTCGCCGCCGACGATCGCGCCCTGACCGTCCAGCTCCAGGGTGTAACGGTACTCGATGGTCTTGGATTTTTCGTTCGGAGTGCCGAGGACGGCTTCCCAGGTCGGATTGATTTCGATGATGTAGGAAACCACAGTCTTGACTTCGACTTCGCTCACTGCGGAAGGTGCCGCTTTTCGTGAGGGTCTTGCACGTTTGCCGAGAGTGGACTGGTAGCCCATCACGGGATGATTCCAGACCTGCCTGCTGTCGTCGAGTTCCGCGATGAAGCCGGTCTGTCTTTTTCCGATGAGATTTCCCAGCGCCAGGTGAAAGGTTCCCGGATTGGTGTCGGCGCAATCTTCATCGCTGTGACGCGAAAGGAGATTGCCCACTTTCGACTTCTCGCAGCGGGCACCGAGCTGGACGACGTTTCCGACTTCATTGTCAGAAGCATGGGCATAGAAAAGACTCATGAGAGCCTTCACGTCGGAAGAGCCGAACGGAATGGCAATCCCGTCCGCGTTGACGACGGTCACGGGGACGGGTTCAGCGTGAAGCATGGATGCGGCGGACCAGCCGTGACAGATTCCTTCCCAGCTCTTGGAGTCCGGGCCGGTACGGTCGCGCTCGCGGGCGACGAGGGGGTAGTTGTACTTGCCCCGGTAGATGTCATACTTCTCCGCGGGAGAGAGGAGAGCCACTTCCTCAGAAGTCATTTTGTGGAGTTCAGCCAGGTTCGGGGAGTAGTAATTGAAATTGGAGTATTTGGATGAGGCGTTCTTCTGGAACCAGCGAGCGGCGATCCCCCCCTGCTTGCTGGGCCAGTAACTGTCGGACCAGGGCATCTTCTGAGCGGGGAGCGTGGCCGAAGTGGGAAGTTGATCCAGGCGGGCCTCATACTGATTCAGCATGTCGGAAGGATCGTTGTTCTCATTCCATTCCCGGGGATCGGCAGAAGCCACCGGGGCTGAAAGACCGCTGAAAACTGCAAAAAGACCCAGAGCCACGAAAGGAGCGAACGCCTGTTGGTTTTTCATAGGATTCGATAGTTACGGCAGTTCGCGTCATAAGCCAACTGAAATTTTAATGCGCTGCAAGATGAGAAGAGTTCAAAAGTCTTAAATTCCTTTAGTAATTGAAATAATTGAACAATAGGGAATCTAGGGTTTGACCCCTTTGACAGCGAGAGCTGCCAGACAGATCGCCTGTGCAGGAGTGCTGCCCAGCCCAGCGTGGTCGCGGGTCTCCAGAGTATGGGCTTCTGAGATGTGAAATCTCGCCCGCCAGATCCGGTTGCCGCTGAGCTGAAGTTGAATGGTGCGGCCGCAGATCTCCTCGACGACTTTCCAGGCCACATTGAGATCCGTGCTGAACTGCGGAATATCAATCCCTTCAAACAGCTCCGGGAAAACGTGTTGAGCGATGAGTGAGTCAAGTTTTCTGCCTGCGTCCATGATGTGAGAATCCTTTCGGGGTGATTCATTGCCATTTTTCTGCCAAAGTGTCGGCATGAGTGTTGCCGGTTCTCTCACTTTCAATGCATTTCGTCCGGTCCCTCGAACCGGCGTGATCTTCGTGACTACCGAAGCTCAGAAACTGGGCTTCGGCACTGACCCGGCCGGGACCTGGTGCAATCTCGGTCAGGGAATGCCGGAGTGCGGATATCTGCCGGAAGCCGCGCCGAGAATTGAATCGGTCACGCTCGATTCGCTCACGCATGAGTATGCTCCCGTCGCCGGAGTCCTCGAACTCAGGCAGGCGGTCGCGGACATGTACAATCGTCGGTTCCGAGTGGGAAAGAAAAGCCAGTACACTGCGGAGAACGTCGCCATTTCTCCGGGAGGGCGACCCGCGCTCACCCGCGCGGCTGCCGCACTTGGCAATATCCATGTCGGTCATTTTCTTCCGGACTACACCGCGTATGAAGAGTTGCTCGACATCTTCCGCATGTTCACGCCGATCCCGATCGCGCTTGAAGTCGAGAAGAACTACCTGATCTCCCCGGCAGAGCTTGAAAAGGAAATCGTCGGCCGCGGACTTTCCGCACTCCTGCTCTCGAATCCCTGCAATCCCACCGGGCAATTGATTGCCGGTCAGGAACTCGCCACCTGGGTGGACCTTGCCAGACGACTGGGCTGCGTGATGCTGATGGATGAGTTCTATTCTCATTACATCTGGGATAAAAAAGCGGCCGCTCGAAACGGAATGGTGAGTGCGGCCGAGTATGTCGACGACGTGAACACGGATCCGGTGGTCATCATCGACGGTCTCACCAAGAACTGGCGGTATGCGGGCTGGAGAATCTGCTGGACGGTCGCGCCGAAGTCGGTGATTGAAGCGGTTTCCTCGGCCGGCAGTTTTCTCGACGGGGGAGCTTCGCGTCCGCTTCAGTGTGCGGCCATCCCGCTCCTCAGCGATCAGGTGATGGATGCCGAAAACAAGGCGATTCAGCTCGTTTTCAGCCGGAAGAGGGCACTTCTCATCCGCCGGTGCCGTGAGATGGGGATGATCGTGGATGTCGAACCTCAGGGCACTTTCTACGTCTTTGCGGATCTCTCCCGGCTGCCCGAGGCGATCTCGGACGGAATGTCATTTTTTCGCGCCGCTCTCGAAGAAAAAGTCATCTGTGTGCCGGGTGAATTTTTTGACGTGAATCCCGGCAAACGCCGCCAGAATCGCTCTTCTCGTTTCAACCGGCATGTCCGCCTCTCTTTCGGTCCCTGCGAGAAGGATGTGACGGAAGCCTGCGATCGCCTCGAAACGATGATCCGCCGGTTCCAGAACTGCTGAGCCACTGTTGCGAAAGAATGCCTGGTGAATGCTCAATTTGAAGGAGCGGCCACGCGCTTCAAACACTCCGAACTCCGAACTCGCCTGAGTTGGAGCTGAAACCTGCCTGAAGCTTTCGCAGCGCTCGCTTTCCCCGGGACGGGGATTTGCAAACTTCTGAAAAAGAGATCACCTTATCCGATTTCATTTCAGGAGGATTCAAAATGCATTTCATTCATAAGGCCCCTGCTCTCGCAGTGGCTGCCCTGACCGCTCTCATCGGCTCGACCATCCTGAGTTCATCGTTTATGAGCTCTTCCGCGATTGCTCAGGCTCCGAACGGATCAGAAGTCGCCGTCTCCACGATCGAAAACAGTCATATTCACTCAGTTGCATTTCAGTACAAGGATCTGACGGCACTGATTGACGGCATGAAGGATGGGGATACGGTCAGAATATCTTCCAGCGAAGGTTACGATCAAGGTGCCCCCGACGGTTCTCTGCACAGTCATGACATCAGTTTCAAGAAGTCTGATCTGGTTCAGTTGCGGGACTCGGGAACTCTGAGCATCATGTCCGAGCAGAACCTGAGTCACTCACATGTCTTCCGATTCTTCAAGGAAGCGGAGTGCGCTGGAATCGTGGTCCCGGTCCCAAGCGCCTCCCCCGTGCCATCCGCAAGTCCATCGGTCCGGCCATCAGCATCTCCCTCGCTGACTCCTTCGACCACGCCGTCGCCAGTCCCCACTCCCACTCTGATCATTCCGCACCCAGCTATCCCCGGTATCTCGACTGGGCAGCCGAAAGTCTCACGCTTTTTCCCACCGGAGAAAGTCTCACTGTCGGCCTGAAGATGTGGGACCTCTGAGCTTCACTTTCGGTGAGGTGGGCAGCGTCAGGAGGATCCCGATGCAGATCACTGCGCCGGCCGCGCCGTAGAGAAAGGTTGCGGAAGGGGAAATCCTGTCCCAGAGCATGCCTGCCATGAGACTTGCGAAAAGAGTCGAAATTCCGGTCGAAAAACCGAAAATTCCCTGTGCGGTCGCTTTCTGGGATGGGGGTGCTCGTTCAGAAATGAAAGCTTTGCCCACGCCGTCGGTCGCTGCCATGGAGATGCCGTAGATTCCAAACAGAAAAAAGTACTGAAGCCAGGAATGGGCGAAGGCGAATCCCGAATAAACTGCGGTGAAGAGGGTCAGGCCGAAGATCAGGATTTTCTTTCTGCCCAGGCGGTCAGACCGACCCCCCAGGGCTGGGCTCGAGACTGCGAAGACCAGATTGTAAAAGCAATAGAGTGTGATGATTCCGGAGAGGGGGATGCCTGAGTCCCTGGCCTTCAGCAGGAGAAAAACGTCGCTCGAATTCGTCAGCGCAAATACGCTCCAGCCCAGAATGTAGCGCTTGAGGTCTTCAGGGAGAGGACTTCGCGGCCCTTTCTTCAACGAAGAAAGATCCGGCGAGGCCCCGGCGGCGAGGGCAGGCTGCGAAAGACTCGGAGCTTCGTGAATGGAGAGCGCGATGAAAGCCGCGATCAATCCGGGAATGACGGCGTAGAGGAAAAGTGTTCTCATTTCCACTTTCGTGAAGGTGAGGAGCGCCAGACTCAGGAGAGGCCCGATTGCGGCACCCATCGTGTCCATGGCTCTGTGCCAGCCAAAGGCCCGTCCGAGATCCTCAGCTCGGCTCACTTCAGAGATCAGGGCGTCCCGCGGGGCGGAGCGCAGGCCTTTGCCGACGCGATCCGTGGCTCGCGCGAAGAAAACATGCAGCCAGGTGTGGGACAGCCCGATGAGAGGTTTGGAGAGCGCGGAAAGCAGGTAGCCGGTCGCGATGAAGACTTTTCGTTTCTGCAGTCGGTCAGACCATTTCCCGGAAGTGAGTTTCAGGAGGCTCGCCACGGCTTCGGCGAAACCTTCGATGAGCCCGATCGAACTCATGCTCGCTCCGAGCACGGTGGACAGATAAATCGGGGTAATGGCGTAGAGCATCTCGCTGGAGAGATCCGCGAAGAATGAAACCCAGCCCAGGCGCCAGACAGTCGGGTGAAGGTTCTTGCGGTTGCTGAGTGTCATTGAATTCGATCTTGGAGGGGGCAGGTTTGAAATTCAAGAGAAAGCAAGGAGGGGACGTGAGTCGGCTGCCGTGCGGAGTAATGCGGCGCGCTGCTTTTCTCAGGCGACCAAGCGAGGAATTTGGGTGAAGTGAGCAGTAGAGTCACTTTCCATATGATTTCCAGTTTGTGGATGACGTCAGATGCAGCTACTATTCAGGAAAGCAAAAGAGGAGTCTCCATGTCCAACATCCCGAATTTCATCACCGTAACCTACCCAGAACCCCACATTGGACGGGCCAAGGAAATCATTGCGGCACATCCTGAAGTGAAGGAACTGTTTGGCCACGACACGACGACTGCGTGGATCACCCTGGGGGTGGTCGCGCTGCAATTCGGACTGGCGTTCGCTTTGTCGAACCAGCCGATCTGGGTGATTGTCGCCGTGTCCTATCTCATCGGCGCATTCGCGCATCACGCTCTCTTCGTCGTCATCCATGAATGCGCGCACAATCTGGTTTTCAAGACGACTCGCGCCAACACCCTCTGGGGAATTTTCACGAATCTGCCGATGGTGTTTCCGTCTTCAGTCTCTTTCAAGAAATATCACCTCATGCATCACCGTCATCAGGGCAAGTTCAACCTGGATGCGGATCTTCCGAACGCGATGGAAGAGAAGATCTTCGGAGGCTCTGCCCTCGGGAAAGCCACCTGGCTGCTTTTTTTCATGGTGATTGAAGGGGTGGTTCGTCCGGCACGAGTCAAGGCCGTCCAGCTCTGGGATGGAATGACTTTCGCAGCGGTCGCGTTTGAGATCGCCGCGATGGCGGCTCTGATCTACTTCACGGGCTGGCATCCGTTTCTCTACCTTCTGCTTTCCACTCTGTTCTCCATTGGCTTGCATCCGGTCGGTGCACGCTGGATCCAGGAACATTTCGTGTTCCATGAAAAGCAGGAAACTTATTCCTACTATGGTCCGATCAACAAGATCTGTTTGAATGTGGGCTATCACAATGAACATCATGATCTGGTTCGCGTACCCTGGTCGAAACTTCCTGAGCTGAAGAGGATGGCTCCGGAGTTCTACGATACTCTTTACTCTCATTCCTCCTGGACGAAGTTGCTGTTCAAGTTTCTGTTTGATCCGACGGTGACTTTCGACAAACGCGTCGTCCGCCCCGGTTGAGCCTCGTTTGCGTCGTATTCTGACCTGGCCTTGGCAAATGACGGTGCTGCGGATTCTGCAGCTCCTGGTGTTTCTTCTCTTTCTGGTTCTGCTCGTCAATGCGGTCCTGAATCGTGGCGGAGATTTCGTCGTCTATTGGAGAACCGGTCAGAACCTGCTGGCCGGCGAGCCTCTCTATTCCGTTCAGAGAGATGGCGGCTTCTGTTACAAGTACCCGCCCTGGATGGCTCTGCCCCTCGTTCCGCTGGGGCTCTTTCCTCTCACCACGGCCGCGATTTTCTGGCGCTTGCTTCTCGTCGCTTCTCTTTTTCAGATCTGGCGCTGGACCACGCAGATGCTCAAGAGCCAGGTGCCGGCTTTGCTTGCCTTGATTCTTCTATGGGGAATCTGGGTGCAGAATGTCGTCACCGGGCAGATGACTCTGCCCCTCCTTGCGGTTGCGCTCTGGGCCTTCGAGATGTCAGAGAAGCAGCCTGTGCTCAGTGCTCTCGCGACGACTCAGGCTCTCGCGGCAAAAGTCTTTCACGTCTTCGCCGCTTTGGGTTTTTCCAGAAAACAGTTTCATCCGCGACCTTGGGCAGTTGCCTTCGGGATCTGTCTGCTGGCGTCCATTCCTGCTCTGTGGGGTTACCGTCACTCTGAGGGGACCTTCAATCTGCTGACCGCACCTCAAAACCTGCTCGAAAATTACTTCGCGGCGATGAGCTCCGGTGATCAGAAAGATCTGGGTGGCGGACTTTACGGTCTGCCGGTCCTCTGGGCAAAATGGTTCGGCATGGATCCGATTTCCACCCGCGCGCGACTCCTGGGCTTCGTTCCATCCTTTCTAATCGCGGGTCTTCTTCTGTTCATTCTGCGGTTTCGCTGGAAGGGGCAGGCACCGAGGGAGCTTTATGCCGTGGCGCTGGCGCTCGCCTGCGCGATTCATCCACTGACTTTCACCTACGCGCTTGCCTGGCTCTATCCGGCCCTGGCTCTGTCCCTTCAGCTTCTCGCCTATCGCCCAACCGAGAAGAGAGGCGGCGCGCGAGTCGCCCGGGCGATCTGGATCGTGGGGGCGCTGCTCCTGGTCTTTTTCAACACCAAGCTTTCCACGCGCCTCGGGATTTCGCTTTGGGAAGGGTATCCAGTCAAAGCCATCGGAACCCTCCTGATCTGCAGCTCCTTGGGCCTGATTTCGCCTGATTTCGGTACCTTTGAGAGCCCATCGCCGGGTGATCCGCGCGCCCGAAACACGGTTTGAGCATATTTCATTGAAATGCGGTAGAGTGGGGGAAACCCTCACTGCGGAGTATCCATGAAGCCAGCGGCTCAGATTCGAACCATCTCACAACTCAAAACTCTATTGCGGGAGCGCGAGATTTCTCCTGAGAAATTGGCCAAAGAGCTGAAGATTTCGAACATGACCATCCGTCGACTCCTCATGAAAGACGACGACGCCATTCTGCCGGAGAAGTATCACGCTCAGTTTGATCGCATGCTTCCCGCTGATCGCACAGGGGGCTCAGCCCCTCAAGCCCTTCCCGAAGTGGAGATCGATGAAAACGCCATGGGACTCGACATGCGTCCTTTTCTTCTTCAGATTGAAAAAGAGGGCGCTGCCTATTCAGATTGGACTCACTTGAGGAGCGAACTGAAGAAGAAGTGGGAAGACCAGAATCTTGGCGGCAGCCTTCGTGCCGCCGCCAAAAAACTCCACACCTTGATCACGTCGAACGAGATTCCTGCCCGGTACCGGTCGTTGTCCGTCGGAGCCCTGCTCTATCTGATCAATCCCGTGGATCTGATTCCCGATGTCATGCCGGCAGTGGGTTACCTCGATGACTTCGCGGTGCTGAGTCTGGTCTTTGGGATGATTCGCAACCGCTCCTCCCTTTCCTGAGAAACTCTGCCCCAGTGATCCGGTGACTCATGGCGATTTTTGAAGCGGAACTCTATCAGCGCCATCGCCCTCTCTATCCGATTGAAACCTTCCTCAAGCTTCGCGCTTTTCTGGAGAAACGATTCACTTCGCCTTTTGACGTGGCGGATATCGCGGCAGGCACGGGCAATGCGAGTCTCTCTTTATTGAGAAGCGGGATTTCAGTTCGGATCCATGCCGTCGAGCCCAGTGCTGAGATGCTGGAGTATGCCCGTGCTTCCGAGACCCTTCAGAATGCAGGAGCGCTGTTCAGTCAGGGCTCCGGAGAAGCCACGGGACTTCCGCCTCAAAGTTTCAACGCGGTGATGGTCGCGTCCGCCTTTCACTGGATGGACCGCGCGAAAGCGAAGGAGGAGTTCCTGAGAATCCTCAGAACTGGCGGAATTCTGCAGATTTTTGAATACCAGTTTCCGAAGTGCACGACGCGGCCTGAAGTCAATGAGTACATCAAAGCCGGTTTCAATCAGCGCTGGAAGGCCCCGGGGCAGGTACCGCGAGGAAATTTCAGAGAACTCACGCAGGATCTTCGCGAAGATTCACGTCTGCATGAACTGAGTTTCGAACAAGTACCCATGAGCCTGGAGTTGAGCCTGCAGGAGCTCACTGGACTGCTGCTCTCTCAATCTCGGGTTCTTCATTTCGAAAGAACTTTGAGTGCAGTCGCTCAACTCGAATTTCGAGAGGGACTCTCCGAGAATCTGGGCAAACTGCTCGCTGCTGGAGCTGAAGCGCGGACGCGGTTTGATTTCAAACTGACGGTCGTGATCTTCGAGAAGACCTCAGGCCGAGCTTTGAACGGTGAAGAGCTCAAGTGAAGGATCCACAGTCTCATTCTGAACTTCGACGTCCTTGACCGAAGACAGGAGAGGACCTTTTCTGCACCAGGCGACCATCCAGTCGACTTCATTCGAATTGCCGCAGAAAACCGCTTCCACACGTTTATCGCTCAGATTGCGAACATACCCTCGCAGACTTGAGAACCGGGTCGCGGCTTTGACCGTGGCGGCACGGTACCCAACGCCCTGCACTCGACCTGAAATGAAGACTCGTCGTTGAATGAGATCCATGGGTGACTTCTAGCTCATTTCGAGATCGAGCGCCTGATTTTTGCACCTCAGGCGATCTTGAAGTGAATCCAAGAGGGGCTCCATGACGCTAAATCATAAATTGAATGCCTGGGTCGAAGAAATAACGCGTCTCTGTATACCGGAACGAGTCATCGTCTGCGACGGAACGGAAGACGAATATCGCGGTCTGTGTGATCGGATGGTCGCTTCAGGTACTTTGACTCGTCTCAATCCCGAAAAGCGGCCGGGCAGTTTTCTCGCTCTTTCGGATCCCGGCGATGTGGCCCGAGTCGAAGATCGCACCTTCATCTGCAGCAAGACGCAGGACGCTGCTGGTCCGACGAACAACTGGATGGATCCCCGTCAGATGAAGATGAAATTGGAGGAACTTTTTGAAGGCTGCATGAGGGGGCGCACGATGTTCGTGGTTCCGTTCAGCATGGGGCCGCTGGGTTCGGTGCCCCAGTTCAGTGATCTGAACTGGAAGGGGATGCCTGAGATGACTTCGGAAAGATTTGATGAGCTCATGTCAGTTGATGCCGAGCAGTGGAAGCAGGAAGTCGATTCTCATCAGCAGTTTTTTGAAAAGCTCGGAGCCAGACTCCCAGTGGAGTTTCAGGCGATCCAGGAGGAAATTCTTTCAAGATTTGAATCCGGAGTGGGATCAAAAGGACTTTCCCAGAACTTGACGGACGGTTCGGAAAACCAGTTTGATCAGGCGCAAAAGCAGAATCGAAAAGTGAGGCTGAATTCATGAAGAATCGGAAGTTGGCAGATCAGGTGGTTCTCATCACGGGCGCCGGCACTGGCATTGGAGAAGCCATTGCTCACAAATTCTGCAAAGAAGGAGCGCGAGTGCTTCTGGCCGGGCTTCCCGGCGATCCACATCGATGATGTCGTCGAGACGGTCCGCAAGCTCTATCAGGCCAAGGCCTATTCGTTTTTAGGAGACCTGTCCGAAGAGGAGAGCGCACGCGACTGCGTGATCTTCGCGATCGATCAGTTCGGGAAGCTTGATGTACTCGTCAAAAATGCCGGAGTCTTTCTTGTGACGGGAATGACCGAGGATTATCCCGTCGAACTCTTTGATCGCACGATCGCTTCCAACCTCCGGTCCGTCTTTCTCATGACGAAGTTCGCGTTGCCTCATTTTCAGAAGTCTCACGGCAGCATCGTGGCCACGGGTTCGGAATCAGGAAAGATCGGCCTTGCGATGAATACTCCGTACGGAGGAACAAAAGCCTGGACCCATGCTTTCATTCAGGGAGTCGCGGTGGAGCAGGCGAGGAATGGCGTGCGCGCCAACTGCTTCTGTCCCGGCCCGATCGACACTGCCTGGACTCACAAGGAGACTGGGCCCATGAACGCGAAGATGGAGAAGGGGCTCATCGATGGCATCCCGCTCGCTCGCCGAGGCACTCCTGAAGAAGTGGCGAACCTCTTTGCATTTCTTGCGTCTGACGAAGCGACCTATGTGACGGGTGCACTCTTCAGTGTGGATGGTGGCAGCACTCTGTCCAGGGGAGCGACTGGTGCAGATACACCTGCGCGACTTCGCAAGCCGCCTGAAGGAGAACTGTCCGGCCTCAGACATGCTCATGAAGGACTGAAGAACAAAGAAACGAAAGCTGTTTAGTATTCTTTTGGCTCCGCCTTCAGGTGGGCGAAGGAAGAGTTCTGAATCGTCATGAAGAGTGCAGAGTGAGAAGTCTGAAAAAGAAAACGGTGGCGTGATTTGACAAGCTTCAGATCATTGCCACCTTTCTTATTACTATGGACTACACCTTTGAACGACTGCTTCCTGTCCTTGCGATTCGTAACTCCGTCATTTTTCCGGGGCTCGCGCTCCCGCTTCGAGTCGGGCGCAAAAAAAGCATCGCGGCCATTGAACAGGCGCAGAAGGAAGGCTCGTGGATTCTCACGGTTTCACAAAAGCCGGACAGTCTGAGTCCGCCGAAAAATGGGAATGGCAGTCCGGAGGCGAAGATCGACGATCTCTACCGCATCGGTACTCTTGGCAAAATCGAGAAGATCCGTGGCAACTCTGATGATGGCTATCAGATCATCGTCCGGGGCCTGGCACGTTTTAAGGTCACCCAGTATCAGGAAACGGACGGCGTGATTTTCGCGCAGGCGGAACAGTACAAGGATCTTCACGATGTGGAGCCGAAGACTGAAGAAGCACTGCTGGAGAGCTTGAAGGGAACGGCTCAGGCGATTCTTGCACTGGTACCGTCTGATACGGACCAACTCGCGGAGCTGGTCAGGGGCATTGACGATCCCGTCTACCTGACGAATCTCTGCGCCAGTAACCTGGAAATCCCGCTTGCGAAAAAACAGGAACTTCTTGAAATGGTTTCGATCAAGAATCGGGCGCTCACGCTGCTGGAGTTGATGCAGACCCAGAAGGACGCTCTTGAAGTCCAAAGTGACATTCGCGAGAAGCTGTCCCATCGTCTGGGCAAGACTCAGCGCGAGGCCATCCTGCGTGAACAACTCAGAACAATCCGCGAAGAACTCGGAGAAGGCGAAGAGGCAGGCTCCAATGACGATTATCGAAAGAGAATCGACGATGCGAAAATGCCGGCTGAAGTGAAGAAGACGGCGCTTGAGGAACTCAAGCGCCTGGAATCTCTCGGCAGCAGTTCGCCTGAAACTCACGTGATCCGCAATTATCTGGAGCTGCTCTGCTCGATGCCGTGGGAAAAGGGCTCATCTGAAAGCGAGATTGATCTGGAAGCCGCGAGAAAAAGCCTCAATGAAGATCATTATGGTCTGGACCGGATCAAGAAGCGCATCATTGAGCATCTTGCCGTCATGAAGCTCAAGAAGGGTGCCCGCGGCTCGATCCTGCTTTTCGTTGGACCTCCGGGCGTGGGCAAGACCAGCCTTGGGCAGAGCATTGCCAAGGCGCTCGGGCGCAAATTCGTGCGAGGCAGCCTCGGTGGAGTGCGGGATGACGCTGAAATTCGCGGTCATCGCAGAACTTACATCGGCGCCATGCCGGGGAGAATCATTCAGGGCATCAAACGAGCGGGAGAGAACAATCCGGTCTTCATGCTGGATGAAATCGACAAGCTTGCTCGAAGCTTTCAGGGGGATCCTGGCAGTGCACTGCTTGAAGTCCTGGATCCGGAACAGAACCACACATTCCTGGATCATTATCTGGACGTGCCCTTTGATCTTTCCAAAGTGTTCTTCATCGCGACGGCCAACACCCTGGATTCCATTCCCGGGCCACTTCTGGACCGGATGGAGGTCATCGATCTTTCGGGGTACACGACCGCTGAGAAGCTTCACATCGCCAAGAATCATCTGATCCCCAAACAACTGGCCGAATATGGGCTGGAAACTTCGCAGTTGGAAATCGGAGATGAGACTCTGCTCAGAATGATCACCCATTACACGCGGGAGTCCGGTGTGCGGGACCTGCAACGAAAGATCGCCGCGCTTTGCAGAGCTTCGACTGAAAAGGTGCTCGCGAAAGCCGCGGTTTTGCCAGTGAAGATGACTTCTTCAGATCTTGAGGAAGTTCTGGGTCTTGAGCGCTTCACCCCCGAAGTTGCTGAAAGGATCGTGCCTCCGGGCGTCGTCACGGGTCTGGCCTGGACTCCGCAAGGGGGAGAAATCCTCTTCATCGAAGCGAGCCTCATGCCGGGATCGGGGAAATTGATTCTCACCGGTCAGCTGGGTGACGTGATGAAGGAGTCAGCGCAGATCGCGTTGAGTCTTGTGAGGTCACGCCTCAGTTCGCTGATTCCGGACGGCTTTGCAGGTTCGGGCGGTGCCAACGGTGGCAGTGTCTTCGATCGGCAGGACGTGCACATCCATGTTCCGGCGGGAGCGATTCCGAAGGATGGTCCATCGGCAGGGATTGCGCTCTTCACGACGCTCGCTTCACTCTTCACCGGCAGGAGTGTGCATTCGAAACTCGCGATGACCGGTGAGATCACTCTGCGTGGAGCGGTCATGCCCGTGGGCGGCATCAAGGAAAAAGTGATTGGCGCTCACCGAGCGGGAATTGATCACATCATCCTCAGCCGCAGAAATCAAAAGGATCTCCGCGATGTTCCCGAAGAAGTGAAGTCGCAGATCCGCTTTGACTTCGTGGACTCCGCGGCCGAAGTGCTGAAGCTGGCACTGGGTCTGGACATGGAAATCGCGCTGCCGCTCATGCATTCGACGGTCGTCACGCATCCGGGCTCCTCGCCGGCAGTCGCTTGAAAAGTCCCTGAGCGTCTCGTACTCCCCCGTTCCGGACGTTCAACCAGCCAGAGGAGGTGGATTCAGAATCTGCTCTGGCTGGACCATTTCACTGGGAAAAGTCGCATTGTACTGAGCAGGGCTCGGGGCAGCGTGCACTTCAGTCATGAGGCCGGCACGCACCCAGTCCCGCTTCCCCCCCGCGTAAACGAAAATTCCATGATAGCCAAGGGTCAGCAGGACTTCCGCTGCCGCATGAGCACGATCACCTTTTCCGTCATCATGAATGATGATCTCGGGACCTTCTTTTCCCAAGGTCATCCGAGCTCGTGACTTGAGCTCTTCAAGCGGCAGATGAATGGCTCGAGGAAGATGAAAATTTTCGTACGAGTCCAGCCCTCCCACGTCCACGAGCTGAACATGTTCATGGTACTCAGCTTTTCTCAGAATGCCAGCCCGGTCAATTTGTCGAATCATGTCGACTGCAATTGCAGGACATGTGCCTTCCAGTTGCCTATTCTTGCCGACGCTCAATTGAGTGGATGAGTCATCGGGAAAGTCGGTTGGAGTGGGAGTTGAGTCCGGAAGGAAAAGGGGGGAACAAACGGATTGGGTCACGTTAGGGGGTAGGGGGGGGGGTTACCGTTACCCAATCCGTTTGTTACCAGTCTATAAAGCAATGGTCGTGCCGACGTGTGCGTCATGAATTTCTGAGGAAATTCGCGGACGCACCCTGCGCGAAGTGTCAAGAGATTGGACACGCGGTCAACAATTTTTCAACACTTTGAAAAGAAGATCGCCCAAAAATTACACAGTAAAAGTTTAAAAACGATGCAGTTCAGGCGAGAAGACTGCGCAGGTGATCCAGATCGGCCTGGGCAGCAGCATTCATTCGAGTGCTCCGTTTGTCATCACTCTGTAATGCACCGTATGGATGTGTCTTCTCAGACGCGGTTGTTCGCAGTTTCTTTGATGTTAGACTCAATAAACAGGAAGTCTTCACAATGCGTATTTCAGCTGCGATCCTCTTCAGTACGGCCTCTCTCATTTCCGGTTGCGCTCTGCAGCTACCAGGACACCCGGGGGCGGACCTGAAGCCTGACTCGCAGACGCCACCCCGAGCACGGCTCGGAAAAGATGCGGACGCTGGCAGCTGGCTTTTCAAATCCGGAGACGCAGTCGAGCATCATCAGGGCTTTTTGAGTGAAGGGGTGGTCGAAATCGTTCCGAACAGTGGAGGCTTTGCGGCTCTCAAATCGGACGGCTCTGTTGTGACCTGGGGGTATAATAATGCTGGCAACAACCTGGGTGGAAATTCACAGGCAGTCTCCCTGGAGCTTTCCAGCGGCGTGACTCGAATCTACGCCGGAACCTACGCCTTTGCCGCGGTGAAATCAAATGGCTCGGTAGTCACCTGGGGTTCAGACGCCTGGGGAGGCAATTCCAGTTCCGTGAGCCTCGCCAGCAGTGTTTCCAAAGTGGTCTCAAGCGGATTTGCCTTCGCGGCGCTGAAGGCAGATAGTTCAGTCGTGACCTGGGGCCAAGCTGCGGCGGGTGGAGATTCTAGCTTGGTTTCAGCGAGTCTCGCAAGCGGTGTGACCGATCTCATCGGAGGCGGTGGCTGTTTCGCGGCGCTCAAGTCCGGTGGCTCCGTCATCACATGGGGAGGTGCACTCCAAGGAGGAGATTCAAGTTCAGTTTCAGCTTCTCTCGCGAGCGGTGTGGTTAAAATCATTTCAAACGGAAATGCGTTTGCCGCCCTGAAAGGCGATGGCTCAGTCGTGACCTGGGGGAATGCTGCTTCGGGAGGTAACTCGAGCGGAGTTTCTGCATCGCTTGCGAGTGGCGTCGCAAAACTTTACTCAACTCCCGCGGCTTTCGCGGCACTCAAGACCAACGGTTCCGTGGTGACCTGGGGAGATTCTACCAATGGGGGAGACTCGAGCGGCGTGTCCGGCAACCTATCGGGAGGTGTGATCGAAATCTCATCGACCACGGGCTATCGTGGCGCTTTCGCGGCGTTGAAGTCCAATGGATCGGTCGTCACTTGGGGAGATACACTGAGCGGCCCGACCTCTGCCGGAAACTCGTCGGCCGTTGCTGCCAGCCTCAGCAGTGGGGTGAGCAAAATAACGGGAGGTTCAGCCGCGTATGCGGCCATGAAGTCGGACGGCTCCGTGGTCACCTGGGGGGACTCAAACCTGGGTGGCAATTCAAGCTCAGTTTCTGCAAGCTTGGCGAGCGGTGTGACCCAGGTCTACACGAGCGGAGCCGCGTTCGCTGCGCTCAAATCCAATGGCTCAGTAGTCACTTGGGGAGACGTCCTTTCCGGAGCTTCTTCGGCCGGAAACTCAAGTGCAGTCGCATCCCGTCTCATCAGCGGCGTCAGTCGCATTTTTGCCAACGGGATGGTGTTTGCCGCGCTCAAGCAGGATGGCTCCGTAGTCACCTGGGGTAACGGAGGGTACGGGGGGCAGTCCAGTGAACCTGTAGCCACTCCAGTTGCGGCTCTGATCTCAAAAGATGTCACCCAGATTTATTCCAATGGCAGTGCCTATGCAGTGGTCAAGCAAGACGGCTCAGTCGTGACGTGGGGAAATGCCGCTTATGGAGGGGATTCAAGTGCAGTTTCGAGCCCTCTCTCCGGCGGCGTGAAGGATATCTATTTCAATGATTCTGGCTTTGCAGCTGTGAAAGAAAACGGCTCCGTGGTGACCTGGGGATCGGCTGCAGGGGGTGGAGATTCAAGCGCTGTTGCTTCGCGACTTTCCAATGGCGTCGTGCGAGTTTACTCCCACGAATGGTCAGATGCATTTGCCGCACTGAAATCCGATGGTTCCGTCGTGACCTGGGGCAGCTCGGGATACGGTGGAGATTCAAGCAGTGTCGCGGCTCAACTTTCAAGTGGAGTTGTCGACATCCAGACGACTCAAGGCGCTTTTGCTGCCCTCAAATCCGATGGTTCGGTCGTCGTGTGGGGAGCCTCCTGGTCGGGCGGATTGCCAGGTGCGGTGGCATCGAGCCTCACTTCAGGCGTGATCAGGATCTATCGGACCAATGATGCTTTCGCGGCGCTGAAATCAAACGGTTCTGTAGTCGTTTGGGGCGACAGTTACAACGGAGGCGACCCAAGTGCCGTAGCATCTCGACTGACGAGCGGAGTGAAGCAGATCTATTCTGGCGGTTCGGCTTTTGCTGCGCTGAAACTGGACGGATCGGTCGTGACTTGGGGAGACAGTTCGGGTGGGGGTGATTCGACCGCCGTGGCGGCGCGACTGACCTCGGGAGTGACCGAACTCTACTCGAACCTTTATGCTTTCGCCGCTCGAACCTCTGACGGCTCGATCGTAACCTGGGGCTACAACCAGGGTGGAGGAGATTCCTCGGCAGTGACCTCCAGTCTGGCAAGCGGTGTCGAAAAGATCTACTCCAGCTGGTACTCGTTCGTGGCGATCAAGACGAACGGGCAAGCGGTGGCGTGGGGACGAGACTGCAAGCCCAACACCACCGCTCACTACAAAGAGGCCCTCACGTCCGAAAACTCCATTGCACTTGAAGAAACGAGTGGCAATATCAATCTGATCTGCGGTGCTTCTCATTCTGGTTTTGAGAATCGAAACGCACGAGATTACTTTCTGATTTCAGACGGATTCAGGCTTCATTACTTTCGCTGAAACTGAAAACTTCAGGCGAGAAGACTGCGCAGCATCCAGGCCGTCTTTTCATGAGACTGCATTCGCTGCGTGAGGAGATCCGCAGTGGGTTCGTCGCTGGCTTTTTCAGCAGCCTTGAAAGTGGTGCGTGCCGTACGAACGACGGCTTCCTGACCTTCGACCAGCAGACGGATCATTTCCAGCGCATTGGGAACGCCGGCCTCTTCTTTGATGGAAGAGAGTCGGGAGAAATCAGCGTAGGTCGCGGGTGCCGGAAAGCCGAGAGCGCGAATGCGTTCAGCAATCAGATCCACGGCGAGTGCAAGCTCATTGTACTGGGTCTCAAACATCAGATGGAGGGTCTGAAACATCGGTCCGGTGACATTCCAGTGAAAGTTATGAGTCTTGAGGTAGAGCGTGTAAGTGTCCGCGAGCAATCTGGACAGACCTTCGCTGATATCCTTGCGGTCGCCTTCATTGATTCCGATATTGATCTGCATTGCCATTTTCATTTTCTCCGGGAGGTTGTCGATGAGGTGCTGCTGCCTACACTAGATCAACTCCAAAGATGGGGCAAGTTCAGTGAAAGGCAAGGGACTCAGTCGCGCACGATCGGACCCAGCTTCAATAATTCGGCGCGGTGTTTCCGGACTGCAGATCGATACGGCCGGGAGTGAAAATAGCGATTCAGTCGGCGACTCACGGGGAGTACCTGTTCCGCCGCGATCCAAGGCAAGGGTTTTCCATCGGAAGTCTGCAGCAGGAGTTTCTCCACTTTTTCGCTGGCCTGTCCCAGTCCAAATTTGGATAGTGCGTCGCGCATTCCCAGGAATCGACCCTGAGCGGACGCCTCGAGAAAGCTGAAATTCTTCGAAGCGACCAGTGCATTGTGAAAGTGAGCCGGCCTGCTCAGGACGCCGTCCAACTTCAGTCTATGGCAGGCCTGCACAAAAAGTTCCTGCATTTCTTCGGCAATCCCCAGTCCCGGATGCTCCTGATTCGGAAGGCGCGGCTTTTCGGGAGTGAACTGCGCTTCGGGATTCTGAAGCAGTAGCCATTCCACGGTGAGGAACTCCAGCGAACTGTGAAGATCTGAGCCTTTCGGTGGAGCGAGAAACTGTTTCTGGACCACCACTTCAGCCAGAACTTTCTGATTGCCGATGAGTCGCACGAGCTGTCTTGCCGGATCACTCGGATCCACTTCGAGTTTGAAGTCGGAAAAGCCCTGCGCTCGGATTATGTTCAGAAGTCCGTAACGTTCCAGCGCGATTTCGATTCCATGGGCAGAATAGTAGTCGAGGATCTTCGCAGGTGAAGGACTCGGTTTGAGATCTCCCAGGAGATCTTCCTCACTGACTTGATAGAGTTCATCCGGCAGGGCCGAGGTCGCCAGCTCTTCTGACGTCATCTGCAGATCCACGGGACTGATGCTCTCCGCGATTTCCTGAAAGCGCACCTTGCGGTCGCGGATGAGAAGGTAGCGAAGGAGATTCTCCGTGCAGTGCCAGGCTTCAGGCCCGTAACCTCCTGCGAGAGTGATCACCGCGACGGCATTCATCTTGTCAATCCACCCGAGAACATACTGGTCTCTCGAGGCCACACCCTGCACAGTGAGACGACTGTCTCCGAGAGGATCTCCCTGAAGCACGTCATTGCCGGCGATGTAAAAAACCAGGGCGGGCTTGAAGTCCGTCTGCACACGCTCGAGGTGGGTCTTGAGGAGATTCAGATAGTCCTGGTCTCCCATCTGTGAAGTGAGGAGCACGTCCTGATTGCAAATCGCCGAAGTCTGCGTCCACACGGAGCCGTGAAGCGAAAGCGTGTGGACGGAAGAGTCCCCTGCGAAGGCGACTTTGTTTCCATTTCCCTGATGATAGTCGAGATCGATGATCGCGATGGGGCTGTCGTACCCGCGCGACCGCAGGACGGCGATCGCGACGGCCACATCATTGTACACGCAGAACCCGGCCCCACGCTCAGGCTCGGCGTGGTGAAAGCCGCCTCCTAGGTTGACCGCGATCCGGTACTTCCCGGCAACCACGGCTTGCGCGCAGGCGAGCGTTCCTCCCACGGCTCTGCGCTGGGCCTTCAGAAGTTGATCCACGTCAAAGGAGATGGAAGGTTCAAGGCCGAAGATGCGACTCAGAACTTCAGGACGAGAAGTCGATTCCAGGTAATCCTGAGAGTGAACCCGCTCCAGGTCCTGAATGGAGACCAGGGGTGAGGAGTGGAGATCCGAAGCTTTCAAAATGTGTTTCTGGATGAGGCTGCTCATCGCAACTTCGGCGCGATCGACATGAATGCCCAGCGACCGGGCTGAAAGCCCCAGCACCTTGACGGGATAGTCCGGGTGATACCAGAGGCCCACCTGGCGTCGCAGTCTGAGCCGTGCGCCAAGATGCCGGACCCAGTAGATTAAATCCATGGTGAACTCACGGGTAAAACTCAACACACTCACGGGCAACTGTCAAAAGCTCCGAAGCTGAGGTAAGAAATGAACATGACTCAATTGCCTCGCGTCCTCATCGTCTACACTGGCGGCACCTTCGGCATGGTGGCTTCGTCCACTTCGACTCAGCTCAAGATTCCGAAGCTCAATCCGGCCAGTCTGCGAAAGCGTTTTCATGATCACATTCCCGAACTCAGACAGCTCGCGCGTTGTGATGTGGATGTCCTGATGAACCGGGACAGTGCCCATGTCGGGCCGGCTGACTGGGCGATGCTTGCCGAGCGCATTCGGAAACGCTGGGACAAGTATGACGGCGTAGTGGTCCTTCATGGTACGGATACGCTCTCTTACACCGCGAGTGCTCTCTCTTTTTTACTGGCCCCCTGCAAAAAGCCGGTCATCCTGACCGGCGCGCAAAAGCCCCTCGCGGCACTTCGAACGGACGCCAGGCGCAATCTGATTTCTGCGGTCGAGATCGCGGCTCACGGACCCCGCCCGCAGATGAATCAGGTGATGATTTTCTTTGATGATCGTCTGCTTCAGGGCAATCGTGCTCGCAAGGAGAGCGCGTCCGACTTCAGGGCGTTTGAAAGTCCTCGCACCGCACCTCTGGCGATGGTGGGGACGACGATCCAGTATGCCCAGAGCTCGGCCACAAGACCGCTGAAGCGTGTTCCAAAGCTGCAGCCCGTCTTCAATGAGAAGATCGCGCTTCTTCATGTGACTCCCGGATTTCCATCGAAGGTCATCGCGGACTCACTTCTGGATTCCGTCTCGGCGCTTCTGCTTCTGGCATTTCCTTCCGGAACGGCGCCGACCCATGATCCGGCTTTCATGAATCTGATCAGCTTGGCCCGGAAGAAGAACCTGCCCGTCATCATCGCCACTGAAGGCATGAGCCGAGCCTCAGGCCTGAAGATCGATCCCAAGGCCTACGCCGCCGGGCGCGAACTCCTCCAGGAAGGCTGTTACTGGGCCGGAGAGATGACACCTGAGTGCGCTTTTGTGAAAGCTTCCTGGCTCCTGGGTCAGAAGGATGCGGCGGATCAGTTTCAGAAATGGTGGTCCACCGAATTCGCCGGGGAAGGGAGCGGCCCATGACTTCGTTCATGACTGCCGGCGCATCATTTTCATTCTGTTCGTAGATCAATTTGCCAATTTCAAATGCTCTGGTAGGCTTTCAAGATCGTATGAAAAGTTTTGAAACGCGCCATGAACTGGTTGAGCTTCCCGAAGTCGATCCTACCTTTCGACTGGACGTCCGCTATGCGACTTCGGACAATTTCATCGGAAGAGCCGTTTATACTGAAGCGCGCGCATTTCTTCAGAAGCCCGCTGCCGAGGCGCTGCTGCGTGTTCATCGCTCGCTCCTCCCGCACGGTTACGGTCTGTTGATCTTCGACGGCTATCGCCCCTGGTCGGTCACAAAAATCTTCTGGGATGAAACTCCTGAAGAGAAGAGAATCTTCGTCGCCAATCCTGAGTCCGGCTCCATCCACAACCGGGGTTGCGCCATCGACCTTGGACTCCATGATCTCGAGACCGGACTCGAAGTCGAGATGCCCAGTGCCTTTGATGAAATGACGGAACGGTCCTACGCAAACTACCCGGGAGGCACTTCAGAATCGCGTCAGGCGCGTGATCTTCTGAGGTCCTCCATGGAAGCTCAAGGCTACGAAGGCATCAAGTTCGAGTGGTGGCACTTCAACTTCAAGGGCTGGCGCGACTATCCAGTGCTCAATCTGGCTTTTCATGAGATTGAGCCTGCTTTACAGACGGTTTGACGCATCCGGGCCAAGTTCGCTTCAGGGATTTGCTTGCCAAATAACTCGTTCTGAGGCGCTGAATGAGGTATCAGGGGCCTCATGATAACCACTCCACTTCTGCGCTTCATGACGCTTTCGGCTTTCTTCAGCAGCGGACTTCTGACCAGTGGATGGGTCCGGGCCGAGGCTCATGCGCAGAATGCAGTCGAGTGTGAGAACACCTTCAGACGTCCGGGCGAAGCTCAGGTCCGGGTCGAAATCTGGCAGAATTCGTCTGTTCCCAGCGCTTACTTTTCAGACGCTTCACTGACGATCAATCCGGAGCAGGCCGATGCTCAGCGCTTCGACTATCGAAACGTCTTTGCTCGATTGGACCGGGTGATGAATCAGATCAATTTCACGGCCGCAGGATTCAATCTGGATATCCGACTTTTTCCGGACGTCCGTCCGCAGGTCTTCAAGGACTACGACTCTTCTCTCCGCTCGCGCGATCGGAACTCGGGAGTGGCTTTCAGCAATCTGAAGTGCCGTTTCTATTATTGAGCCCTGGAGTTTTGAACTGATATGGCCTGGTTTTACCTCACCGTCGCCGGACTGCTTGAAATCGTCTGGGCTCTGGGACTGAAGTTCTTCTCGCAGGCGACTTCTCTGCAAGGCGCAGGTCCAGGCTCCTCGCCATGGTTCTCAGTTTCGTCTTTCTCGCCCAGGCGATGAAAACGTTGCCCCTCGGAACTTCGTATGCGGTCTGGACCGGGATAGGTGCGGCTGGCACCGCACTTTGTGGAATTCTCTTCTTTGCCGAGCCGCGCGATTTCATGCGCCTCCTCTGCCTGGGGCTGATTCTCTCCGGAACTCTGGGGCTCAAGTTCCTGGCAAGAAGTTAAAATCAGCTTGAATGCCGGGCCGGGTCCTGCTTAAGTTCGAGTTGTGAAAAAGATTCTTTCCATCGTCATTCTGGTCCTTCTGGCGCTGAGCGCAGGGTTTGTCTGCGTCAAGTATTACAGTTACGTTTTTGCCAAGACCATTCGCGGCCAGATCGTGAATGTTGAAAAGGTGAATCCCAATACCACGATTGTGGGAAGTGGAGTGACCCAGGCGCAACTTTACTCTTTCGGTGTGGCGATCAAAGACGAACGCGGAGAGATTCACACGGCCAGCAGCGAAGACCGTCAGTGGGCCGTAGCCACTTCCGGCCAATGTGCCGAAGCGAAATTTTTCCCGTATCCGCCGTGGGAACTCGACAAAGGAGGCACTTATCATGGTGCGCGCCTGATTCGACTCTACGAATGTGGATCCGCAGCTCATCAAAACGGCCAGGTCCCGGGAGCACAGCCTGCTCAGCCCGTTCAGGATGAAGCTCCGAAGTCAGCCGCTCCCGCCACTCACTGATTGAGGGGATCCTGCTTCAGGAGGTCCTCAATTTCTTCCGCGGAATAGAGACGACCCTTGCCAATGCCCGGACAGAAAGTGGTCACTTCTTCGTTCCAGGTCTTCGCGTTCATGTTTTCAGGCCAGAAGGGCCAGGTACGACACTGCGCAGGACGTGCTTCGTAAACCGTGCACGACTTCTCTTTTAGAAATTGACAGGCCCCCTCAGGCCCTTTGAGATGGTACCATCCGTCAGATTTCACGCAGTGGGCTTTTGAGAAGACCTGCGTCGACACGCCGAGGTGTTTTGCGAATCTCTTCCGGTCCTTCAGTGTGAGGTAGACATACCCGTGTGTGCCTCGAGAAACACAGCAGCGCCCCGTACCCTGACATTCGAAGCGAACTCCGTCTTTCCAGAAATTCTTTTGCATCACTTCTGTTCTACCACGGAACCTGAGCTGACGAAACAAGTTCAGTTTTTCCAAAGCTGCCTGCTGCAACCGGCATTGACCTTGCGATGACTGTCGCCATCACCCACTCATCCTCAGGAGGAATCAAAATGACGAATACCAGTGCTTTGAAAAATGTTGTGAAAGACGTCTCTGAAAATAAGGAACACAAGGAAGGCGCTTTCACGAAGCGCGTCGAATCCCAGACTGCGAAGGTGCCCTCCATTGGCTACCTGGGTCTCGCAGTGGGTTCCATGGTTTTATCGGCAGGGCTCGTGATCTTCGCTGAAAGAAAAGAATACGCCAATTTCGTCGGCCTCTGGGCCCCTGCGTTCATGCTGCTGGGCATCTACAACAAGCTCGTCAAGCTTGAAGGCGGCTCCGACTCCACGGACAAGAAGAGCGCCGCCTGAGCGTTCCCGATTGATCTGACCTGTGTCAGTTCTCTGAAGAAGCGCCGTTGGCTCAGGCCACGGCGTTTTTCATTTCTGCCGCGACTTCACATCCAGACGGTCATCTCAAAACCGCCGATCATGCGGTCGATGCTTCGGTGGTAGATCGGAGACTGCACGAATGGCGTGATCTGCCAGGAATTGATGAACGGGCTGTAATTGAGTGAAATTCTCATGAAGTCCACGAAGCCGTCGTTCATTTCCCACCATTTTCGGTCCTGACCGGACGGATTCTTCTGCCCGCCTTTGTGGCCGATGTCGAAAATGCTCCAGGTCTCCAGCTGCAGATGCCGATTGAACTGATACGAAACGTGGTGGCCCGTCGAGAAGTAGAAGGTGTTCCAACCCATGGTATTGGCGTAAAAGCGTTCGATCATGTCCGTGTCGATTCCGACATTCCAGCGGGTGGTCTTGAGTGCGCCCACACGCCAGGCCTGGGTCGAGCGAATTGCGGTGTGAAAGTGCGTCATGCGCGCATTTTCCGTGAGAGGGACATCGATGGTCGTGGACTGCTGCAGATTGACGATCCGTGTGTCGATCAGATTGTACTGCACGAGAAAAATCTGAGGATTGAAAGTCACGAGGTTGGTCGAGTGATTCCAGCCATAACTCGTTTTCACTTCTCGGGCCATGTTCTGAAAGAAACCCTGCTGGGCGCCGAATTTCAGATCGGGAGTGATCAGGTAACTCAGTTCCAGGCTCTGGTAAAGATTCACCGGAGTCCGGTAGTCGGACAGAACATTGAAGCTCTGTTTGGAGCTCGAATAGTCCAGTGTGGGCCCGTCAAATTCCGTGTAGTACTTGAGCTGAAGCTTTTTTCCGAAATCGCTCCAGCCAGACGCATGAGCCTGTGACTCGGCGTTGGCGGCGGGTTGGACACCAGAAGTTGGCTGGGACTGCGCATGAGCGGGGGTCGCCGGCAGTGCTCCGGCTGCGAGGCCGGCGAGAGTCAGTGAGCAGAATGCAAGAGAAGTTCGGGCTTTCAAGAAGTCCCCTTTGCAAGACTCTTGAGGAACTGCGTGCGTTCAGTGAAACTCTGTTTCAGGCTCTCAATCACGGTCTGCCTCTGGATGAATTCGATGTCATCATCCAGGCGTTCCGACAACTCCTGACGGATGCTGACATATTCGAGAGACATGATGTGAAAGAGGGACTCGTAGAGGCTTTCCACGTTTTTCTTCTCTTCGTTGATCGCAGCATCGAGCTTCTGATGCTGATCAACGGCATCGCCGATCATGCGCAGTTCGTGAATTTTTGAAGAATGGAGAGCATCCAGTGCCCAGATCGCATTTCGTACCGACCAGGTATAGGTTTGCAGACCGAAATTGGAGGCTTCCTGAGCGCGGTTCTGAGACAGAAACAGAAGCTCCCACTGTCGTTTCAGGTAAGAGCGGAGTTCATTGGATCCGTAAAAATCCTTCTGAGTGGCAAGGAGCGAGTTCTTGGCCAGGCGTTCTTCGATGCTGGGTGCATCCACGTGCCTGTCCCTGTAGGTGCCAGCCAGTTTTTCGACAGCGGCATAGCCTTTCGGTTTTCTGAGGCCCTGGTATTCCTTCGTCAGACTTGCAGTCACTTCTTCGAGAAAGATGAAGGAGCGTCCGACATAGTAGTCGACGTAGTTCTGGTCCTTGCCTTCGTTCATGACGACATAGGGATGGTCCAGCATGTACCGGATCAGTTTGTCCCAGACATAAAGCTTGAACTGCCGAGTGCGCTGTTCTTCGCGGTCAAAGTAAGTCTTCAGTTCGGCCGCCTGGGGGTGACGAGCCAGCTTGGAGCGCATCTTCATCAGGAGGTCTTGATACCGTTCCATCTGCCTGAAGGAGGACTCCGCGATCAGAGGAAAGTTGAGCTGCGTTTCCATCTGCTCAAGTCGACCCATGCGAGTCGAGAACTGCATGTTCTCTTCGTAAGCGATCTGCATCGCTTTGAAGTTGCTCATGCGGTCTGGCCACTTCTGTTTGTCCACATCAGGCACGTCAGTCGCCAGAAGCAGATTTTCGAAGCGAGGCTTGAAGCTCGAGTATCGGTTGAGGGTGACCAGAGGCAGCGCAGGCGTCGCGTTCTGGACGGGGCTCGGAGCCACGGACGAATGGGCAGGATCCGCGTTCTGAGTGTGAAGCGGCTCAGGAAGGAGTGCCGCAGCCGTGCCCCCGGAAGCACCCAGGCCGGTCACGTGCTGAAGTACCCGAGATGAGCTGTCCTGAAGGGTTTTCACATCATTGATCGTGTTGATGTAACCCTGGCGAACCTTGCCGACTGCCCACATTGCGTAGGGATTCATCGGCTGGGTGATGAAATAGAAAGTGAACGGACCGTAGATCGCCAGAGCGATCGAGTAACCGATGTTGCCCTTGACGACCCCGAAGAACCAGAGAAAGGCACCGATCGTGTACTTGTAGAGACCGCCGCGAACTTTTTCCTGGGGGCGTCCGAAAATTCCCTGAAACCTTGTGGAAAGATCCATCACGAAAAGTGCCGATTTCAACTTCAGCGCGGACTGTCGATGAATGCGCGCCTTGGTCTTGAGGATCAGAGCGCGGTCCGATTTGATCTTGAGCCTGACCACTTCCTTCTCCTGAAAAGTCAGGGCGGGATCGAGCTCGTTCTGAAGGAGCTTTTTCTGCAGCTGTACAAGCGCCAGATCGCGAAATCCGCGACGGAAGGAAAACGGCAGGGCCGGAAGTGTTGCAAGTGTCCGCAACAGCGTCTCGACACCGAGAATTCTCCTGGAGTTCGCGGTGCCGGTTTCGGCCTGCTCATATTCGAACGCCAGCGTGTTGTAGAGGTGCGAAGCGATCGGGCAGGCGGGTTCCATCTCCGTCAGCGGCACATAGAGCGGAGTGGGCGGCGGCGCCTGTATGCGACCCTGATAGGCCCCGCTGAAATCGTAATGTTCGAAGATCATGAAGGACGGCTGCGCGAGCTGAAATGACTTCTGAATGAGAAATCCACCGTTGAAGAGCGGAGTGAAGCGAATCTGAGCGGCATCGGTGAGCTCATCACCCGAGTGCGCTTTCAGGTTATAGCCGCTGAGAGCCTCACTTCGATATTCAATCGTCGTGTCCGCTTCCGTGGTCAGGAACAGAATTTTTTCAAGATCGGTTTTCAGATCCACAGGAGGCGAAAACAGAGCGTCACGCCATTTTCTGGAAATACCCGCGAGACTGTCTTCGTGGTGAGTGAGAACTTCCCCAGAAGACTTTTCCAAAGGTCCAGTGCCGAGCTCTGTTCTCAGTCCGGCCCACCGGACTGAAGTCGCGCCTGAACTGACAGCGGTTTTGAGGACCTCATCGTGTGCGGAACCGATCTGATTCATTTCGTTTTTAGACACGGCTTCTCCTTTCCACGGTGAACTCATTGTTGTTGCGCACTGTTGTAGCTGTCGCCCAGATAGATCGGATAGTGGTTTTGTGGAATTTCAAGGCTCGCACTCACACCATAGAGCTGGTGGTTTCCGATGATCTGCAGCACTTCTGGAGTCGCTGCAGGAGCATGAAGGCCGGATTCGATGATGGCCCGGTAACGCTTCAGCTGTGCTGCGTTCGCAGCGGGCAGCGCGGAGCGGATTTCGTCGATTTCAATCCGAAGTCCCAGGTCCTTGGCGAAGCGGATGTTCTTCGCGTTCTCCAGGCAGGGAATGATTTCTCTCACGGCCTTGACCTGAGTCGCGGAAGCGGAGGGCAGGACCATCCCGAAAAGGCTCCCGTGCGCACGCATGGTGCGAACGAAGCTGATTTCGCCTTCTTTGTAGCTGTTCAGGAGCTTCTTGACGATTGCGAAGCGTTTCAGACCCGCGATGTCAGCCAGCCCGTAAAAAACCGTACGATGTTCAGTCGTGTTGGCGCTGAACTTTTCGACCGGACTCACGGAAGTTCCCAGGTGACTGCCGTAAAAATTCAGGAAGTTGGCGAAAGCGAGGTGTCCATCCGCGATGGATTTCCTTTCGCGCTTCATCAGACTCTGAATCTGATGAAAATGAATCAACTCATGGCCGAGCGTGTAGGCCTGGACCAGAGGTGAAGCCTCGGACGAGAGCCAGACGAGCATTTCACTTTCAGAGAAAAGTCCGTGGCTTTCACGTTTCCTGGCTAAACACTCTCCCGCATGGGCGCCGTTGAGTCCGGAAGTCCGGAGCTGCTGAGCGCTCATGAAGGCGACGCGCTCGTGAGTGAGTTCGGTCGTGAAGAGCTCACTCATGCTCAGTTTCTTCTGCGCCAGGTACTGCTGGATGTTGTAACGGGCGTAAGGCAGCACCGGAAGGAGCGAGATCATGTCTTCCGCGGTGGCGGCTTCACGCTTGTCAATCAGAGCCTGGTAGGATTTAAGGACCGGGAAATTCTCAAAATGCTCCAGTCTCCTCTTTTCAAGCTGGATTTTTCTGAGTGCTGCCGATTTGCTGAGGTTCAGTTCCGCGCGCACTTTCATCCAGGCTTGTCTAGCGGTCTGAAGTTCACCGTAAATGAATTCGGAATCCATGAGGCTTCGACCGTTTTCGATTTCCCAGAGGGTCGCGACGCAGGCTTCCTTGTGGGACTGATCTTCTGGGAAGAGTGGGCTGTAGTCCGAGCTCACGTCCGAAGCCAGAGGCTTTCGGTGCAGGTTGATCTCCGTGAAGAGGGTGGGCAATTCGACTTCTCCATTTCCGATCATGGCCGCTCTGGCCATCGATGAGAAGCGTTCCAGCTGGATCTTGAGATCGCGACGAGCCTTGGTCGAGAGGGGTTTCGAGCTGACGTGAGCGCGGGCCAATTCCTTGAGGAGACGAAGGGCGCGAGCCATGAGTTTCGATTTTGAATCGCCGTTTCGGTTCAAAGTGCGGTCTGTGAGAATCGCCTGCTGAAGCAGCGAGATCTGTGCGAGATCCTCACGGGCAAGCGCTCCCGCCTTTGGATGCAGTACGTACTCATCGCCCAGGCAGTGAAGGCGCGCGATCTGATCAAAGAAGCCGACCGCTTTTCTTGAGCTGAGTTCAGCTTCAATTTCAGTGAGTGTTTCCAGAAGTCTCAGCTGCGCCAGCTTGTGCTTCCTGAAGGCAACCGCCATATGAGCACGACTGATCTTCTTTTCAAGTGTCGTGGCCATTTCGGAAACCGGTTCGATATTGCGAGGGCTGAGGAAGGACAGCACTTCCGCGCACTGAGCGTTGAGACTGAGCACGAGCTCTCGGGCCGCGTATGCCGTGAACTCAGGCATGTCGAGATCCTGGACGAGCTTTTTGACGATGCGAGCGATCTGGACGATCTGCGCGCCGGCAAAAGCGGGCACGGGACTTGAGGCGGTCTGAGGCTTGCTTGCCAGGTCCTGAATGGAACAGGCGTCAGGGCTCCCGACGTCATCAATGATCAGCAGGGGAGCGTAACCGCCCCCTTTTGAAGTATTCACGATGCTGCTGAGAGGACCTTTTTCGCAGGGTGCGAACCGGACCAGTCCATTGTGCGTGAGTTTCGGTTTCGGGAAGCTCGGGCCTGCGCCGAAGAATGCCCACATGCGCAGATCCGCCGCAAGATTGGCGAAGCGGACGCGGCCCTTTTCCTTCACGGCCACCGGGATACGCGCGATCTTGACGAGCCTCTGATAGGCGTAGTCGCACGGACGCGCTTCGATTTCCTGGATGATCTTCTTCTTGCGTGACTCGGGCAGTGTCAGCAGGATGTGAACGCCGTTGCCTCCCGAAAGATTCGGGGCCTTGACGACCCAGTCGTCTGGGTTCTTCTTGATGATTTCAACCGAGGCGCGCTCGGGCGCGAGAGTCTCCGGTGGCACAAGATTGAAGCTGTCTGAATTGAGTCCCATCATCGCCAGGCGCAGGCGGTAGAACCGGGGAGCGTAGTGCGTGAGCGTCGACAGGATGAGCTTGTTGTCAAGAACTCGATTGAGGCCGCCGAGATAGATTTTCTTTGAGTGGATCAGGTCAATGGCTTTCGGGATGGCGTAGACTGAGTCAAGCGGCAGGGGCTGTCCGTTCTGATCCAGAACCTGAGGACATTTGCCGTCCTTGTCGCGAAGCAGGTAATCTTCCTGGTAGAGTTTTTCACCGCTGTCGGCATCGCGCATGAAGAGATCGCGTTCCGGATCGTAGAGGGCCGCATCCGCATTGATGCGGGAATAGATCGAGGTCACGCAGGGATCATTGCCGGTCAGAGTTCGCAGGCGCAGCATTCCGTCACGGGCAGTGTAGAGTTGCGAGGGATCCACGTAGGACATGCCGCTGTAAGCCGCAAGCTGATGAATCTCTGGAGCTGCACCGTTTCCTCCGCCAGGAGGCAGAATGATGGAGATGCCGTCCTGTCGTCCAGTCCACTCCCTGCCAATGGAATCAAAAGTCTCCCGAAGAACCTTGAAGTGATCGTTGGGCATCACGCGTTCCTGAAGATTCTTCATCGTGGGATCCACAGTCATGAGGCCTTCCAGCACATTCATGTTGTTGGAAGCCCCAGACGGCGAACCCGCATTGAGTTCAAGGAGTTTGAAAGGCAGTTCGTGAATCGGGGTGGCTTTGAACAGTGCATCGTTCTGGGACAGGTATTCGCCGACGAGAACCAGGTCGAGACCCACGACTTCGAAGAAGGGGTAGTCCTTCATCACCGGATGATGGAGTTGTGAAAAATACTGGGGGGAGGTCCGGATGGCGTGCAGGAAAAGAGCCTGCACGGACTCGGGGAGAGACTGGACGAAGTCGGAATCTTCGATCTTCTCCGCTCCATAGATGCTCTGAAGGACCCAGCGCAGGGCCAGCACCAGAGACTGAGCATTCCTTTCGAGCGTATCAAAAGTGGATTTTGCCAGAGGCACGATCGTGTTGCTCACCGGGACCGTGAAGATCCGGTAGCCATTCTTTGTTTTCTTGCTGAAGGTGAGACCGCGCTTCTTGACGAAGCCGGTGAGGAGCTGGCTGGTCATGTAATGCTCTTCAGGAGAGCGTTTCATGAAGGAGCTCAGGAGATCCTTGGCGTGGATGTGACTTCGGTATTCGTGGCGAGTGATGCTGAAGAGGTAATTGCTCGTGCTGACTCGCTTCTTGCCGATATAGCCGAGATCAGGCCGGTAGCCGTGGGAACCTTGGGAGTGTGAGCCGTTTGCAGTGCCATGGAGAAAAATCGACTTCATATGAGAAAAACTCCGAATCAGCGAATAGCCCAAAAGAGGGCAATTTACTATCTATGACGCAGTGTATATAACGAGTAAAGTGTAAAGTCGACCATTTTTTACGGGTATTGTTAAGTTGTCGAAACTCATGGGTTAAAATTGATTCTCTAAACTGTTCTTGTTTCGGTGGTGGTTGAAACTGACGGCTTACCTTGTCGTTTTCAGTTCTATCAAATGAGTCGAGTGTTCAGGTCACTCTCCCTTTCACTTCGGAGTCGTGACGCTGAAAAAGCTTCAGGTCAGGCCAAAAATCTCCCTGAGCCTGCGACCGATCTTAAGTTTCATGAGCACTCGTCCACTGCTCACCACGCGGACTGATCCGTTCAGGCTATTTTAAGCCATGAGGGCAACAAGCGCTTCTGCTGTCCGGACATTGGTGGCCACTGGAATCCCGATCACGTCACAGAGCCTGAGGAGGGCCGAAACGTCTGGCTCATGCGGGTGAGAAGTGAGCGGATCTCTGAGAAAGATCAGAAGATCAATGTGACCGGTTGCGATGGCACTTCCGATCTGCTGATCGCCGCCCAAAGGTCCGGAGAGAAATCTTTCCACAGTCAGACCCGTGGCTTCAGCGACTTTGAGTCCCGTGGTGCCCGTCGCGCAGAGTTGATGGGCCTGGAGGACGGAGAGGTGCTTGAGGCAGAAATCAATCATGTCCAGTTTCTTGCGGTCATGAGCGATCAAGGCGACTTTCATGAAATCTTCATAACATTCGACGCCTGGAGTCGTGAGCATTTTATGGACTCTGAACGCGTTTTAGGCTTTTGTAGAAAAAATGGTCACAACTCAGCCCCGCAAAATCCTCATCGTCGATGATGAGCCCCTGATCCGTGAGATTCTTCGGTTCGCGTTGCAGTTCGAAGGTCATGAAGTGCTGGAAGCGGAAAGCGGACATCGCGCTTTTGAGCTGCTTCAGTCGCAGGCAGTGGATCTCGTGTTATCGGACATCCGCATGCCCAATGGCGACGGAATTGAACTGCTCGCCAACATCCGGGCCCAGGACGCAGTGACTCCTCCCGTCGTCTTCATGACGGGGTTTTCGGATCTGAGTCGTGAAAACGCCATTTCCAAAGGAGCCTCCGAGCTCATCTACAAACCGTTTGAGCTCGATCAGCTTCTCAAGATCATCACTTCGTTTCTGAAGTGATCTGAGATCAGCTCCGCGCTGGACCGAGATTGGAGACGTGCAGGGCCAGCACGAAGAGCGCAAAGCTCAGGCACATCCTCGGAGCATCGACCGATTCCTGAAAGACCAGCCAGGCAACGCCGGCTCCCAGCGGTATTTTCAGATTGTTCATCACGGCCAGAACGCCAGGTTCCACCTTTTTTGCTCCTCGGTTCCACAAATAGAAACCGAGTCCAGTGGGGAATATTCCCAGATAGAGGAGCGTCAGCCACTGCCTTTGATCAAACTCAAACGAGTGCAGGTCCACTCCCGTCTGAATTCGCAGCACCAGGAGCGGAATCACCGCGGCGCCGAGATAGATCCAGGCAAAGTGTGGTAGATCGGGTGAGCCCGCAGGGACGGCGCGGCGGTAAAGCAATTGGCCTGCCGCAAAAAACAGATTGGATCCCTGCACCAGCAGCACTCCGAGCAAAAGAGTGCCTGAAAACGCCTGCTTCATCATGAGGATGAGGCCCGCTGCAATGGCCAGTGATGCCGAGAGAAGATGAGTGAGTCTCAACTTCTTCTCCAGGGCGGCATTGATCAAGACGACCATCAATGGGGTCGTGATCGTGAGGACCGCGACTTCGTGTGCCTGCAGGTACTCAAAACTTTTCATGTAGAGCGTGTACATCAGACCGAACTGGATCGTCCCGATTGCCATCCATTTTGAAATCTGCTGAGACGCAGAGCCACTGCCGCCGCGAGGCCACTTTGCAAATGGAAGAAAGACGAGAAAAGACAGTGCCAGACGCACGCCAGCCACGGCAAAGGAGTTGAGACCGTGCAACTGGGTCTTGATCAGTCCAAAGGAAAACGCCCAGATGAAAGAAGCGAGAACGAGTTCGATCATCTGAGGCTGAAAGTGACCAGGACGGTCAGGGACAGGGGCTGCTGTCCCGCTTCGATCGACGGTGGCGCCATTTCTCGCATGGAAGATTTGAAGTTCATGGTCTCACTCATCATCGGCGTGGGAGGATTGGGAGGGGGAGGAACGCCTTCGTTGACGCTCACCGTTTCTCCGACGTGGACGTTCAGTGAAGCCGCGAGTCGGTCGGCTTTTGCGCGAGCATTTTCGGCCGCGCTTTTCAGGCAGGCAAATTGCTCAGACTGCAGTCTGTCGTCTGAAAGGTAAGCGCTGAGTTTTCCAATGTCCCTGATTTCCTCACGCGCCGCGATCGCCAGAACTTCGCCCAGGCGTTGAGTTTGCGAAGTGGAGACACTGAGGCCGATCCGGGCTTTGTAGCCCTTCATGACTTCTCGGTCCTTGACCCACTCTCGAACCGCGTTCAAGGAGTACTCCACCGTTTTCAGTTCGACGGCTTCGAGGCCGAGTTTCTGTACCGCGGTTCTGACCCTTGCATAGGTTTCAGAAGCCTTCTGTGACGCGATCTTGAGATCCTTGTTCTGATCCTCAGCCGTGAGAATGACGGAAGCCCGATCCGGGGTGATCATGCGGTGACAGGTACCCGTCACGGTGATCAGTCGATCAGAAGCTTGAGCGAAGTCGCCTGGAAAAGAGGAGAAGGCACTGAAGGCGAAACTGAAGAGAATGCTCAGGTAAAAGCGGGAAGTGAGTTTCATAGCCTGACTTTACCTCTTTTTCGCGGCTTGTAAACTTTGACATGGGTTGGGTCGCCGAGGGATGCTGAAAACGTGAAAAAAAAGCTTCTGGCCATTGTCGATGATTGGGAAAAACTCGAAGTCTACGAAACTCGATTGAGTCCGCTCTATGAAGTCCAGTGTGCACCTTTTGGAAGCTACGGCTTGCAGATGGCCCGGGAGAGCGCGGGCGAGCAGCGGCCAGAAGTCATTCTCATTGATCTGGTTTTTGAAGACATGGATGAATTTGAAGCGGAAGGCATTCTGAGCGCTGACCCGGAATTATCCTCCATTCCACGCGTGCTCATCACAGACCTCACGCCCGACGCCCTGGCTTCGAAAGCCTTGAGCGAAAATTCAAGGTTTCTGACTCGTCCTTATGATTTTGAGAAACTTCTCACGATTCTCCGATCACCTGGCAAGCCAGCGGAAGAACCAGCTCCCTAGGTTTTTCCGGTTCCAGCAAGGCGGGAGGTTGCGCAGCCTCGGCAGTGAACCACCAATCCAGCGTGGTGCCGCAGCCTGAACCTTCTTCGATCTTTGCGGTCGGGATGCAGTCCGTGCTGTCCAGTGGGCAGTTCAAGCGAACATGAAAATGATCGTCATGCCCCCACCAGGGTCTGAGCTTGTGGAGCCACTCACGGTCTGCAGGATTCTTTTCGCGCTCACAGAGGTACTTTTTGATGTTCGGGTTGACGAAGATCCGGTCCACATCCGGAAAGGCCGCGGCGGTTTTCAGAAACTGGATCTGCTCGGCAGTGAACAGTTCCGAAGAGACCGCAGGAGTGTTCGCGGTTGCAAGCGACGGCGACGCCGGATACGGAGACGGGGTCAGCACTGAAAGTGCGGCGAGCTGTTCACGTTCGTCGAGAGTCAGATTCCGGTTCTTGAGATCCGCCGGATGCCAGTACCAGAGGTCGACGTCGAGTCCGCTCTGATGGCTCTGGTGTCCCGAAGGCATCGGGCCACCCCGAGGTTGGCCGAGGTCTCCCACGAGGACGGGGCCGAGTTGCTGCTTCTTCAGTTTCGAGCCGTAGTTCTGCAAAAAGGAGATCAACGACGGATGCCCATAAAACCGTCTCCGAGTGAGTCGCATCATTTCAAAACCTGGCCCATCGGGTGGAAGCGTGACTCCTCCGGCCAGACATCCCGCCGAAGGGGATCCAATGGAATTGGCAGGTCCGGATCTGGGGGTCGTCACTTCGGCCCACACATGCAAAGGCAGACCTTCCTGAACCGGAACCGGAGCAGGTGCAGTGCTGCAGCCAACTATGCTGAGAATGGTCAGAAGTCCCGTGGTCCAGAGTCGAGAGCAGTAAAGTTGAGTCATGCCCCGATTCTAAGGGAGCGACCGGGTTCAGTCAATTTTCTATAAGATCCATTTAAACCCGCATCGAAGCGGACGACCTCAGAAATGCAGGGTTGTCCGCTGAAAAGAGTTTGACGGTTCATTGCAAAGTTCACTACGCTTCTGGCTTCACAAATCGTTGTCAAAGGAGACTGAGTGGTCAAATTCCTGTTGCCCGCAATCGTGGCTTCCGTTTTCGTACTCACCGGATGTGGCTCATCCGCTTCCAGCGCCGACGCAGGTGAGATTTCAAGCAGTGTTCAGACGAGCCGCCCGCAGGTGTCGCATACCGCTTTCAAGACGGACATTCTGATCTTTCAGGGCTCTGCTACTGCCTATGGTGACGCTGAATCGCTGCAGACGATCGCGGATGCCCATGGCCTGTCCAGCGTCATCAGGAATTCGTCCCAAATGGATCAGATGACCGTGGAGGAACTCGCCACTTTTGGCGCGATCGTCTGGCCCGGCGGATACGCGGGGCAGATGAGTGACAGTCTCAAGGCTTCGACGCGCCGGAACATCCAGGCAGCCGTCAAGGAACGCGGAGTCGGCTTCGTGGGCTTCTGTGCCGGCGCTTTCATTGCGATCAGTCCGGACACGAAATGGGGCTTCTCTCTCATCGCTCAACCGACTTTGCCTTACTACCATCTTGAGGATGAAGGGACGGACACTGCCATGGTATCCGTGAATCTCTCCGACGGTACGAAGCGCAATCTGGTGTGGTGGGGTGGACCCACCCTGCCCGAGTTTCCAGGCGGCGTCATCGCGCGCTACGGAGACACCGGACAGCCGGCGATCGCTCAGGCCTGGGCCGGCAACGGTCTCATGATTCTCTCCGCTCCTCATCCCGAGGCGCCTGAGAGCTGGAGAGGCAAACTGGGTCTTTCGGATTCGGATGGGCTCGATCATGACATCGCCTTCAACATGATTCAGTCCGCAATTCAGCAGCAGCCCATGAAATCTTTCTGAAGCATTGAAGCTGAGTTTGAAAAGGAAAAAGCCCGAACTCAAGGATGAGTCGGGCTTTTTCGCGTGTGTGCCAGGGCAAGACGCAGTTTCCACTGTTGGAAATGCGAAGATACGATCAGGCGACTTCCTGAGTTTTGCGGTTTCGATCAAAATCAATCACGTTTTCGAGTCGGTTCTGCCTCAAGTCGTTGTAGCCTTCGATGACTCCATCCATCCAGGATCTGCGTGTCAGCCAGAGTGTGCCGACGACTGCGACGGCTCCCAAAAGGACCGCGAAGTTCTTCGGATCGGACGCCACCTTGGTGTAAAGGCTCGATCTCATGACATGACCTTCATACCTGCCTCGAATTTTTCCTTCATTCTTTCCAGGGTTGACGAGAATGTCTTCACCATAGGCCATGCTGTCCCTGGACTGGCCGCTTTCCATCATGTTTCGTTCCATCATCAAGTCAGTGGTGCGGGGCATGAACTTTTCCATGAAAGAAAAGAGCACGCCACTTCCTCCTGCGAAGATACTGCGCTGGCGATGTACCGCACTGTTCAGGATCGCTCGAGCGACGACCTCAGGATGGTAAACGGGAGGAGTGTGCGTGGGCTGACCTTCCATGTAGTTTTTCGCATGCTCGGGATACGGCGTGTCGATTGCGGCAGGTTTGACGAGAGTGACTGCGATCGGAAAACCTGCCGCCTCCAGTTCCATGCGAAGGCCGTCAGTGTAGGCTTTCACGGCGTGTTTGGATGCGCAGTAAATGCCCTGAAGCGGAATCACTCTCTCAGAGAGGACACTGCCGATGTTGATGATGGCTCCGCCGGTCGCTTTCAGATGAGGAACCGCGACTTTGCAGCCGTTGACGGTGCCCCAGAAGTTCACATCGAAGAGTCGACGTTTGTCGGACATTTTGACTTCCGTCAGTCTGCCGTAGATGGAGACTCCCGCATTGTTGACCCAGGTGTCGATGCGTCCGAACTCGTCGATCGCCGCGTCTCCGATTCTTTCAACATCTTCGAGCACAGCCACATCGGCCACGACGTAAGTTGCTCGCCCGCCGGTCTCCTTGATCTGCTGGGTGATGCGTTTCAGGTCCGCCTCGTTTCTGGAGGCAAGGACGACACAGGCTCCCTTTGCTGCGGCTCTTTGCGCCGTGCACAGGCCGATGCCGCTTGAGGCTCCCGTGATGACGATGACCTGATCCTTGATTTTCTTGAGTTGAATGCGCATAAGTACCTCGATTGAAATGGATGAAAAGTTGAGTTTCCATACAGCCTGCAATGGATGTTCCTGCAAACGACTGCAGAATGTTGTACGCTCATCTCATGGCAGACGACAATTCCGGCAATTCGAAGAGCGACAGGCAGGCGCCCATGAGCAGGCAGCTGGATCTCTTCACCCAGCGCCGCCTGGAGAAATTCGTTTCGACTTTCCGCGGGCAGAATGGGGAACTTCCCACGCTCAAGGATCTGGCCGAGCACGGCTTTGACTCGGACATCATCAAGCTCGCGGTCAAGCGAAAGCTGATCGAGGAATTCTACGTGACTCTGACCAACGGGACGATCGTGAAAGGGTACAAGGTCTCAGGTTCCTGATTTTTCAAACCAGTTCTTCCGGACGATTTCCTTGGCTCCCGCTTTCTTCTGCGCGCTGGAGAAGGCTTTAAGACATGGATAAAGGGAAAGGCCCGTGATGAGTGCGACGCTCAGGTTCGCGGCGAGGATTCCCAGAATCGAAGGAGTGATGCCTTGTTCGCCCTGGCCGAGAAACAGTCCCATTCCGAACAGGAGAGTCGCCGCCACGTGCAGGAAGATCCGGAAAGGCTTCCAGTACTGAAAGCGGACGCTGACTTTGTCATTTTCATCAAAGGCGATCGTGATGTCGTCCCCAAAAAGCGTGTGAAGCTGCTCGCTCATCCCCATCTGTCCCATCGGAAAGAAAGCCATATCCCAGCAGGGCGGGCGAATGGTGATCTCATTGCCTCGACGAGTGACCTGACACTGGGCGGATTCAAATTCACGGATGTAATGAAACAGGGCTTGGGGAAGATTCACGTTCATTCAAAAATTGTATAGAGTTCCTGTTTAAAAATGAACCGGGTTTGTGGGGGACTCAGCAAGAATCTTGACGGAGTCCATGGAGGACCGTCTGAGCGCGACCGAGCCAGCCCGGGTCCACAAACAGGCCTCGGGAGATTTCCTGCTCACCGGAAAGTCGGAGATTCAGTTCGGAAATCATCAGGGGATGGCCGCTCTCTCCAAAATGGCGGTCAAGAAACTGACGCAGTTCCGGGAGAGTCATGGGGCCGGAGTCAGGATTTTGAGCGGGTATCGGGGCTCTTCCTGGTGAAAGCCAGCGAACTTTGCGCAGAATCAGGTAACGGCTGTCCGCTCGGCAGTGCACTTCAAGTTCCTGTGTCTGATCACTGGGCAACCACCAGCCGCGTTGATGTCGGGGAGACACTTCAACAGGCGTGGGATGTATCTGCCAATTTTCACCGAGCGGATAGAAGAGTATTCCCTTGACGAGCGCTCGACTGCGAACCAAGTTGATTCCGAGCTTCCGCAGGGTATCTTGCGTCTCCGGTCGGTCCGTGATCCGAAGCTGATGATTGAAGAGCTTGTCGATCTTGAGGTCAAGCCGATCCCGAACCATCGTGCCGACGTAGAATTCCGGAGCAAGCGCTTCAGCAGGCGTGCTGCCGGCAAAGAGGTAGAATTTGACTGCAGCTTCCCAGTGCTCTCCGGTCATTCCGGGTTCGCGCTGGCTCACGACGTCCAGCTCACCCAGCGTGGTTTTGCGCATGCCCTCGCCTGGAATTCCGGAAATGATCAGATTAGATGAAAAAACATGCGGTTTCAGAACTTTCTGGATCCAGTAGCTGAGCAGGGCTTCGAAATAGCGACCGAGGCGCTGAGTCGTCGCGGTCTGCTCGAGCAGATGCGTTTCGAGTGGACCCGGAGCCACGTCGAGTTGCGTGAGGCTGCCCAGTTGGAGCGCAAGCTGTGCTTCGATCTCCAGATCAGCAACCACTCGATTCACAAAGGGCGAGTGAGTTGAAGAAAGAAGGCCGGGTCCTTTCAGGGCCCAGTAGAGATCTCTCACACAAGGATTCAGGAACAGGAAAGTTGAAATGAGTGCCTCAGGTTTCAGTTCGTGAAAACGAAAAAGGGGAGAAGGATTTCTCCTTCTCCCCCGAAAACAGACCACGGCGGCAGGGTCTTAAGAAATCAAGCCCTCCGCCGTGAGACTACAATAAGCATTTGTCATCTCACCACCTCCTTTCAAACCCATATAGGGTCGAGAACCTCTTTATTATTGTCGATTTATGTAAGAACAGTCAAGAGCGCAAAGCTCTTTTTCACGAGGCAAACGTCTGCCTTTGACGCGGATCAGCTCTTTCAGTCCAGCCACCGTTTCAACCAGATCGCTCTGATTCGCCATGAACTGTCGGATGTCCTTGAAAGCTGGAAGAATTTCATCAATGACGCCCGTATCCTTCTGGCAATGTATCCCGTTCGTTCCCCGACGCAAATCCTCGGTTTTTTAAAACAGCGCTGCGCCTCACTGCTGCTCATTTGGCGTCCAGCCTCATGACTGCAGGAGTGAAGCGAATCTGATTTGCCAAGTCCTCCACATGATTGGGGTGGCAGGGACCCTAGACGTACTGCCCGGATGCCCATCCTGAAGCCCAGGCCCACTGATAATTGTACCCGCCCAGGCGGCCGGTCACGTCTACCACTTCACCGATGAAATAGAGCCCCGGAACTTTTTTGGATTCCATGGTCTTGCTGGAAAGTTCATCCGTATTGACTCCACCGCGAGTGACTTCGGCTTTTGAATAACCAACAGTACTTTTTGGCACGAAAGTCCACGCGTGAATTTTTGCGCAAAATTCTTCAAGCGGCTTTTCAGGCATTTGCGTAAGCGGGATTTGCAGCAGAGCGGAGTCTAGATGAAGTTCGATGAATCGTTCCGTGATTCTTCGTGGGAGGAGCTCACTGATCAGATTTTTCAGCTCAGTGCGTGCAGCCTGCTTCTTCTTTTCTAGAAGCCAGGGCAGGAGCGGCGTTTCGGGCAGGAGGTTGATCGTGACCGTGTTGCCGGGATTCCAGTAGAGCGAAGCCTGGAGAATGGCCGGGCCACTCAGACCGGCGTGCGTGAAGAGGATATTTTCCCGGAAGGAAACGTCATTGCATGTGACGATCGTGTCGGCCGAGACTCCCGCCATTTCCTTGAGGTCCGCGGCTTCCTTTTCAGCGAACACGAAGCCGTCCAGCGCTGGAACCGTGGGTACGAGCGCGATGCCGAAGCGACGCGCGAGTTCGTAACCGAATCCGGTGGCCCCGACCTTTGGAATGGAAAGTCCACCGGTCGCGATGACGACCGAGTCCGCTGCGTAGACTCCGCGTGAAGTGTCGACCGCGAAAGTCACGGAACCTTCAGGTTTCCTGACGGAATGAATCTGCGTATCGAGAACGAATTCGACACCGGCTTCAGTGCAGCCGCTTACCAGCAGATCAACGATGTTCTGTGCGGACCCGTCGCAGAAAAGCTGGCCGAGCTTCTTTTCGTGAAAGGGGATCTGAAAGCCTTCGACCATCGCGATGAATCTGTCGGGTGTGAAGCGCGAGAGGGCCGATTTGCAGAAATGGGGATTGTTGGAATAATAAGCGGTGGGGTTCGCATTCACGTTGGTGAAATTGCAGCGCCCTCCGCCCGAGATGAGGATCTTGCGACCGATCTTCGTCGAGTGATCCAGGACCGCGACTCTGCGTCCGCGTTTTGCCGCTTCGATGGCGCACATCATCCCGGCGCCACCGGCGCCGAGGATGATCACGTCAAACGATTGGGAATCACTCACTGGATCAGTCACAAGACCAGATTATCTTTTTGAGCCGTGCTTGCTGACATAAGGCTTGTCAGACTTCTTGCTGAAGCCTGAAGGACCGGCTGAACCCGTGGTCCCCGCACTCTTCGGGCCGAAAGTCTTTTCGCTGCCTTTTTTGCCACTGAAACCGCCGGCTTTGCCGCCTGGTTTCGAAGCATGTCCGCCACCAAAGGCGCCGCCGCCCGCTGGTTTCGCATGTGAAGTATATGAAGAGCCGCCGTTACCAGAAGCCTGAATCACCCCAAAGGCAGGAGCATCATCCGAAGTGCGGGGCTTGGCGAATCCGGACGGTTTCGCACCGAAGCCTTCGGCACGCTTGTGATCGCGAAAACTCTTTCGCTCTCCGCCGCCTGCGCCGCCCTGATAACCGCCACCCTGGTAACCACCGCCGCCGCCGTATCCGCCCGAGCTTCGTCCACCCTGGTAACCGCCGCCTTCGCCGCGATCAACGTTTCGTGCGCCGCGACCTTGATAGCCGCCGCCGCCCTGGTATCCGCTGCCACCGGAGTAACGAGAGTCACGTCCGCCGCCGGCGCCCCGCGAATCTCCGCCGCGGGAATCCGCCATGCCTTTTTCTTCGGCTGGCTCACGGTCGGTGAGAATGTCGTCAAACTGCAGGGTGATGAAGCGCAGAGCGACTTCTTCGCCAGACATGCCTTCGAGTGCTGCGGTCCATTCAGGGCTGAAGAGCTCGGAAGCGCGTTTGTGGGTTTCGGTACCCGTGAATTTCGTGAGATACTGATTGGCACGTTTGATCGCGATTTCCTTGCGGGTCGGGATCACACCCAGGGTCATGCGACTCTTGGTGAGTTTCTCGATGCGTCCGACCAGAGCGAAGTGACTTGGAGTCACAAGACTGAGGGCGAGACCTTTGGATCCGCTGCGGCCGGTACGACCGATACGGTGAACGTAGGAGTCGAGTTCGCGGGGAAGGGAGTAGTTGATCACGTGAGTGAGTTCCTTCACGTCGATTCCGCGTGCTGCCACGTCGGTACAGACGAGAACGGTGACTTTCTTCTCGCGAAAGGATTTCATCGTGCGTTCACGCTGATTCTGATCCTTGTCACCGTGAAGACTGTCGACCATGTAACCGCGTTCCTTGAGGAGATCAGTCAGGTCAGACACCAGTGATTTCGTCTGACAGAAGATCAGACCGTAGAAGTCTTCAGCCGCATCCATGAGCTTGCAGAGGACTTCAGGTTTGTTGCCCTCGTGGGTCTTGTAGTAGATCTGCTCGATCGTGCCGGAAAGCATTTCCGTGCGATTGACCTGGGCAGTTTTGTAATCCTTCATGTAGGAGTCGGCGACCTTGCGGATATCGCTGCTCATCGTGGCCGAGAACAACCAGATGTTGCGGAGTTCTTCATCGGTATGCTCAAGAATCGCTTCGAGATCATCCTTGAAACCCATCGAGATCATTTCGTCGGCTTCATCGAGCACGACGGTCTGAACGCCGGCGAGGTCAATGTTTTTGCGGGTCAGATGATCGAGGAGGCGGCCTGGAGTCGCAACGATCACGTAAGTGCCGCGTTTCAGGTCATGAACCTGGTCCATGAATTTATCGCCGCCGTAGATCGGGAGGGCTTTGATACCCTTGTGTTTGCCAAGCTGGCTGATCTGGCCGGAGACCTGAAGCGCGAGTTCGCGCGTCGGGCAGAGGACGATGGCTTGAATGCATTTGTTGGCGGTATCGATCCGCTCCAGAAGCGGGATGGCGAAGGCAGCGGTCTTGCCGGTTCCGGTGGCCGCAAGTCCCATGAAATCAGTGGGATCCCCGAGGAGGAGGGGAAGGGCTTGAGCCTGAATCGGCGTAGGTTTTTCGTAACCCAGTTCCGAAATTGCTTTGGAAAGGGCGGGGCTTAAATCGAGTTCATTGAAGTTTTGCACTTGGCGTGTGTATCTGTTTTCCACAAGACCTACAAGAGCCATTTTAACTCTTAGCGTTATATTGGCTTATATCCCATTTTCCATCAGGTCGTTTGGCAAAGCGCGTGCATCTTCACGGTGATGCCAGTTGCTTCGCGTCGAAATCGTCCTCCGAGCGGCCGTGCCGGACCTCAGGGCCTTTCAGCTCAGGACATCCTCGACGAACGATTGAGTCTGAAGCCGTTTCCCAAAAAATTCGATCCAAGACTGGAGCTCATGCTCTGCACTTTGAGCGATACTCCGTTCGACGACGAGAACTGGATTTTCGAATAGAAACTGGACGGCCTACGGGTCGTGTGCATTTATGACGGCGAAAAAGTGACGTTGCTCAGTCGCAACAACAAACCTCAGCACCCTCAATCTCCTGAAATCTTGCGAGCTCTGAAGAAGTCGCTCAAGTACCCTGCCATTCTGGAGGGTGAGGGGGGTCGTCGCCAAGAAGAGCTCCAACTCCTGCCTTCCGGGTCGCTCTGGCAGCTGGATCAAACTCAAGTGCCTGCTTCGCCAGGAATTCGTGATCGGGGGATTCACTGACCCTCAGGGATCGCGTTCCGGAATTGGCGCCGTTCTACTGGGCTATCACGAAAAGGGAAAATTCATCCACTGCGGGAAAGTGGGAACCGGCTTTGAAGTGCACACTCTTGCAATGATGCGCACGAGACTGGTTCGAATCAAGCAGATAGCGAACCCCTTTGACGGCGGCGTTCCGCTCGAGGGAAAAGGGGTTCACTGGGTGAAGAGCGACGATCGTGGTCGAAATCGCTTTTGCCGAATGGACTCAGGGTGATTGCCGCCAGGGCTGCCTGTCCCGCGGCAATCGCGATCTGACCGATCTTATTGACGCAACCGCCTACTGCGAACAGCCCATTTACCGAAGTGCGCTTCTCCGAGGAAGTGATGATGAACCCATCCATAGATCTGCGCAGACCTCGAATTTTCCGGAAATTCCACCCGGAAAGCCCATGAGATTGTGGGCTTTTGGAATCCACGCCGCCCTGGGTTTGCCCGAATTGAGGAGAATCACTTTTCTGCGAAATCGCTTCAGGGAGAGTGCCGATACGAGACCGCCCGGGCCCCCGCCTATCACGGCACAGTCGAAATCCCATCCGGGCGCGAGAGTTTTCTTTTTCGAAGGCCTCATGCGCTCTGGTCGCGGACCGTCGCTCTGGATTTTTCAGCAGGCTTTCTGTCCTGAACGAGTCCCTTGAACTGATCCTGTTCCGTTGACCCTTGCAGTGCACAGGTCGAAGCCGTGCCTTCAGTGATGGTCATGAGAACCTGGTCAAAGTATCCGGTGCCCACTTCGCGCTGATGTCGAGTCGCCGTATAACCTCGCTTCTCCAATGAAAATTCTTCTTCCTGCAGCCTCACGTACGCGGTCATGCCTTCTTCGCGGAATGCATCCGCGAGATTGAAGGAGTGCAGGTTGAGCAGATGCCAGCCCGCGAGCGTGACGAACTGAAACTTGAAGCCGAGCTCGGCCAGTTCCGTCTGAAAGTGAGCGATGGTCTCTTCGTCGAGGTGTTTCTTCCAGTTGAAGGAAGGTGAGCAATTGTAAGCCAGCATTTTGCCTGGAAATTTTGCATGGATCGCCTTTGCGAATCGTCGTGCTTCTTCCAGATCGGGAGAAGAAGTCTCAAACCAGAGCAAGTCTGCATGCGGGGCATAGGCGAGGGCGCGCGCGATCGTGATTTCCATTCCGGCCCTGATCCGGTAATAGCCTTCCGGAGTTCTTTCGCCCGTCAGAAACTCCCGGTCGATTGGATCGATGTCAGATGTCAGGAGCGACGCTCCGAGAGCGTCCGTTCGCGCGATGATTAAGGTGGGCACATCGAGCACGTCGGCGGCGAGTCGGGCCGAAGTGAGCGTGCGGATGAACTGCGAAGTGGGGACCAGAACCTTCCCACCGAGGTGGCCGCATTTTTTTTCAGCGGCGAGCTGATCCTCGAAGTGAACGGCGGCAGCTCCCGCCTCGATCATGGATTTCATGAGCTCAAAAGCATGCAAGGCTCCTCCAAAGCCCGCTTCGGCATCCGCAATGATGGGGGCATACCAATAGGTATCCCGGTTGCCTTCGACGGCATCAATCTGATCCGCCCGCATCAGTGCGTTGTTCACACGCTTCACCAGAGTCGGGACGCTGTTGGAAGGATAGAGGCTCTGGTCAGGATAAGTGTGACTCGAAAGATTTGCGTCGGCGGCGACCTGCCAGCCACTCATGTAGATGGCCTTGAGTCCAGCCTTGACCATCTGCACGGCCTGAGTTCCGCTCAGCGCTCCGAAAGTGGGCAGAAACGGTTCGTCTCTGAGAAGATTCCAGAGTCGTCTGGCGCCGGCCTGCGCCAGCGTGTGTTCAATCAGAAGGGAGGGGCGGAGTTTGAAGACATCGTGCGGTGAATAGGTTCTCTTGATGCCAGTCCACCTCGGGTCAGACTGCCACCGCTGCCTTAATTCATCACTCCGCTGTTCAACGAAGCCTTGCGACTTCTCGGCATTGGATGTGAAATTTTGAGAGGGAGAGGTGGATGGAGGATTCATGATCAGATGCTCCTGGTTGTCGGTGGTTGCACTTCGCGTGTTCTTCTTCCAACAGGGAGGAATGCTAGCATAAGCTGGTCCAAGTTCCCGGAAGCGCTCCGTCGTGTGAGTTTGCAAGAACGCACCCGCGCTCAGCGCGAAATGAGCCATTCAATTCACCCTGCCTCTTGGCTGTTTTGGCAATGGGTCGTCGCGGCGTCCGGTCAGCATGTAAATTGCTCCCAGTCCATTGAACCCATCACGGCCAATCAGGGAGCGAGCAAATGGACGCCACGGAACTCTTGGAAGCAGATCATCAGAAGGTGCGAAGTCTGTTCGAACAGATTCAGAATGCTGATCACTTCGCCGAAAAGCGACGGATCTTCGCCTTGATCCGGCAGGAACTCGAAGTTCACTCGAACATCGAGGAAGCCGCGTTCTACCCGCTCTTCGCCCATCGAGATGAGTTGAGTGAACTCATTGAAGGAAGCTACGATGATCACCAGGAAGTGCGGGATCTTCTCAATGAAATTCAGACCGTTCTCTTCGTGGTGAGTGACCAGGAGCAATACGCCGAACAGGTTGAAGACAAGCTGGACGAGCTCATGGAGCTCGTCCAGCACCATGTCGAAGAGGAAGAGGACGAGCTTTTCCCAAAAGTCCGAGAGCTTCTGGACGCGGAAGAGCTGGAACAGGTCGGAGTGGAGCTCGAAGCGGCGCGAAGCGAAAATCTGGCCGCAGCCTGACTGCCGACTTTGCAATGAGCCTGTCCGCGACTCTGCTCTGCCTTGCCCTCAGTGCTTGTGGAGGCAGAGAAGTGAAACCGGATCAACCCGCTTCCGCGGCGCCGCAATCGCCGCTGGGTCAGGTGCAGTCCAGTGAAGGAAACGTGGATATCCAGACTCAAAGGCAGGTGGTCATCACGGAAAAGAGTGAGGTTCCCACGGTCAGAACCGTGGAAATCAAGGGGGACCTGAAACGAATGGAAGAAAAGCGCTTTCAGGCGCTCGGGCTTTCACCCGATCTCTCCAGGGACATCGTCAACTACCGCAGGGATCACAATGGTTTCAAGTCGGTGGACGAATTGAAACAGGTGCAGGGCATGGACGATCAGAATTTCAACTGTCTCCGCGGCAAGCTGGCCGCTTCAGGGACCGGCTGAGGCCGCTTTCTGAACTCGTTTGGTCGAAAAAAGGCAGCTTCATGAGGAAGCTGCCTTTTTTTTCAAACTTTCATGACGAGAGCCTGAGAACGAATGGGCCCACGATCAGATCGCGCGGCGGCTTTCGTTATCCATTTTGCGCGCTTCGTGTTCAACGGAGCCCGTGATCTTTGCTGCACCGGAACGTACGGTGTCAGAAAGGGTGCTGTCCAGAAGTGGAGTCTTGATGCCGTAAGAGCCGAGGAAACGCTGAATTTCGAAACGGTTTCTCCAGGCAAAAAAACCGGCGACTGCAAACAATGTGAGTCTGATCATGTGAGATCTCCTTGGTGAGCGAGTTGATATTGAAGCGGGCCACTCGAATGGATTCGAACAGCTGTTGAGCTGCGAGTGATGCAACTGGGATACCAGCCCGACTCAACGCACCGCTCGGAGGGAGATCGGCTGGCGGACCTCTTGCGTCTTCACTCATTAAAAAAAAACTTTCAGTGTCCGCGATTCCAACTTGAGGGAGATCATCAATGAATCAGTCTGGAAATTCTGCGGAAATGGCTCACCAAAAAATCAGCGCGGGTGATTTTCTCGATCGGAACCGAAGACGAATCACGCAGTTTTTTCGCCTATTTGAAACCGTGGATCTGCGTGCCCCGGAGTTGAAACGGGCCATGGTGAATGAAATTTTCATGCAACTGGAAATTCATGCTGCGATAGAAGATTCAGTGCTCTACCCTCTGCTCGAGAAGTATTTCGGAAGGAAAGTTGCTTTTGAAAGTCTGAAGTCCATGAATGAAGGCATGAAGCGAATTCCAGAGCTGAAAAAAATCAATCAGGAAGACCCGGAGTTCAACCGGATTTTCGATGGGATGATCCAGAACTTTGAACTTCATCTGCGAGAGGAGCAGGCTGAAATCGCACTCCTGGCTCGGGCCAGAGAAGACTTCTTTGCAGATCTGGGAACCTGGATGCAGATCCATCGAGATGAACTGCTTTCGAAGCTTAAGTACCCTATTGCGCAGCCAGGAGTGGCTCAGAATCCCCATTCGGGCCACAAAAGGCGCAAATCGGTTTAGCTCGGAATCAATAGAGGGGGGGGGAGGGGGCGCGCTTCGGTGAGCAGCGCCCCCTCTTCCATTTAAAGGGTGCGCGGCCAGGTCGACTGGAGTCGGGGAGGCGTTGAAAATGAGGGTTCGGGTCGCCTTCGTGCAGTGAGAGCTCGCCGCAGCAGCCTGAGTCACCCGAAATGATTCAAAAATAACGCAGCACATCTTAAAATTTAAGAGTGAGTTTTTTTAATTTTGAGGTATGGATACCGCTCATCAATCAGAAAAGTCGCTTTTTTTGCCAAAAAAAGCTGATGAATCGCTTTTTTTGACGCATTTCGAGCAGAAGACTCTGGAAACTGATTCAAAATAGCTTTATGACTGAGAAAATTCACCCCTGCATCAGCGGTGTGATGTGAGACGGCGCGGGTTTGACAAGGAGCTTTAGGATTATGGCTGCAGTAGAAAAGAAAAAATTTAAGCTGAAAAAGGGTGACCTGGTCACCGTGATTGCTGGTAAAGACAAAGGCAAACAGGGCAAAATTATTGAAATTGTTGCCAAAGATGACCGTGTGATGGTCGAAGGTGTCAACCTCGTCACTCGTCACACCAAGCCAAGTCAGCAGAGTCCACAGGGCGGAACGATCCAGAAGACCCTTCCGATTCATTACTCCAATGTAATGTTGGTTGACCCGAAGAATGGCAAGCCGACCCGCATTGGTAAAAAAGAAGTGAATGGCAAGTTCGTTCGCCTCGCGAAATCTAGCGGCCAGGTACTGGCTTAACAAAGTTTACGTTCAAGTTTAAGGAGATCTCATGTCGAGAGTTTGTGAATTAACCGGCCTGCGCCCTGTGACTGGAAATCTGGTCAGTCACTCGAACACTAAAACCCGCACCCGCTGGTTGCCGAATGTCAAAAATAAGAAGTTTACCATTCCTGAGCTCGGCCAGGTTGTGAGCCTCAAGCTCTCGACTCGCGCAATCCGCACGATTGACAAGCAAGGCGGCATCTCAAACGCGATCATGCATGCCAAAGCCGAAAACCTCTCTGAGCGTTTGGCTTCAATAAAATGTTCACTCATTCGGGCTCGCAAAGCCTAAATTAACTGGAGTATCTATGAAACAGGGAATTCATCCTGAGTACAGAGAAGTCGTTTTCCAAGACCTCTCATCTGATTTTAAATTTTTGACTCGTTCCTGCCAAGGCGCGAAAGACACCATTAAATGGGAAGATGGCAAAGAGTATCCACTGATCAAGGTGGAAATTTCTTCAGCTTCTCACCCATTTTTCACGGGACAAGAGCGTATCATGGATACCGCTGGCCGCATCGAAAAGTTCAATCGCCGTTACAGGAAGTAAGAGAAGGAAAGTTCATGGCAAAAAAAGGCAAAGTAGAAACGAACAATAAGCGTAAGAAAATGGTTGAGCTTCACAAGGGCCTCCGCATTGAGCTCCGCGCCAAGTCGAAGAACATGAAGTTGACTGAAGATGAGCGTGTTGCTGCCCGCAAGAAGCTCGGCTCTTTGCCGAAGTCCTCTCTGGAAATCCGTGTTCGCAATCGTTGTGAACTCACCGGACGCCCTCGCGGTTTCTTGCGTAAGTTCAATGTTTGCCGAATCAAATTCCGTGAACTTGCAAACACTGGACAGATTCCTGGTGTGACCAAGTCCAGCTGGTAAGCTGGAGTTTGAGTGGCTCAGATTATCCCATTTCGGCGACCTGAGCGGATTGAGGGAACTCATCCGATTCCGGTGACCGTAGTCATGGGACTTGCCAACGTCGGCAAGTCTGAGCTGATTCGCTCCCTCGTCTCGACTTCTCCAGAGCTTCGCGTCGGAGTTCTGGACGATCCAAAGCTCACAAGTGAAGAAGGTGGGTGCACGCAATGTGGCACCCGCCAAGACCTTCTTCTCGCCATCAAATCGTACATTCACACCCATCCCATTGATTGTCTGATCATCGAAGCCGCAGAGGACTGCGATCCTCAGGTGATCGTCGATACTTTTTCGCTCCTCGAAGAAGATGAGCCGGGTTTGGTAGGCAAAATCGAGTTGGACACTCTGGTCTGCGTCGTCGGCGCACATCGGTTTTGGGAAGACTATGTTCGCGAACCCCAGAAAATGGATGGTTTGGACGCAGTCGAGCTGATGGTTGAACAAGTCGAGCTTTGCGACGTGATCATTCTCAATTCAGGCTACAAGCGGTTCGGTCGCCGATCAGGCGGAAATCGCCTGGATGAAATCGAGACGATTCTTCAGACACTGCAGCCGAGGGCCAAGTTTCTGTGCACTCAGGATTTTGACTTCGCCAGCTCAGAAGTTTTGAAAACAGGACTTTATGATGAGCAGTATACCTTGGAAGGAGCTGCTTGGAAGCAGGCGGTTCTTCGGTGCGACGGAACAGTGCCGGAAGAACCCGTTTCTTCCCTGGTTTACAAACGCTATCGCCCTTTTCATCCCGAGCGTCTCGCCTCCCTGATTGAGGCCTGGCCGGATCACATCCTGAGAAGCTACGGGCAGGTATGGCTGGCTTCAAGAAGAGAAGTCGCAATTAACTTGAGTCAGGTTGGACCTTCAACTCTTCACTTCACGCCTGAAGGTTTCTGGTCTGAGCGGTACCTCATGGATCAGCCTGCTGATCCAATGGCTGAACGCTATACCGAAATCGCCTTCGTGGGTGATTTGATCGATGCGGCCGCCTGGATTTCCCAGTTGGACTCCTGCCTGTTGACCGACGCCGAAATGAAGTGTGATTGGTCACAGCTTTCTGATCCATTTCCGATCTGGCCGGAATTTCTGGGAATGGGCACCCCCACTTATTCCCCGCATTTGCCTGGAAACCAGCGTTCCTACCTCAAGCTGGTCATGACCCCGCCTGAATGGGCGGTCCCCGCCGAACCTTCTCCTCTGCATTGATCCCTTCCCATCCTGATTCGGTATGACGATTGCAATTTCCGGCGCTAAGATGCAGGAAATCATTGGCTGGGCGAGCTCGTTCATCTTGTTGCTGACGATCGGCAAGCAGATTTACAAGCAGTGGTCTGAAAAGACAAGTCGTGGGGTATCGAAGTGGCTTTACATCGGCGAGATCCTCGCGAACGCAGGCTTCATCATTTACAGCGGCATGCTTCACAATTACGTATTTCTCGTCACGAACGTGCTCCTCCTGATCAGTAGCCTGGTCGGTCTGGGGATTGTAATTCATCACAGGAAAGTTGAAGCACCTGTCGAAGGAGAAGTTGAAAGTAGAGTTGAATCGCGAGCGAGCAAGCCAAGTGAGCAGCGAGTCAATGTCCCCGCTGCGCCCTCTCATTCAGATTCCTCTTTATCCGCTTAATCTTATCGGCTTTCTGATCTAAGCTGAATCCAGCATGCCTCACTCATTCCGATCGGGCCTCCTCTCCAGTCTGCTTCTTGTTTTGCTCACTCTGCAGCCGCTCTCTGCTGCGGAGATATCGGCTCCGAGAAAAGCCGCTTCCACTTCTCAGGGCGCTGATGCCACTGGCGCTCAGGTCATCCTGGTGCTCGGGGATTCATTGACAGAAGGCTACGGAAACACGAAAGAGCAGGCTTTTCCGGCTCTTCTCGAGAAAAGATTGAACCACTCCTCTCGAAGCGCTGAACGGCACAAGTTTACCGTGATCAATGGGGGAGTGAGCGGATCCACAACTGCCAGTGGTCTCTCGCGGTTCAAGTGGTATCTCAAAGCGCATCCTTCGATTCTGATTCTCGCTCTCGGAGCCAATGATGGCCTGCGCGGCGTCAGCGTGCAGCAGACACGGAAGAATCTCGCAGACGTCGTCGAGCTCGCCTTGAAAAATCGGATGAAAGTCCTGATTGCGGGCATGAAGATGCCGCCCAATTACGGCAAAGCCTATACTCGCGAGTTCGAAGCTCTTTTCAAGGATCTATCCCACTCCTATCAGATTCCCATGATCCCCTTTCTGCTCGAAGGAGTGGCTGCCCATCCAGACCTGAACATCGAGGATGGGATCCATCCCAATCCGAAAGGCCACGAGATCATTTCCAGAACCGTCGACCGTTACCTGGAGCCACTCCTGTGAAAGACTCTTCCCTTCAAGTTGACGTTCGCGGAGTCTGCAAGAGTTATCGACAGGGGGACTCGACGATTGAAGTGCTCAGTGGGGTTGATCTTGAAGTGGGCCGAGGTGAAACGGTCGCGATCACCGGCCAATCCGGCAGCGGCAAGTCGACTCTCCTGTCACTTCTTGCAGGACTCGATCAGCCGACACGCGGGACGATCCAGATCGGTGGCCAGGAAATTTCAACGCTGGGGGAGGCGGCGCTCGCGGACTTCCGTTCCCGAAATCTGGGAATCATCTTTCAACAGTTTCATCTGATGTCCAATCTCACTGCGCTAGAAAATGTTTCATTGCCGCTGGAGATCAGCCGCGATGCGGAATTCAAGACCAGATCCAGGAAAGCTCTTCAGCAAGTGGGACTTTCCCATAGGGAAAATCACATGCCTTCGCAGCTGAGTGGAGGCGAAAGGCAGAGAGTGGCGATTGCCCGCGCCTTTGTCGTCCAGCCGAGTCTGCTCCTGGCCGATGAACCGAGCGGAAGTCTCGACACGAAGACGGGTCGTTACGTGATGGACCTGCTTTTTGATCTCGCGAGGAGTGAGATGATGACGCTCATTCTGGTGACCCACAGCGATGAACTGGCTCGGCGGTGCGATCGCCAATGGGTTCTGGAGCAGGGCAGGTTGAGTGTCACCGAATGATGTGGCTCAAGTTCGCCTGGCGAGAGATTGTGCAGAGCCGGCGTTTCAGTCTGTTCTTCATCTTCAATCTGGCGCTGGGCCTGTTCGGCTTTCTGTGTCTGGACGCTTTCAAGACTTCCTTTGAGAGAAGTCTGAGTGCCCAGTCCAAGGCCATGTTGACCGCGGACGTTGCAGTTTCGGCGCGCAGAGCTTTGACCCCGGCCGAATCTCTGAAGATTAAACAGAGCGTTGGCCCCGGTGCTGAACAAAGCCAGGCGACCGTGCTCTATTCCATGGTGGGCACGGACAACTCCGGCTCCATGAGTCGGCTGGTCGAGCTTGTGGCGATTGATGAGCACTATCCTCTTTACGGTGAAATTTTACTGCGCTCAGGGCGCAGAATTCATGGATCGGATTCAAAGGAAATCAATCAGCTGCCCGAAGTCTGGGTGTCTCCCGAGTTTCAGGCGCAGATGAACGTGAGGCAGGGGGAGCCGCTCAAGATCGGCGCGCTGACGTTCAGGATCGCGGACTTCATCCAGGCTGATACCTCCAGCAGCTGGCAGGGAATGTCCCTTGCGCCGAGGGTGTACCTCGGCAAGGAAGCGCTGAAGAAGACCGAACTCGTGCAGCAGGGAAGTACGGTGACTTATCGCTGGTTTTTCAAGCTTCCGCACGATGACTCCGAAGTCGTCCTCTCCAGGCTCGACGCTGCGCTCGAAGACCCTTCACTTCAGGTGGTCAATCACCGAACTTCGAGCGCTCAGACCGGCAGATTCATGGATTACCTGAACGACTACCTCGGCCTCGTATCGCTCGTTGCTCTTTTTCTTGCGGCGGTGGGTGCGGGTTATCTCTTTCGCAGTTTTCTGGCGATGCGACTGAAGGAGATCGCCGTCTACATGAGTCTGGGGGTCACTCAGGCCAATGCACGAAAGATCTACCTCCTTCAACTCGCCATTCTGGGTGGATTTGCAGCGATCATCGCTTCCCTGGCGAGTGCGGCAGTGCTGCCGCAGTTGACCGCGTTTCTGAATCGTCACTTTCATCTGCCGATCCAGTACTTCTGGACACCGAGAAGTCTGATTCTGGCATTGGTCCTCGGCATCACCGGCAGCGTGCTCATCTGCTGGCCACTCCTTGAGAAGATTCGGCATCTGAGTGCCAATGCCCTTTTTCAGGAATCCATGGAAACTGAGGGAACCGAAGAATTTCGGCTGAAGTCACTCTTCGCGTGGTTCCCGGCTCTCTCCATTTTCTGGGGACTTGCGGTCTGGCAGGCCAATTCGTGGAAGGTCGGTAGCCTTTTCGTGGGCGGGTTTCTGATCGCTGGAATCATTCAGGCCCTCCTCGGCAACGTCGGGCTCGCGGCAATCGGACGTCGGGCAAGCGGCCTTGGACTCCGCCTCAGGATGGCGCTTCGGAGTCTTTCTCGTCACCGGGTCAGTTCACTGTCCTGTTTTCTTGCCATCGGGCTTGGTTCACTGCTCATCAATCTGATCCCCCAGATCCAGAAGAACCTCGAAACTGAAATCGTTCGGCCGGAAGTTTCCGAAGTCCCGAGCCTCTTCTTTTTCGACATTCAAGAAGAGCAGGTTGCTCCCTTGACCCGCTTTATTTCGGAGTCGGGCAGCAGGTTGACTGGTATTTCACCCTTGATTCGCGCCCGTCTTGAAAGAATCAATGGTCTCCCGTTTGAGAAAAGGACCGATCCCACGCAGGCGAACACTCGCGAAGAGGAAAGGGATGAACGTTCACGAAATCGAGGATTCAATCTGACCTATCGATTGAATCTGACCGAAGCCGAAACGATCGTGAAAGGCAGGCCTTTCACGGGTCGTTACGAATCGAAAAGTTCCGAGGGCACGACGGGGCAGGAAATTGAAGTGCCCGCGGAGCTTTCGGTAGAGAAGGATTTCGCGGACCGGCTGAAGATCAGACTGGGAGACTTGCTGACATTTGATGTCCAGGGAGTGCCGATTTCCGGCAAGGTCGTCAACTTCAGGAAGGTCAAGTGGACCAGCTTTCAGCCGAACTTCTTCATTCAGTTTCAGCCAGGAGCGCTCGATGACGCTCCGAAGACTTTCCTTGCCTCCGTGCCCCGTCTGAACCTGAATCAGCGAGCTCAGCTCCAGAACCGCCTGGTGAAGCAGTTTCCGAACATTTCGATCGTCGACATCACTCAGGTCATTCAGAAGCTGCTTAATCTTTTCGTGCAGATGGGATGGGCCATCGAACTGATGGCCTGGCTTTCCCTTTTCTCCGGGTTCGTCGTGGTCTTCTCGATCGCGAATCATCAGGCCCAGAGCCGCAGGACGGAGACTCATCTTCTCAAGATCCTGGGCGCGAAGTTCGGAGACATTCGAGGTATCTACCTCCTCGAGTTCTCAGTTCTCGCCGCTTCAGCTTCACTTCTGGGAGCAACGCTGAGTCTGGCCCTGAGTTTCCTGCTTTCGCGATTTCTCTTCGACGGACTCTGGATATTCAGCTGGAAAGTGCCCCTTTCAAGTGTTTTTGCGATCACCGCGATCAGCGCTTTCACGACCTGGGTGGCGACTCGTGCGGTTCTGCACAGCAAGCCCATCGAAATCCTGCAGTCTGATCTTCATTGATCGCGGATCTCGCATTTGTCACGTGTGCCGCCGCGATGAATGGAGTGAGCATCCCAGTAGGGTGAAGAAGCGTGAAACAGGCCTGTTTGTGATTCGAGTCGCCATACATTTCCAAAATAACAAAAAAAACCACTAGACAGGTCGACGAAATTAGAAGTGATCAATTTTTTGCTTGTTTCCGCCTATTTTTAGATGAAAATGAGCATGGGACACAAATCCGAAGGGCGGCTTTCAGTGAGTGATGGAAATCGAATCCGCATTCTTGTGAAATAAACGACGCTTTTTCAGGATTTGCTCTTGCTCGAACTGAAATGAGGCCCTACAACTAAGACAACGGAGGATTTACAAATGGCAAAAGTTACTAAGAAATCTGCAGGAAAAACGACCAAGACCAACAAGAACACCAAGTTCTCTTTCATCAACACTCTTCATGAGAGCGTTCTGAAATTGGCTACTGTCGCAAGAAACGGCGAAATCCGCATGAAGCGCACTGACCTCAAGAAAGCTATCGAAGATACTTTCTTGTCCGGCGTGAAAGCAGCAGCGAAGGGTGAACGCGTTCGTTTCCCTGTCATCGGCGCCATCGGCCGTAAAGAAGTCAAGGCTCGTAAAGCAGGAAAAGGCGTCAATCCTTTCACTGGCGAAGAAATGATGATCAAGGCACGTCCAGCAAGCCAGAAGCCACGCTGGTCTTTCCCCAAGACCTTGAAAGAAACTTTCGCAAACAAGAAGAATTGGTAATTTTTAAGGCTTCGGCCGGAAAATTCTGATTCGCACCTGGCGAAAATCGATTTGAGGCGCTCCGCGAGGAGCGCCTTTTTTCGTTTCAGGGGCTCTGCGCAGATTTCACTTTCGTCCAGAGCCGCCTTTCTTCGTCATTTTCTCCGGAAGAGATGGAGTCGATCGGAAAAGCCCGGCCAGCAGGGCAGCTGTACGGTCGAATCGAGCGTGAACTCCCGCTCCAGGTGCTCATGAAATGCAGTGTCGGCCGTCCTCCCTCGAAATTCGCCAACGTAGAAGAGCCACTGGCCCGCGTAGGCAGTCAGGCAGTCAGCAGCGAAGCGGTCGTCGAGGGGTGGCCAGCAGAGAAACAGAGTCTTGTCGGGGTGCCGCACGATCCAGCTTGCGTCACCTGCGTGCACCGCGGTCCAGTGCGGAGCTGCGGTCGCATTGCGGTCAAAGGCGGTAATCTGCCCGCCGGCCTGTTCGCAAAGCCAAGCCCAGTATCCCGTCCCGGCTCCCGCCTCGAGTAGCGGCGAATGTTCTGTGAGCTTCAGGATGGCTTCAGTCGTCGGAATGGACCACGAATAGGCCCAGATCAGATTTTTTCGAATCTCCGCCGGGAGTTGCTCAAAAGTGTTCGAGGAATGGGCCAAAGCCTGATATAAATTGAAATACGGATTGAGCAATTTCATCACAAAGGTGTCTCTTGTCTATCGCTGCACGACATAAAAAGCCAGGTGGCTTCAGAAATCTGGTCAATTCACTTGAAACCACTCCGCTCCCTCGACGCGAGCAGCTGATGGCTATTCTTCGCAATGACGACCCGCAGTTCCTTGCGCATGTCGAAACCGCGATTTTCATGTTTGAAGAATTCAAGTCCGTGAACGGCATGATGGTGGCGGAGCTGATGCACGAAATGAAGAACGAAATGACTGCCGTCGCTCTCGCTCTCTATCATTGCTCCGATGAAGAACTGGTCCAGAAGTTCGTGAAGAACATGGCATCCGCCCAGGCTTTCGCTTACCGGGACACCGCTTCGGAGCTCGCGCAGGTGACGGTGGGCCAGCAGACGGGCGCCCGCTTTCGGATCATTGAAAAAGCCCGGGAGTTGCAGCAGCAGGGGCGGATTCTCCTGAAAAAGTATTCGCCTCTCTACCAGGATGACTGACAGGAGAACGGACCATGGATATTCCTCACGATCGTCTCCCGCCCGATGTGCTGCATGCCTTGATCGAAGAATTCGTCACGCGTGATGGAACTGATTATGGAGAACGCGAAGCTTCACTTGAGACCAAGATCGCCCATGTCATGAGGCAGATTGAGGCTGGCAAGGTCACCGTGGTTTTTGATCCAGAGACTGAGTCGTGCGACCTGAGAGAAGTGCAGTCCTCGGCCAAGCCCTAGCCCTCAGGCGGAGTCGATCGCTTCAGAGTGTCGACATGAGCCTGCAATTGAAGATGAGCGTGCTCCCTGGATTCCTGCTCCGCTCCCGGTTTCAACCCTGATTCAATAAAAGTTGTGTATTGAGCCGGTCGCTGTCATGCGTTTTCAAAGATTTTATTGAGCGGCTCATGCCGCTGTGCGCGTGATGCTTTAGAAATGATTGAATCAAAGAATTCACGGGGAATAATTGCCCTTATTCAAATTCGTCTTGCCGATTCGGCCGTTCACTTACTCAACTTTTACAGTGCAAATTGAAGTAAATTCTCGACGTCGCTGCACTTTTTTGAGTAGGCTCGGTAACCACAGAGACAAGATTCAAGCGCGCTGGATTGATGGATCAATCGGCGTTCGCTGCTTCGAAAGACAGACAGTGGCGCTGAGCTTCGGAGAATTTTGCGGAGGAGACGGAATGAATTTTAAAACGATCACCAGCCCTTTTCTGATTGTGATGACCGCGATGTTTGGAATGACTGCTTGCGACGGATCATCTGCTGGGGCTGCGGGTTCTGCCGCAAACTATTCACCTCTGGCCGCTGGCTGTCATTCTGACGATCCCAGTCAGAAATGCCTGGCTCTGAATTATGTAACTTACACGAATTCAAAAGGAGACGCGGTCACGGACCAGGCCGCCGCCACCAGGAATCTCGCCACGATCAATCAGATCTGGAAGTCCTGTGGAATTCAATTTCAGATCGACAACTATCAGGCCGTTGATCCGACGAAGTTCGGCCTTTCCAAAGTCGACTCCATGAATGAGCTCGACCAGATCCGCAAAGCGTTCAATGATGGCAACACTCTTTTGATCGCTCAGACCGGTTATTGGGGAACCGCCAAGAATGCCTGGACCGCCATGCCGGGTTCCGGCCCGTATGGTGCCGTTTTCGAGAGCACGGTCGCTGACTTTGGAAACATCGTCGCCCATGAACTTGGCCACTATCTGAACCTCGATCACGTGAACAGCAATTCTGACGTGATGTCGGCAATCATCTATCCCGATTCCAACAAGTTGACCCCTGACCAGTGCCAGGAAGCTCGCGCCGCCGTGGACTCCTTCTGGAAAAACATGCAGCGTTGAGCTGATTCAAGAGTTCTCATCGCCTTCGCGCATTGTCTGTCGGCATTTCGTGGGGGCCGATCGCTAAAGCGCTGGGACGTGCGCAAAATCGTGTTACGATTCTCGCATGTTCAAAGCCATCAAGCGCGTGCAGCAGGCCTTTCTCCCTGATCCGAAACTCGACCTGAGCTACATCTTCGCGCAGGCGAAGTCTGAAAGCCTGCTGTCGGATAGACTGATCTGGCTCGAGCAGTTGTCGAGATGGATCTGTTATCGCGGTGCCGCAGGAGAGTCCTCTCCGGTCGTGCGTCTTCGGTTCGTGCTGCAATTTCTGGAGCGCAGTCCTGAGCTCAAGCGGACCACCGCTGAACTGATCCGCAGCGTTCTGGAGGAGACCACCAGCGTGAGTTTGCTCGCGAGTTCCGGCATTCCAAGCGAACAGGGATTTCTCCAGGAGGCGTCCAGAAGATTGATTCACAAGATCCTGCCGGAATCCAGTGAGGAGAAGAGCCTGAGTGCACTCCTGCCGCGACTTTTCCTGAAGAAGCAGGATACTGAGTGGATGCTTGAGCTTCCGGAGGATGTTTTCAACGGGCTGATGGCCTGGATTTCCTGTGGCGCACTGGAGCACCTGGACACCCTGAAGTGGCGCCAGGACGAGTCCTTGAAGGAAGCGTCCACCATTCTCGCGGCGGAGATCTCCGGGATGGGAGTTCGAGAATCCATTCGATTGCGTGCTCCCTCAGTGGTCATGTCCCAGTCTCCTTTCGTCAGATTGCCGCTCCTGCAACACAAGTTCCTTAGATCCAGTGATCTCGAACGCGGCGCGATCTTCGAGGAGTATCTGCACGAAATCGAAGCCGCTCGTCAGGTGCTTGCGTGGGTGAGGAGTCATCTCGAAGAATTCGGCGTCAGTGTGGAGCTGGTCTTTCAGGTCGGGAAGATTGAAACCAGCCTGAATCGACTCGAAATGATCGTTCGCGTCTGCGTGAGAAAGAAGAAGGCCCTGGCTCCCGGGGCGCTGGAGATCAGACTCATCTCGGATCTGATTCGCGGAGCCTACAAGGATCAGAGTGTCCTCGTTCTGTTCAGAAAGAGCATGGCGCTTCTCTCTCGCAAGATTTCTGAGCGATCCGGTGAAACGGGCGAACACTACATCACGCGAACCCGTGCGGAGTACTTTCAGATGGTTCGCGAAGCGGCGGGCGGAGGAGTGCTCACGGCCGGAACTGCCATGATGAAATTCGTGATCATGGGCCTGGGGCTTCCGCCATTTTTTGAAGGAATGTTTTCCGCGGTGAATTATTCGGGCAGCTTCATCATCATGCAGTGTTTTGATTTCAAGCTGGCCACCAAGCAGCCGTCGATGACCGCAGCGGCGCTCGCCGGAAAACTCGATCCGTCAAGCCTCAAGGATCACGAGACTCAGAGTCAGGTGAAAACTGAGTTCCCGGAAATGGTCGCTCGCCTCACTCGTTCTCAGTTCGCGGCGGCGCTCGGGAATGTCTTTGCAGTCATTCCCACCATTCTCATCATTGACTGGATCTGGAAGCGGGCGACCGGCTCTCATTACCTGACCGTGGACGAAGCTCACCACGCCGTTGGATCTCTCAATCTCTTTCATACGCTGACGTTCTTCTACGCCGCGCTGACTGGAGTTCTTCTGTGGCTGGCGAGCATCGCGGCCGGCTGGGTAGAGAATGCTTCCGTGTACTACCGCATTCCTGAAACTGTCGCTCAGAGCCGAATTCTTCGCAGACTTTTTGGACTTCAAAAAGCTCAACGCCTGGCAAAATTCTACAAAAGCGCCATCTCCGGGACCAGTGCTTCGATCTGCCTGGGATTTCTGCTCGCTTTCGTTCCTGTCTTTGGCAAGTTCTTCGGGATTCCGCTTGAAGTGAGGCACGTGACTCTGTCTTCCGGTTCCGCCGCTCTGGGAGTCGTGACTTTGCCGTGGACGGATGAAAGCGTCTGGATGATCGCGAGCACCGCACTTTCCATTCTTGTCATCGGACTTTTGAACTTCGGCGTCAGCTTCAGCCTGGCCCTTCTGGTCGCCATTCGTGCAAGAGAAGTGGATCATCGTCAGGTGCGAGTGCTGTTTCGCCGAGTGAAGCTGTACTGGAAAGCGTCCCCCTTGTCCTTTCTCTGGCCCAAAGAAGTGGAGAGATCATGAAAAAAGTCAGTCTCGTCCTCATGGCGATCGTGTACATCGCCGCCGGGATCATGCACTTTCGCAAGCCTGAGGTTTACATGAAGATCATGCCGCCCTGGATTCCGGAGCATCACCTGATGGTGGTGCTCAGTGGAATCGCCGAAGTGACCCTGGGAGCGGGCTTACTGGTTTCACCCGTCAGTCGCTACGCCGCGATGGGACTCATGGCGCTGCTGGTGGCCGTCTTTCCGGCAAACATCTACATGGCTCAGCAGGGAGGCCGAGCCTTCGGACTTGCGGAATGGATGGTCTGGGTCAGACTGCCGATTCAAGGAGTACTGATACTCTGGGCCGCCTGGCATGCTGAGCTTTTTTAAGGAATCTTGAGAGTGAGAGTCCACGACTGATCCGCGTCGAGTGTTTGTGGGTCGCATCTGGCGGTAAGCGTCAGGAACGTTTTCAGTTGGCGCTACCGCACGATCTGGACGAGAATGGAACCATGAGCACTTCTTTGGATCTCGAAGTCATCAAAGGTCTCCGCGAACTTGAAGCGGACTCGGACACGGGCTTCGTCGCCCAGATTCTGAACCTCTTTTTGAGCAGCGTAAGTGAACGCGTGGCCCGCATGGAGACTGCCGTTGTGAGAAGGGATCGCGAGGGGGTCAAAGCTGAAGCTCACTCTTTGAAATCAAGCTCAGGCAATATCGGTGCGCTGGCTTTGTCGGCGCTCTGTCAGACTTTGGAGGATTACGGCAAGTCCAGCTCTGATGTCGATCCGGTCAAGGTGATGGATGAATTCAGCAGTGAGCTCAAGAATGTGATCACGGCCATTTATCAGCTGCCCGAGATGAACCAGGAAAATTGAAAAATTCGAGGTGTCTCCTGCATGAGGCGGCCCGGCGCCACGCGATTTGTTCTCTGGTCAAGCACCATGGAAGCGCTTTCGAGTTGACAAATGTGAGTAGTTCTTGATTTGGCCGCTGCAACGGTTAGTGTAGTCCAATGTGGAACAGCCTGATGCATTTTGACGTTCATCCGTTGAATCTCGTGATCCGTGCGGCGGTTGTTTTTCTTGCCGTGCTGATCCTCCTGAGAATTTCCGGCAAGAGGCAGGTTGGACAGATGGGTGCGACGGAGTTCGTCGCCATTCTCCTCATCAGCAATGCCGTTCAGAACTCCATGAATGGTGGAGACAATTCTCTCAGTGGTGGACTGCTGCTGGCCGTGGTCCTCATCCTGCTGAGTCTCGGGATTTCCTACCTCACTTACAAGAGTCGATTTTTTGAAAGCATCTTTGAAGGCACTCCGCGGATGCTCGTTCACGATGGAAAGCTGCTCGAGAAGAACCTGAAAAAGGAACTTCTTTCCAAATCAGAGCTGAGAACTCTTTTCAGGAAGCAGGGAATTCATCACTTCAATGAAGCCAAGTCCGCGGTGCTTGAAGCGGACGGAACGTTGAGCATCATTCGCTACACGGATCTGGTGGAACCACAGGCCCATCCAAAACCTCAGACCTGATTCAGAAGTGCCGCGTCCACTGAGCTAAAGCCCCTTCAGGTGTGGGAACGAAATTGAAACTCACAGTCGAAGTTGAAGTTTCGCGCTTGCGGCGCTCGTGAAAAAACGGGACGAGAATGCCCACCAGTGCTCCGGCAGCGGCGCCCACGGCAACGTCCGTGTAGAAGTGCCGCCCCGCCGCGACTCTTTCCGCCGCAACGCTCAGAGTGATCGCACCGGTCAGGATCCACGGCAGAGCGCCGGAGTGGTGTCTGAGATTGAGAGTCATCGAGGCGGCACTGAGCGAAGCCATGGTCAGTGAGGTGTGCCCGGAGTAGAAAGAGCGATAGCCTCCAGGAGAATTGACCAGCTTCGGATCGCCGGCGTAAGTGCGCGGCAGGGGGCGCTGGACTGTGTATTTCGCGAGCGTGACCAGAGCTCCGTTGATGCTCAAGGTTTCTGAATAGACGGTCAGGTCTTCGAGAAATTCCTGACTCGTCCCCAGATCCATCCAGTCAAGAAGCACGGGTGCGATCACAGCGGCGCCCGTGGTGATATCGCTGGTGGTATCGAGAAAAGTGTTGGAGTTTCCGATCGCTGAACGATCCAGAGAGTTCACTTCACTGGACTGGATGGTGCGCGGATGAATCAGGTGATTCGCATTGATTTCAGGCAGGAGGATGCTGAGTGCAGTCACGCCGATGATGCTTCCGTCGACGACTGGCGAGACCCGGTAGACTGAGGTCTGCATCTGAGCGAACGAACGGTCCGGCAGGAGAAGCACAGAAAGGCTCACGAGAAGGATCTGAAGGGACGGGGAGCGTCGAAATGAAATCAGGGTTGGAAAGAGCATGTTTCGCAATATGCCAAAGTCGTTCCAAACGCATTTATTGTTTTCATTTTGGAACAAGTGCTGTTTAGCTGATGTCAAAACCACAGGGAGATCAGGCATGCAGATCAAGAGCAGTTCGGATGGAGATGGACTGAAGACCGCCGCTTATCTGATTGTCCTTCTGTGGGGGTTGGCGGAAGCGAAAAGTTTTTTCATTCCGCTGTGCCTTGCTGGACTGCTTGGCTTTCTCATGGCGCCCTTGCATCAGCTCCTTCGAAAACATCTGCGAATCCCCGAGGTCCTCTCCATTGCGCTCAGCGCGGTTGTGATGGTGAGTCCACTTTTCCTCGTGGGTTACCTGCTTGTGAGACAGGGACAGGGACTCGTGCAGGATTTTCCGCACCTGATGCAATCGGGTCAGGAGCATCTGACCGCTTTCACGCGAGGTTCGCTTGGAATGCGTCTTGGAATGGAGAAGTTCGAAGTCCAGGATGTTTTTCAAAAAGTTTCCAGCGGCGCAGGAGAGGGACTGGCTTTCGTCGTCGGCGGCCTGGCGGCCCTGCTCAATGCCGGATCTCAGGGGGCGCTGATCCTGATTTTTTCGATTCTCATGCTGGCCTCCCGGGTCCAGCTCAGACGTTCGGGAGAGCGTATTCTTTCGCGAAGCGCTTCATTCAGGGAAACTCGACTTCTTGATGACGTGGTGTCGCTCATCCAGCATTTTCTCACCGCGCGCATGCTGATTGTGGGCATCATCGGGGGCCTGAGTGCAGCGGCGCTGGCCATTTTTGGACTGAAATACAGCGTTTTTCTCGGCGCACTTCTCGGAGTGTTCACTCTGGTTCCGGCCGTGGGGTTCATCATCGCGCTCATTCCCACTCTTGCAGTCGCCATCGCGACTGGGCATTCTCTGGGGTCAATCCTCGGCATGGTGGCTTGCCTGGTCGTCTTCAATCTCCTCGAAGGAAACTACCTGACTCCAAAAATGGTCGGGAGTCGGCTGAACATCAACGCTCTTTCCAGTTTCGTGGGATTGTTCGCCGGTGGTCTGATGTGGGGAGTCTGGGGAATGTTTCTCAGCGTTCCGATACTCGGCGTGATTCGCATCTGCTTCAATGCCGTACCCGCACTTCAGCCATGGAGTGAACTTCTGGCAGACCGTGAAAGTCCCGAGAACTGAAAATGAAAAATCCAGTCCGGAAAACGCTTTTCACGGTTCTCGCCAGTGGCATGCTCATCGGCATTCCTGGCGGCATTCCTGGCGGCATGACGAGCAGTGCGGCCGCTGAACCCCCGAATCCGTTTGGCACCGATTACTGCAGCCTGTTCTTCAATGGAACCCCTCAGGCTCCGGACCTCTGGCGTGACTGCTGTGTGGAGCATGATCTGACATTCTGGGCCGGAGGTACCCTGCAGGCTCGGAAGCGCGCCGATCTGAAGTTGGAAGGCTGTGTTTGCGAAGCGGGAGCCTGTGAAATCGCCAAGTTGATGTACTGGGGAGTGAAGACTGGGCGTTTGTGGCCTTACAAGTTCAAGCGTCAGCAATGGGGCAACGCCTGGGGGACTGAACTGAATTACAGGAAGCTCACTTCTGAAGAGGTCCACCAGATCTACGACGGACTCGGCGGGCTCTTCCTTCCGGTGAAGGATCCCGAAGGACTGCGAGAACGCTTGCGCGCAGCCCTGATGAAAGACCTTGTCGAAGGGACCCAGGGCTGATGACTACATGATCACGCTCGTTGAAAACGCGTCAGTTGCCCGACTTCTGCAGGGGCAAGTCCTCATGGGTATCTGACAGCTTTTTGTGATGGGTTTCCGGCACGAAAATGCACCCGATCACGAAAGTCATGAAGGCGATCGCGATCAGATAGATTCCGAGGAGAGGAGCGATCCCACCGAAAACGCCGTTACTGATGTCGTAGGGCAGGAACATCGAAGTGTGGCGAATACTGGTTTGAAAGAGCTCCACGAGAAACGCTGCGATCGGTCCATAAACCATCGTCACATACATGACCTGAAGCCAGATGAGAAAACCGAGCATGACGACGTTGGGAGCAGGTGATCCCAGTTCCGGCGACGCCGGATTGCTACCAAACCGTGATCAATGAAGTTTTGCTGAAGCTAGCGGCATGAGAGAAAAAGCTAAAAGTAAGCGTGCCTGCTTGAGCATGGACCAAGTGTTTTTCTTCTTCGTTGGCTTCTGTGAGCTCGTGTCTTTGCCATTTTTAGAATGGCAAGATGGGCGGGTTTACTTCTATCCTCACGGCCTGTCTCCGGCTCTCCTTGTTGCTGTGCTTGCCGACGCGATTCTGTTCTTTGGAATGGTCTATATCGGGGCATCAATGTTTTGGAATAGGTTTCGCGCGAGCTTTTCAGTCAATAGATGGCTTGTGGCTTTAGCTCCAGCTCTTGTTTTGCTAGTCGTATTTCATCGGCTACCCGCAATTACTCGAAAAATCCATTCGCCGATGACGGCAAAGGAAATCGTGGTTCGCGAAGTACACGATCGCAGTCTCCATCAGGCCTACTCTGATTACTTTTCAGGTAAAGAAATGGACGAAAAGCTGCGGAACGATAATTCGACCGAGCCGAGCAAGCAGTGAGAACGCGAAAAAGGCCAGCTCGCTTTCGCTAGCTGACCTTTTTCATTGATGGTTGGAGTGATAGGGGTTGAACCTACGACCCCGCCCGTGTGAAGGGCGTGCTCTGCCACTGAGCTACACTCCAATATGGCGTCCTCTGAACTTGCGGTCTGAGGAACAGGTGCGAACATACTCGGCACTCCGGCAGCTTGTCAATTGCCATGTTCATCAAAGATATCGGCGACTAAGCTGACCAATACGTCCTCCATTGTCACGATATCGAGGTTGGTTTGGGTTTTGGGATCCTTCACAATGGCCAGATGCCCCTGCCTGCGTTGAAAAAGCTTCATGATCTGGTCCTGTCGAATTCCAGGTTCGAGAAATACGGGGGGAAGCGTGCATTTTTCAAAGGCCTCATGGGAGAAGTGGGTCAACAGCACATCCGCTGAAGTGATGCAGATCCCGGTCATGAAAGTGGATTTCAACGGGCGTTTGAGTCAAGGCAGTGGATAGCCCGTTCTCGCGTTGAAGCCGAAGAACGAAAGCGTCACTTTTTCCGGACTGTTGGTCGCGAACGGAAGAGCGGTGAAAAAGATGCCGCCCGCAAAATCCCAGCGTACGCCAACCTTGCCCGTGAGTGCGAACTCCTTGAAAGGGGTGAGTCCCGTCTGGGAATAACCGATTGAGGAAAGGCTGACGCCGGCTGTAGAAGAGTGATTGCTTTTCGGAATCCTGGAAGGCGGCGGAGGTGCTGCGACTGGTGGCGGGGTGGGATGAATTTCACGATGATCCGCTCCTTTTGAATATTGCCGAGCGGTTTGACGGCATTCTCACGACATACCGCCGGTGACCTCCGATGATTCCGGAAATTGCGAGTGAGGGCACGCAGAGAATGAGCACACCGCAAAGCGCGAGTGCTTCCTTCGTGACGGATCCAATTCGCTTCCAGTGCTCACTCTTCATTTCAAAGTTCGATCTCAACTCCAGAGGCAATTGCCGGCAAATGCTTCCGCAGGCACTCGCATTGCCGTGGATGTCGGAGGCACCACTCGCTATGCCGCCCTGACTTCACTGACGGGAGGTCAGACAGTCCCGGGGGGAGTTGGTACCAATATCATCTGGACTGCGAAGGATACCGGTTTCGGGGCGACTCCAATTTCTTTGAAATACAGTACCGAAAAGCCACGAGTTTCACGCAGTCGCATTTGATCGGGAAACTGGGCGCTGGATTCCTTGCCTGGTCCACCCATCGTCGCCACCCCTCTCCAGTGGGATGTGAAGTCGATCACCTGCGAAGGGACTCGCATCTCCTGTGGATCCAGCACCGGCAGCAGCTACTTCATCTACAAGCGGGGAGCCATTCACGGGCGGTGACGCAAACGTTTCCGGAACTGAAGTCTGGAAGCTCCAATAATTTGACACTTCACTGTCGCTTCATTGCAGTTTGAGCGATGAAACAAAGTGACCTCTGAACTAGACAGTTTTTGTGAGGCTGCCTACACTGGGTAGGTGGCCGACAAAAATTTCCTCTCGATTCTTCTCAATCAAGTCGTCGTCGGAGACCCGCTTCCGACGAGCGTCTATGTTTTCATCAATTTCAGGTTCATCACCTTTCGCACGGAAGGAGACACGATTGACCGCATGACCTACGACCGGTTGGAGTTCCGGAAGGTCAAGACGCTGTTCATCGCCGAAGAGGACAAAGGCAAGTTCGCCCAATGGTCCGCACAGCGGGCTGCCGAAGAAGTTCCTTTGAAGTTGTCTGCCAAGGACGAAAAGTTCAGAGCGGTCCGCGACGATGTTCATCGCAAGACCATGGACATCTTTCTCTCCTCCCATCCGGACAAGATCGTGGCGCAGACTCTCGAGTCGAGCAAACGCCTGGTGGATGAAGTGATGAAGTATCCGTTCGCCGTGAAGCCGCTTTCGCTGCTTCAAGGTTACTCCAAAGGAACCGTCGATCATTCGGTGAATGTCAGTATTTTGTCGGTCTATCTGGCTCAGCAGATGGGCTATACTCACCAGTTGATTCTTCAACACATCGGTTCGGGTGCACTTCTTCATGATATCGGCAAACCAAGAGTGCAGATCGAGGACAGCGATTCCAAGGAGAAGATGGAAGAGAAGATGAAAGCCCATGTGGATCTGGGCATCGCGCTGCTCGATTCCGAAGGAAAAGTTCCCAACGAAGTGAAGCTGATCATCGCGCAGCACCATGAATTCAATGATGGAACCGGCTATCCGAAGAAACTCAAAGGTGGCGGAATTTACGACCTCGCGCGGATTGTCGTGATCGCAAATGCGTTTGATGGACTGGTCGCTGATGGACAGGGAACCCTCGTCGAGCGGCAACGAAAGGCCCTCACCACGATTGACCAGGTGATGTTCAGGCAGTTCGATCCGCAGAAGCTGGAAAAGGCGATCAAGATTTTGAAGCTGGGCGTCTAAGATATTCTAAGAAAATGCGACGCATTAGCAAAATATCGCTCCCTCGCTCAGTTTTTTTTAGTTTATTCTTAAGTTGTAGAAAAATATGAACGCAGAAAAAGCTTCGACACTCAAACTACTCAAAGAAGGCATGGGCAAGACGGTCCAGGTACTCGAATCCCGTGGGGGAGACGGAGTCCATGAAGTGCGGGCTTATCTGCCGGATTGTTCTGAAACCAGCATCATCCCGATTCTGTTTCTCCTGACCAGCCTGGCGTTTCTTGAAGCCGGCCCTGGTGAAGATACTCTTTCGGATGAATACGCCGAAATCGATGGTTGGACTCCTGCCGATTTTCTTTCTCACTTGCGCTTCGAAGATGGGGAGCTCCGAGTGTCCCTCAATCGCATTCGGGGCAGAGCGGTCTATACCCAGGCCTCTCTGAGCTACCTGGGCAACCTGACTCTTCGCACTCGGGCTCGGGGCCAGTCGGCCACCCGGTGGCTCTCCTATGTTCAGGGCCGCAGTCACCTTCAAGAGGTCTGACTCACCGCCCAGTTCTCAATTCCCATTTGGTCAGTCTCCGGCTAGAGTGGGGGTGTGCTCCACCTCATCAATATCTCCAAACAATATGGTTCAAAGACCCTCTTTGAAAATGCCGAAGCTCACCTCAATCATCGCTCGCGGGTAGCGCTCATCGGTCCCAACGGGGCCGGGAAGAGCACCCTGATCAAGATCATTCTCGGACAGGAGAGTGCGGATTCCGGAAATGTCACCCGAGTGAAGCATCTGGTGATCGGACATCTGGCTCAGGAAGTACCCCGTTTTGAAGGACGCACCATCCTTGAAGAAGTCATGCGACTTGATGGCCGACGCGAGGGTCTTCTCAAGGCGCGCATTGAGCTCGAAGAAAAGCTGTCTCACATGTCCGAGACCACCACTGACGCTGCCGAGAAGGAACAACAGCAGGACCTGGAACGTTATGGCCGGGTTCTCGAGGAGCTTGAGCAGCTGGATGAGTACCGTCTGGAAGCCAAGGCCAAGGAAATTCTGACCGGGATGGGCTTTGCCCCGAAGGATTTCGATCGTTCATTGAAGGAATTCAGCGGGGGCTGGCTCATGCGTGTGGCGCTTTCACGGGTCCTGCTCATGGATCCGGATCTCCTGCTGCTCGATGAACCGACCAATCACCTGGATCTTGAATCCATCCTCTGGCTCGAGGAGTTTCTGAAATCCTACCGCGGCGCCATGCTCCTGGTCAGCCATGATACGGCTTTTCTGAACCGCATGGTGACTGAAGTGCTCGAGATTGATCAAAAGAAAGTCTTCAGTTACCGCGGCAATCTCGACTCCTATGCGGTTCAGAAGTCCGAACGGCTCACCGTGCTGCGTGCGCAGCATGCCGGGCAGCAGGCGAAGATCGCGGAACTTCAGTCGTTCGTGGACCGCTTCGGCGCCAAGGCGACGAAAGCGCGTCAGGCGCAGAGCCGCGTGAAACAGATTGAAAAGATGGACCTCATTGAGCTTCCGGAAGAGCGCTCCAACGTTCGCTTCCGGTTTCCGCCGGCCATTCAGAGCGGAAAAGAAGTGCTCACGCTGAAGAACGCCAGTGTGCGGTTCGGGGAGAAGACGATCTTCAAGGATCTGAGCTGGGTGATTCCGCGCGGTGCTCGCGTCGCGATCGTCGGGGTCAACGGGGCCGGCAAGACGACACTTCTGAAGTTGCTCGGGCATCGGATTGAAGCTGCAGCTGGGGAAGTGAAGGAAGGCCACAACGTCAAACTGGGCTACTATGCCCAGATGCAGGCCGAGACCCTGGATTCTCAGAAGACCATCATTCAAGAGCTTGAGCAGACTGCACCCGAGATGGGAATTGCGCAGGTTCGGGCGATTGCCGGCGCATTTCTCTTTTCGGGAGATACGGTCGAAAAGAAGTGCGGCGTTCTTTCCGGTGGTGAAAAAGCGCGAGTGGCGCTTGCAAAGCTTCTTCTCGCACCTTCCAATTTTCTGCTTCTCGATGAGCCGACCAATCATCTGGATGTCGAATCGCGCGGGGTTTTGCTGGACGCCCTTCGAGGCTATGAAGGAACACTTTGTCTGGTCTCGCATGACCGTGAATTCATTTCCCCGCTCGTGGACTCCGTGCTGGAGATTCAGCCGACGCCGGGTGGATCGCGCGTGATTCCGCTTCTCGGTGGCTATGAAGATTACCTTCAGAAGAAGGTCCTCGAGACTCGCGAGAAGACCGCGCAAAAAGGACCGCAAAAGGCTCCTGCCAAGGCTTCCCTGGCGGCAATGCCAGAAGTCGCCCCTCCTGTTTCGAGTTCGAAGTTGAACTCGGCTCCAGCTTCCCAGTTCAGCTCTGCAAGTGCTTCCGTTTCGGAAAAAACGGCTGTTTCAAACAATCAGCGCCGCGCCTGGGAACAGGAACGCGACAAAATTGAAAAAGAGATCTCTCAGGCTGAAAGTCGTCAGTCCGTGATCCACGATCTGCTCGCGGATGACTCCGTTTATGATGACCAGGCGAAACTCAATGCGCTGCTCGAAGAACAGAAGGCGCTGGAGAAGAACCTTCATTCGAAGCTCAGTCGTTGGGAAGAACTTTCACATCTGCTCTAGTCCACACCCGAGATCCACTCCTTTGAGAACCCCACTATGAAGAACATGTTGAAACTCGCAACTCCCGTGGTCCTGACCTATCTGGGATTGATGCTCATGGGGTTCGTCGATCTTCTCTTCGTCGGGCGCGTGAGCCCGACCGCGATCGGGGCCGTGGGCGTCGGAACGTCCATCTTCATCTGGTTCATGATCTTCGGCATCGGGCTGTTGACCGGGATGGATTACCCGATCTCCCATGCGTTTGGGGCCGGAAAGACGGAGGAGGGTCACCGTGTCCTCAATCAGGGGTTGATCGTTTCGGTGATCATGTCAGTGCCATTGACGGTGATGCTGCTTTTTCTGAATCACCACTTGGCCGTCTTCGGCTTCAATCCTCAGATCTTGAGCGAAACTCAGGGTTATCTGGAAGTGATCGCCTGGAGCCTCCTGCCCACCTTCGTCTTCTCGGCACTCAGACAATACCTTCAGGCCATCGGGATCGCGCGTCCTGCTCTCGTCATTCTGGTCGTCGCCAATGTCCTCAATGCCCTGGCCAACTACGCCCTGATCTTCGGCAAGTGGGGCATGCCTGCACTGGGGACCGTGGGATCGGCCTGGGCGACATTCGTTTCCCGAGGCTTCATGATGATCGTGATGGCCATCTACGTCTGGCGCTGGGATGCGAAGCACCATCAGTACTTCAAAAAAGTGGTTTTCCAATATGAGCGCGACCTCATGAAAACTCTGCTCAGGCTCGGAACTCCCTCTGCGCTTCAGATGCTGTTCGAAGTGGGCGTCTTCGCGACTTCCACCACGCTGGCCGCGAAACTGACCGCGTCTGAACTCGCGGCTCATCAGATCGTGCTCAACACCGCATCGATGACGTTCATGGTGCCGATGGGGATCAGTTCGGCCACCGCAGTTCTCGTCGGCCAGCACATGGGCAAGAATGACTTTCGCGGTGCTCGCATCACCGGCTGGCGAGGTTTTGCACTCGGAGTGGGCTTCATGGCTTTTTCAGCCGTGATGCTTTTGCTTTTCCCGGATGCCATTCTCTCCATTTACACCACGGACTCGCAAGTGCTTGAAGTCGGGAAGAGCCTGCTTCTCGTCGTGGCACTGTTTCAGTTGTCCGACGGCGCACAAGTCGTCGGCACCGGCGCGCTTCGTGGCATCGCTGACACCCATTCACCGATGTACGTGAATCTGGTGGGTCACTGGGCTCTGGGACTTCCGGTGGGAGTCTACCTCTGCTTTTCACTGCACTGGGGAGTGAAAGGACTCTGGGTGGGATTGTCCTCGGGGCTTACCCTGGTCGCCCTGACCCTCGTCTTCATCTGGTGGAAAAAGAGTCATCTCTTGAAATCTCGGACAGTTGTGGAGATTGCGGATTTCGCATGATCTTGGGTTCAGCATGGGATCATGAAAGCTGAAAACCGTCGTGACGGCTGGATTTGGAATGGTCGCATGATCAGAAGGGGCGTTCCGGTCACTCAAATTCGACCCGTGAGTACGTCGACCGGCGCATCAGGGTATGAAATTCGAAGCGACTGGAACTGAGAATGACCCAAATTCAATTGGCCAAACTTGTCGGCATTCAGCGTTCTCACCTCAGTGATCTGGAAAGGGGACTTCGTCTGCCTCAAGCACGATCTCGAGAGGAATGAGAACGAGTGCTCAAAACTCAATTGAGCAGAGCAGAGCCGTGTTTCATCCATTCCCGAACCGGCAGTCGAATCTCAAAGTACGCCTGGAGCGGCATGAATCGGCTGAAAATCGAACAAAATGAGTATTGGCGACGGAGGCGTTTGTCGGAAGAAACCCGACAAAGCCTTTCAAGAGGAGGTCATTGCCCAGTCGAGAGCCATCACCTGTTGTGAGCGACTTCAGCGACCTGCTTGCTGCCGTGGCTAGCACGTTTCAGTCGGTCGGCGATCGCATGGCCGATCCCGGTTGTCTCCAGGCACGGTTCGCAGAAGAGAACCAGGGCGGGCGATTCATCGAGTCGGCGTAAAGTGGAAAACAGGTTCTGGGCAGCTTCAGACCAGTTGCCGGATTCGCTGAGTGTGAAAGCAATCACTTTCCGACCAGTCAGGGCTTCAAATTTCGAAGTTCCTTCGAATGCGCTTCCAGAGAGCATCAGGAGGCCGAGCGATTCAGGGAGTGCAGCGGTTTCCAAACCGACAACTTCAAGCTTGTTCAATTCACTGACCGAAGCTTCAAGTTGATACAGTTTTTTTGAAGGAGCGTAGTGGCTGTCGAGCATTCCGGGAGCAAGCTCGGCCGATTTCTTCAAGGCTGCGTCGGGGGAGGTCGCGCGTATGACGGAAGCATGAGCGACTTCTTCGATCTGGGTTTCCGAGATTCCGCCTGGGCGCAGGAGAGTGAGCTCACCTTCCGCATTCACCAGAAGTACGGTGGATTCGAGTCCTACTTCACAGGCACCCCCATCCAGAATCATCGGGATCCGGTCTCCGAGTTCTGAAAAGACCGCTTGCGCGGTCGTCGGACTGATTCGCCCGAAGCGATTGGCACTCGGCGCTGCGAGCGGAAATCCGGCCGCAGCGATGAGCGCTTGCGCGGCTGAATGCCGAGGCATGCGAACTCCGACCGTGTCCAGTCCTCCGGTGACGAGATCCGGCACTCGAGCATGTCGTGGCAGTACCAGAGTGAGAGGGCCAGGCCAGAATCGGTACATCAACGATTCAACTCGGGCTTGTGCAACTCGGGAGAGTGCGGCCGGGTTCACAAGACCGATGGCTTCGAGATCCGCGAGGTTTTGAACGCTCGCATCCACATGACAGATCAACGGATCGAAAGTGGGACGTTCCTTGGTTTCAAAGATCTTTGCGAGAGCGGACGAATTGAAAGCGCAGCCCGCAAGTCCATACACGGTTTCGGTCGGCATCCCCACGACTTCGCCAGCCTGGAGAAGTGCAGCGGCTTTTGCAATTGCTTTCGAAGTCGTACCGAGAATCTCAGCTTTCATGAAGGCCTCACGAAGCGGGAGGCGACAGTTGAAGCGCCTTCCAGACTTCTTCCATTTTCATTCCGCGTGAGCCCTTGATCAGAATCGCATCTTGAGGCGTGATCTGGGACGACAGGCTCTGAGCCAGTTCCTGGTGAGTCGAAAAGTGACTCAAATAGCCTGAAAATCCCTGATTTTGCAGCTCAGAGAGCAGCCATTTCATGCGGGGCCCGTAGAGGAGCACGTTCTCGATCTTGAGCTTTCGGATTTTTTTCGAGAGATCCCGGTGAAAGGTCTCTTCGTTCGGGCCGAGTTCCAGCATGTCACCGAGGCAGGCCCACCGCGTCTTCGGCCCCGCGACCTGGGTGAGAAGTTCCAGGCCTGCTTCGACCGAAGTCGGATTCGCATTGTAGTAATCGCAGACGACGGGGTTGCCCTGCTTGAGCTTCTTGAGTTCAGACCGCCCATCGGTCCCCTTGAATGTCTTCAGACCGTCGAGAATTTCCTGGCGAGTGAGTCCAACGGCACGGGCCATCGCGATCGCGCCGAGAAGATTCACGGCATTGTGAACTCCGAGCAGAGGCAGTTCAATTTCAGCGGGCTCGAGGCCCATTCCCGAAAATTTCATCTGCGAGGCGGAGTGGGTGAGTTCTCCGACCAGCGTCTGTGCGTTGGCCTGAGAAAGTCCGGAACTGGAGAGTGTGAAGCCGGACTTTTTCGGTGTCTTCAGCTTTGTCGCAAGCGGGGCGATCCATTCATCATCCAGACGCAGCACGACGGCGCCGCCGCGTTCTGAAACTTCGGTGAGAGCCAACGATTCTTCACGTGCCACGGTTGGAACATCAATCAATTTTTCAAGATGCTCCGGACCGATTGCCGTGAGGATCGAATGATCGGCCTGTACGAGTTTCGTGTGCTGAACCATCGCTCCGATTTCGTCAATCCCGACTTCGATCACGGCCACCTGATGATGGGGCCTGAGTTCAAGCAGAGTCATCGGGATCCCGACGTAGCCATTCTGGGAGCCTGCCGTTTTGAGGACTTCGGTGAATTTTCCCTTCAGCAGGGCCGAGAGGAGTTCCTTGGTGGTGGTCTTGCCGACACTGCCGGCGACCAGAATCACGGGGATCGTGAATTCCCGTCTCCACGCACCTGCCAGGGTACGGTAGGCTTCGACCGTGTCCGCGACCCTGAAAAACTGGACAGTTTCCGGCGCTCCGGCGGGTACTGCAAAGTCCTCGCGACAGATCACCGCGCTTGCACCCCCGGCGACGGCTGCGCCGATGAAATCATGCCCGTCGAATTTATCGCCCGCAATGGCAACGAACAGACAACACTTTTGGATTTTTCTCGAATCCGTTGTAATTGATGAGTAGGGAAGGGTTTCTGTGGTGCGATGAGTCGCACCTGCCGTCTGAGCCACGAGGACAGTCTTGAGGGCGTTCTGGACGAAAACGGGATTCATGGCTGACGTCATGAAAGTTAAAATACCATGAAGATTGGGACTTCGGCATTTCAAATCGGCATTCTGGGGGGAGGGCAGCTCTCGAAAATGCTCCTCGAACCGGCTTATCGGATGGGGCTGCATCCTCTCGTCTATACGGATTCGTCTCAAGACCCGGCCGCTTCGCTCAGTCCCGATGCGGTGTATGGGCAGGCTCGAGATCTCGTTTCCTTGCGCAGGTTTTTATCGCAAGTGGCGGTCTGCCTTTTTGAAAATGAATTTGTCGACTGTGATCTGCTCGAGGTCGCCGCTCGTGGATTGAACGTGGAGTTCATTCCAGCGCTCCAGACTTTGAAACTTCTCCAGAATAAACTGAGACAGAAGAAACTGCTTTCGTCGCTGGAAATCCCTTCAGCCGCTTACCAGGAATACGATCCAAAAATTGAATCGGTGAAAGCCTGGGCACTGCGAATGCTCGGTGAGTTTAACCAGGGCCTTGTCTTCAAATGGGCCGAGCAGGGCTATGACGGCAAGGGCACTTTCATCGTCCCGGCAGGGGCGGGCACCCCTGGCTCGAAGAGTGGCCTGGAACGCGAAGTCGTCTCATTCTGCGAGCAGGCTCACGAGCGTGGTCTCCCTCTCTTCGTCGAAGAAAAAATTTCCTTCGTGCGCGAACTCGCCGTGATCGGCTGTTACTCGAAGTCTGACGAATTCACCGCGTATCCGCTGGTGATCTCGGAGCAGGAAAAAGGCATCTGTCGCAAGGTCCTGGGGCCGGCCAGTCTCTGGGGTGTGAGCGCGGAACTTCAGGCTCAGGCCAAGGCTGCCGCTCACAAAGTCGCCCGGGAGGCTCGGCTTTTCGGCTGTTTCGGCATCGAGTTTTTTGAAACTCACGAAGGCGAACTTCTGGTGAATGAACTGGCGCCTCGAGTGCACAATACCGGGCACTACACGCAGGACGCATCCCAGACGAGCCAGTTTGAGAATCACCTGCGCGCGGTTCTGGGTCACCCCTTGGGAAGCACTCAGTCCGAACCCTGCTTTGGCATGCTCAATCTGCTGGGACCCGGGGGCGTGGCCGTGCCCTCCGCTTCCGTCCGATTGCCGACTTCGACCTCAGAGAGTCACTTCCACTGGTACGGTAAAAATGAAATCCGTTCCGGCCGCAAGATGGGGCACTTCAATCTGACTGCGCGCACTCCCGCGGAACTTCAGAAATCGTTTCAAAAAATTGAGACCCTGCTTCAGGCGTGGGCGAAAGAGATCCGAACATCATGAAAAAAAAGAGTAAGAAAATCCACCGAGTCTCCATCATCATGGGGAGTGATTCAGATCTCCCAGTCATGAAAGCTGCGGCCGAAGCCCTGGAAGAACTTGAAATCAGTTTTGAAATGCACATCATCTCCGCGCACCGCACTCCGGTCGAAATGGCGAAGTTCGCGGAATCTGCCCGTAAACGGGGAGTCCAGGTGATCATTGCGGGAGCGGGTGGGGCTGCTCACTTGCCCGGTATGGTGGCGGCTCATACCGAATTGCCAGTCATAGGGGTGCCGGTTCCCATCGGTCACTTGCAGGGGCAAGACGCGCTTCTCTCGATCGTACAGATGCCCCGAGGCGTTCCGGTGGCCACGGTGGCCATTGGCAACGCTTTCAACGCCGGAATTTTGGCGGCGCAGATCATTGGCGCCGGTGGAAAGAAGCCGGATGAAAAAGTGCTCGATCTCCTGCTGAAATATAAACAAGGACTGCGCAAAATGGTGCTTTCCAAAAAAATTGGTCGGCCTGCGAAGTCTGAGCGAAAGAAGCGGACCCGGTAAAGCTGTTCCCGGAGTAGCAGTCCAATTTGCCTTGACCGCGTAGTTTAGTGATGAGTAAACTACGCGCATGAACTGGAATACCTATTTGGGCGAGTTTTACGACGTGATCGACACCATGAACGCACATTCCTTTGCGGAACGGTTTTCTGAAAGCGGGTCCTTCAAGTTCGCAAATCATCCTCCTGCGGTAGGACGCACTGCGATCGCTCAGGTCGCTCAAGGCGTTTTTGAACAACTTGAGGCAATCGGCCATCAGGTGACCAACACGGGGTTGAATTCAGATTCTCATTTGTTTGTGGAGGGAATGGTCATCTACAGCCGAAAAGACGGCAAGAAGATCGAACTCCCGTTTGCATGTGTTTTTGAGTTTACAGCGGAAAGTCTGAAGCTCAAGCGCCCATTGATCGAGAACTATCGTTCTTACGTCGACGCAACTCCACTTTTCAGTTGATTTGAGAGGGACGCAACTCCACTGTTGAACTCCTAATTGTGCGTCTGTTCAGCGGCTTTTGGTTCGGCCTGCGCCTTCAAGGCCAGCTCCTGATCAACTGTCGCAAGCTTCACGAGATCTGCATTCAGGACCTGATTCATGATGATGCGTGGAGTGAGCCCGCAGAAAAGTCGGCCTCTCCAGTGGTCCGTGTGGCCGATCACGGTTCCGCGCACCAGGGTGATGTCCTTGCCCTTATTTCTCGGTGATGCGTCTGCAGGATCCAGGGGTAGAAACTCGATCTTCCACTCGAGAGTGTCGAAGAGCTGCGTGATCTTGTTCTTCGAGTCTCTGAGGAGTTTGAGGTGGATCAGTTGATCTGGCCTGTATTCGACGATCTTGGCGGTGAGTTCAAAACGCTTCCACTGCTTCTGCGGATTTTCGATCTTCAACAGCACGAGTCCACCCTGGGAACTGGCGTTCAGCATCTGATCGCGCCGCGAGTAAGGTTGCCCACGACCATCGAGAAGTTCAGCCGACGTCATTTCGTGGTGCCAGAGGGGCCAGTCCTGCAGGAGGGCGACGGACTTTCCGAGAGCTTGCGGGGTGAGGGTACTGGGCACATTTCTGACGAAGGTGACGTCTGAATCCGGCTTCGAAATCAGGTAACCGCAGTAGGCAAGAAAGAGGAGAGTCAGACCCAGAATTGAACTGAGGATGGGGGCGCGTTTCACGAATGGGATCATAAAAAAGGGGTACCACAGCTCGCAGGAAATGGTAGCGTGCTGATATGCCCGAGCCGGAAATCCTGCACAAAACAGATCAGTGGGTTGTGGTGAACAAGCCAGCGGGCTGGCTCAGCATCCCCGGTCGCTCGCAGGCCCCGGTCCTGACCGATTATGTTCGCGAGAAGTGTGGAGACATCTGGGTCACGCACCGGCTGGATGTCGAGACCAGTGGGGTCATTCTCTTCGCGCGTTCCGAAGACGCCCACCGTCAGGCCAATCAGTGGTTTCAAAAACACCTGGCCAAGAAGCTGTACCATTGTCTGGCGACTGGCAATCCGGCGCTTCCGGTTTTCAAGATCAACGCTCCGATTGATGATTCTCCGTCAGTCACGCAGGTTGAGGTGAAGGAACGTTTCAAGGAAGCTGCGAGTGAAGTATTCCTGGGACAGGTCCGTCTCCAGACTGGACGCCGCCATCAGATCCGCATTCATCTTTCGTCGCTGGGTTATCCGCTCCTGGGAGACGTCAAGTATTCGGGGCGGAAGGATTTTGCGGGCACTCCAGGTTTTCAGGAGTTGAAGGTCCCGCGAGTCGCGCTGCATGCCTCCTCACTCGAGCTTCCTTCCGGCGAAAAGTTCGAAGCTCCCTTGCCTGAAGATTTTCAGAGCTGGCTGGGCCTTTTGCGGAAGTCCACCTCATGAATGCCGGCGCGAATTCTAGCCTGAACTCGATCCGTCACGAACTCGAAGCCGCCTGGAAGCTCCGCGACGCGCTTTTCTCGCACACGGAAGCTCTGCGAGTGTTTCATGGGCCCGGGGATTCGCTCGGCGTCCTCTCCCAGATCGCCATCGAAAAATTTCAGGATCACTACTGGGTCATTGAATGGGAAAAAGGCGATGGGCCTCAAAAGGCACTGGGGGATGCGGTCAAAAAAGAGTTGATCGAATTCCTGAAATCAAAGGCCGCGAGATCCGCAGTGATTCTTGAACGCCCTGAGCGAGGAGTTCCGGCGGAAGCGAAAGCGCTCTTTGGGACGCCGCCTGAAAAAATCGCAGTTTCTGAAGGACGCTGCAAAGTCTGGATTCGATTTCTCAATACGAGGCACCCCGGCCTTTTCATGGATCACTCACCCTTGCGACTCTGGCTGCTTGAGAACGCGAGAGATTGGAAGGTTCTGAACACATTCGCTTACACGGGGAGTCTGTCCGTCGCGGCGGGACTCGGCGGCGCCTCCCATGTCACGACTCTGGATCTTTCGAAGCCCACGCTGAACTGGGCTCAGGAAAACTGGGAACTCAACGGGCTGAAGCTCGATCAGTCCCGTTTCATTCATGGAGATTACTTCGAATGGTTGCCAAGGCTCAAGCGCGAGAAGCAACTCTTTGACTGCGTGATCCTCGATCCTCCCTCGTCCTCGACCAGCAAGAATGGACGCTTTTCGACGGCAAAGGATCTGGTCAAGCTCCACGAGGCCGCACTGGACGTTCTGGCTCCTGAAGGCGTGCTCATCACTTCGATCAATTCTGCCAACGTAACCCTGTCCAAATTCGAGAGCGACGTCGGGCTGGCTGCGCGCTCCCGCAAGAGAAGTTTCGAGGTCCTGCGGGAGATTCAGCAGCCTGTGACCTTTCCGACGAAGCTGGGAGACCCGAAAAGTCGGTACTTGAAGGGATGGGTTCTCAAAGCGCTGGAATGATTTCCGGGCCTGAATTCAAATGAGCTCGATCAAGCTTCCTCACAGTTTCAATTTTGATCTTTCTCCACCTTTTCTCAAGGTGACTCAGCGTTCAAGTTCAGCTCAGGAAGTTAAAGGCTCAGGACAGCAGCGAGCGCATGTCGGGTGGCAAGGGCGCTTCGAAACTCATCTCCGCTTCAGTCATCGGATGCGGAAACTTGAGTCGATGAGAGTGGAGCGCGGGTCTTCCGAATTTCCTGGAACTCGCTGAATTGGATCCGTATTTCACATCACCCAGAAGTGGGTAGCCCTCGTGCGCAGCCTGTGCACGGATCTGGTGCGAGCGTCCGGTTTCGAGCTCGATTTCGGCAAGTGTGAGTTGCAGCCCCTGATAGCGAGCCTGCTGAAGGGGGACTGCGTGCAGAATCGCCTTTTGTGCTTTGGGGTTGCTGCGAACCACTTTCACGACATTCTTGTCCGCATCCTTGAGAAGCAGGTGCTCCCAGCGAACGGCGGTTTCCAGGCGGCCTTCGAGCCAGGCCTGGTAGTTCCTTTGAATTTTGCCTTCCTGAAGCGAATCAGTCAGACGCTGAGCGGATTTCGTTCGCTTGGCGACAATCATGATTCCCGAAGTGTTTCGGTCCAGCCGATGGACGAGGCCCACGTATTTGCGGCCGAAATGCCCCCTCAGCCAGTCCACCAGGTTATCATCGCCCGTGACTTCGCCTTGGCTCAGGAGTCCAGCCGGCTTGGACAGCACGACCAGGTGCGGGTCTTCGAAAAGGATCGTGGGAATGAGCTCGGATTGCATGAGTTTCCTGGAATTGTACTTGGTAAAAGCATCGCGTTATGGGGTAAAAATAAAAGTCATGCGAGCCTATCAAGACCTTTTACGCCACGTTCTCGAAAACGGAACTGAAAAAAGCGACCGGACCGGGACCGGCACCAAAAGCGTGTTTGGCTACCAGATGCGCTACCCCCTGGAGGAAGGATTTCCTCTCGTCACGACCAAGAAAGTGCATCTGCGCTCGATCATTCATGAGTTGCTCTGGTTTCTCTCGGGCGAGACCAATATCAAGTATCTGAAGGACAATGGCGTGAGCATCTGGGACGAGTGGGCCGATGCCGAAGGCAATCTCGGTCCGGTCTACGGATCCCAGTGGCGCACCTGGCGTGGAGCCGACGGCCAGGCCATTGATCAGATTTCCCAGGTCATTGAACAGATCAAGAAGAACCCGGACTCTCGCCGCCTCATCGTGAGCGCCTGGAACGTGGCTGAGATTTCCAAGATGGCGTTGCCGCCCTGTCATGCCTTCTTTCAATTCTATGTGGCGGAAGGAAAGTTGTCCTGCCAGCTCTACCAGCGCAGCGCCGATATCTTTCTGGGAGTGCCCTTCAATATCGCGAGTTACGCGCTTCTCATGCAGATGATCGCGCAGGTAACGGATCTGAAGCTGGGCGATTTCGTGCACACGCTGGGAGACGCTCACCTGTATCTGAATCACATCGAGCAGGCCAAACTGCAGCTGACGCGGGAACCGCGGCCTTTGCCACGCATGACGATCAAGAATCCCCACAATTCGATTTTTGATTACAATTTCGAGGATTTTGAACTCGTGGGCTACGATCCCCACCCGGGAATCAAGGCACCCATAGCGATCTGAAGGCGTTGGCCTGAAAAGGATTTTATGATCATCAGTCTCATCGCGGCCATGGATCAGAACCGGGTGATCGGCGTCGAAAATCGTCTGCCCTGGCATCTGCCCGAAGATCTGAAGTACTTTCGAAAGACCACATCGGGGCGCCCGGTCCTGATGGGACGCAAGACTTTTGAATCCATCGGCAGGCTTCTTCCGAATCGACTCAATGTGATCATGACCCGGCAGAAGAGTTTCGTCGCGCCGGAAGGTGCGTGCGTCGTCAGTTCGTGGAATGGGGCGCTCGAGGAGATCCTCGCGAAGGCTCCGACAACGGAAGAGCTTTTCGTGATCGGGGGTTCCGAAATCTATGAGATGGCATTGCCCCATGCGGATCGACTTTACATCACGGAAGTCGAAACGACCGTGAGCGGGGGAGATGCGTATTTCCCGAAGTGGAATCCCCAGAGTTTTGACGAAAAAAAACGTGAAGCCCATGACGGCGCTCCACGTTTCAGTTTTGTGGTTTTGGAAAGAAAGCTTACGAAGCCAGAGTCTTGAGGGCTTCTTTCACGAATTTCTTGCGATTCGCGAGAGTGGCGGCCTGGTACTTCTGAAGGATTTCCTGAAGTGCGGCGTCTTTCGCGGTCATCGCGCCTGCAGAGGCGGCGCCTGTCATTCCAAGAAGAATTCCTGGAGTCTTGACGGACTTGGGTCCGCCCTTGCCTTTGGTGGTTTTCACGAAGCTCTTGAAGTCAGAGCGGATCGCGAGATTGGCGGCCTGAAGTTCTTCGACTGGAATCTTCAGATAGTTCGAAAGCGGTCCGACCTTCTCCCAGGGGAGAGGAGCGCGGCCATGTTCAATGTTCGAAATGAACTGAACTGAACACTGGCATGCCTTGGCCACGTCTGAAAGACCCAGGCCCTTGTCGAGGCGAAATTTGCGAATGAGATCCCCTAAAGGACCAAATGACCGACTGTCGCGACTGCGACCCTTTGGACGTCCACGTTTCATAGTGCGGTTGGTCTAGCGTTAAAGGACGGCTTTGCCAACTCATATTTAAACAGATTATGAAGAATAACGCCCGGTCATCAGGAAGGCTTCAGATTGGCTGAAAAAGCGGGGTCATGCTCGACACGGTGGAATAATCCACAGTTTCATTTACACTCAGAGTGGCGGATTTCGGCTCCGAAATTTCAAAACATCCGCGGGAGATTTTATGCGCAGTGTCAATAAAACGGTTTTCGGCAGTCGGTTCATTGTGTTCACTCTGGCCACTTTGAGCCTGACCCTGGCAAGTGTAAACGCAACTTCTTCGGCTCAGGCCTGTGAGGTGAAACAGTGCTCTCAGAAGGAATGCACGGGTCAGGAATGCAATGCCGAGAGTTGCAAGAAGGGAAGTGGCAAAAGCAAACAGTGCAAACACCACCCTCACCAGGAAGAAACTGCACCGGCAGCAGCTGCGCAACCTGCTGCACCTGCAAAGACCTGACGGGAGGGTGATGAAGTTTCCTCATGGAGGAGACCTCATCCTTTTTTCAAGACGCGGACTTTACGAGTTTTTCCATTTTCAGAAGACTGCGACGTGCAAATCGAGAAGGCTGAATTCGTTTTGATTCGAGCAATTTCAACGGTGGCTTTCTCAGGTCATGAGTGACGCCGATCCAGGAAAGCGTTTTCAGGAGGTAAAAGCTTCCATCCACTTCCCACCAGAAGAAGCCCTGATTGGCGCTGCTCATGTAAGTGTGATGATTGTTGTGCCAGCCTTCTCCCAGAGTGATGAGCGCGAGCCAGAAATTGTTTCGGCTCGTGTCGGTCGTCTGGTAGCGGCGAGAGCCGAAGACGTGGGAGAGTGAATTGATCGTGAAGGTCCCATGCCACAGGGCCACGGTGCTCACGCAGAATCCCCAGATGAATGCGCTCCATCCGCCCACGGCAAAGAGGGTAGCCGCCAGCAGCACCGGTGGAATGAGAAAATGGTTGTTGAGCCAGATCAGTTCTGGAAATTTCGCGAGGTCAGGAATCTGATCCCAGCGAACGGGATCATTCTTCTCATTGAGAATCCATCCGACATGAGACCACCAGAAGCCACTCTGAATCGGTGAATGAATGTCGTTGGGTTGATCTGAAAACTTGTGATGGTGGCGATGATTGGCGGCCCACCAGAGCACGCCTTTCTGAACGGACATCGTTCCGATCCAGGCGATCACGAACTGAAACACGCGATGGGTCTTGTAAGCGCGGTGAGAAAAATAGCGATGATAACCAGCGGTGATGCCGAACATTCGCAGGTAGTAAAGTCCGGCGCAGAGAGCCAGCATGCTCCAGCTGAAGGGGACCAGAAACACACCGGCCAGTGCCGCGAGATGAACCGCGAAGAAAGGAATGGAGCGTTTCATGGCGATGGGAAGTGGCTGGGACGGGTGGTTCATTTTTCAACTATGCGCCTTCTGGAAGCGAGCGCGTGTAAAACTATTGTAAGAACGCCGTATCCTCTGGGGGCGAATTTGCGGCTCCCAGCGCGGATCTCAGAGCGCCACGGAGGTCGCAAATGACCCAATGGCGACCGCGGAACTTCGCAGTTCCAGGATCGCCATCGCAGGTGTAGGACATGAACAGGCCGTGATTTCTTGTCTTCTTACCGATGACCGCGGGAGGCTTCTCCACCCTTGCGACCAATGCTGGCCATGTGCTCACGGTTCTTCGAGACGGCTTGGCCGCCTTTGCGACCGATTTCCGCCATATGCTGTTTGTTCCTGGAAACTGCCAAGCCCCCTTTGCGGGCCACTTCCTGACGTGTTTTTGGATCCATTGCTGCAGTGCCACGTGCACCACTTCGCTTTCGCTCCACAGGCCGTCCTTCCGGAGTGTTCGGCTGTGCTGACTGAGCCTGAGGACTGAGTGGAGTGGAAGCGTTCTCGCTTCCCTGGGATACGTTCTTGTTCTCGTCGCTTTTTACTTCTGAGGGCCCCTCATTCGAGCTGTCTCGCTGGCCAGTGTTCGGGTAGTTATTTGACATAGTTCCTCCCTAGGAATCCGTCATCGTTCGCATTGGTGACTCAGTGATTTTGAAGATAGAGTTTGCAAACGGTATTCCCCGCTCGCAAAAGCATGCGGCTTGTTATCGTTTTTATTTAAATTTTAAATAAAAGGCTGACGTCAGCGGATTGACGCTGCGGAAGTAAACGCGAACAATCGCACTTTGCCCGCTTCGATTACGGCGCTTGGCGTGAGATTTGATATGAGCATCTGATATGAAACCCGCCATCAAAGTGACCACGGAGAATCCCGAGTTGGCTGATCGCTTCAATCGTGTGCTCGGCGACACCATAGAGGCGCTGGAAGAGGGCAAGATTCGTTATGCCTTCATCGGTGGTATCGCTTCCGGGGGGCTGGGCAGACCCCGTTCCACTCATGATATTGATGTCTTCATCAAGCCTGAAGAAGCTGAGCTGACTTTGAGGGCCCTGGCAAAGAAGGGCTTCAGGACTGAAAAAACGGATCCGAGCTGGCTCTACAAAGGGTTCAAGGAAAATATTCTGGTGGACGTGATCTTCAAATCCAAAGGAGAGATCTACCTCGATACCGAGATGTACCAGCGCGTCGTGACCGCTGAATTTCACGGGAAGCAGCTTCGTTTCGTTTCGCCCGAAGATCTTGTCGTGATCAAGGCGCTCGCGCACAGTGAGTTGACGCCAGGTCATTGGCATGACGCGCTTGCGCTTCTGTCGCATGCGAACATTGACTGGGAGTATCTGCTGAAGCGAGCTCAGAAGAAGGGGCCACGGCGCATGTTGAGTCTGCTCTGTTATGCTCAGTCCGCCGATATCTATGTTCCCAAGAATGTGATTGACCAGCTCTACGTGAATACCTTCGGCGACCTGATGCCCGTCCATGCTCCCACTCATGCCAAGGCGGCTCCAACGGCGCCGCAGGACTCAGTGCCTGCGGCCGCAGCCCCAGGTGGAGTGTCTCACCAGAACATGAATCTGCGGCCCAATCTGCAGTTGGTCGCTGAAAAACAGCCCGACTACACCATCGCAAAACTCCATGAAGTTCTGGCCGAAGATTCGCGAACGAATGAACTCGATATTCAGATCGAGCAGTCGGGCAATAAATTTCTGCTTCGCGGCGAGGTTCTGACGGACGACCGGAAAGACGCGGTCACCCAGGTCGTCAAGGAAACTTTTCCGCAGTACGTCGTCGAAAATCAGCTTCGTGTGGCCAAGTTCACTGAACCATCCGAAATCGAGGAGGTTAAGTGATTCGAGTTGCTGCAGTCGGTGACGTGCACTACGACATCAACAGTAGAAATCGCCTGAGACCCTATTTTGAAGCTCTCGAAGGAAGAGCGGACATTTTGATGATCGCAGGCGACCTCACTCAGCACGGCACGGTTGAGGAAGCGATGGCTCTTGCGGATGATCTGAAAAATCTTCCGGTTCCCGTCGTTTCCATTCTTGGAAATCACGACTACCACAGTGATCAGCAGGAAGAGATTCATCAGGTCCTTCGAAAGGCGGGAGTCATCACTCTCGAGGGCGAGACCGCAGAACTGCTGATTCGTGGACAGAGGGTGGGAATCATGGGGCTCAAGGGGTTTGGTGGCGGTTTTGGCGGAGCCTGCGTGACTGAATTCGGTGAACCTGAGACGAAAGCCTTTGCAAGACACGCGAAGCACCAGGCGGATCTCATTCGGAGCGGCCTCAAAACCCTGGATACGGATTATAGATTTGTGCTGCTTCATTATTCTCCGGTCGAAAGCACCTTATTGGGAGAAAAAAAGGAAATCTTCCCATTTCTCGGCAGTTACCTTCTGGCCGAGGCCATCGATGCCGTCGGTGCGGACGGGGTCTTTCACGGGCACGCGCATCTGGGGACCGAACGAGGGTCCACTCCCGGTGGAGTGCCTGTGAGAAATGTGGCGCAGATGGTGATTCGCCACGCTTACAACGTCTACTCATTCGAGAAGAATCAGAGCAGGATCGCGGAGTCTCAGTCATCAAGTGGAGAAGCCCCCGGGATCCAGTCTCACCTTTGAGTTTTGCCCGTCTGCAGTTCGTGCTAAGGTCAACGAACCCATGTCACACCCGGACGATTACTACAGCCTCAATGCTGAGGACTCAGATCCCCAGCGAATCAAAAAAGAGCGTGAGAAAGCCCGCAAGCTCAGGAAGTCCCAGTGGTGGCTGACCCAGGTGAACCGTGGCATCTGTCATTACTGTGAGAAGAAGTTCAAAGTTTCCCAGCTCACGATGGACCATGTCGTGCCACTCGCCCGGGGCGGCACGAGCGCCCCTGGAAACATCGTGCCGGCCTGCAAGGACTGCAATCGCGACAAGAAACTCGAAACTCCCGCCGAAAGACTTCTGAAGGAACTCGCCGAAGAACGAAAACGGGCTTCGAGCGTTGACGACGAAAGCGAAGATGCCTGAAAAAATCCCTGAAAAAATGCATGAGAAGAAGCATGAAATGAAGAATGATGGATCAGGTTCGGGTTGGGGCGGCGCCGAGACGAAATATTTTTTCGAGCTGACTCCTGATCGTGTGCTCGATGCGGTCGAAACCGCCGGCTTCGCCTGCACGGGCAGATGTGCGGCGCTCAACAGTTTTGAGAATCGAGTCTATGATGTTGAGCTTGAAGAGCAGGAGGGAGTTGATCCTGCCGCCAGACGTCGCGTCGTCAAATTCTATCGTCCCGGACGTTGGACTCAGGAACAGATTCTCGAAGAGCATCAGTTCATCGCTGATCTGGTTGAGGCTGAAGTCCCGGCCATCGCACCTCTGAGATTTCCGGATGGAGAAACGCTCAAGCAGACCGCTACAGGAATCTGGTACACCGTGTTTCCGAAAGTGGGAGGCCGAGCGCCTGATGAACTCACTTCGGCACAGCTTCAGTGGATTGGCCGGCTGCTGGGAAGAATTCATAACGTCGGGGCTTCCAGAGCGGCTCCGCACCGCGTTCAGCTCAGTCCGCGGACTTATGGACTTTCCAATCTGGAGTACCTGCTTTCCGGCAAGTGGATTCCCATGGAATTTCAAACCCGTTACGAGGCAGTTGTTCGAGAAATCTGTGAACTGACCCAACCTCTGTTTGACAGAGCCGCGATGCACCGAGTCCACGGGGATTGTCACCTGGGAAATCTTCTTTGGGGATACTCCAATGGACAACCGCATCCTTTTTTCCTAGACTTTGATGACATGGTCAACGGACCTGCGGTTCAGGATCTCTGGCTTCTTCTGCCCGGGCGTCCCGACGCGGGTGAGATTCGAGCGCAGCTCGAGGATCTTCTGGAAGGCTATGAAGAGATGCGGACGTTTGATCGCAACACTCTGAAATTGATTGAGCCTCTCCGGGCCCTTCGTTTCGTTCATTATACTGCTTGGATCGCCAGGAGGTGGGAAGACCCCGCCTTCCCTCAGGCTTTTCCTCAGTTTGGAACGCATCGCTACTGGAGTGATGAGACTGAAGATCTGGAAAAGCAACTGACACTGATGAGGGAATCACTGACTTGAATCGCATCTCGAGATTTATCTTCACTCTGACCTTCGCGGCTTCCGTCCTGACTGCAGGTGCTTTCACCGCGAGCGATTCCGCACGGGCCTCCGACTTCGTGTCCTGTGATCCCAGTTCCGAGTTCCTGGAGTCGCCGGATGGCGGCCCGACCGTCGATTTCTGCAGCAAGTGGAACCCTGAGTTCACTTTTCGCGGCCATCAGTGCTGCGCGAAAGTCACTCCCGGCGCTTCGGTTGAACGAGTCAAGGGCAAGAAGGGTCGCAGGCGCAGGCGCGTGACTCGCGACCGCTGCGCTCCCGACCGGATCAAAGGCAATTACTGCGATGAAATGACTGCCGAACAGAAGCAGTATTCAGAAGATGCGGTCTCAGGAAAACTCGGAGATCTGCTGAAGCTGATCACCTTTGAAATGGGCAAGAAAGGCCCGCAGTCCTACTGCACCGTGAACAACGGGTTCATCGCCAATGGGCGTCGGATCGTGCCCACGGACATGAACCGCGTTCTTCTCCGCTCGCCTGAACGCTGTTCGAATTTTGGTACAGATGGCATGGCCGGCATGATCGAGTGGTTGGGGCGCGAAATCGCGGTCAACTACACTTACAAGGCGGAGTTCTCCAATCTGCACCTGATCGTGGGAGATGTTTCAGCTCCTCGAGGAGGTTGCATGCTCGGAAAAAATGGTCGAAGAGGCCATGCTTCCCACACGGCCGGTCTGGATGCCGACATCGGTTTCTTCAACCCGTTCTCAAATCATCGGTACGAGAATAATTTCACGAAAGTCTTCATTCCGAACACGAACTGGTGGTTCCTCAAGAAGATCTTCAAGAACCCCTTTGCCTGCGTGAAAGTCATTTTTCTGGACCGAAAGCTGATCGCGAGACTGTCCCGCGTTGCCGGCTCGGATCCGGACTGGGCCAATTACCGCAAATTCATCCGCCATGTGCGCGGACACGACAATCACCTGCACGTGCGACTGGGGTCTCATCCAGGGCAACCGGGCTGCGTGGCCAATCCGATGCCTGAACTGGAGTCCGTGGATGAAAATGAAGCTGAGGATTTCTCCGGAATTCCGGGTGCGGATGAAACTACCGGCGAGTCCGATTCAGATGAGTCAGGTGATCCAGGTCCAGAAGAGTAGTCAGCTCTTCTTCAGTGAGAAGTTTCTCGCGTCGGCAGAGATCCACGATGGATTCGCCGGTGAGGATCGACTTCTTCACGATCTCGGCAGTCTTCTCATAGCCCAGCCTGGGACTCAGCGCCGTTGCGATCTGCGGCGTGCTCTCAAAATACTTCTGCAGCCTGGGCAGATTGGGTTCGAGCCCGTCAATGCAACGCTCTCGCAGTGTGGACAGTGCTCGAGTACACACCCGAGTCGCTTCGAGCCCGCTGTAAGCCATCATGGGCATCATCACGTTGAGCTCGAGCTGGCCTGCCTGCACGCACATCGCGATGGTCTGATCCATTCCGAGCACTGAGTACCAGGTCTGATTGGCCATCTCGAGAATGGAGGGATTCACTTTGCCCGGCATGATGCTGCTGCCCGGCTGAACGGCCGGCAGAATGAGCTCAGAAAGGCCCGTGAATGGACCCGAAGCCAGAAGGCGAAGGTCATTGCAGATTCGAGTCAGTTCAAGACACAGCACTCGGAGTGTGGACGAATAGAAACTCACAGGTGCCTGCGACTGCATGGACTCAAATGGATTTTCAGAAGTCCGCAGGCTTTCGCCCGAAAGCCGAGAGAGTTCTTCCACGATCAGTTCGGAATAGTTTTCCGGAACGTTCAGACCGGTGCCTGCGGCGCTGCCCCCGATTCCAAGGTCTCGCAGAGAATTCCGGCCCGACTCCAGCCAGTTTCCGCAGCGCGAGAGGGCGTCCGCGTAGCCGGAAAATTCCTGACCGAGAGTCATCGGGACTGCATCCTGAAGGTGAGTGCGGGCTGACTTCGGTATTTTCATCCACAAGTTTGCCTTCGCCTTAAAGCTTTTCGAGAGCAATTCGACTTCTTGAGTCAAAGCTTTAGCTGCAATCAGCAATGAAAGTCTCATTGCAGTTGGAAAGGTGTCGTTGGTGGACTGCGAGCAGTTGACGTGATCGTTTGGGTGCACGGGGGCGTAGATTCCCAGCGCAACTCCGTCCAATTGATTTGCGAGGTTCGCGATCACTTCATTGAGGTTCATGTTTTGACTCGTACCGGCACCCGCCTGATAGGGATCGACTGGAAAATTCTGTGGCCAAGTTGATTCGCTTTCCAGGAGCTGAAGCACCGCTTTCTCGATAAGTTCTGAATGTTTGCGAGGGAGCGCACCACACCTGAAATTTGCGCGCGAAGCGGCCAGCTTGATCCAAAGGTAGGAACGGATCAGTTCGGGATGGGCAATTCTCGAAGAAATTGAGAAGTTGTCCAAAGCTCGCATCGTTTGTGCTCCATAGAGAGCGTCATTGGGAACTGAAACAGAACCCAATGAGTCGTGTTCGGCTCGAGTGGGGCTGGTGGAATCCTTTTTTTCTACGAGTGTCATGTTGGTTTCAAATATGCAAAGCTTGTACGCCGATAGCAACTTTGGAGTTTTACATAAACGCAGGGAGACGCTCATTCATGAGAGTTCTAGTGATCGAAGATGATCGTTCTGTCCGTGAAACCTTGGGTATCGTGTTGGAGTCCTACGACTACGAGGTGGATCTCGTGGATGGCGGTGCTCCCGCTCTTGAATACCTGAGTCAAACCTGGCCTGACGTGATGCTTCTCGACCTGAGTCTGAACGGAATGAGTGGAGAAGAAGTTTTCAACAAGATCAAGGAACAGTTCGGATCCGTCCCCCCAACGGTGGTACTCTCGGCAGTATCGCAGGGAGAAAAACGAATTCGGAACATGCCGGGTGCGCGTTTTCTGGCGAAACCTTACACTCTCGATCAGCTCATCGGCATTCTCAAGGAAGTTCACGACGCTTCATCAGCAGCTTGATTTGAGCAGCTTGATCCCGGCGGCGTGGCCTGAAGTTGTCAGACCGTCAGCTCGGAGTACAGGGCGACATGATCTGAGAGTTGACTCCACGGCCTGCCGGTCAGGCACACGGCCGAGTGCGCGGAGACTCCACGCACGTAGATGCGGTCCAGCTTGAGAGCCGGAAGCCAGCTTGGAAAAGTTCGCGCGTGATCCCCGTGAAGCTCTTGAAAGACTTCCTTCACTTCCGCTTTGCTTTTCAGGGGCTGAGTCACTTTCACTCGCCAGTCATTGAAGTCGCCGGCAATCACCAGCGGTTCGTCGTGCGGCACCAGTGAATCAATCCGGTCACAGAGCTGCTGAATCTGTATCTGACGTTCGCTTTCAATCAGGCCCAGGTGCAGGCAGATCGCGTGCAGAGGCTTCTTTTTGTGCGGAATCTCGATGATGCCGTGAAGCAGTCCGCGTTTCTCAAGCTTGTTGGTGGAAATGTCGATGTTTTCAAAAAATGAAAATGGATATTTGCTGAGGATCGCATTGCCGTGATGTCCGGCCGTGTAGATGGCGTTCTTTCCGTAGGCGTAGTGAGGCCAGAGTTCATCCGAAAGGTATTCAAATTGAGGGGCGGTCGGCCAATCGACGACTTTCTTGCCATGTACTTCATGATGGCCGAGCACTTCCTGGAGAAACACCAGGTCCGCGTGCACGGAGTTGATGGCCTGCTTCATCTGCTTGAGTACGAAGTTGCGATTTCCCGTCGAGAAGCCCTTGTGGATATTGTAGGACAGCACTCGAAGTTTTCTCTTCTCCATCAAGACCTCTTTTCATTTCTCAGACCGAAGACAATGGCGGCGAATCCCCAGAGGATCACACTCCCTGCCACGACGGGTGCAAGGGATGCAAGTTTCGCCTCATGACCGAATTGAGCATGGCTCATGAAATAGTTCTGCGTCAACCCTGAGGTCCATCGGCAGATGGAGTACAGGGCACTTCCCAGGAAAAGCAGATTGCCGAGAATGAACCAGGGGAGAGGGACACAGTAAAGCCCCTGATAAGCGATTTTCGAACGAATGCTCACTCGTGGATCGGCCAGTACTGAAATCAGGTAGGGAAACGAGCGCATTCCAATTCTTTCTGGTAACCAGGGGGGGCTGGTCTTCCTGAAGAATCGACTCATGGGAGTGGGAAACATGCGAGTGAGCACATAGCCCCAGAGCGACGCGGTCCAGAAGGCACTCGTGACCAGTTCCGGACCCAGGTGAGGCCCCAGCTGGATCGATGCGAAAATTCCAAGAGCCAGAAAGGGGAGGGGAAGCAGCCAGGCCGAAGTCAGCAGTACACCGTAAATGGCCCACCAGGAGGTTGGCGAAGTGCTCGAGAGTGGATCCGGAGTGACGAGTGAGAAGATCCAGAGACTGGTGCTGACACCCAGTCCCCAGACGAACAGCATTCCGGAAAACGCCAGCCAGGAACGCGTGTGAGTCCATTTCCGATAGCGTCGTTTGAGAGGGTAGAGCCACGGAACGACCGGATCAAAGAAATATTGCCAGGGGATCCGGCTCAGCCAGGGGCTTCTCCTGCCGAGCCGTTTGAGTTCAAGCGCGCAATCAAACCTTCGAAGGTGTACTGGATTGGCCGGTTCCTCGTGAAGGTTCCAGTGGCGCAGCACCCGTTCAGCCGTTTCACGAATGTACTTTTCCTCAACCGGGGTTCTGGCTTCGAGCGTGAGATTCAATTCAGTATCCAAGCGAAATGCGCGGGAAGCGAGATTGGCCGAACCGATGCTGAAATACTTCTGGTCGACGATCAGAATTTTTGAATGAACGTAGATGGATCTGGGGGGAGCACTGGTTCCGGACAGCACATAGGGCGCGCCGATCACGACTTTCACGCCCGCAGTCCTCCCTGCGGCTTCGAGCTTCTTGAGAAGCTTCATCTCGTGATAGGCCATCTGTCTGGTCAACGATTTGAGATCGCGTGTTTCGGCCAGAATGAGATAGACTTCAAAGTTCCGGCCTTTCATCTGATGAATTTTCGCGATCAGCAGATCGTTCAGTTTTTCTGACCAGTAGTACTGGCCTTCAAGTATGATCCGTTCTTCGGCCTGCGAGATGAGATCCCGGAACAGAAATTCGATTTCCCGGGTGATGCCTTCACCTCGTTCGCCCCCATCCACATGGGCGATCGTGCGACTGAGATACACCTGATGTCGGGCTTTCGTTTCAGTTCGAGCTTCGAGGGGGAGTTCAGGAAAGGGGATGCTCGAGAGCAATCTCCACCTGCGGGCGATGTGTTCGTGAATCGCGGCGCAGATCGGTCCGGTCACTCGGACGGCAAGGTCATGGTAGGGACCGTGATGTTCCCTCTTCCAGTCGAGGGAGCGTCGCCGATCCACGAAGCGGTGCTGAGGAGTGTCCCAGCGCTCATCGCAGAGGTCGATGCCGCCGCAGTAAGCGGTCGTTCCGTCGATGATCGCGATCTTCTCATGGTGAGAGCCGCCGTAGGGATATCGATTGTCGAAGAGAAAATGAACCCGCGGATGAATATCGTCCCAGATCCGGCCCTGCATCTGTTCTCTTTCGAGGACATAGAAATAGGCGTGATCCCAGATCAGAAAATAGATTTGAAAGTCCGGTTTGCTTTCACACAGGCGGATCACTTTTTCCTTGAGGGTCTCCAGAGACCTCGTGAGCGAGCGGACCGCTTCGTCACGAGTCCCTCGCTGCGGCCTCGGAAGGGGGAGGCGAGAGTCCACCTGCCAACCCACAAAAACAGCATAATGCTGTGCGTCTTCAAGAAGCTCGGATATTTGCTGATAATAGGACGCGGCCTCCCAGATTTCTTCCCAGCTGTCGGCGTGGCTGGCCAGGCTGTAGGCGCGTTTGGAAACTCCCAGCTGGACCGGCTGGGGGGGAGTTTCGCAGTCGAGCGCGTGATCAAACGCATGGGATTCAGGTTGGGGTGCCAGCTTCATAAAGAAAACCCGAGGAAATTGCAGCAAACCTCATGCCTTTTCCGTGCCGCGATCATTTTGGAACCGCGGCGATGCTTGCACCCGACTCAAATTGGGTGTTAACTTGACGGCTCGGGCGAAAGGATTTCCCAAATGAATTCAGCGACTCCTCCAAAGACATCGACTTCAGTCAAACGTACGGTCAGGTCCAATACCTGTGGTGAGCTGCGCGCTGCCAATCTCGACCAGGAAGTCACACTCTGTGGCTGGATCGCGAAACGTCGCGATCACGGCGGGCTGGTCTTCGCGGATCTGAGAGATCGCTACGGCCTCACGCAGATCGTGTTCGATCCGGCCCTTCCGGGTGGACTCGAAGCTCACGAGACGGCAAGTCGCATTCGCGGTGAATTCGTCATCTGGTGCAAAGGGATCGTCAGAAAACGGCCTGAAGGGATGACCAATTCGAAGATGATCACCGGTGAAGTCGAAGTTGCCTGCACGGATCTCGTGATCCTGTCCGAAGCCAAGACGCCGCCTTTTGCCATCGACGATGATGTCGAAGTGGCCGAAACCCTTCGCCTGAAGCACCGGTACCTGGATCTGAGACGGCCTTCGCTGCAGAAGAATCTCATCATTCGACACCGCATGCTTTCAATCGTGCGCAATCATCTGGATCAACAGAATTTCCTCGAAGTCGAAACTCCAATTCTTTACAAATCGACGCCCGAAGGCGCACGCGATTTCATCGTTCCCAGCCGCCTCAATCCGGGAACCTTCTATGCGCTCCCGCAATCTCCGCAGACGCTCAAGCAGCTTCTGATGATCAGCGGAATGGACCGCTATTATCAGATCGCCCGCTGTTTTCGCGATGAGGATCTGAGAGCGGATCGCCAACCGGAGTTCACTCAGATCGATATCGAGCAATCCTTCCTCGATGAAGAGGGGTTCTTTCCTCTGATGGAAGCGATGGTCGCCAAACTCTGGAAAGAGATTCTCGGCCAGGAAATTCAGCTCCCGTTTCCAAGAATGGCCTACAAGGAAGCGATGACTCGCTTCGGAAGCGACAAGCCCGATGTTCGTTTCGGTCTTGAGCTTCAGGATATCTCGGAAATCTTCGAGGCCAGCACGTTTCAGGTTTTCCAGAACGCGCTCACCACCAACGCTCGCGGCCGCAAGGGCGCCGTGCGCGCGATCGTGGTCGCGGGCCAGGCCGAGAAATTCTCTCGCAAGGATCTGGATGATCTGCAGTCCCAGGCCGGCACTTACGGCGCGAAGGGACTTCTCTGGATGAAGATCCAGCCGACAGGAGAGATTCAGTCTCCTGCCGCGAAATTCTTTTCAGACGCCGAAAAAGCCGCATTGATCGCGCAACTCGGCCTCAAGCCGGGGGATCTGGTTCTTGCCGTGGCCGACGCTCGTGAAAAGGTGGTCCATGACTCGATGGGCGCGCTGCGCCTGGCGCTCGGCGCTCGTCTCGGGATGATTCCGAAGCATGGAGAAGGCAAGCCCGCTTTTCTCTGGGTCGTGAACTTTCCATTGGTCGAGTACGACGACCGCGAAAACCGTTTTTTCGCCACTCATCATCCGTTCACTTCGCCGCGTCCGCAGTTCTTTCAGGACTTCATCAACGGCACGAACATGGAGAACATCGAAGCTTCGGCTTACGACATGGTCCTCAACGGCGTTGAGATCGGCGGCGGAAGCCTTCGTATTTATCGCCCGGACGTTCAGGCAGCGATGTTCAAGCTGCTCGGGCTTTCGCCTGCAGAAGCGAAGGACAAATTCGGCTACTTTCTTGAAGCTCTGCAGTACGGAACTCCTCCGCACGGCGGAATGGCTTTCGGAGTGGAGCGCCTCGCAGCTCTTCTCTGCGGTGTGGGTCCGATTCGTGACGTGATGGCTTTTCCTAAAACTCAGCGCGGTCACTGCCTGATGTCGGAGTCTCCTTCGCACGTCAGTCCGGATCAGTTGTCGGAACTGGAGATTGCCGTGATCCGGCAGCCTTCTCTCGGGGCCGCTTCTTCTGGTTCGGGTGCTGCGGCTTCGTTGGCTCCCGCCGGCGACGAGGCCTGAGCGAGGATGGCCAACAGTTCCAGTATTCCTCAAATCCCGAAAACGCCTGAGTTCTCGGCTCGCACTCGAGCGAAGGCACTCGAGCGTTTTCAGGCAGAGACGTTCGACTTCCTGATCATCGGCGGAGGCATCACCGGCGCAGCGGTCGCTCGTGATGCCGCCCTCCGCGGTCTCAAGGTCGCGCTGGTCGAAAAAGGGGATTTTGCTTCGGGAACGTCTTCGAAAAGTTCGAAACTCATTCATGGTGGCCTTCGCTACCTCGAGAACATGGAATTCGCGCTGGTTTTTGAAGCGCTTTCCGAACGCTCGTTTCTTCTCAAGTCCGTGCCGCACATGGTGCGACCTCTCAAATTCTTTCTCCCGGTTTACGAAGGTGATCCGCACGGCAAAGGAATTCTGGACCTGGGGCTCTGGCTCTATGATCTGCTCGCGCTCTTTCGAACTCCGGGTGCGCACCGCCGACTTTCCAAGAATAAATTTCTCAAGGCGATCCCGTTCATCAGGCCTGAAGGTCTGAAGGGCGGCTTCAGTTATTTCGATGCCTCGATGTGGGATGATGTGCTGGCGATCGAAACGCTGCGTGCCGCCGGCGAAGACCGGGTCGCTTCGGCCAACTACGTCGAAGCGGTTGCGCCGGTGTGGAACGCTGATCAGATCTCCGCTTACCGCGTGAAGGATCTCGAAACAGGAAATGAAATCACGATCAAGGCGGCCCGCACGATTGTCTGCGCGGGACCCTGGACGGATCAAATCGGTCCCCAACTTTCCGGGGACTGGAAGCCCTGGCTCACTCCGAGCAAAGGCGTGCATCTGATCTTTGACCTCAAACGCATCCCGGTTCCCGGCGCGATGGTGATGAGCCATCCGAAGGATGGTCGAATCTCCTTTGTCATCCCAAGGCCTGATTATGGCTCCGGAGTGGTGATCGTGGGCACGACGGATGGTCCGACGCCGGATCTTCCTGAGAGCGCCGAAATTGAGAAGAGTGATGTGGATTACCTCATGGAACTCCTCACTCGCTACTACCCTGATCTGAAATTGACAACTTCGGATATCCTTGGCGCCTACGTCGGGGTCAGACCCCTCGTTGGGCCAAACGTTTCACCCCACACTCACAACGGAATGTCGGGCGAAGGAGCCGCACTCTCAAGACCGCTCGGTCAGGCGCCGAGCCTGCAGAAGGTGAGTCGCGAGCATTACATTGGAGACGGTCCCGGCGGCACTGTTCTTGTGGCAGGTGGAAAATACACGACCCACCGGACGATGGCCGAAGAAATCGTCGAGCATGCACTGAAGAGCTGGCGCCGTCATGCGAGTGCCGGCAAAGTCGCTGCTCCCCGGGTCGATTTGAAACGCCCTGACATCGATCGGCCGATCAACGGCGCGGTCACGCGCGAAGCGCTGGGTGATTACGCGAAGATTCTGCATGCGGAAGAACGTAAGGTTCCGGCGCCTTTGCTTGAGCGCTATGGTGCTGCTGCTCAGGAAGTGCTCGATATCGCGAAAAGTCTGAGGCAGGAAAGCCCCACCGGTCTGCCAGAGGCTGCGTCAGATCCCGACGGCTTTCCGTTTCTCGCCGCTCAGCTTGTCCATGCCATGCGAACCGAGATGGTGATCCATCTTGAGGATTTCTACTGGAGGCGTCAGCCCCTGGTTCTGTCACGCGTCGATCATGGACTTCCCTGGGCTGAAGCTCTGGCAAAGGTCTGGGCCAGAGAGCGCGGCTTGACGGGTGAAGAGGCTGCTTCTGCCGCGGTAAAAGAAGTCGCGAAACTGCGTGCGGATGTTGCGCGCCAGATGGCCTTCAAAGCGAAGCTTTGAGTCTGAAACACCGCGAAGCTTTGATCTTTATACCCGATTATTTCGTCGTACATACTCTACTGGAATTATCGCGTCTACCGCAACCGACCGACTTACTTTCATGGGTATTCAGGACCCCTCACTGTAAGGCCTGTCTATCAGCCCAAGTTGCCAGCATTGTGTTTGAAGGAGCGAAGCTTTGAAAATCAAGTGAAGTGAAGCTTTGAAATTTCAGGGTCGCAATGATCGACTTCGATTTCGTTTCAGGTGGGACAAGAGGGCTCAGTACGGCACTCACGGCGCAAAGCCGACTCCAAGGTCACGAAGTCATTGCTGCAGGAAGAAGTAGTGGACCTGAGAAGGATCTTCGAATGGATCTTTCTGATCTGCTGGCCGGAGCCGTGTAAAGTGGCGGTTCACACCAGATTTGTGCGTCAATCGGCTGCTCCTTCACTTTTGACTGAAGGTTTGCCGCAGCGGCCACATAGGGATGACCTGAAAATTCGGAGTCAGCCCGAAGCAATATTTGCAATGCATTTTGGGGCTGAAACGCTTCGACTCCTCCCTGGGGTGACTGTGCCCCGTTCTGCTGAACGGGTTCCGACTTGAACGGACATGAACCGCCAGCGGTCACACAGGGCAAGATGTAATCGACAGCTCTTTTGATCGAGCGGTGATCGGCTGTTTCATATTGCCAGAGATTGATCCCGACCTTTTTTCCCAGTTCAGCGAGGCCGGTCATCGCGTTCAAGTTGTAAACCGTATAGTGCAGGGGTCTCGTGCGAGCGATTTCCTGAGGGAGACTGCCATCCGAGGCTATCTGCGGAAAGAGGTCTGCTTTTGATGCTTCAACGATTCTCCTGACAGCGTCCTGGTTCCCCAGATAGGATTCGATCGACGCCAGCTGATAATCATACCCGCTTTTGTGATTGTTGAGGGTGGTTGCTTCCACTTTTCCAACCGGACTGTTTTTCAACCAGTCTCGGTAATCCGTCATCCATTTTCGGATGCCCTGTGAGTCGGCCGCTGTCCATTCAGGAGATGCTTCAAGAAACCGCAGTGAATCCAGGGTTTGAACCAGCGTGACGCCTTCAATCACTCCGTACGATTTGAAGGGGCCAGCCCCCGGGATCATCTGTGCAAAATTCAAATTCGGGTTCATCCGCATCTTGGGTTCCAAAAACCAGGCTCTCACCAGTTCGATCGTCTTCTTGGCGTAACGCTCGTCCTGGGTGATGGTATATGCCGTGGAGAGAACGCGGATACGCGACATCGTCTGCCCGAGTGAGTCTGAGTCCTGCGACAGCTTCATGCGCTCGCGGTTGACTTGTCCGTCGTGGTAAAGCCAAGGCAGACCCTCCGCTTTTGATGGGTCAGGCCAGTGATACATGGAGATGCTCAGATAATCATTCTTGCTGCCGCTGAGCGGGATCATCGATTTGGAGGTGACCGTCAGGGCAGCTTGAGTCAGAAAAAAGTCGGCGGACTGAAGCATCCTCGTGAACCCCGGAATGGCCTCGCCCCGTTGTGTCTTGAACAGGGCGCGATCCCGAATGAGAGTTTCGCCACTGCAAAGAATGGGTTCCCGGCTGGATGCCGACGCAGTGACACTCATGACAGTGGCCATCCAGCTCATCCAGATCGTACTGATTGTCCTGACTGGGTTGATGTGAGAGCGATTCATCTGTTCATCCCGGGGTTCATCCCGGGGTTCATTCTGGAAGTCCGCGTTCATCAACGCAAAAAAATTTCAACGGTCTTCAAAAGAACTTCACCTTGGTAGCGATGCCCTCTTCCTGAAAGAACTCTTTGATGCGCTTTGAATCTAGCGGTTCAAGGCGCCAGAGCAGGTCGTGCATCAGTTTGAGCGTCTTTTCACCTTCAGGGGTATTGGTCTTTGCCGTGAGCTTTCTCACATCCGTGGTGATGACGATCAGGTTGTCGATGAGTTTGCTCAGGTCAGTCTTGAAGATCGCGCTCTTGTCGACCCAGGCCAGGGTCTGGTTGAGGTTGCCGCTCAGCTTGTAGAGCATCTCGATGGATTTCGTGATGTCGCCCTTGTTGGACTGAATCAGCTCAGTGATCTTGCCTGCGAGATCAAAGCTCTGCGAAATCAGCTGATCAATTCGGGGAGGATCGACGCCGGCCACGAGTTCGCCCGCCTGAATTTTCGGAGCGCGAATGCTGCCGGGAGTGATTTCGATGTAGCGCTCGCCAATGATGCCGGCGAGGTTGATGTAGAAGCGACTGTCTTTTTTCACCCCGACCGCAGCGTCCTTTCGGACGGAGATCTGAACCCGAAGGGGAGTGATCGATTTTTCGATCCCGTCATCCGCACTTCCGGGCTCCTTCAGAGCAACCTGTTCAGGAGTCAGGGGCACGAAGAAGTCGATCTTCTCGACCTTGCCGACTTTGATGCCGGACACGCGCACGGGAGATCCGACTTCGATGCCGCCCGCGAAATTATAAGTCACGTAGAAATTCACGGTACGATCAAACGGATTTTGAATTCCGATCATCCAGGCAAAGGCGACTGCGAGAATCGCGGTACCGAGGACCAGGGCGCCAACTTTGGCTTCGTTGCTCATCTTCGGCTTCATCTTCGGACTCATCTTCGGACTCATCTTGCTTTCGGGTGCTGCAGATTCCATGGACCTCCATTCTGCCATGCCCGGTCAGACGGGCATAGGACGGATTTCAGGATTTTTACCGCGTCATAAAAGTGTCAGGTCGCAATCGGGGAAAGGTCAGACCCAGGTCAAAAAGGCAGTCAGGATGAAATCAAAGACGATCACCAGAATGGTCGCCGTCACGACGGAATTCGTCGTCGCGTTACCGACGCCTTCAGCACCGCCTTTGCACTCGAAGCCATACGCGCAGGAAACTATCGGAATCAAAGCACCAAAGACGAGTCCTTTGAGAACCGCGCCGAAGAGGTCCTTCACTCCGATGAAGGGGCGGAGTGCATTGATGTACTCCAGGAAGGAAAAGCCGTACTTGAGCATCGCCACTCCGATCGCGCACGCCAGGGTCACGCCGATCGCCACGAAGGTCAGGCAGGCGATCGAGATGATGCTCGCGATGAATCTGGGAAAAACGAGGTAGCTGATCGGATCGATCTTGAGCAGTCGGAGAGCGTCGATCTGTTCGGTCACTTTCATGGTTCCGATTTCGGCGGTCGTCGAAGCACCGACTTTCGCCACGAGCAGGAGTGCGGGGATCACAATGCCGATTTCACGCAGGATGAACTGACCGGTGAAGCCCGGGATCATCGTGATGGTGTGAAGAGCTTCATCCATGTGCCACGCGATTTCGGTCGTCATCACCATGCCCGCAAAGGCGGTGGAGAGCGCGATGATCGGCAGACTGCCGAGTCCGATCTGCACGATGAACTGCGAAATTTCGCGCCAGCGCCACGGCCACTCAAAAGCGCGAAGCAGGGTCTGCAGGTAAAGTCGTCCGATGTTCAGGATCATGACAGTCCTTTCACGACAGCACCCGGGCGATGAATTCTCCAAACTGATGAATGCTGTCGAGGATCTGACTCGTCATGAAATTCGCGAGCACGATGTACAGGTTGGTATAGACGGCCGCAGTCGTCACGGCTCGCCCCACACCCCGCGCTCCACCCGAGGCGTTGAAGCCCTTTTGACAGGCCACGGTCGCGACGATCGTGCCATAGATGACGGACTTGAGGAGCCCGCAGCTGATCGTCCAGACGCCGGTGAAACGGGGGATGCTGGAGAGATACTGAACCGGGTTCATCCCCGCGTAGAGCACGGCGACGAGAAGTGCACCGCCCACGCTGACCATGAGTCCGATGATGAGGAGGAGGAGGCTCGAAATCATGATGGCCAGCAGTCTCGGCACGATGAGGTACTGAATGGAGTTCGTACCCAGGCATTCGATCGCTTCGATCTGCTCAGTCACTCTCATCGTGCCCAGTTCGGCCGCGGTGAACGCGCCGATCTTGCCGGCAAGGAGAAAAGAGATGATCAGGGGGCCCACTTCACGGACCACTGCAGAAGTATTGAGACCTCCGAGAAAAATCTGGGCGTCGTATTGGACGAGCATCTGATTGAACTGCAGCGCCAGGATCGCGCCGACGAAAAGCCCGGCGAAAATTACGGTCGAAAGGGATCTCAGGGTGACGCCAATGATCTGTTTGAGAATAGGCTGAAGATTGCCCTGCGTGTGAAAAGCCGTCTTCATGACTCGGCCGAAGAAGAGAGTCGTGCTCCCCATTTCTTCGAGGATTGCCGTGATCATCGGGCGCCTCCGGTCCCGGGATCCTGCAAAGTTTCCTCGAGAAATTCCTGAATGAGTGGAATCTTCGAGCGCTTGATTTCCGGGACCGTGTTCAGGGCGAGGATTCGGGCCTGATCGAGCACCAGAATGCGGTCCGCGATTTCGAGTGCGCAAGCCATGTCATGGGAAACGACGACGCTCGTGACTTTCAGCTGCCTCGACAGTTCGAGAATCAGCTGGTTGACCGCGCGAGTGGATATCGGATCAAGTCCCGTGGTGGGTTCGTCAAAGAGAAGAATTTCCGGAGACGGTGCGAGTGTGCGGGCCAGCGATACCCTTTTCTGCATGCCGTAGGAAATTTCCGGGGGTTTGCGGTCCAGAATTTCCGTTCCCAGATGAACGAGCCTCAGCTTCGCGATCACTTTCTCCCGAATTTCCATTTCAGTGAGAGGTCTTTCAAGCGACCGCACGTAACCGGGAGTTCGGAGTCCGAAGGACACGTTCTCATAGATCGTGAGCGAATCCAGAAGTGCCGGCTGCTGAAAGACCATCCCGCACTTGCGCCGGATTCGGGCCAGGCCTTCGTCATCGAGCTGAGTGACATCCGTCGAACCAATGTACACTTTTCCTGTGCTCGGCTTCATCACTCCGACAATGTGTTTGAGCGTGACCGATTTTCCCATCCCGCTCTTGCCCAGAACGAAAAGAATCTCGCCTTCAGCGACTTCGAAAGAGACGTCGTTCAGAATGGTTTTCGGACCAAACGACTTGGTCACATGATCAAAACGGATGGTCATGGAGCGGCCTCATTGCCAGAGTCATCACCAGCCCTTGAGCCAGCACCAGGCGATCGTTCGCTTTCCGTGGTCAATGGACCTTCCTGAAGTCCATGGAGAAATTGTCTCACCGCGGGATGAGAGGAATTCCTCATTTCAGAGGGAGTTCCTCCCGCCTGAATTTTTCCCCGGGCAAGCAGGTAGATGCGGTCACCCAGCTGATACGCGCGCTGCACATCGTTGGTGACCGTGAGAAGGGTGCTCCCGCTTTCCTGCCGCAGGGTCTGAATGAGTTCCGCGATTTTTTTTGATGTGATCGGGTCGAGCCCCGCAGTGGGTTCGTCATAAAGAATGACTTGAGGCTCGACGATCAAGGCTCGTGCGATGCCGAGCCGTTTCTGCATCCCGCCTGAGATTTCATCTGGATAGAGTTTTTCGGTCCCTTTGAGGCCTACGGCATTCAGAAAATGCGCGGCCCGGTCGGTCGCATTTTTTCCGATGATGCCTTTGCGCTCCTTGAGCGGAAAAAGAAGATTCTCCTCCACCGTGAAAGAGTCAAAAAGTGCGTTCTTCTGGAAAAGCATGCCGATGTTCTCGCTGCGGAGTTTGACACTGCCCGAATCCGCCTGGAGCAGGCTGGCGATGACCTTGAGGAGAACGGTTTTTCCGCCGCCCGAAGGACCAATGAGGACTGCGGAGTGCTCGGCCGCGACCTCGAAAGACACATCCTGAAAAACCCAGCGTTTTCCAACGGGGGAAGTTTCGTCCGCGAAGTACTTTCCGAGTCCCTGGACTTGAATCATCGGATCATCTCATCCGATCTCAAGCCACGGCACCAAAATGTCCTGAAGGAGGAGCTTGCGGTTCAGTGGCGCGAGGGACTCCTTTCGAATCTGGTAGAGGCGTTCGGACCGAGCGATCCAGAAAGCGCGGGCATTCTCGATGGATCCAAGTTTTCTTACGGCGTTCGTGAAATGGAGTTCCATCGAGCGTTTGCCATCCGCATTCATGAGGCGGTGGGAGGAGGCGGTGCCGCCTTCCTGAGCCAGGCTCCAGCGGATGAGATCGGCCGTCACCTGCTCAAACTGATCCAGCAGCAGATTGAAGTTCGAAGGATCAAGTGCCGCCCAGTCCACGAGGCGATTGAGTTCAGCGGAAGGCGTCTGCAGAAACTTGAAGAGTGTGTCGCGTTGATCCCACACTTCATCCTGAGCCAGTTGCAGTGCCTTCGAAAGGCTGCCTTGCGCGAGGTCCGCGCAGATCGCGAGACGATCTTTCGGCACGAGCGGGTCGATGGAGTTTTTGAGGAGTGCGACGAGAGTTTCGTGCGGGAGCGGCCTGACTCTCAGATTCTGGCAACGGGACACGATCGTCGGAAGAAGCAGTGAAGGATCGGCGGCCGTGAGGAAGAAGATCCAGCGGTGAGGGGGTTCTTCGAGCAATTTCAAAAGGGAGTTCGCGGCCTGGACCGTCATGCGTTCCGCCTCCGCGATCAGGATGATCTTGAAAGCGCCGTCAAAGGCTCCGAAGCCCACTGAAGATTTCAGTTCCCTGAACTGATCGATCTTGAGCGAAGTGCCTTCGTCTTCCTGATCATTTCCAATCTCTGTGAAATTGATCCATTGTCCACTCAGGGCACGCAGGCAGGAGGGGCACTCTCCACAGGGCTCAAAGTGGTTTTTCAATTCGCCTGGTGCCCCGGTGGCTGAGCCATCTTTCTGGCCAGTGTTTGAGCCTTCTGCAGCAGGCGTTTCTCCAAACAGGGAAGCACCAAAGCCGAAACCCTCTTCAGCCGGTCCGGCGTCGATTTCGATTTCTTTCTGCATTTCTTGATAAAAGCCGCCTCTTTCGCAGAGGAGCCACTGTGAAATGTGATGCACCAGCGCGCGCTTTCCGATTCCGGCCGGGCCACTGATGAGCAGGACTGGCGGCACACGGTTCTGTTCCTTCCACTGTTTCATGGCGGCGAGGACGGTATCGGCGTGATGCTCCAGGAGTTGGGGGGCGATCGGGAGGTAGCGTGAGTGCGCCTGAACCGGCGCAGTTTCTTTTTTCTTAGCCACGGGAGCGCACTTTTCTCAAGACCGCATTTTTTGCCGGCGCGGCTTTCAGGATTCGTGCAAGCACTTCGTCTGCCAGTTCTTCAGGCGAATGCTTTCCAGCGTGAACGGTCATCCAGCGTTTCGGATCTTCCTTGCGCGATTTCAGAAATCCTTTGCGCACGAGCGTCTGAAATTTCACGCCTTCAGCTTCGAACCGATTCGGATCCTTTGCGCGAAGCAGGCCTTTTGCAGGATCAATGTCGAGCAGGACCGTGAGGTTCGGCTTCAGCCCTCGAGTGGCGGTGTGATTGAGAGTCTGAATCACTTTCCAGGGGAGACCACGCGCCTGGCCTTGATAGGCGAGGGTTGAATCAGTGAAGCGGTCACAGAGCAGGATCTTTCCTGCATGAAGTGCCGGAAGCACGGAATGCGTGAGGTGTTCGGCCCGCGCCGCTTCGTAGAGAAAGAGTTCAGTCCAGGGATCCATTTCCTGGTGCAGGATCACTTTTCTGATCTGCTCAGCCACGGGAGTGCCACCGGGTTCACGAGTCACCGCGACCGCAAAGCCGGCTTGGGTCAGACGCTTTTCAAGAAGTTGAATGAGAGTGGATTTACCCGCGCCTTCAGTCCCTTCGAACGTGACGAAATAACCAGAAGTTCGGACGCTTTTTGCTGCTCTCGTTTTCATGTGAGGCTGTTTTATTGCGTACGCGCGTCTGGCGCAACCCCTTCAGGAGTGCCGGGGTCCGATTGTTGAGCGCCCGGCTCAACGGGGGCGCCCGGAGGAAGTTCGCGTCGACCTGCGTCAGGTACATGGGGTCTTTGAAGTGCGCTGGCCTCATCCTGAACTGAAGGAGCATTTACCGCAGGCTGGATCAAGTCGTCGCGCTCATGCTCGCGCTCTCGTGATTCGGCTTCGCGACGATCGGTGCGATCTCGAAGTTCTCTCGCTTCTTCGGCAGCACGCGATGGCGCGTCATTTTCACCTTGGCGAATTGCGCCGCCACCGGGCGGAAAGCGAGGATTTGCAGGGGCTGCATTTCTAGGAAGAGTTCGGGGAGGGACTCGCGATTGAACGGGAGTATTCAGGGGCATTGTCGCCTGAGGTGCCGTGTTCCGGTTTTGAACAGGGGCAGTGGATCGGGGCGCTCCCGGGGCTTTGTTATCCGCTACGGGAGTTTCGCTTCTCAGGAGTCGAGTGAGGGCGAAAACCGCCACGCAAAAGGCCACTCCCAGAACAATGATCAGGACGATCTGGGGCTTCAATTCATTGGCTCTGCGGGCAGCGTGAGTCACATCCAGTGAGGCTGCATGGTTCTTTGAGGGTTGTGTGCCCTGTTGTTTTTCCTTGGCTGCCTTCAACGCGTCAAAAAGATTTTGAGTGGTGTCCTGGCCTTCGGGGATGGGCGGGACGATCGTCGAGGCACTGTCTATTTCACTTGGACGAGGGGGAGCTTTGAAGCTGTCTGAAACCGCTTTCTGAAAAGCGGTCACCAGTTCTTTGACCGAGATCGAGTCTCCATTGAGGCGGTCGGAAGTCGCGCGATGATGCGCCAGAATCTCGCCTTCCTGAAGCAGGCCAGCGATCTGTTCTGGAGTGTAGGGGCCGGTTTTTGTGCCTTCTACAACGAGATACCACTCTGCTACGCTCATCGTTCACACTCGAGATGACACTCTGGCTGAAACATCCGGGTACCTGGATTCCTTTCACAAGATAAGACCCGTCAGCCCATTCGGCCCAGTCAGCACTGAAACGGGGGGTCCACTTGTTAAGGATAAGCTAGAGTAGCTGCCAACTCAAGGTCGCGCCGACGGAAGTACTGTCTAAATTCAATCGGTTGCCCGTGTAGATGTTCACATAAGGGTTGAAACTCACTTTTGGAGTCACATCCCACCGAAATCCTGGCTCCAGATCCGTCCCATCGTTGTTCAGGACCATGGCTTCCTGGCCCAGGTGGTGGGTCGCGTTCATTTCATAGAGAGTCGTGAAAGCGAGGCTCGGAGTGATCTGGTACGCGAAATTGGGCCCCAGATAGAGCTCAAGATCATTGCCTCGGCCATGCTTTCCGAACACGTTGTAGCGGGAAGATCCGTAAAGGGCCCAGGTCCAGCGGCTGCCAGGCTGGATATAGGTCATGATCGCGAGCGTCTGAATGCCCGAGAGTATATCCTGGTCCCGCGACAAAGTTGTGACGGGGATATGAAACCTCACGTCGCCATAGAGATTCAGGGTGTCGGTCGAAAAGATGGAGTTATTGGAAATGCGCACGTAAGGATCGCGCAAATTGAGTTCCTGGCCTCGGACCGGGATGTAATCCCAGGTTGCCGTCGCCTGCGTTCCCCAGGTGTCACTCAGCGCATAACCGACGCTGGCAAAGTTTCGAAGAGAAAGGGGCAGGTCCTTGCCCTCTTCGCGATTTGCACCATTGGGTTGAATGCTGGATCCATTTTTCAAAGCCGGGCCGTAGAGAATGCCGAAGTAGTGGGCAGAAAGTTTCGACTGCTTTTCGAGTTCCTCAGGCGCTGCTTCAGCAGTCGAAGACCCACTGGCCACCGAATCCGAATCGGAGGTCTGCACAGTCCCCGCAGTGCCGGTGGAGCCAACTTCATCCCCAGAGTTGCCGGCGTGGGCCGGCAAAGCCAGGGTCAGCCCCAGGGTAGTCAGAAGACTCAGAGTGAGGCCATTTTTGACGAAACAGGTTTTTGACATGTGCATAGTGCTCTCCCGAAATTTGGATACAGATCTAAGCAAGCCGCTTGCCAAGGAAAGAACTCGAACTGAGTTTTGCGGCGGTGCGACTGCTGCGGGAGAGTCTTGCAAGAAGTTGGCGCGCAATGACTCATGGCCATGCGTTAAAAAAGCCCCCGATCCAGCGGATCGAGGGCTTCAAGTTTTTCAGCGGAAGCCTGAATCAGGCGACCGTGGAGTCAGAGAAGGATCAAGTGCGAGGGCGGGGACCGCCGCTGCCTTGTGGACGTGGACCACGGTCTCCGCCGCCATCACCGCCACTCGGGCGAGCTCCGCCAGCAGGAGGAGGCAGCAGGGCTTTGCGTGAAAGACGGATCTTTCCAGACTTGTCGACTTCGATGACTTTCACTTCGATCTCATCGCCTTCCTTGAGGAAGTCGCTGACGTTGTTCACGCGCTCGTGAGCAATTTCCGAAACGTGAAGGAGTCCATCCTGGTTCGGCATGACGCCGACGAAGGCGCCGAAATCGACGATCTTCTTGACGATGCCCTTGTAGGTTGCGCCCACTTCGACTTCTGCAATGATGTTGCGGATCATGTCGATTGCTCTTTGAGCGGCTGCGCCGTCATTCGAAGCGATGTTGATGCGTCCGTCATCGTTGATATCCACTTTACAGCCGGTCTGAGCGATGATGTCTTTGACGACCTTGCCGCCGGAGCCGATGACTTCGCGGATCTTGTCGACAGGGACCATGATTGAAGTGATGCGTGGAGCGAATGCGGACATTTCAGCGTTCGGAGTCTTGATCGCGTGAGCCATCTCGCCGAGGATGTGAAGACGACCTTCACGAGCCTGGGTGAGCGCGGTCTTCATGATCGACTCGTCAATGCCTTCGATCTTGATGTCCATCTGGATGCCGGTGATGCCATCAGCCGTTCCTGCCACCTTGAAGTCCATGTCGCCGAGATGATCTTCGTCTCCGAGAATGTCGGTCAGAACGGAAGTGCGGTTGCCTTCCTTGATCAATCCCATCGCGATCCCTGCAACCGGCTTCGGAAATGGAACGCCGGCGTGCATGAGGGCCATGGAGGTGGAACAGACGGAGCCCATCGAAGATGAGCCGTTGCTCTCGAGAGTTTCACACACGATACGAACCGTGTAGGGGAACTTTTCGTAAGCAGGCATCATTGCGCGGATGGAGCGTTCAGCAAGAGCGCCATGTCCGATTTCGCGTCGGCTGGTGCCGCCCATGCGTCCTGCTTCACCGACGCTGAAAGGAGCGAAGTTGTAATGGAGCATGAATTTCTTCATGGTGTTCTGGAACATGGTGTCCACGATCTGTTCGTCATCGGAAGTTCCGAGAGTGACGACTGCGAGAACCTGAGTTTCACCGCGGGTGAACAGGGCGCTGCCGTGAGTTCTTGGAAGAAGACCTGCTTCGACGGAGATCGGTCGAACGGTCGTGGTGTTACGACCATCGATACGAACCTTGTCGGTGAGGATCATTTCACGCATGAGGTCGTACTGAAGGAGCTCGAAGGACGCTTTGACGTCTTTCTCGAGCTTGGAAGCTGCGTTCGCGTCCTTCGCTTTGACGTCAGCCGTGACGATGGCTTCGACAGTCGCCTTGCGAAGGGATGCGGTCATGTCTGAGCGCTCGCCCTTGTCCTTGGTCTTGAGTGCAGTGACGAGGCCCGCTTTCGCGTGCTTTTCGACTGCATCCTTGATGGAGGTTTCGATGACGGCAGGGGAGAAAGCGCGCTTCGGCTTGCCGGCCTTGGTGCGAAGTTCTTCGACGATTCCGCAGAGCTTCTTGATTTCAGAGTGACCCTGAACGATTGCGGCAAGGGCATCGGCTTCAGCGACTTCGCGTGCTCCGCCTTCAACCATCATGATGGCATTCTTGGTGCCGGCAATCATGATTTCCATGTCGGTTTCGCCCGTTTCGATCTGTGCCCAGGTCGGACAGACGACGTATTTGCCGTTCACGCGACCCATGCGGACTCCGGCGGTTGGGCCGGCGAAAGGGATGTCAGAGATGTGGAGGGCTGCGGAAGCTCCAAGAGCCGCGCAGACGTCGATGTCGGCTTCAGGATCCATCGAGAGGATCGTCGCCACGATCTGAGTGTCGTGGTAGTAACCTTCCGGGAAAAGCGGACGAAGAGGGCGATCGATCAGGCGAGCCGAAAGAGTGGCTTCCTGGGTCGGGCGACCTTCACGTTTTGGGAAGCTGCCTGGAATTTTGCCGGCTGCGTAGAACTTTTCAGCGAATTCGATCGTGAGCGGCATGAAATCGATGCCTGGCTTCGGATCTTTGTTGGAGCATGCGGTGACGAGAACACGGGTGTCGCCGTAGCTGACGAGAACTGCACCGTCGGCCTGTTTTGCTAATTTGCCTGTTTCGATGGAAATCGTTTTTCCGCCGAGTTCACAAGATACTGTATGGATCATAAACCTCTCCTTGAGATTTGGAGTTTTAAGAGGTCTCTCTTGAGGAGGAGCACCAGAAAATCAATGCAAGTCTACAAAAGAGGAGAGTCCACTCGAGTCCCGCTCAGTGTGAGCAGGGCTTGAGCGGACTCATCCCAAAACTGTTTAAAGTCTTTAGACGCGAAATTATTTTCTGAGCTCGAGTGCTACGATGAGCTTGCTGTAGCGAGTAGCATCGACTCTCTTGAGGTAAGTCAAGAGGCGGCGGCGCTGTCCGACCATCTTCAAAAGACCACGCTTGGAGTGGTGATCTTTCTTGTGGGTACGGAAATGCTCATTCAATTCGTTGATGTGAGTCGTCAGAAGAGCCACTTGAACTTCTGGAGTCCCCGTGTCGGTCGCGGAGCGAGCGTGTTTCTTGACGATTTCAGCTTTTTTAGCTTTGATTGCGGTTTTTCCTGCCATGATTCTTTCCTAAATCTTCTCTGATTTGATTTTTATTTTGCTCAGGAATTAACATGAGGCTGACTTCACTGTAAAGCCATTAATTCCCAGACGTTTTCCATCTCTTGCCGCGGTTGCCTGCTCTGGATGGGTTTCATCGGATCGCGTTTTAACGTGATGTGGCCACTTTCTCGCCTAAAGGTTGTCTTGAGTCCAGTCTTTTCCTGCGGTTCACCGCGGTTTAAAGACCGTTTCACCGCTTAGCCGGATTTCTACCAGGTCCACCGACGATTCCATGGTCGCCTCCAAAGAGGGGTTCCAGGTACTCGCGGAGCTTCTGGATGACCTTGGTCTCGATCTGGCGCGCGCGTTCTCGAGTCAGACCATAGAGGTCGGCCACTTCCTGGAGCGTCTTGGGCTCCTCGGCGAGCAAGCGGTCTTGAAGGATCTTCAGTTCTTTTTCATTCAGGATTTTCTGGAATTCCGGGAGCTTGCCCTTCAAGAGGTTCAAGAGCTGGTCTCTCACGAGTGCGTCGTCTGCCCGTTCGGCGGTGTCGGTCAGAAGATCCATGTAAGAAAAGGAGCCTGATTCTGAATCCAGTGGAGCGTCCAGGGACATTTCGGACCCCTTGGAGGAGAGGCGCTGTTCCATTTCGATGACGTCCTTCTCTTTGACGTCGAGTCGCTCGGCCAGAAGTTTGGGCCCGGCCAGCAGTCCCTGGGCTTCCAGCCGCTCCTTCTCGCGCATCAGGTGATAGAAGAGCTTTTTCTGAGCTTGAGTGGTTCCCACTTTGACCAGGCGGAAGTTATCGAGCAGGTACTTGAGAATGTAGGACCGAATCCACCAGGAGGAGTAATATCCCAGGCGCGCACCCTTGGTCGGGTCGAATTTGGAGACTGCCTTCATCAGGCCGATATTGCCTTCCTGAACCAGATCCAGAAGGTTTGCGTAAATGTTGCTGTACTCAAACGCGATCTTCACAACCAGCCGAAGATTGGCCGAGACCAGGGCTCTCGCGGCCTCCATGTCCCCCGACTCCTTGAGGCGGGTGGCCAGTCGAAACTCTTCTTCGGGCTCCAGGAGAGGGTAGCGGCGAACTTCGTCGAGGTAGCGACGCAGGGGGTCCCGGGGGGATACGGCGGCGACCTGAGAGTCGGCGATTTCGCCTTCGATGTCCGGGAGCTTCGCGGTCGAAGCTCGTCCGCGGCTCTTGCGAGTCGCGGGAAGACTGGACTCGATTTCTTCTTCACTGGGATCTTCCGGTTCCGAGTCGTCCGACTCGGGTTCCTCAGAGAGCTCGTCATCATCGAGTTCGAAATCATCGGCTTCGATTTCGATATCCTTCGGAGCAGGTTTGGCCGGTTTCGTGGGCCTGGCCTTGCCGGTCCGAGGAGTTCCCGGCTCCACGATCACCTCGGGCAAGACTTGCAAAACCACAGCTGAAGACGCTGTGCGGCGTTTCTTTTTTGCAGGGGTTGCCTTGACTGCGATTCGAGGGAGTTCGCCAGAAGGGGTACCTGCTCCAGCCGCCAGCGGGGAGACTTCAGTCTTGGCTACAAGGGGAGAAGTGCTCGATTTTTTAGACGGGCGCGTCGATGTGGGTTTAGTCGGCATTGAGATGAACCTGTGATAAAATTTCTATAATGGATGGCCATCCGATACAACCTACTAATGGTGAGTCATGGCCAGCGAGGGTCAGCCAGTTCCCAGAAGCAGAAGGAAGACAATCCGGTGGAGCCTGAGCTCATTGATTCTCAAACAGTTTCTCAATTCGAATGCAAGATCAGCGGAATTGAAATTGCGCCGGGCGAAACTCGCGCGATCCTGCTGAAAGTATCGGAGTCATTTCTTTCTACCGCGATTTCCATTCCCGTCACGGTCATTCGAGGGTGGAGGGACGGGCCCACCGCTTTTGTCACTGCAGCAGTGCATGGCGACGAAATCAACGGGATCGATATCGTCCGTCGGCTGATGTTCGAAGTGGACCCCAAGAAACTTTCTGGAACTTTGATCGCGATCCCGGTCGTGAACATTCCAGGGTTTCTCGAGCAATCCCGCTACCTGCCTTATCACCGCGATCTCAACCGATTTTTTCCGGGCAAAAAGAAAGGCAACAATGCCGAGCGAATTGCCTGGAAGATCTTCAAGGAAGTCATTTCAAAATGTGATTTCGGAATTGATCTCCACACCGCAGCCCGCGGCAGGCTCAATCTGCCTCATGTGCGGGGTGACATGTCTCATCCCATGGTGCGAACTCTGGCGCGCGCTTTCGATACGACCATCATCATGCACCACAAGGGTTTGAGAGGTTCCCTCCGCAAAGAGGCGACGCGCGCGGGAGTGCCCACGATTCTCTTCGAAGCCGGCGAGACCGGCAAATTTTCTCACCGCATCTCCGGGGCCGGCTTTCGCGGGGTCATCAGCGTGCTGGCTGAAATGGGGATGCTGAAAAAAGATGAGAAGAAGGAAGCTCCCTTTCAGGTCATCGTGAAATCCAGCGAATGGATTCGCGCGGAAAAAGGCGGAATTCTGGACCTGGATGTGAAGCCAGGAGACTTGACCTACAAAGGCGACACCATCGGCTCGGTGCTCAATCCTTTTGGGAAAACGGTGGTCGAGATCAAAGCACCGGCCACGGGCATCATCGTCGGGGTCACGACTGAACCCTTGACGATTCCGGGTACGGGGATCATTCATCTGGCAAGACTCAAGAAGACCCTGGCCTTCGTTGAAAGATCCCTCAGGCGCCGAAAGCGTCTGGATGAGGAAAAAATGAATTTGAAGCGTCGCCAGAAAGATCTCAAGAGCAAATTGAAGAAGAAGAAGCTCGTCCTCAAAAAAGCAGGCAGAACGAAGTGAGTATGACCAAGAACAAAGCTGGAAAAAAAGTGGCCAAACAAGCTGCACGAAAAAAGACGAAATCTCCGGCTTCCCGAAGAAAAGTGGGAACGAGGGCGAAGCGCCTTCCGCATGATTCGGTCTACCGCAAGACCATCCTGCCCAACGGCCTGACGGTCGTGTCTGAAAGTCATGGCCAGTTTCAGAGCCTCTCGATGGGAATCTGGGTCAAAGTGGGCACTCGCCACGAGAGAGCCCGCGAGGCTGGGATTTCACATTTTCTCGAGCACATGCTCTTCAAGGGAACGGAGAAGAGGACCGCCCTCGACATCGCACGTGAAGTGGATCAGGTCGGAGGCGAGTTCAATGCTTTCACGTCTCGTGAGTACACGTGCTTTCACCTTCTGCTGCTCAAGCGGGACATGGCGCTCGGGATGGACCTCCTGAACGACATCCTTCTGCATTCGACCTTTGATGCTCAGGAGTTTGAGCGGGAAAAGAAAGTCATCCTCCAGGAAATCTCGATGGTGGAGGAGTCCCCTGAAGAAATGGTTCACGATCTCTACTTTGAGCTGGTTTACGGCAAGCATGGGCTGGGTTGTCCGATTCTCGGTACTGAGAGAAGCGTGAAGCGTTCAAAGCGTGGGGATCTGACTCGGTACTTTCACAAGCATTACCGTCCGGATCAGCTGGTCGTGGCCGTCGCCGGCGACGTCTCTCATCAGGCCGTGTGCAAGGAACTCAAGGAGCTTTCAAAAAAACAGTGGCACGGCCGAACGCTTGAGTCCCATGAACCCGCGGCGCTCGCTTTTGAACCGGCCCCGCAACTCAAAGACGGCTGCTGGTGGATCAAGCGCTCCACCGAGCAGGTGCATCTCATCTGGGGAGTCGAAGCGCAGAAGTACAATTCGAAGGACCGTTATGCAGCTTCACTTCTGAACGTGTATCTCGGCGGAGGGATGAGCTCCGAACTCTTTCAGGAGATTCGTGAGAAGAACGCGCTGGCTTATACGGTCTATTCGAGTCTGTCCCCGTTTGTGGATTCAGGCGTGTTCACGATCTACGCGGCGACCGCCATGCATCAGGTCCCGCTTTGCATCAAGCTGATCGAAGAGTGCGTCGAGAAACTCAAGCGCGATCTCCTGTCTGACGAAGACCTGAGGAGCGTGAAGGAAAATCTCAAGGGCACGATTCTGCTGTCTTCAGACAGTGTCGAGTCCCGCATGTCGAGCATCGCGCTCAATGAGATCTTCATGGATGACTACACGACCGCTGAAGAGCTCTGCGAGGAGATTGACCAGGTGAGTGCGGCCGAGATCCGTGCGGTCGCGCGGCGCATCTTCAGTACCGGCAAGAGAAGCATTCTGGCGCTCGGGCCCCAGCCGACGAAGGCAGTGAAAGAGAAGCTGAAGCCCAATTTCCCGAAGAAGTATCAGTGAAATTTCAGTGAATTTCACTGAGTTCTCATGAAAAAGCCCCCGGAAGAAGCTCTGTATGAAGCTTTTCCGGGGGCTTTCGAATTTCAGAGGCCTGAACTCAACCGCCCTGGCGCTTCTTCCGGATGATGATGAAGCCCACGACTGCGACTGCGACGATGATGAAGAGCAGCGTGTTGTCTTCCTTCTTCTTCGGCGCGGAGTCCGCTCCGCCCTTTGGATCGGAGTTCGGGAACACGGTGCCTTCATTCATGGTCGTCGGGATGGTCGTGTTCTGGAAAAGGTTGGTCGTCGACGGAGCGGCATTGAGACCGACCCCGGCTTTGCGGAACACCTTGAGGGTGCGGACTAGGTTGTCGAAATCGGCGAGGTAGTCCTGGTATTTGGCCTTGTTGATCGAGTAGGTGATCAAAACGCCGATGTCATCTTTGACGGTCGCGAGATACCGGGTGTAGAAGCCGGGGATCTCCGATTCCATGTGAAGAGCGTCCACCCAGGCCTGGCCATTGATGTTCACGGTCTTGGCGTACTTCGGGTCCGACTTGATCGGTTTGTTCTGGATGCTGTTGTAGGTTTTCACGCCCTTCAGATAAGTGAGGTACTGATCGAGGCTGTCCTGGTCACCCTTGAGCTTCGCGGCGAGAACGATGATTGCATCCTTCTTCTTCGCTTCATTGGTGTTCTGACAGACCCATTCGGCGCCTTCGAGATTGCACTGCCACTGCGGAGGAAGTTCAAATTCAGTGAACTGGTTGGCGAATTTCGCGGCAAAGCTGGGGGTCGGCATCAGACTGATGCCGAGAGCGAGAATGACCGAGCTGGCGAGACTGAGCTTCAATTTATTCGTAAATTTTTTCATGGGTCCATCCTTAGAGTTTCAAAAGCGGAATTTCAAAAATCACTGCACGGGCCGTTTGGCGATGAAGCCCTCTTCGATCCAGACTTCACGGAAGTATTCTTTCACGCTCAGCGCGGCTTCGTTGCCCTGAACGTTGGTGCATTCGGCCCGGGCGACGGCTTCGCTCATCACTCCGTCCTTGGCAACGGAGAAGATATCGAAAACCTGGCCCACTTCGACCCCGTCCTGAGAGCCCTTGTCGATCTTGATCAGGTTGAGGCGGTCATTGGCTCTCATCACTTTGGCTTCAAACGAGTAATTCACGAAGCCCTTGTTCGCTTTGCCGTACTTCTGGGCAGTCTGAGTATAAGGAGATTTGCGAGTGGGGGAGTCGGCAAAGCGCCACTGGATCCCCAGAGTGATGGTCAGAGCGTCGGGAGCGGATTTTCCGTAAAAACTTTTCGTGGCGGCCAGAGAGTAGCTGGCGAGAAGGCTTTTCTGATAACCCACCGTGAGCCGGGCACTGGCGAAGCTCGAGTTCAGAGGGCCGGTGATGAAGCTGTCACCGGAGTCATACGAAGTGTAATTGGCGGCGGTCAGAGTGGTGGTGGTCTCCGTGACTGTGGCCTGCTGACCGAGCAGCGAGAATTTCGAGTAAATGCCATACTCCAGGGGCTGAGCGACAAGAGTCAGATTCCACGGGATTGCAGGGGAGTGGCCAGCCGAGCGCATGGTGTAGCCCAGGCCCCCGACGGCAGACCAGCGCATGGACTTGCTGAAGTTCAGGGGCGAAGTGAAAAAGGTTCCGAGCGTGACGTCTGAAGTTCCGTCTCCGAGCAAGGGATTGGCCAGAGTCCGTGCCGTCGTGTTGCTGTAGAGCGGAAGCGCGACCTGAAGCTGGACGTCCAGGCTCATCCTGCTTTTGGATTCCCAGGCATGAAAATTCAAGCCCAGTTCCTGATCTCCCATTCCATAAGTGGTGCCGGCCAGGGTCGTGTGATCAATCTGATTTCTCAGCCACGCGATCTTCGCGTAGGCACTCCAGCGAGCGTTGAAACCATAGACCCCCGTGAGGTTGAATTCCGTCCTTTTATAACTCGACAGGCCAGGAGCTGCGGCTTTGGTCCCGCTGGCCGCGAAGTTCTGGGTCGTGGACAGGAAATGGAGTTCAGGGATGAGTCTGAAGGCGGAAGGCGCTTCACGCCGATCTTCAAACCGGTTGAAGTAGGAGGCCAAAGCCGTGCTTGGGCCGCTGGCCATGGCTGTACCGAGGAGCAGAGTCCAGAGCGCGAGTCCGCGGAAGAAGCCCGGCCGGCAACTTTTAACGGAGCCTGATGGGGATAAGTTGGCGAGCCTGAACCGGTAAATGAGCATTCTCTTTCAGTTTGCCACAGGCCGTCGGCCTGAACACTGAGAAATTTTTGCCGAGCCGGTGGCGGCCCGGCGCCCGTAGAGAGCTGCAATGACATGCCGCGTAGTTTTGCCCGGAGTGAGCGACCATTTTGTTCTTTTGATTTGCTTGGTGGATTGGCCGGGGTGTAGGTTCTGAACACTCAAAAAATTCAGGAGACCTTTCCATGTCGCTTTACGAAGAAGCCCTCGAATACCATTCCAGAGGGCGTAAAGGTAAGATCGAAGTCGTTTCGACCAAGCCAGTTTCCACTCAGCAGGATCTCTCGCTCGCTTACTCTCCCGGCGTGGCCGAACCCTGCCGCATGATCGCTGAAAAAGAAGAGCTCGTTTACGAATATACGGCCAAAGGCAATCTCGTTGCGGTCGTTTCCAACGGAACGGCAGTGCTGGGCCTTGGAGACATCGGACCCCTGGCTTCAAAACCCGTCATGGAAGGCAAGGGCGTCCTTTTCAAGAAGTTCGCCGACATCGACGTTTTCGACATCGAGCTCAATGCCAAGAATCCCGACGACGTGATTCGCGCGTGCGAAATGATGGAACCGACCTTTGGTGGCATCAACCTCGAGGATATCAAGGCTCCGGAGTGTTTTTACATTGAGGAAGAACTCAAGAAGCGCCTCAAGATCCCCGTCTTTCACGACGATCAACATGGCACGGCCGTCATCAGCGGCGCCGCCTTTCTGAACGCGCTTGAAATCGTCGGCAAGGACATCACGAAAGTTAAAGTCGTCTTCTGCGGGGGCGGAGCAGCCGCCATCGCCTGTGCCAACCTCTACCTCAATCTCGGCGTGAACCGCGCGAACATCATCATGTGCGATTCCAAAGGCGTGATCTACGAAGGCCGCACTGCCGGCATGAACCCTTACAAGCAGCGTTATGCCGTCCACACGGACAAGCGCACCATCGCTGAAGCGCTTGTGGGCGCCGATGCTTTCGTCGGGGTCTCCGTCAAGGACGGCATCACTGCCAAGATGGTGCAGACCATGGCCAAGGATCCGATCGTGTTCGCCATGGCGAACCCGGATCCGGAAGTGCTGCCTGAAGAAGTGATGAAGCTCCGCCCAGACGCCATCATGGCCACCGGCCGTTCCGATTATCCGAATCAGGTGAACAACGTTCTCGGGTTTCCTTTCATTTTCCGCGGCGCACTTGACACCATGGCGACCGCGATCAATGAAGAGATGAAAATGGCCGCAGTCAAAGCCCTGGCCAACCTTGCCAAGCAGGACGTGCCCGAAGGCGTATCGCGCGCCTACGGCGGAAACCGTTTCAAATTCGGCCGCGAGTACCTGATCCCGAAGCCTTTTGATCGCAGAGCGCTCCTCTGGGTCGCGACCGCAGTGGCGGAAGCCGCGATCTCGAGCGGCGTCGCTCGCAAGAAAATCGACATCAAGGAATACCGCGACCGCCTCGAGACTCAGCTCGGAAGCATCTACACTGTCATGCGCGGAATCAAACGCCGTGTCTCAGGAGCCAAGTCGACGATTGTGCTGCCGGAAGGAGAAAATCACAAGATCCTCCGCGCCGCGCAGATCATGATCGAAGAAGACATCTGTGAACCGATCCTGCTGGGCAATGACACGATCATCCGGCGCCAGATGGAAGAGATGGGACTCACGGACATCCTCAAGGACGTGAAGATCATCCGCCCTTCCACGAGCCCGCTGCGTGAGGAGTTCGCTGAAAAATTCTTCGAGCGCCGGCACCGCAAGGGTGTGACCAAGACCAATGCGTTGACCATGATGAAGCTGCCCAATTACTTTGGACCGATGATGGTCGAATGTGGTCATGCGGATGGACTTCTCAATGGGATCTCCCAGAGCTATCCGGAAACTTTGCGCCCCGCCCTTCAGGTGATTGGTGCAAAGCCGGGATCGAAGCTGGCCGGAATCTACATGCTCATTTTCAAGAAACGGGTGGTCTGGTTCGCCGATACCACCGTCAACATTGATCCCTGCGCCGAGGATCTCGCCGACATCGCGCTGCAGACGGCTGCCCTTGCCCGCAGTTTCATGGGCTCGGAGCCCAAAGTCGCGATGCTCTCGTTCTCGAACTTCGGATCGAACAATCACGCGGTTTCTCTCAAAGTTCAGAGAGCCACCCAGATCATCCGTGAGCGCGATCCGAGCCTCATCGTGGACGGCGAAATGCAGGCAGATACGGCGCTCGAGCCGGAAATCTCCGCACAGAGCTTTCCCTTCAATCAGGTTCCGGGCGATGCCAACATTCTGATCTTCCCGGATCTTCAGTCCGGCAACATCGCTTACAAGCTGATGTCCAAACTGGGCGAGGCCGAAGCGATCGGTCCGATCCTGGTGGGGATGAACAAACCGGTATTCGTGCTGCAGCAGAATTCCGATGTGAACGACATCGTGAACATGGCAGCGATCACTTCGATGGAAATTCAGATCAGAAAAGCCAAGAAACAGGGATAAGCCTTTCACACTCATTTTTTCAAGGAGCCACTCATGTCCAAAAAAGAAGTCGTTCTGACCGCAAAAGCCCCGCAACCGATCGGTCCTTACAGCCAGGCCATCAAGCTCGGCAATCTCGTGTTCTGCTCTGGCCAGATCCCTCTGCATCCCGAGTCAGGCCAGGTCGTGGGTGAAGGCGATGTCACCACTCAGGCCAAACAGGTCCTGGAAAATCTGACTGCCGTCCTGACTGCCGCCGGCGCCACTCTCGATCAAGTCGTCAAGACCACGATCTTTCTCAAATCGATGGGCGATTTCCCAAAAGTGAACGAAGTCTACGCCAGTTACTTCAAAGGAGTGACGCCGGCTCGTTCCACGATTGAAGTTGCCCGACTTCCAAAGGATGTCCTGGTAGAAATCGAAGCCATCGCTTCACTCTGAAGCCGAAATCACTCCACTGCTTTCGCGAGTCCGCATCTATCACCGGACGGCCCGAATTAATTTCATGTCCAGGGGTCGGGGAGTGAAAACTCCCCGGACTCATGCTAATTTCTCAACACCATGAGTGAAGAACTCGACCCCCTGACACTTCCTGAATCGCGTCGTCATCCGGTTCTCAGTCTGAGAACCTGGGCCGCGATCCTGTTCTTCGTTCTGGGGGTCACGTTGGGAGCCTGGGTGTTGACCTTTGTTTCCGCAGGCGACGTTTACGAGTACCAGGATTCTGTAGATGGGGTGCATCTTCCGCAGGTGGACGCCATCGTCTGCCTGGCGGGAGGACGTGGCCGAATCGCCGCGGCCGGGGATCTCTGGTACCGCTACTGGGAACATGCGCAGGGTCCCGCGTTCGAGGAATACGGTGACCTGCCTCCGAAAACTCCGATCCTTTACATTTCAGGAATGGGCAAAGGCTCGACCTGGAACGTTCTCGCCAAACAGGTTCGGCGCGGAGTGCTGGAGGATCTGAAACCCAAAGACGTGATCCTTGAGACGGAAAGCACCAACACGGAAGAGAACGCCGAGTACCTCATGAAGTACGCGAAGGAGCGGGGCTGGAAGAAGATTCTGCTGATGACTTCGCGTTACCACATGCGCAGGTCTCAGATCATCTTTGGCAAGAACATCGAGAAGGCGGCATTGCCCCTGCAGGTGGAGACCCTTTCAGTCTATCAGGAACCTTTTGAGCCGGGGGAGTGGCGAGGAACTTTTCACGGGATTCGCGTCACGATGCTCGAATACCTGAAATGGCTGTATTACAAGGCGTTCTGGGGCCCGAAAAAAGGTTGAACCACATCTGGACTGTGCCTCAGGACTTGAGCAGAAGTCTGAAAATCAATTGCTGTCCGGCCAGCGTTTTCGGGAACTTCAGTTTTGAAGTGGTGTGGCTCAGGCATTTCTGCAGACTGTCCTGACCGGAAGTCTTGCCGGCTCCGGTGAAGAGCACTCCGGTTCGCGAAACATTCGCGGAGTCCGACAAGTCCATCGTGAGCTCGGCATGACCCGAGAGGCTTTCATCAATGAGGAGCGCCTTTTCATAGCAGTCCCGAAATTCATTCTGGTACTTCGAAAGGGTCTTGATGATCTGGGAGTAATCTACGGCCGCGATTTCCTTCCCCTCCACTTTTGCGGGCTTGAAAGTGTCCCACTTGAAGTGCTCATTCGTTCTGCCCGTGTTGAGCGTGTTCAGGAGGGCTTTGGACGTTCCTGCGGAAGCGAGCGCCTTGTCCTGAAAACGTTTCTGTTCAAAGGTAAGGCCCTGTGGCGACTTCTCGGTTGTGGGTGACAAGTGGGCCCTTTCGACACGGCCTGCTTTTTTAGCCTGAGCGAGAAGAGAAGAAAGCCCTTGGGATTGTTTCGCGGCTTTGGAAGTTGCTGAATGAACTCGGCGTGTCTGAGAGGCACCTGGCATCTTCGCCGCCGGAGCGATTGCCTGAGAGGCCACTTTGACGGGCTTGAGGGCCTTGGGAAAATTCACCACCTCAATGAAATGCTCCACGGGCTTCTCTTTCGGTTTCACCACGAGATGAGCGCTCGCGATGATCAATGCGAAAGCAAGATGCAGTCCGAAAGAAAGAGCGAAGTTGCTCTGATTTCTGAGGTCCTGAAAGGTGGGAAGCCTGAACGCGTGTTTCGCCTGCGCGCTGATTCGGCGAACTTTGGACCGAATCGAAAGCTTCGGGAGCTGCAGTGTGGGGTAATGCACTGGAATGCTGAAGTTGATGCGGACCGTGGTCTTTTTCAGTTCGTATTTCATGGGCTGATCTCTTTCCGAGGAGTGCTGATATCAGACACTTTCAGCGGTTGAAGGAGCTGAGCCTCAAAATTCGTGAGCTGTTCGCGCGCAAGCTTGGGAAGGAGGCGAATGTTTGCCTGATCCGAATCCACGTACTGAAGCATGGGTTTTCTGATTTCACCGCTGATTTCAAGATCTCCCACGTTGATGGGCCTGGGGCGATCGGATGCGAGGCAAAAAGAGGCGGATCCCGGAATTGCCACGACGAGACTCGCCGCGAGTGCGAGGAGAGAGTGGCTCATGAAAAAGTGCATCTTGAGAGTTTTCATCCGGCAGTCCCCTCTGATTTCGATTTCACAGTCCAGCTGCGAAGGGTCTGCGCCAATTCCCAGAGCTGGATTTGTATGTCTGGTTCCGTGCCTTCTGTGGAGGCGGTCTTCTCAAGTGCGGCCGCGAATGAATTCCTGGACCGATCAAAGGAGCGCGATGCCGCATCAAGAAGCAGGGGCTGGGTCCAGGTGTGCCGAGTCGCCCGCGCCAGATTTGATTTCAGAAGGGCAAGTTTGCGGCTGACGAGTTTTTCAAAACGGGCTCCGAGTGGAAGTTCCAGATTCTGAAACTCTCCTTCTTTTTGGCGAAGCGAGTGGAGCGCGAGGGCATCCGCATGAAGGGGGGATTTTTTCAGGACGGGAAGTGTCGCAAGGGTCGTGGCGGGCGCATCACTTGCGAGTTGCACAAGCGACCGAGCGTAAGCCATCAATGGACTCGAATCTGTCGAAGGTGAATTGGATCCTGCTTGCTGGCGTAGCCGCGAAGTTGCAAAAGCTTCGGCCCACTGAGGGCTCGTTTCAAAATCATGCCTGAGGAGGGACCAATGTTTCTGAACGGCTTCCCAATCGCCTTGTTCCACCAGCAGACCTGCCAATGCTTTGCGGTCTTCCTGGGAAACTTGTGCCGAGGGCTGAGCGAACAGAGTGTTCGCCCAGGTCTGCTGAACTTTTCCCCGGGCGGCAGAGGCCTGGTCTTGAGATGCGATCACCCAGAGACGCTGCGCCTGGAGGGTAGGTTTGGATTCGAGTGGAAAGTACTCTCCCAACCAGAGCCTCGCCCGATCAAACTGGCCAGCCTTGAGTAGCGTTTTGATGCCTCCAAGTGCAAAGCGATTCAAGGTTTCGGGGCTTCGGTCATTTTTAAAAGCGGAAAGGAGGTCATGCGTCGATTTCAAGTCCTGATCAGCGGCTTCGAGTGCGAGCTGCGGAAGGAGAGATTTACGCCAGAGACTTGAATTCTGAATCAACGCTTCGCTGGCCAGACCTTTGGCCGCGACTTTTGTGAAGAAGGTAGCCAGCACTGGAGTCCATTTTGTCGGATTCTGCGTGAAATCCTTTTGGTTCTGATCGGCCACCTGTCTGGAACCGAAAATGAGACCGACTGCGCGTTTCATTTGACTGGAGGAAGCCTCGGACCTTGAGTCGAGGCAGGTTTCCGCGATCTGCCGAATGAGCGATGGCGTGATCCCGTTTTGCGCAGCATCGTCTTGGCTTTGCAGTGGTTCACCCGCCTTCGCGGTGTATTCTTGTAAGGCATTCAGATACTCGTTGCAGGCTGGCGCCAGTTGCGCGGCCTGTTTGAAGACTTCGGCTTTCGCGAGTCGCGCTTGTTCAGTGACGGGAATCTTCGCAAAGAGTGCTGCCAGCGCGGTCCGGGTCTGGAGTGTGTTCTGTGGACGGCTGGCGCAGTCGATCAGGTAGGTCCGAGCAAGGGCGGTGTCCAGGTTTTCCGTACGGAGCCGATTGAAACCAGCGATCGCTTCGCAAGGCGCGTCCCGGTAAAAGTGAAACTCAGTGAGAAGGCTTTGATAGAATGCACCAAAGTGTGGAGTTTTCTCCAGGGCGGAGAAAACGACTTTGAAATTCGGCTTCTTTTCCCGTCTGAGGGCGGCCGTGAAACCCTGAAGGACGGTCTGCTGTTCCCGCTGATTCAATGGGAGATCAAATCGGGCCGGAGTCTGAGCAGGTGACAGAGCGATCGCTTCGATCCAGGCTCGGCTCAGATCTTTCAGGAGGGAATCCGCGAGATCGCCGCCGGGCAGTCCGGTCGCGGAGGTTGCGGCATCCGCGGTAGAATCGGAGGAGTGAGTCTTGCGCCACTTGAGCCAGAGTTCAAAGGCGAGTCGGGGCTCATGCTGGTTGAGGTGAATCCAGCCCAGTTTGTAAGTGGCATATTCCTGGGCATCATGAAGAGCACGGGTTGTCGCTGAACTTGTGTTTGAGCCTGCTCCCTGCTGCCGTGTCGGCGACTGAAGCTGACTCGGGAGCTTTTGCGTGAGAGTCTGGTGGTAGTAAGAGGCTGCCTGAGGAAACTGAGCGGCATCAAAGTAACCGTCTCCCGCGATGCGCTCCAGTCTCACCTGATCATCAATGGATAAGCCTTTGCCGTTTTCGAGCGCGAAAGCGGAGTAGAGATGTTTGGGATGAGTGAGGAACTTTTCAGGCGCCACTGCCAGGAGCGCGGCCAGAGATGATTTTCCAGCGGCGGTTTCTTCGGCTCGAAACGCTTTTTCGAGCAAGGCGTAGGCTTCACTCTTGCGACCTTCCTGAAGAAGAAGAATACCCTGACTGAGAACCACGGGATCAGCAGCGAAAGCAGGAGGCTGCGATGCCACGAACCCAAGCAGAATTGCCGGTGCCGTCAGAACGAAACGCCAGAGCGTGGCGTTCACCGCGGTTGCGAACCAGGCAGCTCTGATGGAAGCAGCTTTCACGAGAGAGGTTGTCACAAAGCGCACCTGCTTTTCACATCGGCTCTCAAGTACCGAGGATGTGGGAGTGAAGTGGAAGCCTGAGTCCTCCAGTACTGGACGCCTGTGAAGAGGACAGGCGAAACATCAGACTTCGATCGGGTACGCTGACCTTCCGGAAAGCCTTGCATGAGTTTCAGGTTCACGAGCGCATGATCCAGCTCGGCCAGATCAGCCGGAGTCAGGGATCCCGGCACCCGTGCGGAAATTGACTTCGATTGTTCGAGCAGGGCCGTCGCCTCGTCCCACCGGCAGTGCTTGGCAAGCGCCAGAGCTTCGAGCGTCAGCATGCGAACTTGAATTCTCGAACCGCTGGATCGAGTCAGGGGCAAGGTTTTCTTGCGATAGTACTGAGCGTAAGCGAAAAACTTTGACCATTCCGCGCGTTTGAAATGGATTTTCTGGAGTTCTGTCAGAGCCAGTGCAAAGTGGGGATCACTTTCCGGTAGATTCTGGAGAAGGGAATAAGCGGAATCGATCTCGTTACTTTCGAGCTGTACGAGGGCTGATTCAAACAGATCATGTGGGGCTGAAATTGCTGCGGCGGAGGCTGCGGCGTGAGTCTGCAGTACCGAAGAGCACATCATCACGACCACACACAGGAGTGCATAGACGGTCACGCCATTCCGAGAGGTCGGATCTGAACAGTTGCTATGCGGTTTGAAAAGCCGGTGACTCAAACGGAACTCCCTGGGGATTCAATTCAAAGACTGAAGGTCAGACCTGCCTGACCCTGAAGACGAAACAGACGGTCACTTGAAAAGAGATTCTCGATTTCCTGTCCAACTCCCACTTCAGCGCTGACCTTGCGGCTCAGGTGGACCGAAGGACGGATGCTCCAGCTCGAAGCGCTTTCGAATTGCTTGCCGGGATAAAGCACGGCGCCCATGCCGAGGGTCGCATGCAATTCCATTTCAAGGGGTTGGTTGCCAAAGAAATTGAGGTGCCCTGACAGGGGATTGATCGTGAGCACGGCAAGTCCTGATGCGAGCGGGATCAGAATCTTCTGAGTGGCGCCCAAGCTGTTGAGCTGCGTGCCCATGATGTTGGCCAGGGGAGTGGGTTGCCCCACGTACTTTGTCATCTGAAGTCCAGCGGAGACGTATCGTCCCAGTCCATACTGAGCCCCACCGCTCAAGCCATGCAGATTCACATAGGGATTGCTGAGCTCGTAGTTGTAACCCAAATTACCGGTCCAGAGTTGTACGGGTTGGTCGCGCTGCTCAACGACGTAAAGAGAGCCATATTCAGTCGTGGTCAAAGCAGCAGCAGTGGAAGGAGATGAGTTCGAATTGACCGCCTGAGCCGAGGGATGGACTTCAGCGGCACTCGCCGATGCTATGCCGGCAAATCTGCTCATGAGGACTATTGCCATAAGAATCCAAAATCGTTTCATGCTTCACCTGGTTCAAAAAAGAACACAATCAAGCCCTTTTATACCTGATTAAAGTAGTCTGGTAAAGGGCCGTTTCGATAAAAGGGGTGTCCAAGGTTTGGGCAGTTGCTTGAAAAAGTGACATCGATCCGAGTTGGATTGGGGGAGCACGCTGCGATCTCTGTCGCGATAGGATAACTCACTGCTCACTGGCTCCATCTGGAAGGTGTGCAGTGGCTTTCTATTTTTGATCAGATCTCATTTTAATGAGCGAGGAGCCACCTTCTCAATCACGAGTTTCACGTTGGGGTTGGCGCGAAGGACGGGGATTGAAATCCTGTTGGCAACGCTGTTTGCAAGGAGTGGATCCTCCGATGAACCGACAAAGAAATGAATTTCACCCTGAGCCTGCTCGGCGAACCGAGTTTGAAGTCTCGCCCACAGACTGCTGACCTGTTCCGGGGTGAGGTTTACTGAAGGATTGAAGAGGCGCTTATTTTCAAACTCTCTGCCGCCTGCGGTATCTTCGAGGCTGCCGGACAAGGGTACATGGGGACCTGAATGCACCTCTACGGCGAACGAAGACGGGAGCACTGTCAAAGAGCGCCGCCAGGCTGTCTTAAGAATTTTTTCAAGAATCTCCGACTTCCGAGCACGTGCCCAATTGGGAGCAGTTCTTGTCCAAGACGAGTCATCAGGGATGTAAATCAGATCTGCTTCGCCCATCATCGGTTCGATCGTCAGCTCAATGGACGAGCCACCTTGAGAGTAGCGCACGTAGCGGTATCCCATTTCAAGAGTGGGTTCTGCAGCAGTTTGAACTTTTTCAGTTTCAGAAGCAGCTTTGAAAACTAAATTCAGGAGGCGTTTAAGCATTTTGAGTTTCCTTGCTCTTGCGTCCGGACTACCTAACGGTCCAGATCATGTTCGATTTCTCTCCAAAGCTGATGATTCTCAATACTGGCAGTAGTAACTTGGATTTCGCCACTCCATCCGAGTTACTCGAAACGATCAGCCTTCTTCTGGAAAAAATAGCGCTCTTCCTTCTTTGTACATCTCAAAGGCGCCTTTTGACGATATGACTTGGTCACTTTAAATATCTGATCGTCCAGCAACTTCCGTCGATTTCTCCGTATCTCAGTATGCGTTCAGCGATTCGTTCTCTCTCCGCCTGGGTAAGGTGCACATCATGAAACGGGTGATTCCAATATAACCTGATTTCCGCCTCAAACAGATCAGAACCTCGACCTGAGGTCCAGCCGATCGTCATGGATTTGTTGCCTTCGCAATAGAGGGCCTCCTCCATCCTGGTCACTCGAAAAGACCAATCTTCTTCAGGAAAAAAAAGCGCTCTTCCTTCTTTGTACATCTCAAGGTTTCCTTTTGACGATATGTGTTTCAATTTTTTTAATTTTCGGGTTCTTCAACAATGCGGGTAGTTCAGAATCCATGAAAGTTGATGCAGTTCTAGTCAAGCCGTCTTGGCTGATGAAGAATTTAGCGGTTCCAGCAGCTTCCTCCGCATAACGTTCCGAAAGCCTGTTCCAGAGCGCTTTTGCCTGTTGAGTTGATATTGATGGGTTTTTGAAAAGATCGAGCTTGTCCAGGTATCGTCCACCGGGCGTCAGTTCCAAAGTGGTTCGAGTTTCTGGAGAAAGACTAACCCAGGCTTCGGCAGCGGCTCGGCCTTCTTCGCTGGAGTAAAATCCAGCTGATTTTCCCGTGCTGGCCACAACTTGCGTCTCCACGGCTTGATTCAGTTCCGTAAATTCCAAAGGACCCGAAGTGCCTGATGGGACCGCGTGAATCGAGCCCATTATTTCCTCACTGACATACACAGGCTCTGTAGCCACTTCAAGCTTCAGACAGGCCTGCTTGCCCAGCGCGAGCGAAGCCTCCGGACTCTCTCTGAAAGCACTATCCGCAAAGTTCATCTGGATCGAGTCCAGTCGTCTCAAGCCGGCGACGGATTCTTCAGAAAGCGATGGAACTGACGCGATGAATTTCTCAATCGGCTGGGTCTTCTGAACGAGGGCAAACGTCGCTTCCGGCAGTTCACCGACCAGGAGTTTGAGTGGACGCGCGACTTCAGAAGTGATGCGTCCTGCGGTCACGGCAGCGTCTGCCGTCAGCTCGACTGCGGAAGCAAGGACGGCGTCTTTGACCGCAACGGATGCGATCTCACCTGTGCGAATCGCAGCACTTCCGGTAGCCGAGGCAGAGCCAGTCGCCATGAAGGCGATGACTTCGACGGTGAGAGCTCCCGTCATGGCGCCGATCTTTTCAGGGTCACCGCTCATGATCTCCGAAAGCTTGTTCTCCGTAAAAGCGCGGATGCGCCTGCCGGTCTCTTCGTACTGCTGGATGGCGTGAAAGAGCCCTTTGGCGGTGTCTACTGGATGAGCAACCAGTTGGGCCAGACCTTTGACCATTGCCTGGGCATGTTCAAAGCTCCCACTGCCGAAGCCCTGAGCGAAACTCGAAACCGTGTCGGTGGTCTTTTCAAGTCCCTCCATCAGGCTCTTGAAAGCGGCGTCCTGCCCCCTGGAGGCCAGTCGATCAGCGACTTTATGCAGAGTCTTGATTTCCTGAGCCTGGTCCGAAAGAGCCGAACAACTCTTCCTTGCGTCCTCGCTTGCGGATACTTTTGGATCCGAACAGACGAAGCCTGCCACTTCTTCCGTGGCGAGGAGTTGGTTGAGGCTCCCGCGAATCCTCAACCCCTTTTCACTGAGGGGCGCAGTCTTGAATGCGAACTCAGGAGATTTCGCATACTGGAGGCCAGAGAGCAAACCACGTGAATCGAGAAGCTGGCGATTGAGTTCGCGGTTGAGGTAGTCACTCTTTGCATCATCTCGACCGCCATGGACAGCCCGTGTCTTTGCAATATCGGACCGAATCTTCGCGATCGCGTGAGCGGCGGCGATCGGGTCTCCGTCTTCAGTGGCATCAAGCAGTGGGTGGAGAGATTCCTGAATCGCTTCAGTCACGTTCGCCAAAGGCGGAAAGGGAGCGGGTCCCGGACGAACCGTCGCGGCGGGCTGAATCATCGCGCCCAGAATTTCCGAAGTGCGATTGAAACTGTCGGTCGAGACCTGATCATCGGTTCGAGCGGTCGCTTGAGAACTCTGGAGATTCTGATTCAGGTCCTGCAGGTACTGAAGAGTCGCCGGACTCGCAGGAACGTGGCGATTGGATTGAAAGGCCGCATTCGTGTACGGATTGTCCGTCATCATGAACGAGCTGTGCATGAGAGCGCCGACCAGTGGATTGTCGGCGATTGCTCCCAGGACTGAAGGAGCCGGTTTGTTCACGCCACTGAAGTCCTGGCAATAGCTGGCCATGCAGGCGGCTCTGGGCTGTGGCCCGTAGCTGAACTCGATGGGCGAGAGAGGGGTCTGGGGTGGAGAAGGGGGCGGGTACTTGGAAAGAGGAATCAGAATCGAACCTTCGACGTTCCTGTAGCGCAAGTACCTTCGATTTCCATCGCTATAGGCAACTTCCCGAAGATTGACCCAGTCATGCCCGACCACCCGGACAGAGATCTCAGATCCCTCGACTCGAGTCTGGATGTGATTGCTCCGAAGGTAGCGTTCCATTGCAGCGACGTCATAGGCGAACGAACTTCGCAGAGGGATCGCGATTGATCCCGTGAGAAGGCTGAGAGTCAGAAGTGCCGATGTGAATTTCTGAAAGGGAGATGTCATGTTCACGGAATCATCTCCGTGCCGAAGGCCAGTCCATCCGTGAAAGCCTTCTCGGCACCGACGAGATTCGAATCCACGGGCGCCTGGATGGTCGCTGTGCTGGGGGCCATTCCGCCAGGATAGACTTTGTCCGTGACCACGACTTTGATCGTGGTGTTGGAGCCAGTAACCACCTGCTTCAGCACCGTGAGTGAGGGCAGTGCTTCAGATGAGAACACGGCCTGAACGGCAGTCGCTTTCCAGAGCGAGGTCCAGAGAGCAGAGCCGCGCACGGGTGAAAGGGGGTGATAGGCAGTGATGTAAGCACGCAGCACCTGTTTAAATTCCTTAAGATTCTTTCCACGAGCCGCAGCAGCGCTGAGCATTTTGACTTCCGCGTGGCCGCTTGCTTTTGGCATTCCCGCATTGGACAAGTACCTGCCGCACGCCATCCCGAAGAGAGAAACCGTCTTGCCGTCGCCTCGTTCGGGTGAGAGTTCTCTCATTTCGATTCCGACCAGGAGATCTTGCAGACGATCCCGCTCCGCCAGAGCGGATCTCTTCAGCCAAGGGAGTGCATGCTGCGCACATCGTGAAAATTCAGTCAGATCCTGAGCGGCAGGAACTTTTGCGTTGGAGGGATCCGCACCGGTGGCTCCTGCAGCAGCGCGCCGACCGGAGCTGATGTCGAAGTTCTGGAGGCTGAGTTCGTGATTTGCGCCAATCCAGCCCGAGATCTTCTCTTCATTCTTCTTTTGAAACTGAACCTGCTTGCCGAAGGTATCAATCCCGGCAGTTTCTTCTTTTGTCGGAGTGGGCAAAGGCAGCGCTTCGCCGATGAAGTATCCTTCAAAAACGAGCCGAGCGGAGTAGCCTGGGATCACGGAAGTCGCCGGGACCTGGTAAATCCTGGGGACTTCGGCAGCGGGCACAGGAGACGCCGAAGTGGATGGAGTTGCAGGGGATGTGACTTGCACTCCGGGCAAGGTTTGGTCCGGCAAAGTCTGGCAATGGCCGGACTGCGCGGCGAGAGCGGCGCAGAGCGGGAGGAGCGCCCCCAGAATCGAACTCATCGAACGGAATTGAGTCGCTGCCTTCTTCTGCTTTTTCATGGAGTTTCTCATAATGTTTCTCCGGTACCAGTCGGGTTCGTCAGAAGTTTCGAACTCATCAGGATCTCAAAATTGGCTTTGAAGCTGTCCCACGTATTCGCAGATCCGGGTGGACCACTGGTTGGGGAAGAGCTTCCAGATGAAGCTTCGATTGCACTCGCGGGGAGGAACGAGAAGTCAGTGCGGGAGTTGAAGCTGAGATCCCCTTCGATCCATCGGTCCCAGAGGTCATATTGCGCGTTCAGCTTCATCTCGTCGCTCAGGCGTAAAGTCTTGTTCTTGTCCTGAAGTTCTCGCACTCCCGGATAGACTTTTTCCTTGATGAATTTCATCGTCTGAGTGTCCCGGTCGAGCTGGGCATCAAATTGACTTTGAACTTTTGCGAAGTAGGAGTTCTGTTCAATGGCCACAGCGCGGTCCACCTGATCATTCAGATCTTCGAGAAACGACGACCTCAGAAGTTCGAATTCCATGCTGAGTGTCTGATGCAACTGTGCAGCGTGCTCCGTCGTCGCGGCTACCTGATTTTTGAGCTCAGCGAAGAGTTGTGAAATCTCCAGGCCGTCTTTTGAAATTTGATTGGGCAGATTGATCGCGCAGCGGTCATCCACCATGCCGAAGGCGAGGTCAGAAACGGCATTCAGGGCATTCTGCTGGGCTTTGTAGATATCCTCGATCGCTTCGAGCTGGGCCGCGATCGCGTTGGCCCTTTCGGTCACTCCGATCACCCAGCCGGTGAGTGCCATGACCGCCCCGGCAACTGCGCAATAGGCCACTAAAGGACCACAGGCGTAGGAGTTGAGGGCCAGCATGGAGCCCGCGGCTGTGAGCCCGCTGGAGACGTCGCCAGTTTGAATGGCGCTCTGGAGGTTTCCTCCGTTGTTCCCAGTCATTCCCCCACCCGAGACGCCGCCACTCTCGCCACCGGACATCGTGACACTGACGACGAACTCCCCGACTTTAGGCTCAAATTTGTAATGATCCAGGGACAGCTTGGTCCGCGGGGTGAAATAACGGTGAGGAAACTCCAGCGTGGATTTTGTGCAACGTTCTTTCCAGGCCGTGGTCAGGATGTCGAAATCCGCAAGCACCGTGGTTCCGAGACTCTGAGCGTAGTGAGCGCGGTCTCTCATCGCTCGCAGGCGAACTGCATTGGCCAGAGGAGCCTGGTTGAGCTGCGTTCGGCTCTTGATGTCGATCCATTCCGTTTCGATGCGGTTCAGCTCGTCGGATTCGACCGCCACCTGGGCACTGAGAGCTGAAGCGACCTGAGTGAAATCTTCAAGACGCTTGTAGAAGTAACCGTCGATCTGACGTTTGAACATGTCCTGAAGAAGGCCCTTGTATTCGCCGCGCAGGATGTCGCGGATGGCATGGAGTTTATCGAGTTGTTCATTGTTGCCCCCTGCAGTTGCCATCGCTGATCGAGTACTGGCGTAAGCGGACACTCCCTGAAGCTGAGTGAGCAGGAGGGTGAGGCAGAGAAGCGAAGTGATTTTTTTCATTTTGAACTTCTTTCGCCGAGGAGAATGCTGAGTGCGCGCAGATGGAGTGACAGGCTCGCCCGGTTGAGCTGGGCTTCAGCCGGGACCGCGTAACCCGTAAGGATGCCCGTGCCTGAAGTCAGACGCTTGCGTGTCGGGATTGCGGTCAGGACCTGAGCTTTTGAAAGAGGCGATTTTCCGAAGAAATAGACGTCTGGATCGCTCGAAGGTTTCTCCTGTGCATACGCCATCGGAAGAGTCAGCAGGGCCTGCACCGCACGAAGCGGACGAAGGGGCAGGGCACTCGCGATTTTCTGATCCCGGGGAACCGCGGGCTTCGCCAACTGAATCATGCCCTGGAGCCAGGCCGAAGTATCCTTGGAATCGATTTTCTGACTGAGTTTGATTTCAGCGAACAGGTTGGCGGCATCTGCAAAATCAATGGAGCCGTTGCAAGGACCCATCTCGTAGCGACCCGTCATTCCGAAAAACACACCTGCTAGAAGTGTGGATTGATCCTTGAGCGCTGTATTGTATTCGCTGCAGGCCAGCAGTGCCTGATTCAGATCGTCGGCCACGCGCGACTGCGTTTCTCCTAGAAGCTTCTGGAGGGACTGTCTGGCATTCACCGGATCGCTCAGAAGTTTCTGAAGGTCAAGTCCAGCGGTCAGGGCTTCGTTCAGGCGCCTGATGACCGCAGGTCCGTAGTTCTTCGGATCTTTCCTGGCGACTTCGAGCTGCGATGTGAGTGGGTCCAGAAAATCATTTTTCCAGGCGTTTATGACCTGTTCGGCATAGTTTGCGTCAGTGGCCTTCAGCATCGTCGCGAATTCGAAATCGTCTTCGGCCAAGGTCTGAAGTTCTGCCCGTGTCATTTCTGTCTGGTGGACCAGCCTCAGAGAGTCCTGAGTGAGGAGATAGAGCGTGCGGCTGACATGAAAGCGGTACCAGGACTGAAAAGTTTTACTGCGTTCAGTTTCGAGCGCGATGAGCAGCTGATGGTCCGGAGTGCTCTTCTGAAGCTTTTCGTCAAGATGAGGTCCTGATTTTCCAGAGAGGGTACCGGCGGTGCCCGGTCGGCCACTTTCACCTGGGGGACCTGTATCCCCGCCGTCCTCTTCTTCGGTCCATCCTAAACAGTTTGAAGAATCTCCGCCGCCCCCTTCACCGGCTTCTCCGGGTTCGCCGCCCACACCCGCATCTCCGGGTTCGCCACCCGAGCCAGGTCGAGAGATCAGAATGGGCTGGGGAGTGGTACTGAGTTCACCTTGGACGAAGGAGATCTGCACGGCTTTGCCACCGTCGCCGCCTCTGCCTCCCATGCCGCCAGTACCGCCGGTTCCGGCCTGGCCTCCGCGCCCTGCCGAATGATTGTGACCGATGCATTTGGTTTCTGCCTGCCCGCCACGGCCTCCGCGACCACCGACGCCGCCCTTGCCTCCCAGACCGGCTTTGCCGCCTTTTTGGCCGGTGCCGTCCAGTACCGGTTGCCCGGAGGTATTCGCGGCAATGACCGTGATGCTGCCGGGATCCTGTTTGCCCGTTTGGGCATCGCCACCCGTTTCGCCGGGCTTTCCTGGAGTGTGACCTTTGTGTCCGTGCGGGTTGTTGCTTTTGTTGGTTCCGTGTTCGCCCGTTTCTCCATCCGGACCTGCTTTTCCCAAAGGTCCCTGCTCTGCGGGCCCCTTGAATGCGACGATATTGCCGCCATTTTCGAAAACGAGATTCTGAACATCAATCACGAGTTTGAAACCGTTCGTGATGAGTGGACCCTTGAGAACGAGTTCGTCCACGTGAATGTCCGTCGGTTCTTTGAGTTCGAGTCCACCCTCCGGAACTTCAATGCGACTGTATTCAGAAACCTGAGCGCCGCCGGGATAACCGGCCAGGGAAACTGAAACTTCATCCGCGCGAAGTGCAACGGTCAGCAGGGATAGTCCCATGCAGAGGAGAATGATTTTGCGAGCGCGATAGATCCTATTCATAAAAGTCTCGGAGTGAAATCTTTCCGTTCGGGCCGGTGTTGCCGGGCGGGTTGAGAGGGCCTGCAGCTCCAGCAGGGACCTGGAAAGGTTCATTCTGAAATTCAGGAAGCTGTTCGTCATTTTCGAGTTCGCGATTTTTCTCGAGAAGCGTGTCGACGAGCTGCTGGGCCTGAGGAATCAGGGCGGACTCCAGGCACTTCTCCAGGCTGAGGAAAGTCGCGCAGAACTTCTGCATCTTCAGAAACATGTCTGGGGCGAGAGCCGCATATTCGTCAGGCATCAAAGTGAACTTCTTGGGCTTGCCATCCAGCGTGAGTTCCGCGTTCTGTCGGAGCATCTTGAGTTTCAAAAGAGTGGGGTGCGCGATGAAATACGGCTTCTCTCCCTGCGCGGCTTTCCTGCCCGTCAGATCCAGATCCTGAAAGGTGCGTGAAATATCCGCTGCGTCGATGTGAGATTGATCTCCTCTGCCTCCGAGCACCTGAGGTGCGCCCAGCTGACCCGGTCCACCGAGGCTCAAGATCCGAGGTTCAAAGGAATTCTGTGACGAATCCGTCTCGATCGCGAGGGTTCCACCGGGCAAGCCGTCTGACGCCTGAGTCGCGGCCGCAGTGCCGGCGGCAGCGGGTTGGAGGGTGAGATGAGCCAGGAAGAAGTGCACCCCCGGCTTGAGAAGTCCGATCGGACGCGTGAGTTTGTAACCCAGGATCACCGGAAGAGCGACTGCATCGGGTTGTGGATGGGATAGCGTTTCCGCGGGCAGATCCATGAGTCGGGTCACTGCCGAAAGATTGATGAAGGACCCGTCGAATTTCTGCGTCCGGATCTTGAGGCGGTATTCAGGCAGAAATAGCACCGAGTCAAATGGCATCTGGATGGCTTCTTTTTCGAGGACCACCGGGGTTGGAGAAGCAGGCATTCCGGTGTAACAGCCTGGTGTGAGTTTTGAGCCTGCCAGCAGACTCAGGTCTCCTGCTGCAAAGTGGGAGGGGGTGATTCCTTCTTCCGCAAGCATGTCGCAGAAAATGGCTAGATTTTTTTGCAGGACCGTTTCAGTTTCTGAAAAACGGGCATTGAGGCGATGCCAGAGCACACGGCCCAGAGGGGTAAGGGGCGCCGTCGGAAAACCGTCGCGAAAGGCGCTCGCGAGTTCAGTTCTTTTCTGACCATGGGACAATCGAAGGCGCAGCCAGATCGAATCCAGATCGTCGGGCGCAAACTCCTTGAGAAAGCTGATGGCTTCTTCAGGAGAGGCGGACCAATCTTTCTCGAGCTTTCTCTGCAGGGTTTCTCGCCAGGTGAGAAGCGCCGTGAAGTGGGACCTGCGAGTGCTTCTGACGCCGATGGCGTCTTCAATCTTCAGAAGCGATTTGTACTGGGACCAGACTTCGAAGCGTCGCGCATCCGAATCGCCGGGAGTCTCTTCGGGCCGAAAGCCGGTTTCGAGGAGATTGAGCACTTTCATTTGAGTAGGGTCTTGAACCGAACCCAGAAATTCTGCGGGTGCCAGCAGCACTGCATTCAGAAGTGACGTGTAACCCAGATGGGATTTCACCGTTTGAAAGGAAACGTCGTCCTTGAAAGTGATCTTGGCGAGTTTCGAAACGAGATGAGCGGTCGATCCCCCCGTGTCCTGATGCACATTCAGGAGTTGGAGGTACTCGGCGTTGGCGCCCGAATCATAAAGCGAATCCGCGATACGCTTCCACTGAGCGGGAGTGAGTGTCTGAATCACGTTCGTCCAGTCGAGCGAAGGATTTCTGGCGTATTCCTGGGACAGCAGACGAGTGACCCATTTGGCCGCATATTTTGATGATTCTGAAGTCGGTTGAGTGGAGAGGGCGGCCGAAAGTTTTTTGAGGGCCTGCAAGGTAAGTTCCTTGCCAATGGAAACTTCGCAGCGACAGCGGTCACCTGCCAGGTAGTCGAGACCTTCGAGTCTGGAGATGACGAAACTCGCGAAGCTTCGAAAGGAGCGCGAGTCACAGGCGATTTCATGAAGTTGAAGAATCGGAGGGCCGACTTTGCGAGTGGGTCGAGCTTCGAGAGTTTCCCAGAAGGCGGACCAGTCAAAGTGAATCCCGGCCTGCGAGCGAATCTTTTCTGCAGCGGCGAGATCGGCATCGTAAGAAGTGCCCGAGCTCTGGCCAGAAGCATCCAATGAGCTCAAAGCCTGCTCGACGGAGAGCACGGGCTTTTCTTCAGCTTTGAAGATCGGGCCCGTGATGGCCACACGCCCGCCGGCGCTGCACGCTGCGAGCATGAGAAAGGTGAAAGGGAGCACTCTCCTCCCGGCAGGACTTTTGAAAAATGCGGTCAATTGGCTCAGGTTCACGGCTGCACACTCCGCGCCCCTAGGAGCAGTAAACATGCCGCGATCCGTCAGCTCGTAAAATAGAGATGCACTCGAATTGTGCCTGAAATCATTTGATTATTTCATGCCCAGGCGAAGATGATCCTTCGGTGATGCTGGCGCGAGTGTCGACTTTTTCTACACCTGTAGGAAATAACCTACAAAGGCCAGCGTGTAGGGTTTAGCGATAAAGGTAACACTGAGATCATGAAATCAATGATTCTACGAGGGAATTGAGAGAGAAAAGAAGGACTGCCAGTGGCAAACAGATGTGTTCTGATGGGTTTACCAAGACAAATCAAGCCCTTCTTCGAGCAGGGTTCGAGCAGCTTCGAGGTGAGCTGTCGCCAGTGCAGCTTCTACCGCCACGATCCGTGCATCGGCCAATCCAGAATGTTGGGTTAAAATCGGTTTAATCTCCTGCCAGGCCGCTTCAGCGTGTCCGGTATAAAGCAGGATGGGTGCATGTTCGATGGCAAAGTCCGTATAGTCTGAAAACTGGCTCGCACCCCGAGTGTAAATTTCAAGCGCTCGATCAAGCCGTCCGACGCGCTCATAGGCCAAAGCAGCTTCAAGAAGAAAGTCTGAATTCTTTGGCTCAAGAGTCAGGCACTCACTGCTTTGATCATGGAAAGATGGCTTGAAAGCGGAATCAAGGTGCCGCGGTCCCTTGGAGTCGATTTGCTGTCAACCTCAAGCGTCACTCGAAATTCCTTGCGTCATAGAACGCTTTTTACTGGATAGTCGGCGATGATCTTTGGACTGAGTTGGCGAACATTTTCAATCAGTCCACTTTTGTGCATTGCACTCACTTTCCTGCTGCGACTGGCGGGATGCCATGTCCTCATCCTGTGAAACCCCGGGGGGCCCCGGTGCTCATTGGGAGGCGCCACAGCTTGACCGTTGTCGATTGTATGGACATACTCGCGCGATGAAAGAACTCGAAATCTCATTGTTTCCCATCCCTGGAAGCGTTTCTTTGCCTTTCACTGCAGTTCCTTTGCATGTTTTCGAACCCCGATACCGGAAAATGATCAAAGACTCTGTGGCGATGAAAAGGCGCATCGGAGTCGCTCACACCAAGCGGGTGGTGTCTCGCGCAAAGTCGCAGGCTGAGGCGACCCAGGAAGAGCGGCTGAATCAGAATCAGGATACTTATGAAACTTACCCCGTCTTCTCCGCGGGATTCGCTGAAATTCTTGAAACTCTTCCTGACGGTCGAATGGTCGTCGAAATCGCGATGGACAGCCGATATGAAATCATCGAAGAACTTCAGCAACTCCCTTACAAAGTCGTGCGCTGTCGCGAATTCGAAGACGACGCCGCTTTCGAGCCCGGGGCTGAAAAGCTGCGTGAGGAGCTGGACCAGTTTTTGTTGAGGATTGCCGGGGTTCAGGTCCCTGCGCTGAAGGATTACCTGCTAAGTCCGAAGTGGAAGTCGTTGAACAACCTTCAATACAGTTTCGCTGTTTACACTTTTGTGATGTTTGAACCCGACGTTCTCCAGAAAGTCCTCGAGCTGAAATCCTCTCTCGAGCGGATCAGTTTTCTCAAGGACACTTTGGATAAAAGCACTCTCCAGTGATGCAGGAAGATTCGTTCCCCTCAGCAGCCGTTCACTCGACTTTCAGTACACGCGGCGCGCGTAAACCCCCTGAGCAGGGGGAATCGCAATTCAGAGCTGCCGATTTCATTGCCAAGCGCGTGGAAAAAATACGTAAACCGTGGATACTGGACCTTGGGTTTTGATTGGACAAACCGTAACCCCGAACCACTCGCGCCTCACAGTCTGAAACACCCTTGAGGAAATATCCCGGCCTCTGTAAATGAAGAGCTCGCGGCTTCGGCGCGATAGAAAAGCCTTATTGCCGGAATCAGCAATAGGAATCAGCAATAGGACTCAAGGAGCTGAAGAGTGACAAAGTTCCGCTTGTGATTCAGACGCAGAGTTATAAGTGGAAAGACTGATTTCAACCTCGGGGTTGCCGGCTATTCTTTCCTGCGAAGCGACGGCCAAAGTCCACTCCTGAAGCATGCTTCCGTTGACGCTCATAGATGCCGACGACGATTTCCTGAAAACTCGGTTCGCTTTTCGATGCATTCTTCTTGTCAGGAGAACTCCCAGATCAATTGCCGGTCGCTGATTTTCGTCCTGATTCAAATTGATCTGGAGACCTGCTGAAAAAGACTGATCATCGCTGGAGGCGCGACGCGCGACGCGCGACGCGCGACCGAGCATCGATACGCTTTCGAATTTACTGTAAGAGTACAAGCGCCCCCAATAATGTTTGGGTACACCGTGCGCATAGCTGCTGTTTCTGATGGTTTTCAAGGGTTAGCCTTCGCTGGGAAGTGTGCAATTGAAAAACTGCCGTTAGTCCGGACTTAAGATCCAGCCATCGGAGCTTCAGCCCGCGCGAAAAACGCCGCTGCCGCAAATACGCTCAAAACTGAATTTTTTAAAATCGTGTGCCTCATGAATTTGTTCCTCTCAAAGTCAATTGACTCTCCCAGGTGGATGATAATTGCGGAAAGCGTGCCGGCGGAGGAAAGCGCGAACGGAAACATGAGTCTCCACTGCGCTTGGATGAAGACACTGAATTCAAGAACCTGAAAACGCAGTTTATTTCATCTTTTAGAGTTTAAACTGCAATTGCTGTCCATGATCAGACAGTCGTTCGGGTCTCCCTCAATCAAGAGTCGTGTAGGGGATAGTCCACAATGGCCAACGCAAGTTGGACCGTGAATCAAGGGGTGAATTGAGTCTTGAGAGCTCAGGGTTTCGCGAGCACGACGCCGCGAGCTTTGACCTGGTTCATGAGTTCATGAACGGCCTTGGCGCGGTGGGAGATCGCATTCTTCTCGGCTTCGGACATTTCAGCCAGAGTCTTGTCTGAGCCCTTGGGAGTGAAGATGGAGTCGTAACCGAAACCCTGGGTTCCGCGAGGTGTTTCGATGATGCTTCCTTCAAGGGTGCCGGTGGCATGGACCATGACGCCTTCGATGACAAGAGTGAGCGTGGTCACAAAACGCGCGGAACGATCGGAAGTTCCCTTGCCACGCAGTTCACTCAAGACCATTTCGATGTTTGCACGGTCCTGATCATTTTGTGAAGGAGAGCCGGGGACTTTGGCGTACCGATGCGAGCGGACTCCCGGCTTCCCACCGAGGGCGTCGATTTCGAGTCCAGAGTCATCTGCCAGGGATGGATAATGAGAGCCTAAATTGACAAGGCGCGCTTTGGCGGCGGCGTTTTCGAGGTACGTGTCATACTGCTCAGCGAATCCGATCTTTCCCGGATTACGCACATATCCGTCTGCAGTGGCCAGTTCGATCTCCGGGTATGCCGATAAAAGAGACTTGAATTCCCTGTATTTATCAGCATTGGTCGAAGCAAGGACAATCAGGTTGGATTTGCGCATGTCCCAAAGCTAGCACAAGTCCTTCATTTGACAAGGATTCAACGCTGATGCTCGGGCTTGAGCAGCGGAGCGGCTTGATTGACAATCTCGCTTAAATTGGTAAACCCAAGTGAACCAGACGACGAGACCATGAAAAAAGGGGATCCCATGAAATTGAGACTTTTTGCCATCACTTTGAGCCTTGCCGCGTCCTTTTCCGTTTCAGCCTTTGCTGCCACCGGATCCACTTCGACTGCAGTCGAACTCAATCCCGCACAGCTTGAAAATCTTGAAACCCAGTACCTGCAGCAGGGTTACTTCCCCGTTCAGGCTTACACTTTCGTCACCCCGTTTCAGGTGATGGTTCAGGTCTATAACAATTACGCTCGACCTTTGCTTTGCAACGGCTGGGTTCAGGGAACCACGGCTACCGGATTTCCGATGCAGGCTTACTTTAACATGGCGCCGATGTACCCGGGCCAGATGGGTTACGCTTACGTTCAGGCTCCTTACAACGCGCCTTTCGTGAGTGCGTGGGCGACAGCTTACTGCAGCCCGCTCTGATCCGCTTTTTCAAAGGCGGCCACGTCAAAGTCTGCCCTATTCAAAGTCTGCCGTGTACGCAAGGGACTGAGTCGTCTTGATCTCTTCGGCACTCATGACACTTGCCGCGATGAACGGATTGAAAATTCCTCGGACGGTTTTCTGCAGCGCCAGATTATCGTCCGAGTTCGCTCCCCAGCAGCTGTCAACGCTCAGGTAGCAGGCATGAAATTGAACCATGACATCCGGGCAACCTGTTCCGGTCCAGACATAGGATTTGTGGTGAACGACTTTCAGGCGTCCGAGCACCGAGTAACCTTCGGGTGATTTCGCAGGGCTCAGGTAGTTTTCATAAGAGCCGTCGCGCGATTCGGACAGCGTGTACTTGCAGGTATCAATGAGCTGCGCGGTTCCGGATTCGCTCCAGGCAAAAGTGGAAGTTTCGGGGTGGATCGCCACTCGCGCTCCCACTGTTCCGGTCTTCTCCGTGATGTACTCGGCACCGCTCTTGGCGAAGTGGTAGAGCACCACCGGTTCAGTCATGATCGCTTGCAGAATGGGAGGCAGAAAACTCGGGGGTGCCGAAACTTTTCTATCCTGCGAGGCAATCGTCGCCTGAAAGTCGAGTTTCTGCGGAGCCGTGTCGTAGTAGTGGAGTTCGTCGAGTCCACCGTACTGAGTCTCCTGGTAGTTTCCGAATTTGCAGCCGTTCAGCACGAGCGATGCAGTCAAGGTGATCACTCCGGCCACGACGTAGGAAAATTTCAGATCTGACATGGTAAGGCCCCCTTGCCCCATCTCCCTCTTCGGAAGCGGGAGGCATTTCTGAATGGGCAGGAGTTGCCGAGGGATTCAGGGCGCTGGACGGACTCTGAACCTTGATCCTAGCGACGAAAGACGGCGGCTTTTCTCTCAGGCAGCTGAAAACTCACGGGCAGTCTCACCTGAAAGCCTTTGGAAAGCGGACCGTAAGGTTGCGCGCGAAGCACGGCGGCCACCGCGAGTCGATCGAGCTCGGGTTTTCCACTGCTCTGGAGGAGTTCGATGCGATTGACCTGACCTGAATTCAGCAGCGAAATGCGAAGTTCGGCGATGCCTTTCATGTCCTGGGCCTGAAGGGATTTCGGATACTCGAGTGCCGCACCAATGCGTTGCCTCATTCGAAGGACGTAAAAACCCTGAAGGCTCACTTCATTGGCGGAGCCACCCTGCCCGGCCTGTTCCGTGCCCGGCGCACCGCCGGGACGCGTTCCCGTGGCGTTAATGAGAGGGCTCTGAAGGGAGGCAGAGGCTGTGGCGTTTTGTGGCGAACTGGAGGGAGGCTGACTTCGCAAAAGCCGGGTGACAGACGGTGAGGCGACTTCTTCGTGTTCCTCAGTTCCCCGAGGCGCTGATTGGGCCACTTCTTCGGGTTCAGAAAGAATGGATTCCTGTGCCCCAGATTCCGGAGCGGGAGTAATTTCACGGACCGCAGCGGCTTTTGTGAGGGTGAGCTCGGAAGCCGCTTCATCATTTTCCTGAACTTCGGCCTGAGGTTCGGCTGCCTTCAAGGGGGCTGTCGCAGGGGCTGTCACCGCAGCGACGGCTAGTTCTTTCTGCGATTCCGGTGCAGAAGTGGACGCGGCGGGAGGTGAGCTCGGCGTCGGTAAGTTCTTTGTTTCAACTGCGGTTTCAGAAGAACTGGCCGCTGACGGAGTCGCCGGCCCGCCGGTCCCAGCCACATCAATCCAGAGGGTTTGTGAGCCGCCTTTCAGCGCCGGCACGATGACGGGAGAGCTCGATATCCAGGCAGCCAAGCCCACTGCTGCAACGAGGTGAAAAGCCAGGCTCTGCGCGAGACTGGTGCGGAGGCGGCTGCGCACAGGCGGTTCTGAGATCAAGGACGATGCCATGGTGGAGGTGTTATCATGCAATGCGTTATTTTAATAGCTGGGCTTTAAAATCAGGGCCTTGCACGTCACGCCAGGGTGCTAAGTTCTTGAACTGTATGGCATTTGAACGGCGGACTCTCTTTCAGTTCGAGTTCAAGGGTAGTGGCGCACTGAGGGGCGTAAAAGTGACCCGGCAGAAAGACCGTCTCAAGAGGGAGCTTCTTGATCTTCTGAATTGAATCAAACATCTGCTGATTGTCCCCTGTGGGAAAGTCCGTCCTTCCGCAGTCCCGAATGAAAATCGTGTCACCCGTGAACAGGTAGGGCCTCTCGGCCTTGAGAAAGTAGGACAAGGCGCCCGCGCTGTGGCCCGGAGTGTGGAGCGGCTGAATTTCGAAGTCACCGAGCTTCAGGTTCTGTCCTTCGTGAAGAAACTGAAAAGGAGGTTCTGAACTGCGCAGTCGATGAGCGTCTTCGGAGTGGAGGTACACCGGAAGTTCAGGAAACTTTCGAAGCAGCCCCGGAACTCCTGCAGTGTGATCTCCATGGGTATGCGTGAGGAGAATGAACCTGAGCTCGAAGCCATTTTCCTGAAGTGCCTGAAGGGGAGTTTCGATATCGAATTGCGGATCAATCATCGCCGCTTCGTGAGTCTGCCAATTGAGAATGAGGTAGACGAAATTCTTTTGCGATCCGAGATGGTATTGCGCGATCGTCTGGTCCTGGACCAGTCCCTGAGGTTGGATTCCTGCGAGTGAAAGCGGAAGTTTCGTCGTCATGGCATGATTCTCACTCATCTGAGCGAAAAAAAAAAGGCGTGAAGATTGATCTTCACGCCTTTTGAAGTGACCCAGGGCCAACTCACTGAAGGCAGGGGCGTTTTCAATGCGCTGCTTTCATCAAGTCGTAAGGTGAGCGCAAATTCTGGCGCTGTCCAGGTTTACAGACTGGGTCCGGTAAATCCGAGTGACCAGGTCATGCCTTTCACGGCGGTATGCATCAGCTCGCTTTGCGATTTCGGAAAGACTCACTGATGGAATCTCTCTTCGTGAAAGCGAAAAACGCGAGACCGGTGAAAGCCAGCACGCCTGCTACCGTGTAAAGGGTCGAGCGGTTTTCAGAAATCCACTCAGAGGCATCTTCGTAGTAGCCGCTGGCACGTTCGCTGACGTCTGAAGCGATCGTGGAAGCACGGCTGCGGAAATCTGAACTGATGTTCGAAACATTCTCCTTGACGCTGTTCAATGACAGATTGTCAGTGGAAAGAGTGTCTTTGAGATTGTCATTCAGGGAATCGCCACTCAATTCCTTCGAACTGGAGCTCTTGGAAGTGCTGCCGGAAGAAGTATTCAATGAAGAGCTTGAAGATGGGTTTGATGCGGAGCTCAGGTGTGAAGAGGAATTCTTCATTGAAGTTGAGCTGCCGATGTTAGACGAGTTGCTAGTGTCCATGGAACTCTTTTGAGTTGGATTGTTTGCCATAAAAAATGATCTCCTTGCCCGCTTGGATTGCAACCGGCATTCCACATGCCGCTCGTCTGAGCGAGTCATTCGCTCCAGGCGCGGAGAATAAATTTTTGTATTGATGAGCGGTACTTCACTCGGACTTCAAAGTACCGGAGAGACCCCGTGCTGCTGACCCGATGACTACCCAACCTTGCAAATTTCCACGCGCGCTCACGCGAGTCTCGCGATTCGCAGCTCATCGCATGTGTGGGAGTCCGTCCGACTCAACGGAATGCGCCCCCGGTCCTGAATCAGGACTCTTTCGGGGCCGCGGCATCCTTCGTCTTGAGCTGAGCATCGTTGGCGTCAATGAACACCCGGATGTCGTCAGCCATTTCGAGAAGCTTCTTCCACTGCTCTTTGTAGAGAGTGACGGGAAAGCGCCCAAGTCCGTATACGGACAGCGCGCCTTTCTCACTGACTTTCAGGGAGAGGCCCTTGGCCGAAGTCTTTTTCAGTGCGGCGTTCTCTGCGCGCAATCGGGTCAGTTCGTCTTGCATGTTCTGATCACTCATGGGGATCTCCTTTGAAAATTTTGATAGTGGCGGTAACGGACTGCCACTCGTCGGATGAAGTGAACTTACCCTAAATGATTCAGAGAGACCACTCCAGCATTCTTTCGAGGGGAAGCAGCGCCTTTTGACGCAAGTCTTCAGGTATCTGGATCTCGGGCGTTTCGTCACGCAAGGCGAGATAGACTTTTTCGAGAGTGTTGAGCTTCATGAAGGGACATTCATTGCAGGCGCAATTGGCATTGGGAGGCGCCGGGATGAACTCCTTGCCCGGCGCTTTTTTTCGCATCTGATGCAGGATGCCTTCTTCGGTTGCAACGATGAACGTTTTTTTCGCGCTTTCCATCGCATACTTCAGCAGCGCGGACGTGCTGCCGATGAAATCCGCTTTGGCCAGGAGAGTCGCTTCGCATTCGGGATGAGCGATGATCTCCGCATCGGGATGGCGAACTTTCAGATCAATCAGTTTTCGCTCCGAAAAAGTCTCATGCACGATACACGTGCCTTGCCAGAGGATCATGTCGCGACCGGTCTGCTCGGCAACGTAAGCACCGAGGTTTCGATCCGGAGCGAAGATGATGCCTCGGTCTTTCGGGATTCGGTTCACGATCTTGACCGCGTTTGAGCTGGTGCAGATCACATCACTCTGTGCTTTGATCGCCGCGGAGCAGTTGATGTAAGACACCACGAAGTGATCTGGATATTTTGCGCGAAATCGTTCGAAGGCGAGAGGCGGGCAGCTATCAGAAAGTGAGCAGCCGGCTCGCAGGTCGGGCATCAGAACTTTACGCGACGGATTGAGAATTTTTGCACCTTCGGCCATGAAGTGAACACCGGCGAAGAGAATCAGATCCGCCTGGGACTTCTGCGCGACTCGCGCGAGTTCCAGGCTGTCGCCAATGAAATCAGCGAGCTCCTGAATCTCCTCGTTCTGGTAGTAGTGAGCGAGAATAACTGCATTTTTTTCTTTTTTCAGCCGCCCGATTTCGCTGACGAGATCGAGGTGCGCGAGGGTGCTGGTTCGTCTGGATGGGGATGATGCAAGTTCAGAGGGGAGCATAGGCTTCGTTTTTAACGCTTTTCGACAGGCGGGGCAATGCCCATCCTCCTTGCTTAAGCGATGCGTCGTGGTTTATTATTTTCTCAAAGAATCTCATCATTTAGATCATTTTTGAGGGGACCTGACCATGACGACCACTCGAAGACCCGGAAAGACCGGAACAAAAAGTGAAACCCCGCGCGCTCGCGGGTCCCGCTCAGGAGGCGACGTGAGAATTTTGAGAGCTGGGCCAGCCATGCGAGTGATTTTCTTCTATCCGGGAGAAGAGGGAACTTACATTGATAACGCCGAAGTGACCCTTTACGAAAACGGCATCGTGCACATCAAGTCCAATCAGGAGGAGACGACCACGCACCTCCAGAATTGTGAAATTCTCTGGAACTTCGAAGTCGATGCTGAGGAGAAGACCAGCAAAGTCCGACTTCTGAAGCCCGCCGTCGGCAACCTTCATCCCGCAGTCGAGCTCGCGCCCGTGAGTTCTGAAGTGACTGTTGTCGAAGCTGATACCCATTCTGAAAATCCTGATCTAGGATAGGCGGAGCAGTCCAATCCAGGGGAGCTGGTGGATCCGGCTGAGATGTTTTCGCACTTTGCGACCGGGACCCTGTGCCCGGGCGGCTGAGTGGCGAGACGAACCCTTTCACCTGAACCAGGTAATGCTGGCGGAGGGAAGTCGATGTCCATTGCACGATTCAGTTTCACTGCAGTCACAAGAGTCAGTCGCTTCAGCTTTCTGCTTTTCCTTCTCGTCACTCTGCCTTTCACTTCTCCCCTGGTGCAAGCTTCTGAACTGGTGGTCTACACTTATGACAGTCTCGTGGCCAAACATGGCCTGGGACCCGAACTCTTCTCGCGTTTTGAAAAACAGACGGGGATCAGGATCAAAGCGGTTGCGTCTGGAGACGCGGGCCAGCTCCTGGCGCGTCTGGAGCTGGATGCAGAAAGAAAAAAGCCGACCGCTCAGATCGTTCTTGGAGTGGACCAGAACCAGTGGGGTCGACTCGTTCCTCTTGTGGAAACCTGGGGTGACTGGAAACCGAAGAATTCAGATCGCCTCGTGCCGGAAGTGCGCGCCTTGAACAAGATTCTCCCGGGTTTTCTTCCGTTTGATTACGGAGTGTTCACTTTCATGGCGGATCAGAAGGCATTGAAGGAGCAGGGACTGGCCCTTCCTCATTCGCTCAAGGAACTCCTGGGTCAAAAATACCACCGGAAAATTCTGCTCGAAGATCCACGCACGTCGACTCCGGGGCTGGCATTCGTGCTGCTTGCACAGGAAATTTATGGCGAGAAATCCGGCGATTTCTGGCGGAAGTTCAAATCTCAGTGGCTCACCCTCGCGCCAGGCTGGGACCAGGCCTATGGTCTGTTTCTCAAAGGTGAGGCGCCCCTGGTCTGGAGTTATATCACCAGCCAGGCCTACCACCGTGAACATCCGGTCAAAGGTGATGATCCGTCGCGCTATCTCGCACTCATCCTGGACGAAGGCAATCCCGTTCAAGTCGAAGGAGCCGCGCTGGTCAAAGGGGAGTGGAGCGTTCAGACTCGCGCTGACGCACGAAAATTTCTGGAATTTCTGATTTCGGACGAGGTTCAGAAGGAAGTCCCGCTCAAGAACTGGATGATGCCCGTCCTCAGTGGCGTTGCCCTTCCTAAAAGTTTTCAGGAATTGCCGAAGCCGACTAAACAGATTCAGTCTCGGGGCAGTGATACGGATGTCCTGCTCAAGCGATGGAATCAGGCGCTCAGGTGAGAAGTTCTACTTTCCTCAGAAGTTCAGCTTCGCTCTGGATCCTGTTGTTTTTCACGGGAGGCATTTTCCTGCCGATCGGCGCGCTGCTGGAATTGATCCTGAAGGAACCTGCGAAAACGGTGGGTCGGCTTGCATTATTTGACCCTCAGATCCTGAGCGTCGTCACCTTCACGCTCAAGCAGGCACTTCTGAGCACTTTTGTCTCGGTCCTCCTCGGCCTGCCCCTGGGCTGGATCTGCGCTCGGAGTGCCAGTCCCCGGATGCAGTCGCTCCTTCAGATTCTTCTGGCGCTGCCTTACGGAATTCCCACGGTAGTCGTGGCGATGACGGTCACTGCGTGGCTCGGAAACTCAGGGCTTCTGGCCAGCCTGGGATGGGGCTATTCCCTGAAGGCAGTCATTCTGGCTCATGTCCTCCTGAATGCTCCCTGGATCGCACTCGGCATCTGCCAGGCGAAAGTTCAGATCCCTCGCGCTCAAATCGAGGCTTCGGAAACTCTGGGCGCGAATTTCTGGCAGCGTTTCAGGTGGATCGAGTGGCCGCACCTCCAGTGGAGTCTCTTCAGTTCAAGTGTTCAGGTCTTCAGTCTCTGTGTGATGAGTTTCGCTCTCGTGCTGATTCTCGGAGGCGGGCCACCGGTGGAGACTCTCGAAACTGAAATCTACTCGCGCATTCGGCTCGGCTCCCTTGATTTGAGGGGAGCGGCGGCATGCGCTTTCTGGCAATTGCTTCTCACTTTGATTCCCTGGGTGACTCTCCACTGGTTCTCGAGACGGGCAAAGATTCTGGAGAAGGCCACTCCTTGCTTTGATCCTCGGCGCCGCACTTTTTCCTGGGTTCCCGCACTGCTTGCGTCCATGTTCCTTCTCCCCTATGTGACTCTCTATCGTTTTGCGGCTCTTCAGTTGTGGAGCACTTCAGAATTCTTCAACGAAATTTCAGGCCCTCTGGCCGTTTCACTCAAGCTGGCGGGAGCGGTCGCGGTGGTGACTCTGCTCACGGCCCTCAGTGCCCTCATCAGCCGACCCAGTCTCAAAGGTGCGGACCTGCTGTTCACTTTGCCTGCCGGGATCTCCATTCTGGTGCTGGGACTTGGCTTCTGGCTCGCTTACGGAAGATGGCTCGATCCTTTTGAAGGGAGTTTCACCGCGATGCTCGCGCTTCAGGTCACGACCACTTTTCCCCTCGCTTACCGAAGTCTCTGGGCGCTTTCCCAGGGAACGCAGACACCTGCACTTGAGGCCGCACGGACTCTGGGTGCGACTCCAGTGCAGGCCTTCATGACCGTGGAATGGCCCCGTTGGCGAGGACCGATTCTCCGAGTGGCGGCAGTGGCGGCCGGAGTCTCCTTGGGTGAAGTGGCGGCAGTCAGTCTCTTTTACAGCGAAAACCTGGTGCCGATTCCACTCCTCATTTCTCGGTGGATGGGGCAGTACCGTTTTCAAGAAGCGCAGGCCCTGGCGGTTTTTCTGCTGATCGCCTGCACTGCACTGACCGCGGCCGTCGCCACCAGTGGTACATTTCTGAGAAGGCAGGACAGACTTTCATGATTGATGCAAAATCCAGCTTGCTCCGCCTCCAGGCCATTCGAAAAACGGTAGGTCCATTTTCCATCGCCGCCGACTTTGAAATTCGATCCGGCGAGAGAATAGCGCTGGTTGGACCCAGTGGCTGCGGCAAGACCAGTCTCTTGAGGATCATTTCCGGATTGGACGCAGCAGAAGGAGGGGAGATTCGTTTGAACTCCCGCGATATAACGCACCTCCCTGCTGAGAGGCGAAGGATCGGCTATGTCTTTCAGGAGTCGGCTTTGTTTCCCTCTCTGAACCTGATCGAGAATGTCACCTTTGCTTTGAGGATTCAGAAAGTCCCCCGCGCTGAGCGAGAAGCACTGGCGTTACCTTGGCTTCAGAAAACCGGGCTCGCAGACCGGAGTCACGCTTCCGTCCAAAACCTTTCTGGCGGCGAGCGTCAGCGAGTCGCTTTCATTCGCGCAATCCTCTCCAAGCCAGAACTGTTGCTCCTCGACGAGCCTTTCTCCGCTCTCGATTCAGCGCTCAGAAGCAAGATGCGCGAGCAGCTTGTCGAGTTGCATCAACTCTGGCCGGTTCCTCTGCTCTTCGTGACTCATGATGAAATGGATGTGGCGAGCGTCGCGACGGACCGTCTGAAATATGACTCCCAAACTCAGATGCGCGACGCCACTTCGTCAGCGGTCAGAAAATTTTATCGCTGACGGCATGTCCTTGACCTGAGGCCGTGCATCCGCATAAAGTTCCTCCATTATATAAAGTTACGCATCTCAATTCTTCTGGAGATTTCATGTTCAAAAATCTTACGGCCCCTGCACGCGGCGAACGAATCACGATTCACAATGGCAAACTGACGGTTCCCAAGAACCCGATCATTCCTTTCATCGAAGGGGACGGAACGGGCGCCGACATCTGGAAGTCTTCCGTCGCGGTCTTTGATGCCGCCGTGAAGAAAGCTTACAACGGCGAACGCAAGATCGAGTGGTTCGAGGTTTACGCAGGCCAGAAGTCCTTCGACAAGTATCAGGACTGGTTGCCTGAAGACACGCTGACGGCTCTTCGTCACTACCTCGTTTCGATCAAAGGACCTCTCACGACTCCGATCGGAGGCGGCATGCGCTCCCTGAACGTGGCTCTTCGTCAGATGCTCGATCTCTACGTCTGCCTCCGCCCGGTTCGCTGGTTCAAGGGCGTGCCCTCTCCCGTGAAGCACCCTGAAAAAGTGAACATGACGATCTTTCGCGAAAACTGCGAAGACATCTATGCCGGCATCGAATTCGAAGAAGGCACCGAGTCCGCGAAGAAGATGCTCAACTTCCTGAAGGAAAACTTTCCGAAGGACTACGCGAAGATTCGTTTCCCTGAGTCCAGCGGTATCGGCATCAAGCCGGTTTCCCGCGATGGAACGGAACGCCTCGTCCGCGCCGCGATCCTTTATACGCTTGAGAACAAGCGCAAGTCCCTCACGATCGTCCACAAGGGCAACATCATGAAGTACACTGAAGGCGGCTTCCGCAAATGGGCTTACGAGCTCGCGGAGCGTGAATTCGGCGCTCAGTGCTACACCTGGGATACCTGGGAAAAGACCAAGAAGGAAAAGGGCGAAGACGCCGCCAATGCCGAGCAGAAGGCAGCTGTCGCCGCCGGCAAGATCATCGTGAAAGACGCGATCGCCGACATTTCACTTCAGCAGGTGCTCACTCGTCCGGAAGAGTTTGAAGTCATCGCGACCTTGAACCTGAACGGCGATTACCTTTCTGACGCTCTTGCGGCACAGGTTGGCGGGATCGGCATCGCTCCCGGCGGCAACATCAATTACCTCACGGGCCACGCGGTTTTCGAAGCGACTCACGGAACGGCTCCGAAGTACGCGGATCTCGACAAGGTCAATCCAGGATCGGTCATCCTCTCCGGTGAGATGATGTTTCGTTTCATGGGCTGGAATGAAGCGGCTGATCTCATCATCAAAGGCATGGACGGCGCGATCGCGGCCCGCAAGGTCACTTACGACTTCGCTCGCCTGATGAAACAGGAAGGCGTGACCGGCGTCGAAGAGATCAAGTGTTCCGAATTCGGTCAGCAGATCATCAAGAACATGTAACGTCATGCCCTTGGTTTTTAGAACCCCAACGTTTTACCCACAAGACTAAAAAGGCGCATAAAAATGTCAAAATCCCCAGTTCGTGTTGCAGTCACCGGCGCTGCCGGCCAGATCGGTTACAGTCTTCTTTTTCGCATCGCCAGCGGAGAGATGCTTGGCAAGGATCAGCCCGTGATCCTTCAGCTGCTTGAACTTCCTCAGGCTCAGAAAGCGCTCAACGGCGTGATGATGGAACTTCAGGACTGCGCATTCCCGCTTCTCGCGGGCGTGACCGGAACTGATGATGCGAATGTCGCGTTCAAGGACGCGGCTGTGGTTCTGATGGTCGGTGCAAGACCTCGCGGACCTGGAATGGAACGCAAGGATCTCCTGACTGAGAATGCGAAGATCTTCACTGCTCAAGGCGAAGCGATTGGCAAGAACGCTCATCCTCAGGTCAAAGTTCTCGTCGTCGGCAATCCTTGCAATACCAACGCTTACATCGCGATGAAGACCGCAGAGAAGTTCGGCCGAGTGAACACTCGCAATTTCACCGCCATGCTCCGCCTGGACCACAACCGTGCGCTGGCTCAGCTTTCGACCAAGACCGGTCGTCCGATCTCATCCTTCAAAAACCTCACGGTCTGGGGCAATCACAGCCCGACCATGTACCCTGACTTCAGAAACGCGACCAGCAATGGCGAGAATGTCAAAAAGCTGGTCAATGAAGATGCGTGGAATGCAGCGACTTTCATTCCTACCGTCGGCAAGCGTGGAGCGGCGATCATCGAAGCTCGCGGAGTTTCTTCCGCAGCCAGCGCCGCCAACGCAGCCATCGATCACATGCATGACTGGTGGTTGGGCTCGAAGGGCGACTGGGTCACCATGGGTGTCCCTTCTGACGGTTCCTACGACATCCCGGTCGGCACGATCTACGGCTTCCCTTGTACCACTGAAAACGGGGACTACAAGATCGTCCAGGGCGTTGAAATCGACACTTTCTCCCGTGAAAAAATGGCGAACACTCTCAAGGAACTTGAAGAAGAAAAAGCCGGCGTCGCCGACCTCCTCAAGTAACCTTCTCAACAAGATTTCGGTCCTATTCTAACGAGATGGCTGGGCCTGCGACCGAGGCCGCACCGAGGTGACTGACCAAAGCGCACATGAAAGTGCGCTGCGGAAAGAAGCCGAGGGAGAACGAAGGTCCCAGGCTCATCCACTCGTTACTCATAAGAAAGTAAGAACCAGAATGAACATTCATGAATACCAGGCGAAGCAGGTTTTGAAGAAGTACGGCATCACCGTTTCCGACGGCCGCCTCGTCGAAGAAGGCGCGGATGTCAAAGGACGCGCTGAAAAAGCCGCGAAGGAACTGGCTGCCGCAGGCGCTTCTCTGTTCGTCGTCAAAGCCCAGATCCACGCGGGTGGACGCGGCAAAGCCGGCGGAGTGAAGCTCGCCAAGTCCGTCGCCGAAGCCGGCACTTTGGCTGAGGAGATCATGGGCAAGACCCTCGTCACTCCCCAGACCGGAGCCGAAGGCAAGAAAGTTCACAAGATCTGGATCGAAGCCGCTTCAGACATTGAGCGTGAAATGTACCTCGGCATCGTCATTGATCGCGCCGTATCCCAGGTCGTGATGATGGCCTCGACCGAAGGGGGAGTGGAGATCGAAGAAGTTGCTCACTCTCATCCAGAAAAGATCTTCAAAGTCGCGATCGACCCGACCACGGGGTTCATGCCTTACCACGGTCGCAAGCTCGCGCAGGGACTTGGTCTGACTCCAGAACAGACGAAAGCGGCGATCCCGTTTTTCGCTTCCTTCTACAAGTGTTTCCTCGCCGAAGATTGTTCGCAGGTCGAGATCAACCCGTTGATCATCACCAAACAGGGCAATCTCCATGCGCTGGATGCCAAATTCAATTTTGATGATAATGCGCTCTTCCGTCACAAGGACATCGTCGAAATGCGCGATCTTCTCGAAGAGAACGCTCAGGACGTCGAGGCTTCAAAATACGAACTCGCTTACATCGCGCTGGATGGCAACATCGGATGCCTCGTGAATGGTGCCGGACTCGCGATGGCGACGATGGACATCATCAAGCTTCATGGCGGCGAGCCGGCCAATTTTCTGGATGTGGGCGGTGGAGCTTCAAAAGAGAAGGTCTCCCACGCGTTCAAGATCATTCTGAAGGACCCGAAAGTGAAGGCGATTCTTGACAACATCTTCGGCGGGATCATGAAATGCGACATCATCGCTGAAGGCGTCATCGCCGCAGCTCGCGAGTTGCAGCTTCAGGTTCCTCTCGTCGTGCGCCTGGAAGGAACCAACGTCGAGAAGGGCAAGGAGATCCTCGCCAACTCCGGACTCAAGATCACTCCAGCTGACGGTCTCACCGATGCAGCTCAAAAAGTCGTCGCGGCAGCAAAAGCCGTCAAAGGAAACTGAAACATGGCCATCTGGGTAAACAAGAACACCAAGCTTCTGGTTCAAGGCATCACCGGCTCTCAGGGAAGCTTTCACGCGATCGGTTGCCGGGATTACGGCACGAACGTCGTCGGCGGCGTGACTCCCGGTCGCGGCGGACAGACTCACGAAGGCTTCAAAGTCTTTAATTCCGTCGAAGAAGCGGTTGCCAAAACCGGCGCCAACGCCACGATGGTTTTCGTGCCTCCAGCCGGAGCGGCGGACGCGATCTGTGAAGCTGCCGACGCCGGCATCCCGCTGATTGTCTGCATCACCGAAGGAATTCCGGTCAAGGACATGATCGCCGTGAAGCGTTACCTCGCGAGCACGAAATCCCGCCTGATCGGTCCGAACTGCCCGGGCATCATCACTCCCGGTCAGTGCAAGATCGGCATCATGCCGGGTCCGATTCACAAGGCCGGCAACATCGGTGTCGTTTCCCGTTCCGGAACCCTGACCTACGAAGCCGTTCACCAGCTCACGAAATTGGGCCTGGGACAGAGCACTTGCGTGGGCATCGGCGGCGATCCAATCAATGGCACGAACTTCATTGACGTGCTCGAAGCTTTCAACGCGGATCCTGACACGCACGGCGTGATCATGGTCGGCGAAATCGGCGGAACCGCTGAAGAAGAAGCTGCCGATTACATCAAGCGTGAATTCAAAAAACCGATCGCCGGATTCATCGGCGGCGCGACTGCCCCTCCCGGCAAACGCATGGGCCACGCAGGAGCGATCATTTCCGGCGGCAAGGGCACTGCAGAAGAAAAGTTCCTGGCTCTCGGCGCAGCCGGCGTGAAAATCGCTCGCAGCCCTGCGGATCTGGGAACCACGCTTCAAGCCGCGCTCAAGCGCTGAGCTGGGTTTCAGACTGAGAAATGAAAAAAGCCACACGGGATGCCGTGTGGCTTTTTTGCTTACTTAAAAGTGGTGTTCATTCACTATTTGTCAAAGGCCCGCCGCTTCTATGAACTGTTATTCAATGCCTTTGCTTTCTGTTGGAACTCTTTTTCTTTTTTTGCGTTCTGATGGGCTTTCTCCCATGCCGCAAATTCTTCAAATACAGCCGGCGATTGACTATTGACCAGCCAAGCCTGATTAAAGCGTTTGACTGCTGTTTCCAGGTCATTCTGGCTCATCGCTTTCCAGCCGAGATCGAGAACTCCTTGTAACGCTACTTTTCTATCGCCGCGTGCTATTTTCATAACTTGGTCTAGAAAGCCTTGATCGCAGCTATTGATGGTGTGGGTCTCGTCGTAGCCAAAGAGGGGCTTGCCGTTGCCGCCTTTGCATGCGTCTCCGGAAAACGCGTGCGCTGAATAAAGGGAAGTCAAAAAAAAAAAAATAACTTTCATGGTTACTCCAAATGCAATTGATTGTGAGACCGAGCGTTTCGCGAAGCTTGAGCCATCCATCCACTAGATTTAGTTTGCATTACTTCCAGTCTGGTCTATTCGAAATTACGTCAAAATTAAATGGCTTCAACCAACCCAGCATCTTCAAGCACTACGGAGTAGACTCATGAGTAATTGCCGAAATCATCGTGCTCGCTTTAATGCGCGAGCATGCCTTGCTGCCTAAATTTCCCAATTAAGAATCTTTCATCTCAACTTCATCTCTCTTTTAGCTTCCGTCCATTACCTTTGAAGTGAGGAAGTTGAAGAAGAGAAAGGAGAAGTGACCCATGTTCATGCCCAGTCTGAAAATTCTTTCGAAAGCCCTTGAAGCTGCTTACCCGTCCCTGGTTCTCGGCACACTGGTAAGTTGCATGCCCTTCCAAGCCATTGCCCTTTTCACTCCCCAGGATTCGGAACCTTATGAAAAGCTGGGTCAGTTCGTACATATTGAAACGGAACCTCAAATTGCGCCATTGCAGGCCGTGAGCTTGATGTAGATCGGATGTCGGCCATGTGAAGCGAAGTTACACAGAAGACTTCCGATATACCGAGCGGTGGTGTTCTTTTGTTTCCTGATTGCATTTCACTTGACGGATTTCGGGACAACTCCATGAAGGCTCTGCGCATTGAAATTAAATCCCGACTGGAGCTCCGTAAATTGACTCTGTCGCTAGATCCGGCCGGGGTTGGCGAAAAGTTCTACGTACCCAGAGATCCCCTTCACCACGACCCTCCAGTGGACCCGAAAAAATACGTGTTAAGGGTCCTTTCATGAAACAATTGAATTCAGATGAGCTTCTCTTCCGTACCCGGTCCCTCGTCGCGGAGGAGCGAAGAATCACGCTTGCACTGATCGAACATCTGGAAGAGATCAGTCGCAGGATGCTTTACGCAGAGCTTGGGTACTCTTCACTTTGGGACTTTGTCACCGGTTACCTCGGCCTCAGTGAAGGGGCTGCGCAGCGCCGAATCCAGGCGGTCAGACTGGTGCGTGATGTACCCGAGGCGAAAGCGGCGCTGGAGTCAGGCAAGTTGTCGCTCAGCAATGCGGCAAAAGTGCAGAGTTTCAGGCAAGCCGAAAGAAAGTTGGGACGAAAGTCGGACGGGAGCGAGCTCGTCGCAAGGATGGCTGGGCTCTCCCAGCGAGACTGTGAAAAAACTCTTTTCGCCATTTCTCCTGTATCCATGCCGAAGGAGAAAGAACGTTTCATTGCCGCCACTGAAGAGCGCGAACTCAGACTGGTGATCACTCCTGAACTCCATGAGAAGCTCCAGCGTCTCAAAGGACTGTTGGCTCAAGCCCTTCCTGAAGCGACTTACGCCGAGCTCGTTTCCTACCTCGCGACCGATGTCCTCGCTCGAATCGAAAAGAGGAAAGGTTTGGAAAGTGCGAGAGCCCAAGTGAAAGCAAAAGTGAAAGGGAGCGACGGTACTTGTGATGAAGGAGAGGAGGGTAATGACGATCCTAAAGAGCTTTGTGAAAAAGGCTCCGAAGACGCCAAAAAAGTGGATTTCTCCGCGAGGAACCTAGCTCCGCCGGCCACCGCCGCAGCGGCGGTGATTTCGCTACCGCCCGGCAGGAGAGTTTACTTGCCTTCTGCACTGAGGAAGAGGGTTTGGGCGAACAGTGGTGGCCGGTGTGAGTACGAAGGCCACGGCCGGCGTTGCTCAGCTCGCTATCGTCTTGAAGTCGATCACATTAAACCATTGGCGATGGGAGGAGCGAATGCACTCGCGAACCTGCGACTTCTCTGTTGGCATCACAATCAGCAGCAGGCTTTTGAGAAAATGGGACTGGGACCCAGAATGCGCCTCCGTGATCAAAGGAGTAATGACGCTCGCCGTGATACCGACACTGGGACTGGACGAGGCGCGCGGATTGACGGTAAGGTTCGGAAATGACTTCTGCGCCGACTCTCGCCATGATTGAGCTCACTCCTGAAAACTTCACGGATGCTTTCAAGGACAGCGTCGATCGCCTGTCCGTGATCTACTTCTGGGGAGAGAACTGTCCAAATTGTGTCTATGGCCATAGTCAGCTGGATCTGCATTCAGAATCCCTTCAGAAATTTCCAGTGAACTATTACACCGTCAACGCTTACATTCACACGGAGCTCGCCACTCGCTACGCCCTCATCGGCATTCCCAGTTTTCTCTTCGTGCGAAATGAAAAAGTGCTGGGACGCGTGACCGGATTTCCAGGCATCGAATCCTTCAGGAATGCGCTCGAAGTCCACAGTGCGACGAACCTTTGAGAGAGTCTGAAGAACGCGATGGGTCATGCCAACTGCCCTGATTCTATGCCGGGATTGCCACGCTCTGCGCACGCACGGGGTGAACGCCCATTTTTATCTTTGAATGCCTGCGATTTTTGCGTTAGGTAACTCTTAGAAATTCAAAACGAAAGGTTATTTACCATGGCTCTCGAGCGCACTTTTTCCATCATCAAGCCTAACTCCGTCGAAAAGAACAATATCGGCGCAATCATCAGCCGCTTCGAAAGCAAGGGCTTGCGTATCGCTGCTGCAAAGTTCACCCGCCTTTCCCGTGAAAAAGCGGAAGGCTTCTACATCGAACACAAAGAGCGTCCCTTTTTCCAGAGCCTGGTTCACTTCATGACCAGTGGTCCGGTCCTTCTCATGTGCCTCGAGGGCGAAAACGCTGTGATGGCCAATCGTGAAATCATGGGCGCGACGGATCCTGCCAAAGCGGCAGCCGGCACCATCCGCAAGGATTTTGCCGACAGCATCGAAGCGAACTCGGTCCACGGATCTGACAGCGCTCAGTCCGCTGAACGCGAACTTGCTTACTTTTTCGACAAGTCTGAAATCCAGAAGCGTTTCTGATTCAAGTCCATGCGGATTGCTCTCGCCCAGATGGATCCGGTCGTCGGATCCTTTGATACGAATGTGGTGAAGATCCGAGAAGCTTATGAACGGGCCTGCTCTTTGCGGGCCCGTTTGCTTTTGACTCCTGAGCTCGGCATCTGCGGTTATCCTCCTCATGATCTGGTCGAGCGCCCCGAAATGTTCGAACGCAATGAGAAAGCTCTTCAGGAGCTGCTCCAGCTCACAAAAGGTCAGACGTGCGCACTCATTGTCGGTCATGTGACCCGCAATCCCAATTCTTCCGGAAAAGCGGCGCAAAACTCCGTCAGCATTCTGGAAAATGGCAAAGTCGTTTTCACGCAGGCCAAGACGCTGCTTCCCACTTATGACGTCTTTGATGAAGCCCGGTATTTCGAGCCCGCCCAGGAAAGCAGGATCTGGAACTGTGACGGAGTCAGAATCGCGGTCGCCATCTGCGAAGACCTTTGGGCCGAAGATCCGGTTCAGGGCCGCAAACTTTACGGCCGCACCCCGGTGGAGTGTTTTGAAAAGGAGGGGATTGATCTTCTTTTCTCGATTTCGGCCAGCCCCTATGAATTCGGCAAGCGTGAGCGCCGCGAAAAACTGCACGGAGCCATCGCGAAAAAATTGAATGCGCCGATCGTCTATGTCAATCAGATGGGGGCGACTGATGAAGTTCTGTTCGATGGTGCTTCATTCGTCCTGGATGCCGCTGGCAAAGTGGCGGGGCGCTTGCCCGTCTTCAGGACCGCACTGGGTCTGGTTGAAATTGAGCCAGGCAAGTCCCCGAGGTTTGAAGAGCCCGCATCAGCGGACCGTGAAGACCAGGCTCCCGAGGAGCTCGAAGTGCTCTCGCGCGCGCTCGTCGTCGGCATCAAGGATTATTTCACAAAAAGTGGCTTTAAAATGGCGATTCTGGGCCTCAGTGGCGGGATCGATTCGGCCATCGTGGCGACTCTCGCGGTCAAAGCCCTCGGTCCGAAGAATGTCCTGGGAGTGGCGATGCCGTCTCAATATTCCTCCACTCACAGCATGACGGATGCGGAAACGCTCGCTGCCAACCTCGGAATTCCGTTTGAAGTTCGCCCCATCAAATTTCTCTTTTCGACCGCCAATCGGGAGCTTGCCGAAAACCGCGGCACCCTGGCGCCGCTTGCGCAGGAAAATCTCCAGGCCCGCCTTCGCGGGATCATCCTGATGACTCTCTCCAATCACTACAACGCTCTTGTCCTGACCACCGGAAACAAGTCCGAGATGGCGACGGGTTACAGCACGATGTATGGCGACATGTGCGGCGCCCTCGCTCCGATCGGTGACGTTTATAAAACTCGTGTTTTTGAGCTGGCCCGCAAGATCAACGAATTGTGGGGCAACCCGATTCCTGAAAACACGATCACCAAAGCCCCTTCCGCGGAGCTCCGGCCCAACCAGAAGGATCAGGACACTTTGCCTCCCTATGAAGAGCTGGACGCTCTGCTTGAAGAGTATATCGAGAAGGCGGTGCCGGTAGCCGAGCTGGTGAAACGCTTCGGTCCCTGGGCTCGCGAAACCCTGAAGCGTCTGGAGATGAATGAGTTCAAGCGCCGCCAGGCTGCTCCGGTTCTCAAAGTCAGTCACAAGGCATTCGGCATCGGACGCCGGATCCCGATCGCCAAAGTCTGGGAGACCTGAGCACACACTTGAAAACTGAGCTCGGTTCCAACTGAAAGGGCGCCCAGGATTTTCATCCCTGGCGCCCCTTCGAGACAGTTTCACGATCAATGAGAATGCGATCTCAGCGAATCACCGGACGGGGCTGAGGTCCGACAGGCCGGCCACCTTGAGGCAGAGGTCTTCCGCCGCCTGGGCTACCGCGTCCACCGCCGCCATATCCGCCGCCTTGCGGGCGAGGGCCTGGTCTACCGGGCTGAATGATGACGATGGGACGTGGAGCGGGGAGCGGGTGATCCAGAACCACGACAGGTTGTGGCGATGGGCCGTACCCGCCACTCACGTAACCATCGGGTCCACAGCGGAGGTTGGCTTCACACTGGTAGCGTGAAGTGTAGCGCTGGGATTCACAGCGTCCGAGGGCCTGCTCCTGCGCGACATTCACGTCGATGCTGGAGGCTTCGAAAAGGTCTCCGCTGCTCGAAGTGGTGCACCGTTGAAGAATGCTCGCAGCCGGAGGGTAGGTGTATCCTCCAGGATCATACCCGCCGCCGCCTCCCATATTGCCAGAGTTGCCGGAATCAGAGCAGCTGACATTGTTTGAGCACTGTGAATTTGAAGTGTAGGGATCAGCCTGGCACTGACGGATCGCCGAGTCCTGCGCAAGATAGGAATCGATGTTTTCCGCTGCGAATGCGCGTCCGTTGCTTGAAGTATCGCATCGCACGACTGGCGTGCCGTAACCCCCGATGGATCCGGAATTCCCGTAGCCTCCGGAGTCAGAGTTGAAGCAGCTCACGTTGGAAGCACATTCAGAATTGCTGGTGATCGCGTCCAGCTGACACTGACGAATCACGTTGGATTGCGCCGCGGAGTAATCGTAGTCAGAACCTTCAAAGTTCCGGCCGCGGCTGGAAGTGCTGCAAGTGACGTAACCATTGGCGTCCAGCTGGAGCTCAGGACTCGCTGGGGCCGCGAAGACGGTCGTTGAAGCGACTGCCATCAGGATCAGGGACAGACTGAGACATCGTTCGATCTGTTTCAAATTCAAGGCTTTCAGTGATTTCATAAATCCTCATCTCCTTCGTTCGATCGTGCGAACTGATTTGACGCATACGCAAAGAGAGTGCCACACTCAGTTCTTCGTAAAGCGGAGTTGAGGCGGAGAAAATGACACCAATCGGAATTCCGGTTCCAAGTGGCCCCGGAAAATCAGGCACTTCTCGCACCGGTGGGGCTTTTCATGGTTTCTTCACAGTGTTCGAGCGCCCAATGAGTCGACCTGTTCGCCAGCCTTGTTCTCAAGTCGCAACGATTTCCTTGCCGGGCAAGAAGAGACGAGAGATCCGTTACTCAATTTTTCACTTCGATTTTCACCCTAGGAATGGGAGTAATGGGGACGCGTGAGGCTTGGCTCGGACATGACCCCTTGCCTCGTCTGAGTAAATATGTTAACACTCCGAGTCAGTTTCTCGGTCGAAGCGCATTGAAAGAAACAGAAGTTTATCGCCCCGCAATCTGAACCCGCTTTTGTACGAAGTTCGAAGAACTTGGAAAGAATGTAAGAATTAATGAGGAAGAAGAACATGAATAGCTCGATGAACGCAGAATTGAAAAAAGTCGTCACCCGTGTGAAAGCGGCGCAGGAACAGCTCCAGTCCATGTTGAAGGACAAGACCTGGGTTGAAGATGCTCGCAAGTACGCTGAACGCCAGGGCAAGGAAGTCAAAAAACTTCTGAGCTCCGATGTGAACAAAATGCGTGATTTCCTCGAACGCGAGCGTAAAGAACTCGAAAAATTTCAGAAGCAGATTCCGGGCGAAGTGAAGAAATTCAAGAAGTTCGTCAACGTGCAGAAGAAGGAATTTGAAAAGATTCTGGTCAACATGCGCAGCAAGAACTTCGCAGCCGCTTCCAAGTCGGCTGGCAAGACTGCCACTCAATCCACCAGGTCTTCGACCAAGAAGACGGCTGGGGCGAAGAAGACCGCCGCGAGCACGGGAACCAAAAAGAAGACCAGCTCAAAGAAATCCGCGACGAAGTCCAAGAGCTCCAGCAAGTCTGCCCGCTGAGCTTTTGCAGTTTTAGAACAAATGGGCCCTGATCGTGGTACGGTCGGGGCTCTTTGCATGAAACGCCTTGAATGGTGATCCACATTTTGGAGCCCTCCGTCTTGAACTGACTCGGACGGCTGCTCCTTCATGGGACGGTACTGGCTACTCTGGCTGGTGATGTCACAAACCCCGCTGAAGCGATCAGCGGTGCCTTGACAGCCAAAGTTGAGTTAGGTACTTCTGAGCAAGTCAGTCTAAATAGGGAGATATTTCAAAACCAAAATGGCAATTACACCTGTAAATCCGTCGAATCCGGCAAGTCCTTCGAGCCCATCCAGTTCACCAGGCCCTTCAGGTCCTTCCGCTGGTCCATCCAGCCCACCTTTTTCTCGTCCACCCCGCCCGAATTCTCGCGGCCCGGTGCCGAACCAGAATAAAGACGAACATCGAATCAATGAGCGCATTCGCGTTCCTCAAGTCCGCCTGATTGACGAAAAAGGCGAACAAGTGGGTGTCGTTCCCACTTTTCAGGCATTGCAGATGGCGCGTGAGCGCAACCTCGACCTGATGGAAGTTTCTCCCAATGCTCAGCCTCCGGTTTGCAAAATTTGCGATTACGGCAAGTTCAAATACGAGAAGAAGAAAAAAGAGCACCAGGCCAAGAAGAAGCAGACCGTCATCAAAGTGAAAGAAATTCAGCTTCGCCCTCAGACGGAAGAGCATGACTTGGAATACAAATTCAAGAACGTTCGCCAGTTCCTTGAAGACGGCGACAAGGCCAAGATCACCATCATGTTTCGCGGTCGCGAAATCACGTATGTGGATCAGGGCTACAAGATCATGAAGCAGCTGGCTGAAATGGTGAAGGACATTGGCACGGTCGAGTCTTTCCCAAAGTTGGAAGGCAAGAAGCTGATCATGATCATTTCTCCAGGTGCTTCGAAGAAGCCGATGGCCAACCGCGCGCCGATTGTGATCAATCCGACGAGTGGTCCGTCCGTTTCCACCGGACCCGTGGCCAATACGGTTTCGACGGGTCCCATTCCGAACACAGTGGCGCCGGTCTCTCTGATCGTCACACCGGCAGTTGGCCCTGGGCCCGCTCCTGGAAGTTCGGGTGAGGAAAAGACGTAAAAAAAGGGTAAAGTCATCCTGAATTCGTCGAACGAATCCTTGACTGGGTTCGACTTGATGAAGTAGGGTGACACCTCTTAATTCGTAATTTCATGCGGTTTTTCTGAATTCTCTAGGGAAAACAGGCACATCGGACGACTCAGTTTTGATTTTCGTCAAAACTGAAAAGCGATCGAGTGAGCGTCTGATTAAATCACGGACTAAGTACAAGTTAAGTGGATTGAAATTTTAAACTGGCGCTTGAACGGACTTCCGCGAGTATTTGGAAGAAAAGTTTGGGTTTTTCAGAAGTAATTCGCAGATTTGCTCGAAATATTTAGAAAATTCGAGTAGGGGTAAGACATGAAATTAAAGACTAAGAAAGCTGCAGCAAAGCGTTTTTCTTTCACTGCAACGGGTAAGATCAAGTTCAAACGCACCGGCAAGCGCCATAACATGGGCAACAAAGGTTCTGCGCGGCTCTTGAGAAATCGTAAAGCTGGACTCATTTTTGAGGGCGACATGAAGCACATCGAAAAGTGCATGCCCTATGGTTCTAAGTAATCGTTTTTGTTTTTTTAAGGAGTAGATCATGCCTCGCGCAAAACGTGGTTTTAAACGCCGTCGTCGTACAAATAAATTATTGAAAAGGGCAGAGGGCTTCGTCCTCGGTCGTAAAAATCGAGTCAAACGCACTTACGAAGCTGTCGACCGTGCAGGCGTTTACGCTTACCGCGATCGCCGTTGTAAAAAACGTGACTTCCGCCAATTGTGGATCGCTCGTCTTTCTGCTGCATTGAATACCAATGACATCAGCTACAGCCGTTTCATCTTCGCGATGAAGAAGGCTGAGATCAGTCTGGATCGCAAGGTTCTCTCTGATATCGCAATCATGGATCCTAGTGGGTTTGCAGCGATTGTGAACCAGGTTCGCAGTCTTGCTCCAGCCACTTGATCTCTAGGATTCTATTGTGATCCAAAAACTGGACGCTATCGGCGGTCAGGCTTTAAGAGATATTGCAGCTGCAACTCAGCTCGATGTTCTGGAAAACGTCAGGATTTCAGTTCTTGGTAAAAAAGGTGCCCTAAGCGAAGTTTTGAAAGGCTTGGGCACCGTTTTACCTGAAGAGCGTCCCAAGATGGGTGCTGCCGCCAATGAGTGGAAACGCCAGATCGAAGAAGCTCTCACCATCCAAAAAGACAAGCTTGAGTCTGCTGCCCTGAATATACAGTTGGCTCAGGAGCGCATCGACATCTCTCTCCCTGCCAGGCTCCCTCACCGTGGAGCACTCCATCCCGTAACTCAGACCACGCGGAAGCTGCTGCAGATTTTCAGCCGATTGGGTTTTGATCCCATGACCGGCCCGGAGATCGAGACTGAGTTTCTGAATTTCGAAGCCGTCAACATCCCCAAGGATCATCCCGCTCGGGATATGCAGGATACCTTTTTCATGGGACCAGGGGTAGTGCTGCGCACCCATACGTCTGCAGTCCAGATGCGCGCACTTCGTTCGAAGAAGTGGCCAGTCCGCATTGTCTGTCCGGGTGCCGTGTATCGCAGTGACCACGACGCGACCCACTCTCCCATGTTCCATCAGATCGAGGGACTTTGGGTCGACAAGAACGTCAAGATGAGTGACCTCAAAGGGACACTCGAGTTTTTCGCGCAGGAAATGTTCGGTTCCGAATCGCGCATTCGTCTGCGTCCCAGTTATTTTCCGTTCGTGGAGCCCGGTGCCGAAGTCGACGTTTCGTGCTTTCTCTGCAAGTCAAAGCCGGTGGATACCTGCAAGGTCTGCAAAGGCACGGGCTGGCTCGAAATTCTCGGAGCCGGGATGGTTCATCCTCGACTCTTCGAGATGGCCGGTTACGATCCAGGCGAAGTCAGCGGCTTCGCTTTCGGAATGGGCGTTGAGCGCATCGCGATGCTCCTGCATCACATCCCTGATCTCCGTCGCATGTTCGATGGCGACTCCCGCTTTTTGACTCAATTTTAATTTGGCCGAGCGCTCAACCGCTTGAGATGCCCGCAAATCACTCGACTAGAAACAGAGGCTCAAGATGCAGGTTTCATGGAATTGGCTTTCCGAACTCGTTGATCTCAGTTCCGTGGCAGGACCGCAGGCTCTCGCTGATCTCCTGACTCAGAGAGGTCTTGAAGTCGAGGAGATGAAAACTCAGGGCGTGGGTCTTGAAAAAGTGGTCTCCGCTCAGATTCTCGAGAAGAAGCAGCACCCTCAGGCGGATCGTCTGAGTCTCTGCAGCGTGAGCCTCGGCAGTGGCGAACCTCTCGATATCGTCTGCGGCGCGCAGAACATGAAAGCCGGCGACAAAGTTGCACTGGCTCAGGTCGGAGCCAATCTGCCCAATGGGATGAAGATCGCCCAAGGCAAGATTCGCGGCGAAGTCTCCAATGGGATGCTTTGCTCAGAATCCGAACTCGGGTTTGCTGCGCAGTCCGAAGGCATCATCATCCTTCCTCCTGACACCGAGCTGGGCCTACCGCTCGCGAAGATCATGGGGCTGAACGACACGATCTTCACTCTCAAACTCACCGCCAACCGCGGAGATTGCCTCAGTCACTACGGACTTGCACGCGAGATCGCGTCCGCGCTGCGCGTGAAGGCGAAGAAGCCGATAGCCGAGCTGGTGCAGTTCAAAGGTTCACCGATCGAAGTTTCATTGAATGCCGGGGAGGGTGCTCCTCAGTTTTTCGGGTGTTACCTTGAAGGCGTCAAAGTTGGACCTTCCCCTCGATGGCTCGTGAGCAAACTTGAAGCCGTGGGCAGCCGCTCGATCAACAACATCGTGGACGCCACGAACTTCGTCATGCTGGAGCTTGGACATCCGACTCACGCCTACGATGCGGACCGGATCGAAGGCAAGAAGATCGGCGTCCGCATCGCCCAAGAAGGCGAGAAGCTCCCGCTTCTCGACAAGACCGAAATCACGCTGGTTGGAACCGAACTTGTGATTGAGGACGGTTCTCGCGCCATCGGTCTCGCTGGCGTCATGGGTGGCGGCAATTCTGAAGTTCAGGACAGCACGACCCGTGTTTTCCTGGAGTGCGCTGAATTCGCACCCGGCCTCGTCCGTCGCGGAAAGACTCGTCACCAGAAGCAGACCGATGCAGCTCATCGGTTTGAGCGGGGAATCGATCCGCAAAATCTTCCCTTCGTGATTTCACGCCTGGCTCACCTCGTGGTCGAACTGGCCGGTGGCAAAATCGTGGGAGGCGCATCGGCACAGACCCGTGCCGCTCCGGCACCTCGTCCGATTGAAGTTCATGCAAGCTATTTCAACTCATTTCTCGGCACTTCGCTTGAAACTGCCGAAATCGAAAACGTCCTGCTCTCGCTGGAATGCCAAGTGGAAAAAAGTCAGCCAGGAAAAAGTCTGGCGGAAAAGGCAGCGGAATCCGGCGCAGCCGCGGAGACTCTGCTCCTGATCTCGCCTCCGAGTTACCGCCTGGACCTGAACATTCGCGAAGACCTGGCCGAAGAAGTGGCTCGTTCCGTGGGTTACGACAAGATTCCTTCGACGGTTCCGCAGCTGACGACCGCCCCTACGGCATCGGCGACCGAGCCAGCCGTTTCGCGTTTGATTCTCGTGGACCGCGCGAAGGATGCACTCGTGCAGCTGGGACTTGCCGAGTCTTTGAATTATTCTTTCACGAGCGCGCAGTGGCTTGCCCAATTCGGCATGAAGTCCTCGCTCAAAGTGGTCAACCCGCTGAGTGTAGAGCACGAGCACATGGTGCCGTCACTTCTTCCTGGTCTGGTTCACAATGCTCTCGACAATTGGAGACACAGCTTCGGCTCCGAGTCTCTGGCGATCCGACTTTTCGAACTTCGTCCAACATTCCAGTTCAAGCCTGCAGCTTCATCCGATGGCGCAGTCGCTGGAACCGACGGCGCCGTCGCTGTTCCCGCGGCCACGGGTGAGACTGAAACTGGAGTGGAGGAGAAGTGGAAGTTGTCCTTCGTGATGTCCGGACCTCGCAGCTCCCAGGCGCTTCGTGCCGAGCAGAGTGAGATGGACTTCTACGATCTCAAGGCAGTCGTCGAAAACCTTTTCGCCAATCTTGGGACGAAAGGGATTCGCTTCATGCCGGCTTCAGCATCGCGAACTCCAGAGAACGAAATCCTGAAACTCCTGCATCCTGGCCAGAGCGTTGAAATTTTGGCAGGCAACGCGGTGGCGGGTTACTTTGGAATGCTCCACCCGGGCAAAGCCAGAGAACTGAAAGCTCGCGCGCCGCTTTGGATCGCTGAATTGGATTGGGAGGTTGTGTCAAAGATGTCTCGTGGCGCTACCGAAAGCCGTGGGTTCAAGCCATGGGCGGAGTTCCCACCGATGGAGCGTGACTTCGCGATGGTCGTGAAGAATGACGTAGCAGCTGACAAAATCACTCAGGTGGTACTGAAAGCTGGCAAGCCGCTCGCAAAGACTGCAAAGATTTTCGATGTTTATCGCGGTTCTCAAGTGCCCGAGGGGATGACAAGCGTCGCAGTACGGGTTATCTTTTTAGATGAAGGGCGCAGTTTGCAAGAAGTCGAAACAGATGCCGCTTCTTCCCAGATCATTTCTGCCCTGCAGAAAGAACTGGGAGCTCAGCTCAGAACTTGAGGTTCGGAGCTGAGAATGACAATTTTGGTTAAGGAGAACCGACCGTGGCGATGACCAAAGCGGATATTGTGGAGTCCCTGTACGAAAAAGTGGGATTCTCTAAAAAAGAAGCAGCTGACCTTGTTGAACTTGTTTTCGACACGCTCAAAGGCACCCTGTCTCAGGGAAACAAAATCAAGATTTCCGGCTTCGGAAACTTCGTCGTGCGCGAGAAACGGTCTCGTGTCGGCAGAAACCCTCAGACCGGTCAGAGCATTGAGATTTCCGCTCGTCGCGTTCTGACGTTTCGTCCTTCCCAGGTGTTGCGTGCCGAAGTGAACGCCGCCCTCGAAGGCAAGCCGCTGGACTTGAGCAAGGTTCCTGCAGACAACGATGCAGATGACGATGCCGACGACGACCAGGATTGAGAGCGCAGGGCTCGACACACAACTCGTGACCGAAGTTTCGGGTCACGAGGGAGTGAATGTTTCGGCGGATCTGTCGAACAATCAGTCCAAAGCCGCCCGCTCTGCATCTTTGAAAAACAGCGGTTCCGGCGATCCCCGGGCCATCCCATCGGGCTTGCTGTCGTTTGACCTGAGTGAGAGCCTGAGGCGCATCCCGGACCGCGTATTTTTCCGAATTGGAGATGTTGCCGAACTCCTCGAAGTGAAGCCCTATGTGCTTCGGTATTGGGAATCTGAATTCCCCATGATCGCTCCTCAGAAATCGAGTTCCGGCCAACGCGTGTACCGGCGGACGGACGTCGAAACCGTGATGCTCATCAAGCACCTGCTTTATCATGAGCGCTACTCCATCGAGGGCGCGCGAAAGAAGATTCGCGAACTTCGCAAGGACGGCGAGATCAAAGCCATCAAGACCGAAAGTCGACAGGTCCTCGAAAAATCCAGGAAGCTCAAGGCCGTCGCCCATGAGTTGCGGTCGCTCATTCAGCAACCCCTGCGCGATATCTTCAAGTACTGATGGTCAGATCCGCCGGATACGCTCGACGATCTGGCGCGTTTCGGGTGTTGCCAGCTCAAGAATTTTCTCCCATTCCCGTTTGAGCTCGGTTTCACGAGGATGTTCGAGCGCGAGCCGTTCAGCATTTCGGAGGCACATCGCCTGGGCGGCCGGGATTTCGCTTGAACGACTGACGCAGTCCCGAAATTCCTTCATCAGTTCCATGGAGTGATCGGGATGGTGCTTCACGTCTTCCATTCGCTGAGCGAGGACGTCTGAAAAGCGCAGCATCGAAGCCGGAGTTTCATGGGGATGCGCCTGCACGTCACTTCTGAGGCTTTCGATTTCGGGAAGGGCGCGAGCGACATCGGGCAGTTTTTTCGGAGTTCGCGGAGTATCCCGAGACTTTTCCGCAGACTGCTTTCGTGTGGTGTGGGCCGCGGAAGGCAGCGAAGAAGGTGCGGGAGAGACAGTCGGATTCGTCGACGGCGTCGCGACTGGAACAGGAAGGGGCAGGGGTTTTCTCGAAGGGAAAAGCCAGAGGAGCAGCACCGTGACCACGGCCAGCAGAATGAAGAATTTCACATGACCGCGGTTCATCAATTCCGAACTCCACCGCTGGTCATGTCGGGCGCTCCGAGATTTCCATCGAGCATGGGAGTGAGCACGGTGATGCGGGATGCGGAATCACTGGCGATGGCAAGGGCCTGCTGCTTCTGGGTTTCACTGCAGTTCGTGCATTCTCGGGAAGTGATCGCGGTGAAGACCAGCTCGATGGCGTAGGCACCCCAGGAGTGGTCATCACAGGCGGGGAGTCCGGCAAGGGGGTGCCCGACGGGACAATCCACATGCAGGTGGCCACAGGTTTTCTGGGTCGGCAGTTGTCCGTCATGAATGCGTTGGACATCCGCCCTGGAAATTCCGCCCGTGCAATCTGAATGTCGAGCTTCATGCACCAGCGTGGAGAGACGCAGCATGGTTCCCACGTTCTGGCGGTAACCTTCACCGAGCATCACGATGCCCACGCGAGAAGAACTGACGGGAACGGCCTGATTTCCGACGCGAAACTGAACCTTCTGAGGTTTGATCGTTTCACTGTACAGCCAGAGCGGAGTTCCGATGTTGGACGCGAGGATCACTCCGCCACTTTCAGGAGGAGTACTCGATGCATTGAGCAGGATCCGCTGATCGATGTTCTGGGTGTTCGGTACGACGAACTTGACCCTTTCATCAATGTAAGTCAGAACGTCATTTGAAGTGGTGCCGCCGAAGATCTGCTTGAAAGTGGAACTGGCGGAGTTGAACTGCAGGTTGCTCAAGAGGTTGAAGTCACCCTGCACCAGAGTCTGATCACTGGCGCTCAGACTTGGATCCAGTGCGACGGAGAGCTGCCGCCCGTTGTCGAGAGAGATGGGGGCGTTTGGCGGCGCTTCCGACGGAGAGCTGCAGCCAGGGAACGACGCTGCGAGGGTACCGGCGCACAAGCCAGTGAAGACCAGTGAAGCGAGTGACAGACCAGAGCTGCTGCGCATGAGTTCAGACCCCCGAGGACCCTTCTTATGCACCCGATGTACCAGTGAATTATTTCCAGGGCAAAGCAAGCGACTGAATGATCGGACGAGCGAGATTCCTGCCCAGCAAGGTTTCCATCGGAGTCAGAAGCCCCGGGCTCGTGAGGTTGAAGTCAGTCACGTAACCTTCGATGAGATCGACGGCAGCGAGTCGAATTTTGCGCGCGCGAAGGCGCTTTCCAATCTGCTTCGAAGCTTTGATTTCATGCGCATTCAGTTGTGTCGCGACGAGTGAACCACCCTGATCCATATTGATCACGACTTCGCCGGACTTGGGTTTTTTGCGAGCAACGGCAAGAAGCTTCCCATTGAGAAACCACAGTCGCTGTTCGCCCTGGGCGATGCCAGGCAGATAGCGCTGGAGAAGGATGGGGCGCTGGAAGTGATCGGTCGCGGCGCTGATGGAGTGCTCCGCTTTCTCAAGTTCGGCGGGAGTGTCCCAATCGAGTAGCTCAATCCCATTGCTCTGGGCCTGAAAGAGAGGCTTCAGAATCGTCTTCTTCTGCTCGATTCCGAACTCTCTCAGGACGTTTTTTTGACCTGAAACGAGAGATGCGGGCATCAGTTCACCGAGCAGTGCCGCTTCCATTTTTTCATTGGCCGAAAAAAGCGCACTCGCGGAGTTCACGATTTCAGAGCTCGGCTTTTTGCGAACACCCAGCGCAAGGAGCTGAAGAGGGTGGAGGTAAGCCAGATCCACCGGAGGGTCCACTCGGTAATGAATCTGCGTGAAAGTGGTTGGCGAAACCGTCAGGGGAGCTGCAAGCTTGAAATCCTTGGCCGAACGACCGGGGAACACGCCTTGGACTTCACGGGCCTCCAGCAGAACCCGGTTCGTCAGAAGCCGGATGGATTTGACATCACACCAGTGATTCTCATATCCAAGTGTCACGGATTCCTCGATGAGCCTCAAAGTCGTGTCACGGCGATGATCAAGAGTGTCCCAGGGATCCGTGACCCAGAGAAATCGGATCATGACCTTGCACTCCCCTGAACTTTGGCTTGGGTGTTGGCGGAAACGGCGGCTTCTTCCAGCTTTCGAATCACTTCATCACAGATCTTGAGAAGGGCAGTGCAGCGGGAGGCATCAAAAAGGCGGGAGAGTTGGACCTTAGAAGCCTGAAGTTGCGCGATTTCCAGGCGACTCGCTTCTGCGGCCGAGAGGTGAGTGAGCACACTGAGCATGGCCTTGGCGGGATCCGCCATTTCATGAACATCCTCGAGATCATCCGCCACCTGAAAGGCAGAACCCATCCGCTGCGCGAGCTCAAGGAGGCATTGCCCCTGGGAAGTGGCTTCAGAAATGCCGGAAAGATCAGCGGGCATGAGAATGGACGCGACGAAAAGTGCACCGGTTTTGCCCGCGTGCATGCGCTTGAGGTCAGCCAGGCTGGAGTGTGCATTCAGTTCCGCTTCCGCTGCCTGTCCGCCCACCATTCCGCGCGGGCCTGATGCCCAGCTGAGGCGCTGAATCGCGGCCAGGATCCACTCCGCCTTCAAAGATCCGCCCTGAGCGGAGAGGAGAGACTCGGTGGCAAGACTGGTGAGAGCATCGCCAGCCAGGAGCGCAGTCGCTTCACCAAATTTCTTGTGGTTCGAAGGTCGTCCCCTTCGCATGTCATCATTGTCGAGGCACGGCAGATCGTCATGAATCAGCGAGTAGCAGTGAATCATCTCGATGGCGACGGCCGCGGCATGCTGCGCGCTCTCCGGCAGGTTCAGCAGTTCTGAAGTGGCCTGGACGAGTCGCGGACGAATTCTCTTTCCGGCGCCCAGCAGGCTGTATTCGATGGAATCTCTCAATGCCACGGGAACTCCCGTGAGAAATTTTCCCAGGGAGCGTTTCAGGACAGTTTCAAAATCGTTCAGACTCATACGACTCTATTTAGCAGGGGTTGGTGTCGGCTGCAGCAACTGACCGGTCAAAGTGTACGAATAACTGCCGTCGGGGAGCTTGCCTGCGCCCAGGAGCGCATCAATCAGGCTGAAAGCCTTGAGGATGTTCTGAGAGAGCGTGAATTTGGCTTTGACGTTGATGGTGCTGAGCTCCATCTGTTTGGCCAGCTGAAAATCACCGGTGGCGTTCGCCACGATGTCATCGGTCATGCTGCCCGCTTTACCCAGCCTGAAGGAAGTGATCGTCGCTTTGCCCTGAGCGATCTGCAGATCGATGACGCCTTCGGAGATGGCGAGGCGGGGAACATCAAAGCCGTATAGCTTCTGAGAATCGATGACGATCTTGTTGAGATTGAATTTCACGTTCCCGTTGAGCGTGGCTGGATTGGCGGAGTCCCCGCTGACGGAACCTTCGGCTGCAAGCTGCGCGGTGCCTTTGATCCCCGCGAAATAGGGGAGCACGCCCATCTTGCCCAGGTTGAGATCCTTGCCATCAAAGGACAGGCTCATCTCGGAACCTTTGCCGGCATAGGAGGCCTTGAGAAAGCCGTCTCCTTGATTCAAACTGAGCTTTGCGCCGAGCTGTCCCAGGATCAGAGCGGTGAGCTTCGGGGTGACGGAGAGCCCTTCAATTGTCAGGGCCGCTTCGCTGGGCGGCTTCTTGAGTGTGACGTTCTTGAGTTCATAGCCGAGGCCAAGAAGCCCCATGGAAAGATTGCTTTCCGACGAAGTCATCTGAATGCCGCTGGTACTGAGTGCATTCGTGAGCGTACCCTGAATGAAGTTCTTGATCCTGGCCTGAGGCAGATTGACCAGGGTGAAGAAGAACAGGCAACCCAGCGCCAGTGTGCTCCAGCCGAGAGCCCGGAGGATTGTCTGCGCCCTCGAGGGAGGGGTTTCGGGCCCATTGTGGGAACCCACTCGGGTCTGGTCCTGAGAGCCGTCAATCTGTTCAAAAGTATCGCTGCTCATGGGGCGGCTCTCCGTGGAATTTCAATCACTTCGTTTCATCACTTCTTTTCGGAGAAAGCGGACACGGCGAGGGTGGCGTCGAGGTAGCCACTGAGATCAGGCTGAGTGTCGATCGTCAGATTGCGAAGTTTCACCGGGCGTGAACCGTTCTCCAGTCCGACTGCGTAGCGAACGACCTGTTTGATGTTCACTTTCTTCAAATTCACGTCAATCAGGGATTCTTTGAAGGAAGCAGTGGCTCCAGTCGCGGCAGGGGCGACTTTTTCGGCGCCAACCGCGACATTTTCCTTGGCGATGCCGGCGGCATCCGCAGTGGATTCAAAGTACGGATTCCAGGGAGCGGAGTCACCCTCCGACTTGCCTGAGAAACGTCCGGCGCCGGAGGCCCGGATCACCCGCATTTCATCATTCGCCGTCTGAATGAGCTGCACGAGGTCCTGCTTTTCAGCCAGTTCCTTCTTCTGAGCCCGGACATTGAGAAAGGACGTGAGAAGGAAAGCGAGCGTGAGCACGACGCTGCCGACCGCGAGGCCAAGACCGGTGTAAAGGCGGGCACGAGGATCAAGTTCATCCCATTTGGATTTGATCTGCTGAAGCCAGGCCTGTTCGCTGATTTTGTCACTGATCTGAGAAAGAATCTGACTCAGTTTGGAATTATTTTCCATAAGAGGCTCCGTAAGCTTCATCGGGGGTGATCCCGGTGAAAGTGATTTTCCAGCGCTTGGAACCGTCCGCAGCCGGGACTTCTTCAATTTTCGAGCGCTGCATGGCGTTCATTTTCGTGGCGGTCAGAGTCGCAAGCTTTTCGGCCATCTGCGGATTGGATACGAGAAAGCTGAGATTGGCGGTCTTCTCGACGGACTTTTCGCCGGGGATGGCGTAAGTCGCGGTGGGTGCGGCACCGACCTGATAGTGCATCATGTCCAGCACGACGTCCTGGGGAATCGTGCGAGAGAGTTCCTGAAGGTAATTCAGAGGACTCATCTGATTGGGCCCGACCAGTTTGCTGATGGTTTTCTGCTTGTTCAATTCCTTGGTGACGGAAGAACGAAGACTTGAAGTGTTGGACATGTAAGTGCGAAGGGCGCTGCCGGAAACCTGACCGAAAAAGGACTTCACGCTCTTTTCGAGCTGTTTGTCAGTCTCCTGCAGGCGTGTGGTGTAGATCTGATTCTGCACCACGAGACTCAGGAGCATGAGGCTTGCGACGATCGCAAGCCCCTGAAGCGGGCGCTTGAGGGATCCGAGACTCAACTCGCTGGAGGTTCCCTTTTTCGCGAGGTCACCTTTTCGCAGATTGATTGAAGTTGAGCGTTCGGCACCGACGACGCAGAGTGCATTGGCCACGGCGAGAGCGAAAGCCGCATCCGTGTGTTCTGAATAGGTCACGCCTGAAGTGGCGATGCGACTCAGGGCATGGACCGGGTGCACCGAAATCTGCAATTCTTCTGCGAGCATGCCGGCCAGGCCCGGAAGCAGAGCAGTGCCGCCAGCGAGGTAAATCGAGCTGATCTTGTTCGAAGTGATGTTCTTGCAGACGAGATTCGCCTGACGGATTTCACGAAGCAGGTCGAGAAGCGTCTCATGAAGAGCGTTTGAAAATTCTTCCTGTTCCGGAGTCGCCTGCGCGTGCTGCGAAGGAGCGAGAACGAAGCCGTTGTCGAGCTTCGCTTTTTCAGCCGCTTCCGTCGTGATTCCATACTTCTTTGAAATCGCGAGCGTCAGATCATTTCCGCCCCACGCCAGTTCGCGGGCCATGACCGGAAAACCTTTCCAGTGAGCGTAGAGAGTGGTGTGAGAAGCTCCCATCTGAATCAGGATGATCGGATTTTCCTGCGCCGTCGGTGGCACGATCCTGTTGAGAAGAGTGCGGTACGCCCAGGTTTCAGTCGTGATGACTTCGGGGTCGATGTCTGAAGCATTCAGCTGCGCGATCTGAAGCTCGATGTTCTTGCGCAGAGTCGCGGCGACATGCACCTGAGTCTGTGGACCCACCTGCGACAGTACGGTGTAATCGTAAGCGGCGTCTTCGAGCGAGAACGGAAGATCATCATCCAGTTCAAACCCGATGCTGGCCTGAATGGCTTTTTTATCGCGAGTCGGGAGCTGAAGATTTCTGAAAGTGACACGGTTCGTGCGTATCGCGGTGATCACGCGGTCCGGTGCCTGAGGGAGGGCAAGGATGAGGCTTCTGGCCGCATCATTCGGATTCCGACCTTCTTCGATCTTGAGTTCATGGTACTCGTGGATCTCGAAGCGGCCAAAGCCCGCGTCCAGTTCAACTGCCTTCACACTCGTGGTTCCGATATCGATGCCAAGTATTCGCATGGTTACCTACAATAGTCTCATAAAGGTAATTCGGAGGCCAGCATTAGGAATGGGGGTGTTCCCTGCCGGATTGAATCCCTGATAGAGCGGATTTTTCGGATCATTCGCAGCCGCGCCTCCCGGTGGAGGAGCCGCAGTATCGTCCTTCGGATCGAGCGTCACCCAGGCTTCGATCAATCGGCTGGCCTGATTGACCTGCGCCTGGACCGTGATCTTGAAAACGTTCTCCTCCGTCACGAAACGGACGTTTCGCTTGGTCAGCTCATCCTTGAAGCGAGTCACTTCCTTGGCGTCACCGCGAAAGATGCCGACTTTGGTCTTCAGGTAGTCAAAAAATTCGTCTTCCTTCTTGAAGGAATGATCCTCAGCCGGGTCATCGCGGAATTCGAAGAACTCCTTGACCTCTTCGTCCGCCATGCCGGGTACGAAGGCGCGAAGCGTCGGAGCTTTCATCGAATTGAGATTGATGCCCGAAGTCGTGCTTGCGGTCAGGTTGGGTGAGAAGAGTTCGTAAAGACCGTCATCGATCGGGTTGATCATGTGAAGCTCGGTGACGGAATAGAACGGGCCCTTCTTGAAGGGAATGACCTGGCGCCCTCCGGACGTCTTTGGCGCGTACGCGTGATCGCCCCAGGTGAAGACGTTGTCCATGAAATCCTCGAGTCGAAAATCGCGGTACTCGGTCGCGAAATCAGGATCCGCCTGAATCTTGTTCTCGATGAGTTTGCCGAAATACTCGGTCAGATTCTTGCGAGCGGTTTCAGGATTGAAGCTCGGCAGTGGCGCGGGCGACGGTGCCGCACCGGGTCCACCCCCGGCTGGAGGTGCGGTCGGACTGGCTGATGGACCCGGTACCGGATCAATCGCGGCGAAAGTCGGCAGGAAGGAGTTGATGTTGAATTTGGAGGATTCCGATTCGATGGCGGCGGAGAATCGTCCTTCGAGTCCTGACTCTTTCTGGAACTTGGTGATCGAATCCTTCTGTGTCATGGACATCCCGGGCAGATTGGTCGGGATCGGGTAGAAGAAAGGGAAACTCCAGATCTTCTCGATGATCTGCTTGGGGACCGCAGCCTGAGCTCCCGCATTGCCGCCGGTCTGTTTGCCGGCATAGGCCACCACCTGTTGGTAGGCCTTGAGTCGCAGAAGTGAAAGTTTGAGTCCGCTCTTGGCCAGGTAGTGGGCTTTGATCTGGTCGAGGCTGTCAAAGGCCATGCGCGAGTTCACCTGAGTCACGTAAGTGAATTCAGTCACGAGCAGGGAAAGGATCGTGATCGCTGAAAGCACCATGAAGAGCGCGATGCCCGACTGGTTTGACGCCTGGTTTGACGCCTGATTTTCTGGCTCTTCCGAGCCACGTTTTCTAGTAGCTTGGATTGAGGCCATTGAGAGGGATCTCCGGTTTGAAAATGAAATTGCCTTCAAAGAACATGCGGGACGGGCCGATGGCCTCGAGGCTCACTTCGATCATGTCCGGAAATTTTCCCCGGAGATCGTCCTTGTCGTTTGTGAAAGACGTGAACCATTCCTGCTTTTCCTTGCGGTAGTAGCGAAAGGACATCTTGCGAATGCCGCGAAGCAGGGGCAGAACGCGCTGGTAAGTGGTCTTTTTGCTTTCATCATCAAAGGCATTCGTGTCTTCGATCTTGACGAGCATCTTGGTGGACTCCTTCTTGTCCGGGGTCGGGTCATCGCGGAGCTCATAGGTGACTTTGGTGATCTCGGATTCGGGAGATTCCTTGTACACTCGGACGTGGGAGAGCGAAATGAAACTCATGCTGTTGGCCGTGCCGTCAAATCGGGAGGCGCGAACTCCGGTCTTGTCCGTCATGCCGAGCCAGAATTGCGTCGTGCGCCCCAGATCCGAGTTCACGATCTGCTCAAGTTCAGGATCGAGTGGCGCATTCTGTCCGGGAAGAGCGGCATTCTTGTCCGGCTTCTTCGGTGGCAGCATGATCGTGGGACTGAAGATCTGAGAAACGTCTCGTTCCATGATGGCCATCGAAAGGCGAATCCCATTATGGAAGTCGCCTTCATTCATCAGCGTGTCCCGCAATTTGTAAGTCTGAGTCGTCGCCTGGTAGATCGCCAGGCTGATCACGACGAGCAAGGTGATGGCAATGAGCACTTCGATCAATGTGAAGCCTGCGGTGCGGAGCAGACCCTTACTCGGTGAATTTGAATTCATGATTCAGGTCCACCCAGTAAGTTGATACGGAGAAGCTCTGTTCGCTGGCTCCGCGTTTCCATTTGATCGTGACAGTTGCCTCACGAATGGCATCAGAAAAATACTGCGTGATGAGTTTGGTGAGGAGTTCCGCGATCTGATCCGTGCCGCCGGTATCCACTTTGTCACCACTGGTGCCGGATTTCGCGGTCCCGCCGCCGCCACTCATGTTCATGGCAGGAAACTTCATTTCGCGAACCGTGTGCACCCAGGTGTAATCCTGAAAAGGGGGCTTGAACTGCCCGGTTTCATCCTTTTTGACTTCGGCGAAGGGTTTGCCCTCAAAATCGTTTTCGAATTTGACCATCTCGTTGCGAGCGAGCATCGCGACGACATTCATCTGTTTGGCTTTGGCCGAGGTCCGGACGCTGGAGGACTCCACCATCAGAATGGACGCGAAGGCCATCAGCATGATCGTCATCGCGATCATCGTTTCCAGCAGCGTGAAGCCGGAATTGGAACGGAGAAGGGAAGGCATTCTCAGTGCGTTCAAAGTGCACTTCACTGGACGACGGCCTCCTCGGCCTTGACGTAGCGTTCGATGAGGTGAGTTCGTCCGACGAGGGGCTGGATGACCAGCGTGACGTGATGGTTGGCGTTATCCTTGAGGTGGATGACCGTCTGCTCGATGATTCCGTGGGGAAAGAAGTGGGTGTAGCCTTTTCCTTCAGTCAGGGGTTCCTTGGTCTGTTCCGTGACGACATCTTCGAATTCGACACCGCGAGGAAGCGTGAGCTTCTTCCGGGTCACGGACTTGTCGAGTGTGAAAGCGGAAGGCTCTTCCTTCTCGTTGGGCTTGGTGAAGCGTCTCCGGCGCTCTTCCTTCTGCCGGGTATCCGCCGTATCGAGGAGCAGGCTCTCGGGGCCGGACTCGACCCAGTACTGCCCGGCCTTGAAGTCATAAACGAGGCGGTGGACTTTTTTGGTCATGGCGGTGGAGTTGTAGGTCTCCTTGATGACGGAGGCCATTTCGCGAGTCGCGGTGCCGAGCGACAGTTTGAAAACGCCGCTGATGCTCGGGATCGCGAAGAGTCCGATCAGTCCGATCAGCGCAATCACCACCAGCATTTCGATCAGGGTGAAACCCTGGTCCGAAGCGTGAAGGCGGGAAGTGCGTGATCGACTGAGAGGTTTCATAGGTTGCTTCGCGTGAGTGGTCCGAATGCCGATTTAAATGTCGTCAGAAGTGATGTCCTTGTTGACGTCATCTCCGCCTTCCTTGCCATCTGCACCCAGGGATTTCAGGGCGTACTTGTTGCCGTCGGATTCATAATTGAAGTCATTGCCCCAACCATCCTTGGGAAGTTTCTTGCCCTTGATGTAGCCTTCGGGATCGTAGTTCTTGCACTCGCGACCTGCCGTCGGTTTGGCCAGGAGGGCTTCGAGGCCCTGATCAGGAGTGGTTGGATAGAAGCCGCACTCGCGTTTGTAATCATCCAGAATCACGCCGACCTGGCGCATCTGATTCTTCGTCGTGTCGACTTTCGCGCGGGCCAGCTTGCCCATCAGATTCTGAGTCACGATCGTGCCGAGCACACCAATGATCGCGATCACGACGAGCATTTCCGTCAGAGTGAAACCGCGATTGTCGCGTGCCGCTCGGAGGGCGACCTTCTGGTCGAGTTTCTCGTTGAGCCGGTGAAGGTGGGTGATGATGTTCATTCGGGGATTCTCCTTAGTGTGAAAGTACTGCTTCAATTGACGTTACTGATTTCCAAAAGCGGGATGAAGACGGTCATGACGATGAAACCGACCATGCCGCCCATTCCGATGATCATGATCGGCTCAAGAAGAGCAGTCATCCCTTCGATGCGGTTATTGACCTGTTCTTCGTAGGTTTCGGCGACGTTCTTCAGCATCTCCGGCAGTTCACCGGTCTTTTCACCGATGGAGATCATGTGAATCACCAGAGGCGGAAACTGCCCGCTCTTGCGCAGGGGCTCAGCGATCGACTGACCTTCCGTGATGTTTTCGCGGGCCTTGCTGATCGCGTTCGCGATCAGGGAGTTGCCGACGAGATTTCGCGCGATGATCATCGCCCCCAGGATCGGAACGCCGCTCCCGAGCAGAGTCGCCATGGTCGTGGCGAAGCGGGTGATCGCGATCATCCGGATCAGGGGTCCGACGATCGGCGCCTTGAGCTTGAAGGCGTCCCACTTCGGGATGCCGGCGGGAGACTTGATGAATTTGAGAAACGACCAGACCGAGAAGACGAACGCCGTGAGAAAAATATACCAGTAGGTGATCAGGGTATCACTGACGAACATGAGCGCCTTCGTCGAGGGAGGCAGGGGTTTGTTCATCGAGACGAAGACCTTCGTCAGCTGCGGGATGACGAAGGTGAAAATCCCGATCATGAGGAGACTGGCGACACCCATCATGAGAGCGGGATAGGTCATGCCACTGACGACTTTGCTCCGGAGTCTCATCTGAGCTTCCTTGAGTTCGGCGAGTCGGACCAGAACCAGCCCGAGCGTGCCGGAACTTTCACCGGCTTCGATCATGTTCACGAAGATGGTGTCAAAGACCTTGGGGTGCTTGGCCATGGCCTTTCCAAGGCTGAGACCTTCATTCACATCCTGACGAGTCTGAGCGAGCACGACCTTCAGAGCAGGCGTTTCACTCTGCTCCACAAGCGCATTGAGGGCGTCGACGAGCGGGATGTTCGCTTTCACGAGACTCGCCAGCTGACGAGTCATCAGGGAGATTTCCTTGCCACTCACGCGGTTGCCGAAAAAAGGGACGCTGTTCTGGGCGGCCTGTCGGGCCACGGACTTCTCGTAGATCTCGAATACGGCGAGAGACTGCTTCTTGAGCTTCTGGCGCGCGGCCTTCTGATTTTCGGCTTCGACGATGCCCTTGGTGGCTTTGCCATCCACTGCATAGGCTTTGTAGTCATAGAGAGGCGGCATTCAGTTCAGACCTCAGAATGCGTTGCACGCATCAGTTCTTCGATTGTGGTCATTCCGGCAAATACCTTGTTCATTCCGTCTTCGCGCAAAGTCATCATTCCGGCGGCGATGCCCGCCTTCTTGATCAGATTTCCGTCGGTCCGTTTCACGATCATGCTTCTGACGGTGTCATCGACGATCAGAAGCTCATGAATCACGGTACGACCGGAGTAACCGCTCTGTGAACAGCTTGGACATCCGACTCCGCGATAAATTTTGGCATCGGGAGGCAACTGAGTCAATCCAAGTTCCTGCATTTCAAAGGCACTCGGGATGTGAGCTTCACGGCACTTCATGCAGACTTTGCGAATCAGTCGCTGCGCGATGATCCCGAGCACGGAGCTTGCGACCATGAACGGTTCGACGCCCATATCGATGAGTCGGGTGGCGGCGCCAGCGGCGTCATTGGTATGCAGAGTTGAAAGCACCAGATGTCCGGTGAGCGAAGCGCTGATCGCGATTTCGGCGGTTTCCCTGTCTCGAATTTCCCCGACCATGATGATGTCGGGATTCTGACGAAGAAAGGCGCGAAGCGCGCGCGCGAAAGTCAGTTCGATCTTGGTATTGACCTGGACCTGGTTGATGCCGTGAATCTGATACTCGACCGGATCTTCGACCGTCAGGATGTTGCGCTCGGGACTGTTGAGTTTGATCAGGCAGGCTGAGAGGGTGGTGGATTTGCCGCTGCCGGTGGGGCCCGTGACCAGGATGATTCCGTGCTTGCTGAAAATCATCTTCTCGATGACCTTGCGGTTCTTTTCGTTGAATCCCAGTTGTTCGAGCGTGAGGACCGTATTGGTCTGCTCGAGAATACGCATGACCACGCGCTCACCGTGAACGGTGGGAACCGTCGAAAGGCGAATATCAATGTCTTTGCCGGCGATCTTGATCTTGATGCGTCCATCCTGGGGCATGCGCTTTTCAGCGATGTCGAGTTCCCCCATGACCTTGATGCGCGAGGAGATGGCGGCATAGGCGCGACGAGGTTGACGAATGATGTCGTAGAGAACGCCATCGACGCGGTACCGGACCACGAATTCCTTCTCAAAAGGCTCAATGTGAATGTCGGAAGCTTTTTCCTTCACGGCTCTGAAGAGGAGCGAATTCACGAACTTGATGACCGGGGCGTCGTCTTCGGTCGCTTCGAGAATGTCGATCGGTCCCTCGAGATCGTAAGTCTCCTCGAAAGCTCCTTCGATCTGGCCAACCAGGTTCGAATTGCTGCGCTCATAAACGCGGTTGATGGCGTCCTGGATTCGCATGCTCGTGCTGACGGCGATGCGGATATTCTGGCTCGTGAGCACCTGCAGGTCATCCACGATGCTCTCGTTGAAGGGGTCAGAGACCGCCACCACAAGAGTTTCTTTTCCGAGCGCGTCCGTTTCGAGGGAGATCGGGATGATTTCCTTGGTCTTTGCGTAGTTGATCGGAATGTTGGACACAAGCTTGGGGTCGATTTCGTTGGCTTTCAGATCCTCGATGAAACTGATGCCAAGCTGCAGGCAGAGTGCCCTCATGATTTCGTGAGGCAGGATCATGTTCTTGCGGACGAGAATCTCTCCGAGAAGGCCGCCTTCATTCTGCTGGATTTCAAGCGCTTCACCGAGCTGAACTTCGGTCAGTGAAGTGTGCTTCAGGAGAAGGTCACCCAACCGGAAGGAAGGGTGACTCACCATTGCGAAATTGGAAGGTGGGTTCGTGCTCATGTATTCTTTTCCTTCACTGACCGGGAGGGGCCATCGGAACTTCCGGAATCGGTTCGAAAGCATTGTCCTGAGGCTGCGAATTTCCAAAAGGGGCCGAGTTCGGTGGCTGTGCCGCTCCCGGATTGAGAGGGGCGGCCGGATTGCCCGGATTCATGACGTTGGATGCCGTGTTGTTCGCGGTATTGCCAGACCGGGTCTCTCTGGAGACCGTGGGTGCCTTGTCTGAATTTTTGGTTTCGCCGTCTTCGCTGTCCACTTCACTGTTGAACTGACCATTGTCGATGGTGTGAATGTTCTGGGGCTTTGTGTTGATGATTTTCTGAATGCTCGGGAGATCCTTGATGATCTTGTCGCGGTAGCTGCGAATCGGGTCATTGCCGCCCGTGTTGGCTTCGAGAAAATCATCTCTTTCTTTGAGTTTTTTATCAAGGACTGCACGGATGCTTTCGTACTGGCGAATGATCCGGGGGGTGATGAACATGAGGAGATTCGTCTTGGTCGCGCTGCTCGATTTGGCGCGGAACAGCCAACCGAGAAGCGGGATGTCCCCGAGTACCGGAATCTTGGAAACGGATTCCTGAGTATTGTCTCTCATCAGGCCGCCGAGGACGACGGTGTCCTGATCAGCGACGATGAGTGAAGTCTTCGCATTTCGCTCAACCGTGGCGAACGCCTGTGAAGCGACCTGAGCGGGCAACTCACGCTTGCTGATGTCCGCGAGCTTGGTGTTGATGTCGAGCTTCACGAAATTGGACATTTTGTTGATCTGGGGCTTGATCGTGATCGAGAGGGAGACACGCTCTTTCGAAATCGAAGTCGATACGCCTGCACCCTGAACCGCTGTCGAAGTCTGAAGCGGGATCAATTCAGCCGTTTCGAACGTCGCTTCGGTGTTGTCCAGAGTCAGAATCTGAGGCGTCGCCAGGACGTTCGCGTTGGAGTTGGTCTGAATCGCCTTGATCAGGCCCTGCACGCCGCTGACTTTCACGCTTTGACCGCCGACGGTGACCGTACGTTCTGAACCGGCTTTGAAGCCGAAAGTCGCACCTTTCGAACCGAGCGGGTTGGCGATGAAATCAAAGAGATCGGTGTTTGGAGTGAAACCGATGCCGTTCGAAGGGTTGATGACGTTTGTGGAGTAGTTGAAGTCCTTGCCCAGGGTGACTTCCATGATGACGACTTCGGCGAAAACCTGATCGCGAGGGATGTCGAGCTTGTTGATCACGCGCTGGATGGTCACGAAATCGGCTGGTGAAGCGGTCACGACCAGGGAGTTGGTCGCTTTGTCAGGAGCGATCTTGATGTTTCCTTCAAAGAGGGAGGACTGGACCGGATTGACGCCTGTTCCGCCTCCGCCCGCGCCACCCGTGGCGGGTCTGCCGCCGGCCGCTGCCTGCGAGAGATTGTTCAGGGTTGCACCGATCTGTTCAGAGTCGGCGAACTGGAGGTAGATCACGTGAACTTTTCCGCCGGCGGAACTGGTCGGAGCGCTTTTCTTGTCGAGTTTTGAAAGGAGTTCTCGGATCTGATCCGCACCCTTGGTGTTCGCATGGACAATCAGGTTGTTCGTGCGTTCGTCGGCGATGATCGTGTTGATGATCCCGCCTTCCTTGGTTCTGCGTGCGGTGAACTTGCTGCCACCGGAAGAGAAACGGGGAGCGCCTGGACTGCCGCCCGTGTTGGTTCCCGGGATCAGCGTATCAATCAGCTTGGAGAGTTCCACGGCTGAAGCGTACTTGACTGGAATGACTTCGATGCCGGCGTCATAACCTTCGACGTCCAGAATTTCGAGAAGTTTGTTGAGCTTCGCGATGTTCGAACCCGTGTCCGTCACGATGACGGTATTGGTCTGCTCATAAGGAATGATGCGGGAGTTGGCGGGCATGAAGCTTCTGAAGTTACGAGCCACTTCTTCAGCGCTCAGGTACTTGAGCGGGAAAAGGCGAGTGATCAGAGCGTCCGTGTCCGGAGAATAATCGCCGGTATAAGTCTTGAGCTGCTTGTCACGAGCATCACGCTGACGAGCGATGCGGGTGAATTTTCCCGAAGGGATCAGGGCGAAGCCGTTCATGTCGAGAGCGGTGAGGAAAGCTTTCCAGGCATCACTCACGGTGACCGGTGAGTTGGAAATGATCGTGATGCGCCCTTTGACGTCCTTGTCGAGAATGAAGTTCTTGCCGGTCAGCTTGCCGAGCGCTTTCGCAATATCCAGGATGTCAGCGTCCGGGAAATTGAAGTCCGTGATGATTTCCTTGCTGCCTTCAGCGCTCTCGTTGTCGACATGAAGAGGAGACGGAGCTTTGGCGCTTTCCTTGATCCCGCCATTGGCGTTGCCGCCGACGGAGATGCCGCCACGGCCGGGATTTCCGCGTCCGCCACCGACCCGAGGTGCGCCACCGGTGGAATCCCCCCCGTTTGAAGGCGCGGTACCGGTGAAGCCGCCATCCTCTTCCGGGGCCCCGAAATCAGCGTCTTCTTCTTCGTCAAAAAATGGCTTGTCTCCGGTCGCGTAAGGATTGGAGAAGGTCTTCGGTCCGGATTCGAAGCCCTTTCGGCCGGTGTCAGCCGCCCAACCGTTGTGGGTCATGATGGCGATGAGGCCCGCGATTCCGATGAGGCTGCTGATGCCGGCCAGGATTCTCACCCACACCAGGGGAAGCATCTGAGTTTCCATTTTCATTTCATTTGCGGTCATCGACTTCTCGTTTGTCTGGATCATGATTTTTGGCCTCACCGAATATCGTACGAATTATTGGTTTGACGACCTTCGCGCTTCACACAGAGCTCGAGGTGGCTGGAAGTTTTCAGTTCATTGAGGAGCGCGAAAGCTCGCGCCGGATCATTGATGTTCTCTCCGTTGAGTCCGCAGAGAGTGTCACCGTTCTTGAGGCCCAGCTTGTCGTAGATGCTCCCGGGCACGATCTGAAAGAGTTTGTAACCTGCCGCCACGCCGTTTTCCATGTTCGGAACGGCACGGGCCTGAGTCAGCACGGTGTTGATGTCCGCCATTGCCTTGTCCACTTCGGCGCGCGGAAGGTTGTATTGATTGGGCGCCACCTGCTCAATGGCCGCGCCTGACTTCTTGGGCGGGGTGCCCAGGGTGATGCGGGCATTGGAGACGGCCAGATCTTCAGGAAGTTCGATGTATTCGCGGCGCCCGGTGGAGGTGTTGATGAAAATCACTCGCATCGGTTCGACGCTGAGGATCTTGGCCTTGCCGGGAATTTCGTCATCCATGCGGACGGGATAGACGATGGAGGCGGACTTGTCCTCGATCGTGGCGATCGATCGCAGTTCGTTCTTGAGGATGACGGTGCCGATCAGATTCAGAGGCAGATTGCTCTTGGTTGGGTTGCCGCCTGCGTCCTGAACTTCTTCCGTCGCACCTTGCTCACCCGGGATCAGGCCACGGCTGTTGAAAAGGTTGCGGCTGAAGATCACCTGGTAATCATCTGCAGTCTGAGGCCTCGAAGTGTTCACGCCGGTGGTCCGGATCGCGCGGGAGACCGGAGGCTCAGGAATGTAATTCTCCAGAAGAAGAGCCGTGAGGCCGCTGAGAAAATAGGCACTGAGGACGACCGTGGCCAGCTTGCCGTAGAATGCGGTGCTCTGACCTTGAAAAGCGTTGTTGATCCAGCGACTCATGGCCATCGGATCCAGTTTCGAAAATTTTGAATGAATTCCGGTCAGTGTGCGTTCAAAACCAGCGGTTCCGGCCGCACTTGGAAGCGCATATCCGGTCTCCGTGGGTTCAAAGGAAGAGTCATGAGAGGAGTCACCGGATTTTGACGATTTGCGAAGCCCGGAGATTTTGCCCTTGAATCTTGACTTCCAGTTGGGCTGCTCAGAATTTTCCGGCGTCGTGCCTGCAGTCGTGAATGCAGTGGAATGATCCGAATCCTGAAACTCGGTTGGAGTTTCATTCGAGGCTTGGGTTGATTCATCGGGCAGGTCGTCTGGACCGCCGGGAGGTTTGCTGGGATGATGTGGATCGTTGGGTTCTGAAGTCATGACAGGGTGTCACTAAGGCAAGAGCGATGCCATATCGCGCAAAACTTTTTCGATTTTGTGTCGCACTTCACAAGCTGAAAAAGCGAGTGATCTCAATGTTGTTTTTGTCGTCATTTTTTCAACAGTTCGCTTCTTTCCGGGAACAGTGGCGCCGCGCCTGACATTTTGTCGAAGCGGTTGATCCACGGGTTTTTACAAAGACAATTTGTCAAAGTGATCCGCCTGGAAGAGGATGGAGAAAATGCCACCTGAAAGGGGTCCAGTCGTGAGCGCCACTCAGAAAAATGCCACCCAGAACAGCTTCATGAAATCGTTGTTTTTCGGCCAGATTCAGGAAGAGTTGATCTTTCCTTATCCGGAAGTTCCCGCCGAGACGAACGAAACCGTCAGAATGGTGCTCGACAGTGTCGACCGATTCGCCAGGGAACATGTCAAGTCAGCTGAGTGGGATGAGAAGGGCGAGATGCCTCGCGAGATCGTCAGCCTCATGGCCGAGATGGGCATGATGGGAATGGCAGTTCCTGAAGAGTTCGGCGGACTGGGACTCCCACAGAGTGGTTATGCTCGCATCATGCAGGAGGTGGCCGGCATTGATGGCTCCCTCGGAGTCACGCTGGGAGCGCATCAGAGCATCGGCTACAAGGCTCTCCTGCTCTTTGGCACCGATGAGCAGAAGAAACGCTTTCTTCCTCGGCTGGCCTCAGGCGAAATGATCGCCTGCTATTGTCTGACGGAGCCGAGCAGTGGCTCAGATGCGGCGTCCATCAAGACCACGGCCACACTTTCAGGCGATGGCACTCATTACGTCCTCAACGGAAACAAGCTCTGGATCACCAACGGCGGCATCGCCAGCTTCATGACGGTTTTCGCGAAAGTAGAAGTGGAGGAGGCGGGTCCGAACGGAGATCGCACGAAGAAGGAGAAAGTCACCTGCTTTCTCCTGGAGCTTCCGGCTCAGGGGGTGACTGCCGGTCCGTCCGAGCACAAACTTGGCATTCGCGCTTCGTGGACGAACGCGATCCATTTCGACAACGTGCGCGTGCCCGTTGAAAACGTCGTGAGCGGAGTGGGACAGGGCTTCAAAGTCGCGATGGGAGTTCTCAATCATGGGCGGCTGGGTCTGGCGGCCGGTGCGATCGGTGGGGCGAAGCGCGCGCTTCAGGCATCGATTGAGCACAGCAATGAACGCGTGCAGTTTCAGAAGAAGCTCCATGAGTTTGGAATGATCAAGGAGAAGATCGGGCGCCTGATGATGAACATCTATGTTGCCGAGAGCATGACCTACATGACCACGAACATGGTGGACCGCAAGGACCTGGATTACTCGATTGAAAGCGCAGTCGCGAAAGTCTTCTGTTCCGAGATGCTCTGGGAAGCCGTGGATGAAAATCTTCAGATCTGGGGCGGCTCCGGTTACATGAAGGAATACCCTTACGAACGCTGGCTTCGGGATGCGCGCATCAACCGCATCTTTGAAGGCACCAACGAAATTCTTCGCGCTTTCATCGCGCTTTCAGGGATGCAAGGTCCAGGACAGGAGCTGGCCGGCATTGCCGCCGGAATGCCGAAGGACCTGGCCGAAGCCATCAAGTTTCCTCTCAAGGGCCTGGGGCCACTCGGGGAGCTTGTCGCGCGCAAGATCAAGCGCAATACCGTGGGCGAAACCATTTCGAAAGCGCATCCTTCGCTCAAGAAGATGGCGGGGGTGCTCGAAGAGCATGCCGTCGAGTTCGGCACCCAGGTCGAAGTGCTTCTGAGGCGTCACGGAAAGAAGATTCACCTCAGGCAGTTCGCGCAGAAGCGCATCGCTGACATCGCGATCGATTTCTACGCGATGGCCTGCGTGCTGTCACGCGTGACTTCCTCGATTCAGAAAGCCGGCGGGGATGTCACGAAATGTGAACTTGAGATCGCGATGGCGGAGGCTTTCTTTCAGCGAGCCAATCGCAGGATCAAGGGCAATTTCAAGACCATTGATCGCAACGATGACGACCACATGAAACTGATCGCGGACAAGGCCGCTGCAGCGGGCAGATACCCTTTTGATGTGATCACGCCTTCATGACGTATTGAGCGAGGTATTCGTAACTTTCTTCCATCACGAAGAGGTGCAGGGTTTCGCCGTCGTAAGTGTCCATCTTGATGAACTGAATTCCGAGACTCTGATTCTTCATCCAGCGAACCTGGGCGGAGCACCGAACTTTTTTGTCATAAAGCCGGACGAATACGTTCGGGAGGATGTCGCCGTCCGCGAATTTCCGTTTGTAATTTTCCGGCAGCGAGACACATGCGCCTCCTCGGCTGATGTTCACGAGAGGGTAGAGCGTGTCGACTTCGCCCAGACCGATGCGCAGGGAGACTGACTCATGCGAGGGCAGGCCGGAATTGAGGTTGAGCCGAAAATGATTGCGCCGCTGCACTTCATAGAGAGCCTGCGGCACTTTGAAATGAAACTGATTCTCGTTGAAGTCAATCTTGGAAAGAAGCTGCGTGAAGAACACGGTGCCGCGGTTCACGTTGAGATTGCAGTAGAGGTGGTCGGCTCCCAGCTCCGTCAACGTGTTGAGAAAGGCGGGGACCGGATTTCGGATCGAGATCGTGGACGTGCCGATTTCAAAACCTTGGACCTGACTGTCCTGTCTGAAGTTCTGCCCTCGAGTCCAGACCGTGACGGGACATTTCGTCTGCGCCGCCTCAAAGAGGTAATTCTTCTCGACCTGATGATCCTGGATCAGTTCGAAGAGTCCGGTCCGGGGCGCCAGCAGAGGATCCACCTTTTCAAAAAACTTAGCTTTTTCAGGTGTCGAAGCACGCCCATAGTTCCATTCGCGGGGAGGAGCGTCCTCAGTGTCATGTTCATTCCAGGCGCGCTGTTCTTCGGGATCGAGCATGAGTTCAAGATCGGGCGTGAGCACTTTGTCGAGCGTGATCTCCTGATCGGTACCCGCTTTCATCGCTTCTCTCTTGAGTCGGATTTCGAACTCAAAGCCCGCCTTGATCCGCGGGATTTTGCCTTGGGCGGCTTTGGAGTTTTTAGCGAGGAGAAAATCTCCCTGGGCATTCAGTGAAAATCGCTTCCCGAGCGGCACTCCCTGCTTCATCAGGATGAGCTCGGGCTTCTCGCTGACCATGGTCCAGAGCATGCGATTCATCTCAGGCTTTCGACCGTAGAACAGCCACTGCGTCGCCTTGCCGTCAGGATCCAGGCGAACGAATTCGTCGGTCTCCGGCACTGTCGGAGTCCAGGTCCAGTACGAATCCTGGTCCTGCGACACTGCAGGGTCCGATTCTTTCGCCCCACTCAGCCAGCGGCCGAATCGAGGGGCCGGACCCATCACCGTGAAGATCCATCTGTTCTGGAACCTCTTCACGGTCTTTGCATTCATGATCCAGCAGTCGGCTGGATGGGTGAGAGCTTCGACTTCCACGACCGAGTGAGTTTTTCGATTTCCTGAAAGCTCAGGGCGGGGCAAGTCGCCGCCCGCTCTCTGGGCAGCGAAGCCGGCCGTCGCATTCTGAACCAGCTGGATGTGCCTCTTGAGTTTGAGTTTCAGAGCTTTCGGTTTGATCAGGGATTCAAAGACATCCGTGCATCCCATGCGCTTCAGAGTCTTCAGAAGATTCGGGTGATTGATCCGGTCGAGCACCGTGAGCACCACTGACCCCTTTTTGATGGAAGGCCCGATCTCGTTGGAGAAAGGGAGAAGCAGCTTCAGGTCGTCGATGGATCTGATGGAATAGACCAGGACCGAACTCAGGTGTTCTTTCACCACTTGAAGCGCGGGCTCCGGCTCCACGAAGTAATACGCTGTGATGCCGCCCTCGTGCTCGAGAAGTGCCGCCGCTTGCTGCATCTCGCTCAGCGGCTCTGCCTGAATGAAGACCAGAGCGGTCGACAGATTGGATTCCATAGTTTGATATTAAGGGCTTTTTTTTCAATCTGTCTACTTTATGAACAGGTGCTCATAACTTTGGCGTCAATTTCGCTAGTTTATTGGGTGTGTCCCAAAGTGGCTCCAGAGATTAGGCGCAGTTAACTCTTTTTTGGGGAGTGTCAATTTCGGCACTCCCCGTGCACAAGGGGAGTCCGCCTGCAACGATGCGGGCCGGCTGGATCTGAAGCAATTCAAAGTGTCTTTTAAAGGTTTTATCAGAAGACTTTAAGAGGCCCAAGAAACGCTTGAAATACGGTGAGTTAAGGTTGGTGAGTCGAGGTTCGTTAAATTGACTTTGAAGGGCTTGTGTGGTAGTATCCCGCAAGTCAAAACTCTGTCTAAGTAAGGTTTAATGCATAATACCAAGGGTTTATGCAGGATTCATTGCACGGTGCAGCGGTTCAAGTAGTCGTCGGAGGTTCAGCATGATGTTCAAAGTTGGAGACAGCGCAGTTTATCCGGCCCATGGCGTAGCAGTCATCAAACGCATTGATGAAAGAGACGTGGGCGGCAAGAAGAAGCAGTTTTATGTGCTGCAAGTCGTCGACAACCAGATGACCATCATGGTTCCCACCGATAACGTGGGTTCTGTCGGTCTTCGTGAGATCATCTCCACGAAAGACGTCAGCAATGTTTATAAAATCTTGAAAAAACGTGACGTGAAGATCGACCAGACCACCTGGAATCGCCGTTACCGTGAATACATGGAGAAGATCAAGACCGGTTCCGTGTATGAAATCGCGGAAGTTCTGCGCAATCTTTTTCTTCTTCGCCACAGCAAGGATCTGTCCTTCGGCGAGCGCAAGATGCTCGACCAGGCCAAGCACCTTCTCGTGAAGGAGATCTCTTTGGCCAAGCAGACCGGCGAAGACATCATTGAGCAGGAAATTCAGACCATTTTCGCTTCCTGAGGCCACTGGCTTTCAGCTGAAAGCGGCGCCTCTAATAGTCGACAATTTGATTGGAGTCAGATTAAGATCCTTCCAGGATCCACGATCTGGCTCCATTTTCATTTTAAGGAACAAAAATGACCCGACCGATTCGTGAAATCAAAGTGACCAATACCTTGAGCGGCAAGAAGGAAATTCTTGAAACCCGCGTTCCTGGAAAGCTCAGCATGTATTCCTGCGGTCCGACGGTTTACAATTTCATTCACATCGGGAATCTGCGGGCGGCGCTGGTCGCGGACCAGTTCTTTCGTTACTTCAAGAAGGTCGGCTATGACGTGACCTTCGTTCGAAATTTCACGGATGTCGACGACAAGATCATCAAAAAGGCGAATGAGGAAAAACTCACTTCAGATGAAATCGCGAAACGCTATATCATTGAAGTCGAGAAGGACTATGCGCTCGCCGGACTGCACGAGCCCACTCACAAGACCAAAGTGACCGAGCACATGCCCGAAATCATCGGCATGATCGAGAAGATCATCGCGAACGGCAAAGCCTATGTTGCTGAGAAGTCCGCGGGAGAAGAAGGCTACGAAGTTCTCTTTTCAATTTCCAGTTTTGAAGGCTACGGAAAGCTTTCGCACAAGAACATTGACGACCTGGTCGCCGGCCACCGGGTCGAAGTGAGTGAGAAGAAACACAACCCGCTCGATTTCACGCTCTGGAAGCCCGCCAAGCCGGGAGAACCTTCGTGGGACAGTCCCTGGGGCAAAGGCCGTCCGGGCTGGCATATCGAGTGCTCCGCCATGGCGGGAAAATGGCTCGGCGACCAGATGGATCTCCATCACGGCGGCGAGGATCTGGTGTTTCCTCACCATGAAAATGAAATTGCACAAAGCGAAGCGTGTACGGGACATGCGCCCTACGTGAAATACTGGCTGCATTCCGCATTTCTGAACATGGGCAAGGAGAAGATGTCCAAGAGTCTGGGCAATGTGCTCGGCGCTCGGGATTTTCTCGTCCGGTTCGGGACTGAGTTCACCCGGTACCTTCTGCTTTCGGTTCACTACCGCTCGATCATAGATTTCGGCGACGAAGCGATTGAACACACTTTGATCGCTCTGCATCGCATTTATGAAGCCAAGGCCAAAGCGCTGCAGATTTCACAGCTCAAGATGGCGATGCCCGACCTCCGCGCCGAAAGTGCCTGGGGCTCCTTCATGTCGGAGTGTGAGGCCGTGCGTCGTGAGATGGATGACCACTTTGCAAACGACTTCAATACGGCAGGTGCAGTCGCGTCGCTCTTCACCTTGATTCGGAGCTTCAATCGGACTCTGGCCGAGCCTCGCGCTTCTGCCACTCCTTCGGCAATTCTGGGAGCGCAGGAACTGATCAAGGTGATGGAAATGGATCTGGGAGATGTTCTTGGCATCGGGCGTGGCAATCCCGAAAAGATGCTGGCCGATCTGGAACGCATCAAAGCTGAGCGCGCCACGGCAAGTGGCACTCTGCGAATGACTGAAGATGAAATCAAAGCGGCCATCCAGGCTCGGGCTGACGCACGCAAGGCGAAGGACTTCGCCCAAGGTGACCGGATCCGCAAGGATCTGGAGTCCAAGGGTGTCATGATCAAGGACAGTCCACAGGGAACGGCCTGGGAATACATCTGATTTCAAGCTGAATTCAGTTTCAGTCACTCAGCGCCGCGGTTTTTCGCGCTGCCGCCGCAGCTCCATCGGACTTTCGCGCTGCCGCCGCAGCGCGGGCCGGGTCGGGATATTTCAGCGCATGGATGATCGCGCGGTCGCTTGCGTTGAGAGAGCGGGAGATGGTCCAACCCATGAGCGTGACACTGAGTGCGATCCAGAGCAATGCCCAGAAGGCGGCCGGCAGCCAGAAGAGAGACTTCATCGTGTGAGCGTCGGATTTTGATTTCACACCGAAGAGCACTTTCAAGTCGAGCAGCGAGTTGAGTCCGGTCTGCAGGCCGAGAAAGGGCAGCACGTGCTGAAAGAGGGAAGTTTGCGGCGGGTGCTGGCCCAGGTAGATCATGCCAGCGCCCAGGCCCAGGACGGTCACGACTGCGAAGGTGTTTCTCATCCACATCAGAAGCGAAAGGAGCATCGCCACTCCGATTCCTGAAATGAGAAGCGGAGACCGCGCACTCATCACCGTGCTGAAATAATAGATCAGGCACCCGACGAGGCAGGAGCCCAGGTAGCCTGCGCTTGCGACCATGCTGTGACGAAAGCGGCTCTTTGGGAGTTTGAAATAAGTGAGTCCACTGGTGTCCGGCTCAAGCGTGATCTTCTGGACCACGCCCCCCATGCAGATCGCCATCACGGCATGGGAGCACTCGTGCGCCCAGGTGGTGAAGAGTTTGAAGGGGTAAAGGACGTAGTTTCCCCCTGGCAGAAGAGAAAGGACGAACGACAGCAGCAGTGATATGAAAACGAACTTCAGCACTCCTTCAGTTTGCCGCGCCCGCCTGGGAGCGCAACATAAACTTCAGGAAGAAGTTCACTGCAGGCGGGCGAGCCATTTCTCATCCACCGGACTGACCTGAAGTGCGGCAGCTTCAGTTCTTTCTTTCTCGGCGAGAGCCGTGGAAAGGTACCGTTCCGTATAACTCGCCAGAATGACCACGATGCGCTTGCCCTGATTCTCCGGCCGAGCGGCCACTCGCAGTGCCGCCGTGACTGCGGCGCCCGAGGAAATGCCCACCGGGATGCCTTCTTCCTTGATGATCTTGCGAGCCATGGTGAGGGCTTCTTCACTGGAGACCTTCTCGATCTGATCGATGATCGTGCGGTTGACGTTCTTCGGAATGAATCCCGTGCCGATTCCCTGAATCTTGTGCGGACCGGGTGCCCCGCCGGAAAGAACTGCGGACTCGGTGGGTTCGACCGCGACCATCTGGAGGGTGGCTTTCTTCTTCTTCAGAACTTCGCCCAACCCCGTGATGGTGCCGCCGGTTCCGACTGCGGAAACGACGAGATCCACGGTCCCGTCCGTGTCCTTCCAGATTTCTTCGGCAGTCGTGTTGCGGTGAATTTCCGGATTCGCTGGATTTTCAAACTGGCTCGGAACGAAGTAAGTGGGGTCCGCTTCGGAAAGTTCGAGCGTTTTCGCGATCGCACCTTTCATGCCGAGAGGTCCGGGAGTCAGGATGACCTGGGCGCCCATGAGGAGCAGGAGAGTGCGTCGCTCCTGCGACATGGTTTCGGGCATGACCAGAGTGAGCGGGTATCCTTTGGCCGAACAGACGAAGGCCAAGGCGATGCCTGTATTGCCACTGGTCGGCTCGATGACTTTCATTCCGGACTTGAGTCTTCCGGCCGCTTCACCCGCTTCGATCATGCTGAGCCCGACGCGGTCCTTGACGGAGCCGAGGGGATTGAAGAATTCCAGTTTGAGCAGAATCTCTCCCGGCAGACCCTTGCCGATCTTCTGCATGCGGACGAGGGGAGTGGAGCCGATGGTCTGAGTGATGTTGTCAAAAATTTTCATGATTTCATTCTCCTGGAAAACCTGAAGTTCAGACGCTGTAGTCAAAGTAACCGGGTTCGCCCGCTGAAATGGGGCGAGCCACGATGCGGCCGGGGATGCCGACGACTGTGGATGAAGCGGGAACGCTGTGAGTGACCACTGAATTGGAACCGATGCGGGATTCATCACCGATCGTGATGTTTCCCAGAATTTTTGCACCTGAGCCGACGATCACGCGGTCACCCAGAGTGGGATGCCGTTTTCCGGCGGCAAGTGAAGTGCCTCCGAGCGTCACGCCGTGGTAGATCAGAACCTGGTTGCCGACGATGGCGGTTTCCCCGATCACCACACCCATTCCGTGATCAATCACGAGTTCGGCGCCGAGGGTGGCGCCGGGATGAATTTCAATTCCGGTCAGCCATCTCGAAAGCTCGGAGAGAAATCTGGGAAGAAAGGGGATTCCCACGACGTGAAGCGCATGAGCCACCCGGTGAAAAGCGATGGCCTTGATGCCGGGGTAGAGAAAGAGAATTTCCGCCCAGCTCCGGGCGGCGGGATCGTTTTTCTGATAGGCCCTCAGAAGCTGATGGAGCGCACTTAACATGGATCAGGCTTAACATGGAAAGAGGGACACGCACAGGGAACATGGGGCATCCGGAATCAGAAGCCTTCTTTTTTCAATCTGCTGAAGATGTCCGTGTAGAACTGCATGTAATCGAGACCGCGGGAGCGTCCGAGAAATTGACCGATCTGAGCGTAATGATCGCCCTGATAAGTGCAGATGTGCTGGCCCCAGAGCGCTGATTGCACGGAGACAAAACCATCGTTGTCCCCTTCGTAACGACTCAGAAGCTGCGTCGAGAGCCAGAAAAGAGGCAGCGAATGTTTCATGATCGGATTGGGAATGGCGCTCGTTGCGCTGAAGTAGCCGACTCCAGGCGCGTCAGGAACTTCGGTGGAAAAGATGTTGCTGTGGTACTTCGCGCAGATCTGCTGAAATGCTCCACTGCTGGAATCAAGAAGCTTGAGGAAACGGTCGGCCACTTTGAAGGTCGCGTTCGGAACCAGTCCGAGGGCAAGATCCGCGATCAGGGTTCCCCGGTTGGGGGTACCGATCGTGGTGACGCTGGCTACGCGCTCAACGCACTCCAGGCGTGAAGTCATGTAGCGTGCATCGAGTCCGCCGAGGCTGTGACCGATCAGATTGACTTTCTGGTCGGGAAAACGAACCTCGATCTGCCGCTTGAGTTGTTCCGCGCGGTGCTCAACCGTGTGCCAAGCCGTCAGATTGGGAGTGAAGACTTCATTTCCCGCGTCGCGTAAAAGCTTCGGGAGTCCATGAAAATAATCAAACGGCCCATACTTTGAGCGGGCGCCCATTCCATGGACCAGGACCACGGGGTGATTGAGTTTCATTTTGTCCAAGATCGTCTTCATTCTCCCTCCCCGGTTCCCTCAGAATAACGCGGACGGGCGTGCTACGGAAGCTTTAAAAAGGTAGCTTCGGGTTTGATGTCCATCTCTTCAAATCGCAATCGCAAGTTTGATCTCGCCACTCCGTTCAAGCCCATGGGGGATCAGCCCGCGGCCATTGAGGCGCTGGTCAAAGCCACGCTGGCGGGCAAGAAGTCCCAGGTGCTGCTTGGAGCCACGGGGACCGGAAAAACGTTCACCATGGCCAACCTGGTCGCTCAAGTGAACAAGCCCACTCTCGTGCTCTGTCATAACAAGACTCTTGCGGCGCAGCTCTTTTCCGAATTTCGTGAGTTCTTCCCGAACAATGCGGTGGAGTATTTCGTGAGTTATTACGATTACTATCAGCCTGAAGCTTACATTCCGTCGACGGACACCTTCATTGAGAAGGATTCGCAGATCAATGATGAGATCGACAAGCTCCGCCATTCGGCCACGCGTTCTCTGCTGGAGCGCAACGATGTTCTGATCGTGACTTCCGTGTCGTGCATTTACGGTCTGGGTTCGCCGGAAGCCTACGAAGGCATGCTTCTGTACCTCGAAGTCGGGCGCAAGATCAAACGTCAGGACGTGCTCCGCAAGCTTGTCGAAATTCAGTACAAGAGAAACGACGTCGACTTTCACCGCGGGACTTTTCGCGTGAGAGGGGACGTGCTTGAAATCTTTCCGGCCTATGAAGAAGAGCGCGCGGTCCGCATTGAATTTTTCGGAGATGAGATTGAATCCATCTCTGAAGTGGACCCGCTTCGCGGCATCAAGCTGCAGAAACTTCCGCGCATCACCATTTATCCGGGCAGTCATTACGTCACGACCGTTGACAAGCGCAAGGCCGCCATCGACACCATTCGCGTGGAACTCCAGGAGCGCCTGACGGAATTGAATGGAATGGGAAAGCTTCTCGAAGCGCAACGTCTTTCCCAGCGCACGCTGTTCGACCTCGAGATGATCGAAGAGCTGGGGTTCTGCCAGGGGATCGAAAATTACTCCCGTCACCTGACCGGGAAGAGCCCCGGTGATCCACCGCCGACATTGATGCAGTACTTCCCGAAGGACTGGCTCCTGATCGTGGACGAAAGCCATGTTTCCGTTCCCCAGATCGGCGGCATGTACCGCGGTGACCGAGCCAGGAAGATGACTCTCGTGGACCACGGCTTCCGGCTGCCTTCGGCTCTCGACAATCGGCCTCTCAGCTTTGAAGAGTGGGAAGTGGGTCTCAATCAAACGATTTACGTGTCGGCGACCCCGGGTGAATATGAAGTCACGAAGACCGGAGGCGAAGTGATCGAACAGGTCATTCGTCCTACGGGACTTCTCGATCCGGTCGTCGAAGTCCGGAGCGCCACCACTCAGGTGGACAATCTGTTGACCGAAATCAGGAAGACGGTGGCCAAAGGCGACCGCGTGCTGGTCACCACCCTCACCAAGAAGCTCGCCGAAGATCTCACCCATTTTTATCAGGGGCAGGGAGTGCGAGTGAAGTACCTGCACTCGGACATTGAAACTCTCGAGCGCATCGAAATTCTTCGAGATCTGCGCCTGGGGCATTTTGATGTTCTGGTCGGGATCAATCTATTGAGAGAAGGTCTCGATCTGCCGGAAGTTTCCCTGGTCGGCATTCTGGATGCGGACAAGGAAGGGTTTCTGCGCAGCGCGCGTTCCCTGATCCAGACCATCGGTCGTGCGGCCCGTAATTCCGATGGTCATGTGATCCTTTATGCAGATCGCATCACGGACAGCATGCGAAAGGCGATGGACGAGACGGATCGCCGCCGAAAAATCCAAGAAGAGTACAATATCATTCACGGAATCACCCCGACGACGATCGTGAAAGCCGTGCGCCAGAGAATCGCCGCAGTCGAGGAGCCGGACGGTCCCGGAAAGTACCAGAGCAAGTCTCAGCAGGCGAAGCGCGCTCTCGGTACCGGCGCCGGCTCAGGACATGGACGCAGCGTCTGGAGTGCGGCTGATCCCGGAGCAAATCCCGCCGAATCCATGGCGGAACTCGACATGCTGGATCCGAACGACCGGGAAGAGGAGATCCGTCAGCTGGCAGGAGACTACTTCACGACGCTCGGAAAGCTGGGAGAAACCGTGGCTCACATGGAGTCCGACATGAAGGATGCCGCTCGGGCCATGCAGTTTGAAAAAGCGGCCGAAATGCGAGATCGTCTCAAGCGTCTGAAAATGCTGCAGCTGGCTCTCTGAGGCGGCACCGCTTTGACTGCATCGCTTCGCCATGAGCTTTGGGCGACGTTGGCATGGTGCTCGCAGTCCTTTCGCGTGATGAATCCCTCTGAGTCCAATCTTGAAGTGACGAAGAAACTGTCGATCTACTCTCCACCACAGCCGGGCCGCTTTGAGGGGGCACGCCCGATGGTCGTGATCATACCCTCCACGAAGATGACTGATCTGGCGGGAAACGGTGCAGAGTATGGTGTGCAAAATTCCATGGAGGATCTGTCTCAGGAATTTAATGCTCGCGGCTTTGCCACCTTTCGTTTCATTCCACGCGAGAAGACCTATTCGACGAAGGAGGGTCTTCAGGATGTTCTGGCTCAGTATGAAGCGGCGCTTCAGTTCTCCGAAGTGGATCCTGGCCAGGTCCTGCTCCTGGGTTTTGCGGATGGCGCGGATTCAATCGCGAGAAATTTCTATACCTATTGGCAGGTGCAGCGACCACTTGCCTGTGTGCTGCTTTCGTCAACGGTGCACACTCTTCACTTGAACAGCATGACCTGTCCGTACCTGGTCATCCACGGGAGCCAGGATCCGATTCTGCAAAGTTCACTTCCTTACCTGAACATTGAGAGTGCGATTCACCATCATCAGAGCCGGTACGGAGACGTGACCGCCAACCTTTGTTTCCCTGAATTGGGAAAAGAACTGGGTGAAGGTCAATTGGCTCATGACGTGATCGAGCACATCGTGAACTGGGCTGAAAAAGCGGTGACTACGGGTTTTCGCAAACAGGAACCGCCGGCTCAGAATGCAATTCCGCGCAAATCAGTGGCGTGAATCGTTCACGCTGATCAGGCTGTTTTGATGAGGGTCGAAAAAGGTGCCCTTGTTTTCCGGATCCTTCGGAGCCCAGATGGAACCGGGGTAACCGGCGGTGAAAAGCATCTCGCCTTCCCTGTCAAAAAAGACCCACTCTGGAATCCTCTCAGGCCATTCTTCGCTTCACAACCGCAGGGACAAAACTTTCATCGCTGATCTGTTGAAGGGGCACCAGCTTCTCGCCGAACATCTCAATCACTGTCGGCGCGAGGGACTTGATCGATACTTTTGTGCCATTGCGATTCGGCAAGCCAGTGCCGATGTCTATAGGCATCGAGGAGACAAATCCGAGGGCTCCGTACTGATTGTCATCGGCGGGTCCTTTGTGGAGATCGCCGATCACGGAGCCTCCATGGATGCCATAGCCGGCCATGAGCACACTCGTCGAGTTGCCCGCATGATTGCTGCCGCCGTTGATTCCCAGGGAGTTATTGTGGATCCAGGGAGTTCGGTCCATCTCGGTGTGCATGACGATGTGAGTGGCATCAAGAAGTGTTTCTCCGTCGAGTACTCCGGCAGCATTCTTGACTTCGTCCAGGGCCTGCATCAGTTCGGCATAACTGGCATGAAATACCATCGATTTGATCAGCCCAGGAAGCGTGTTGCCATGTGGGTCGTCGGTGACATTCATGCCATAGCCTTCTTTGAAATCAATGACTGCACTCAGATTCTGACGGACGAGAAATGCGGAGAGTGCAAATTTTTCGATCAGGTCCGGATAAAGCCAGCGCAGATTCTGAATCAGGCCTGAAAAGACGGGAAGCAGTACGGACTCTTCGGTGGAAGTATCCTGCTTGAGAATTTTCTTCGCACGGTAGGCGATCAAGGTGGTCTCTGGAATTGGATGAGCATTGATGTAAGAAATCGCATTTCTGAAAGTTGCGATTGAGTCCGCTCCGGAAGCGAGACCGGATCCAGCATTTCCCGGAAGGGCGGTGAGCGCATCAAAGAGCTGACCGGATCCGCCGTTTGAAGTCAGTCCAAAATAAGTGTAGAGGGCCTGATGAACACGAATCAGGAATCGACTGCGCAGATAATAGAGTTCAATATCCCGGTCAAGAAAGGATCCGGCCAGCGCACTCCCCGCATGGTAACTGTTGGTGAATGTCGCCAGGGAGGCGATGCTGGATTTGAGCGTGAGTCGATTGGTCATGGCGGCGCCTGCAAGCCGGGTGACGGCGTCCCCGATGAGATCTCGCCGAGACTTCAGTGGGAAATCGTTTGGATCCAGTCCGGTCAGCTGAGCCAGTCCGGCGATGCCCGGAATGCAGCTCGGCGAAGCGAAATCTGAATTCATCGCGAAATTGAGGTGAGCATCCTGCGGGGTGGACTCAAGTACAGTGTAGTGAAGAATTCGAGGCGACTCGGTCGCCAGAAAACGTGAAACGACTGCCGTGAAACTCAGAGCGTAGGACGATGCCACGCCGTGATTCAGAATCGGATTGTCGACTTCGTGGAGACAATCACTTTTCATCCCTTTCCAGATGCACATCTTGGAGATGAGAGGGGCGCCGGCACCCCCATCGAAACGGTTCTCGCAAAAGAGCTGCTTGAATCCCGTGCCGAATTGATGAACTCGCAGATTGGTCGATGATGTGTGGGCATGAAGAAGGGCTTCGTCCTCACGAATCGTGTAGCGATCATAGAATCCGGTACCGACCGGTTGATAAGGTCGGCCGCCGCTCGAATCGAGGACAATCGCCGGGTTTGCCGCAGTCTGCAGGTCGCGGGGCCTGAGAGCGCCGTGCAGCCAGAATATGTCGGTACCACCGACTTTGATGATGTTGATCAGAAAGCGGCGAGGGATACTGGGCTTGGTCGTCGTCGCTTGAGCACGACGGGTGGCCACGCTTCCGAGGGCGGTCAGTGAAATGGATCCGACTACCGCCTGTTTGAGAAATAGTCTGCGGTTCATCATCAGTTGACTCCTTGATAGAGTGAAGAGCCGACCATGTCCCGGACCAGCTGGTTGTAATTTTGGCCCTGGGTCTGGAATTTTCTGGTCCAGCCGTCAAAGGTTTCCTTTTCGGCCGGAAGATTGACCACTCTGCCAAAAACATTTTCGAAGGTCTTCTGGACGACGCACTTGGCCCAGATATCCGAAGTCACGAGCTTTCTTGCAACTCCTTCAACACCCGTCACTTCTTCACCAAGGAACGCGCCTGTTCCTTTGTATGCCCCCCAGCCCGCTCCAAGCCCGACGGGTGTAAAAGCCATCTCCCCTTGAATGGCGGCGCCCTCGTTCACCTGCACGTTGCCCAGAAACTGAGGGGATAAAGAGGCACCGAGAGGATCCAGGTTCACATGACAGGCAATGCAACCTTTGGTGGGATCAAGATGATCGGCAGCGGTTCGGGAAGTTTCCGGATTCGCAGCATCCAGCATGTGCCGGACATGAACCACCTTCTCCGCCGGTGTGGGGACGAAGGCACCAGGATCGCCGCAAAGAAGCCGCGCAAAGTAGCGTGAAGCAATCGTCCTCATTTTGCCTCCATTTCCACCTACGGGCGTCAGAAATGCCGGCATGGCCAGGACTCCGGCCGCTGGACGGCGGGGAATCATCGTAATGGGCTTCTGAAAGTAAATCATGTTGAAGGCGTAGTTCAGAAAGTAGGAACTGGGACCGGATGCATAGAGGTTGGACGACATGCTCTGAAAGCGATTGAGTGGCATGATTGATGGAGTGGTGATGGTTCGGTCGAGAGAACTGTCGGGAGCGGACATTCCCGGCGGGTAGACTGGAGTCAACATTCCCTGAGCCCGATAGAACAGTTCAAGCTCTTCATGTCCAACCAGGTAGTCGGCGGTAAAAACCTCTCTGTAAGATCGGTTGTTGAAAACCACGTGGTCAATCAGTTGATACGGTTCAGTCTTCAGGTCCTTCCTCAGGCGTTTGATCGCATCGCCCTCTTTCCCGACTTCTGCGACCGAATAGCCAGCGGTGATCAACTCGTTGAGATTGACCGGATTCTGCGCATCGAAAGGTGCCAGGTATTTGGATCTGTCGTAGCCATGGGGGTACGCAATCAGGTCAGTCTGAAGTGTCAGCGGTCCATCCGATCTCGAAATCGCATTCATATCGGGAATTCCGCAGCGGAATTGATTCAAAATACCTGGATGAGCGAGAGAGGTGGAGAACCACCAACTATTGTGTGAAAAATAGCCATTTCCGGGTATTTCATAAAAATCCCATGCGTCCCCGTTCCCGCCGTAATTTCCACGGGCACGGAGTGCACAGGTTGTGAAGTAGCGCGGCATTGAATTGCAGACTCGTCTGTCCTGTTGAGTGTACCAGGTTTTGACCCGGCTGACTCCGTGTTGCTCTCCAGAAGGTGAAATGCGTCGCATGCGAAGGGGATGGTCCGCAACGGTCCGGTAGAAGTCCTGCATTCGACTCGGCACGAGGCTTCCGCTTCCGCCTGGATCAGTGATGCGACCCCTGCAGCGCAGGTAATTGGGTTCTTCGATCGCAAAACGGCTGTCGTTGTTATGCTCGGGATCATTTTGAAGTGCGCCATTGACCACCGGTAGTACCGGTGCGTGGTCGAAATCCATGCAATCGACGGCTGGGTTGAAATCCAGCACTCCATAAGCGGACAGCACACTCTGATAGGATTGCGGCCCCTGAGAGTTTGTCACCTTCTGTTTGTGCACGAAGGCTCCAGTCACTTCCCAGTTTGGGCCGGTCTGACGTTCAAAAATGATCATGGTCGTTCTGGGATCGAAGTCCTCGTCGATATTCGGATCGCAAGTGTACGGAATGTATGCCTGGCCAACGCCGGGATACTGTGCAGAATCCCTGTAGGGAACGGTCAGGGGAAGCTTCGCTGGATTGGAATCGGGGGTTGCCGTATACCCGACAGCGAAAAAGTCAGAAGGAGAGAAGTAGGCGGATCCACGAGGATCCCAAGTCGGTCCATTCTCGGGTAAAAAGCGCCTGAGTCCAAACCAGTCTTCATGCCACTGGTGGATCGCGGTATAGTAGCCACTGGCTGAATTTTTTTGCAGTTCATTCAGAAACTCGAGGATGGATTTTTTCTTGCCCTGGAAATTTTCAAGCTCCGAGATCAAAGGGACTCGGCTGCCGATTTCGATCATCATTCGCCGAAGCGGATCGTTGACGGTTTGCAGACCCATCGAAAACTGAGGAGCGGAGAGAGCAGCGATGCAGATGGCCTGGTGAGAGCGCTGTCGTTTGGCGGTGGGGCTCTGGGATTCCGAGCCATCCACTGTTCCGTAGACTGCAGTGTAGAGCCTCGAGAGCTCGGTGATTTCGAGGGAAGTGAGGGGGAGTGGATCGAGCCAGACGTTGCGCGCGACCAGGGTTGCCGCTAAAAGTGCTTCATCCGTCGGTCTCGTGGTCTCTGTACTGAGCCAGACTTGATCAGAATAGATGCTGCTTCGAGGAGCGGACCCGTATGATGCGGGCACGACTTCGTTGGCACAGAGCCGGGTGACGTTTCCCTTGAGTCCGACCTGTTCCAGCGCGTTGACCGGACGGTTGAGTTGCGCAATCGCGCGATCCGCACCCACTGCAAGTTCGTTGGAGAAATAATCCCGGTCAGGATTTGCGGCAAACTGTGCAGGAAACAGAGCGGAGAGTCTTACCTGAAGGGCACGACCCGAAAATCGGGTCAAATTCGATTTTTTTTCCATCTGAGCGGCAAGGTTTCGACTCGCGTGAGAAGCGGCAGATTCAAGGGCGGAGGCTCTTTTTTTCAAGAAGCAGCCACTGAGAGTCAAAGCGTAAGATGACAGTGCGAATAAGATGATTGCGCTTCGGATGGATCTCATTGCGACTCCCCCTGAATTAAGCTTATCGGTATCGCCCTTCTGAAATGAATGTGTCTTTTATGACGCAGGACGGGCCAGATCCCAGACCCGATGGATTCGACTATCAGGAGATCTCGAAGCTCGTCACGGACGCTTCATTGAAGGTGTAACCATTCAAGGAAGGCTGATTGAGGGGCAATTCCTGAACTTGAGTGGCGTCGGGGCCCAAGTCCTGGTTACCGGAGAGTTCATCGGCTTTCACCTGCGCTGGCGCGAACGGGAACCGAAATACTGGAACGAACGTCGTCGTTGAGAACGTTCGCGACCATGACATAGACCTTGCTGCCGTCGACGCTCCCTGCCGCCGTAGGCTGCAGTTTCCCGAGCTGAGCCGGCAAGCCCAGATAACGGAACACCGCAGTCACCTGATTTGATTCGAGAGCCTCCGGACCCGCCGTCCAGGGTCAGATTGCAGGAAAAGTCCTTGTTGTAGCGGAGCGCCGCCTTTTGAACCGACACGGCAGCGGCGGAAGAATTGAAATTCAAAATGATTTTTTCGGTAGTATCGGATTCCACGGTGAGGGCTGAAGCCGCGCGCCGCGCAGACGATCCTTCAGAGCCAGTGAGGCTGATGACAGGTGATCGACCCAGCAGGCCTGGAGATGAACAATGCGGCCTGGTGAACACATTCTCGAGTCATCCGGTGGTGGATCTGAGATGGAGCCGCTTTCAATCAGGATACCGAATTCAGAAATGAATAAAATGTGAGGCATTCAGTGCATGGACGAAATTTCCCAGTCGCGATGTTGTCGGCAACCGCTGCAAGGGAGACTGAAACTCAACGATACTGATCGAAAAATTTCTTGAAAGCTGCATTGCAGGTGGTTTCAAGAAAACGAAGGGGAGGTGGGAGATGGATCGCTTCGCGATTGGCCTCGCCGGTCACGGACTCCTCGTCTTCGGCGACGGCAGTGCGGGTCTCAAGGGTGTTCACGTCCGTGAAGTCCAGTTGCACGCGGACTTTGGCCACGAGTGACTTCACTTTGTAAACATTCTTGCGTTTCTTTTCGCCCGTGTCCTTTTCCCATTCCGAATCGAGCACGTCCTCATCACTGTAACCGTTATGCGTGGTCGCATCGAAAGTGAGGACTGTGGCCTTCAGGGCGTAGTCCGCGCCCGCGCGTTTCGCGATCCCCGCGGAGTCCGTCGGATTCTGCGCATAGAAATCACGGGCTTTCTGAACATCCTGTTTGGTGACGACTTCAAAAGTTCCTCGCTGAACCAATTGATTGATCAGAGACGTCTCGACGACTGCGCGAGCGGAAGCTTCGCCTTCAATTTCAATGAGTGCGACTTTTTTGCCTTCAAGCCGAGAGAGTTCCGGAGTCGTTCGCTTTGGGGAGGACTTGCAACCCGGAAGGACGACCGCTGAGAGAAGGCAGGCTGAGCTGACTGAAACGAAAACGGGCAGCAACGCTGAGATCAGCATCGCCGCCCGATTGAATTTCAAAAACAGAGTCGACACTCAGACCGTGCCGCTGTGGATGAGAACTTTGAGATCAGTCTGGAACACGACTTCAACCTTGTTCGGGTGAATGTGCTTGGCAATGATGCCGTCGCCGAAAGTCGGGTGAGAAATCTTTTCGCCCAGGGCGAAGTGCATCTTGGTGCTGTAAGGCTTGGTCGGAAGGTGCTTGTGGGAGGCCATGAGCTTTTCCCATTCAGCACCGATGGAATGATCCACTTTTGGCTCGGAGGATTTTTTGGCTCGGGCTTTCTTCTCAGGCTTGTCGGTCGCTGGTTCGGTCAGACCTTTGGGCGCTTTGAAGACGTGCTCTTTTTTGCAGGTACGGCACTGAACCCTGTGGAGTTTATCGCCCTTCATGGACACGATCGTGTGATTGAGATCCATCTTGCAGCTGGAACAATAGGACAGGGCGTCTTTACCGACGGTAAGGCTAGGCATTATCAGGCGTCTCCTGGGGGGGTTGAAATCTTTTGATTGTGGTAGGAGTCTAGTGTGGACAGGCATGGAAAATCAAGACGGGTTTAACGAATCTCTCGGAACTTCCGAGTACCGGCAGGCGCTTCTGGCGCAGGCTCGCGACGCGAGTCAGTCTCCTGGCGTCTATCTGATGAAAGATGAGCATGGCGGGGTGCTCTATGTCGGCAAGGCGAAAAACCTCAAAAACCGCGTCAGCAGCTACTTTCAGAAGGGTCCGCACGAAGTTTCCCGCACGGAAATGCTTGTAAATCGAGTTCACCGCTTCGATGTCATTCTGACCGAGACTGAAGCGGAAGCGTTGATTCTTGAATGCACGTTGATCAAGAAGCACAAACCAAAGTTCAACGTCCGGCTGAAAGACGACAAAGCTTACCCGTATCTCAAAGTGCAGATGAGTGAATCCTACCCCAGGATCGAGTGGACGCGTCGCGTAAGGCGCGATGGGGCGCGTTATTTTGGGCCATTTCCGTCGGCTTGGTCGGCGCGTCAAGTGATGCGGCTGCTGACTGAAAGCTTTCAGTTGCGCGATTGCTCGGACAATACGTTTCGCCACCGCAGTCGTCCGTGCATCCTCTACCAGATGGGCAAGTGCACTGCTCCCTGCGTCGGCAAGATCTCCCAGGACCAGTACAAGGAGCTTATCGCTCAGTCGGTCGCCGTGCTCGAAGGAAAACTTTCTCGCATCACGGATGAACTTCGCAAGGGGATGGAAGACTCCGCCGAAAGAGAAGAGTACGAAGAAGCGGCGTCGTACCGCGATCAACTTCAGAATCTGGAGCTGATCACGGCCACTCAAGTGGCCGATGAAGCCGGCTCCGATCGAAACCGCGACGTCGTCGGCATCGCTCGCAAGGACGCCAACGCTCACGGTGCGCTTCTGCAGATCCGTGGTGGCCGCATGATCGCCGTCAGACACTTTCATCTGCAGAACACGGATCCGTCGCAGACGGATGCCGAGATTCTTTACGACTTTCTTGCGCAGTATTACGTCTCAGCCGACATCGCCGCGGACAAAGCCGAGCAGGAAAGCCAGGACGCCGTTGAAAAAGGCGAAGAAGGAAATTTCGGAGCCGGGGGGCCTGCGATCGTCCGTCCGAGTGAAGTGCTTCTCGCCGAATGTCCGGAAGATCCTGAGCTTCTCGAAAAGACTCTGGGAGTGGGAGTGCGGGTTGCTGAAACTCCGAAGGATCACCAGCTCCTGAACGTCGCGAAGACGAATGCGACCTACGCTCTGGAGCAGAGTCTGAAGAAAACCGGTGGGCATGGCATCAACGCGCTCGAAGAAGTGCAGGAAAAACTGCACCTGCCGAAGCTCCCGACCCGCATCGAATGTTACGACATTTCGAACACGCAGGGGGATGAGTCCGTCGCTTCACGCGTGGTCTTCATTGATGGGGCACCCGACAAGAATCTCTATCGACGATACAAGATCAAGACTGTCATCGGCGCCAATGACTTCGCCAGCATGAAAGAAGTGCTGGGACGCCGCTTCGGCGAACACAACGCCGCAGAAGAGCTGCCGGATCTGGTCGTGGTCGACGGAGGCAAGGGACAGCTCGCACAGGCCGTCGCCATCATGGATGAACTCAATGTTCAGGGGGTGGGAGTCGTGGGACTTGCAAAAGCGCGAACTGAAAGCGATTTCAAATCGTCTGAGGTGAAATCGAGCTTCGAGCGCATCTTCATCCCGAATCGCAAGAACCCCATCCCGCTGCTCCCGCACACTCCGGCCTACAAACTTCTCACCCACGTGCGCGACGAAGCTCATCGCTTTGCCATCACTTACCACCGCCTGCTGCGTTCGAAGAAGAGTCTCAAGAGCGAAGCTCGGAAGTAGGGTGGAGCGAAGCTCGCAAGTAGGACGGAGCAAGGCTCGGCATTCTAGAGCGGATTGCTTCAATTGCTCCCGTCAAGCAAGTGACACTGAAATCAACTAAGACGGTCGAGGTAGTTTAAGAAGACCGACGAGTGCGCCGACAAGGATGATGATGAAGGCTCAAAACCTCCGTGCAATCACGGCATTGATCTCGGCTTTACTTATTCAGCAAAACGCTCTGGCCAAGAGTACCATCTGCACAATCAGTATCAATTCAACCGACGAAAAGAAAACCTTCGAGAAGCATCTAGATTCAAAGGCTTTTGAGTTCATCGAACTTACCCCGCCGGAATTGAGCCGAAAAAATTTCAGATCCTGGTTCCGTGATGCGTGCGCGAAGGCGACTGCCATGCAAACGAGCTGTGATGCATTGATCATTTCAGGACACTTTGTCGGAGATTTTTTTGGCGCTTCCGGTTTCTATCTGCCCTTGGAGGATCTTGAAGCTGAGTCATGCGCGCAAACCTGTAATGGAGTGTTGAAAGATCCCAAAGCAGTTTTTCTCTTCGGGTGCAATACGCTGGCTACCAAGGCCAAAGATTCGAGAAACGGTCAGTCTTACTATGAGATGCTCGTCGAGGATGGTTTCGAACCGTCTTTAGCAGAAGCGTTCAGCGAATCCAGGTACGGGCCCACGGGTCAGATGAACTCAAAGAGAATGCTCAATGTCTTCAGCAATTCGTCGAGAATTTACGGTTTCGATTCAGTGGGACCCTTGGGAAGTCACGTCAGTAAAATGATCGATAACTATTTTGTTAAAAATCCAGATTTCGCAAATCTTCTTCAATCATTGGAGGCAGAGCGTAGTGCCAAGAGCATGAGCTCGCTACTCAGCCAATTCGAAAAGCAGAACAATAATATACAGGACGCCTTTCGATGTAGCCTGAAAGATACGAATATCACGTGTGGGAACGGCATATGTCAGAAAGATGCGGCTATTCAATCATCCGTTTGCATGACTCGAGACAAGAGTAAGCCGCTCGAGCAACGCTTGACCGCTTTGAAGACTCTCTTGGACGGCAAAGACGCGCTCGCATTCGTGCCAACCGCTCAAAGCTTGCTTGCCGAGCTTGACGAAGCTGCCCTCAGCGACCCAATCAAACGTAAGATCAAGGAGCTGCGGGACAACCCCCGTCTCAAGGCCGCTCTTTTGACGCTCATACGAAAACCCTACCAATTTGACCGTCAAAAAATGAAATGGATTTCTGTCGCGAGGAGGCTTTCCTGGTTAAATGAAGCCGAAACCAATGCGGAATGTTGGAAAATTTCAAAGCGACTCCTGAGTGAGTCGACTGACTTAAGGAAAATCGAAAGTTTTTTCAAATTAAATATTGAATTTTCAGAATTCAGAAAATCGAATTTTCAATTTCCTGCTTCCCATAAGGGGATGCTGATGAAATTGCTGAAGAGCCCTGAACCGGAATGGCGTTCCACTGCACTTCGGGCCTTGGCCGAAGTCGGTCCGGATATGGCCAAGACTCAGGCCCTCATTTCGAGCTTTTACAAGGATCCAGCGCCTGAAGTCAGGTCACAGGTGATTGAACTACTTCCAGGATTTCGTTCAAGCGGGACCGAACGCAAAACATTAGTGGCAACTGCTACTCACGATCCTGATCCAAGAGTCCGTCGCACCGCCGTGGCGGTGATGGGTAGAACTGGAATGAGTCAAACCGAACAGGTTACAAAATTATTAGGCCTCATCAATGATTCAGATACTGGAGTGAGGGTTGCCTCGATTCGGGTCCTCACTGAAACAGTACCAGTGACTCCCGAAATTCAGGCGCGAATGCTTGATGCACTGAAGGATATTTCGCCGGATGTGCGCTATTACGCCATCGTTTCATTAGGGGCTGCAAGCTCAGTTGACGAACGCGTGCAAAGCCTCATTGCTGACCGACTTGGCGATAACAATGTCGCTGTGCAGGTCCAAGCGGCAGACAGTCTGGGACGCATGAAAACTGTCACACCAAAAGCGATAGCCGCCCTTGCCAAAAATCTGGACAATGGCGATATCGATGTGAGATCGGCCGCTTATCACGCTCTAGAGCAGATCAAACCTGCGGACCCACAGATCCAGGAGTTGATGAGCAAGGTATCGAACAGGGTCAAATGAAGGGCCCCCTTCGAGACTCTTGCGAGGGTCTCGCAATGATTCGAAAGGGGCGTTCAATTTCTGAAATGGCTTCAGAATCACTCTTCGACGTAACAGCCCTCAGCGGATTCGCAACCGTTCTTGAAGCCTGCGCGGCGCTCTTCACCGGTCATGAGTCCCGAAGCTGAACTCGTGCGGGCCGGAGCTGATCCCGCTGCGGCAGCAGCCGCGACTGGAGCGAGGTCCTTGTTCAACTGCTGGGCGGCGACGATGCGGTCATTGTCTTTTTCTCTTTTCTCATTCAACTTCTTCTGCACGCGGCCGAGTGAAGTCTCTGGAGAGTTTGGATCGATGATCTTGGAATCTTCGAGATCATGACGGCTTTTCAGAACTTCAGCCAACACTTCCTTCTCAATCTTGAGGTGTTCCAGATTCGCCTTTTCAGCATCCGAAGCCTTTGACAGGTGCATGATATTCTGAAGTTTCATGGAGCGCTGCACGTCGATCATGTCAGAAACGAGCTTGTAACGAGCCAGAAGGCAGGCGCGTCCCAGGCAGCTTTTGGCGGAATCAGAACTCTGGTATCCATCGATGATCTGCTTCTGGATCTCGAGTTCATTTCGGTAATCCAAGGCAGCGTCCAGGTCACCGGTCTTCTTCGCTGTGACGACGTTGTTCTTCGCTCTCGAAAACCACTTCTTCAGGCCGGTGGGCGCTGGAGCAGTTTCCGCTCTCGCATTGATTTCGGAAATCTTCGACATGCTCTTCTGAGCGCTGATCTCTTCCTGTTCGTGGGTGGACTTTCCAGCGTCTTCGTTTTCGAGAGCGCGTTTCATCTTGCGCTTCTCATTCCAGATGGAGAATCTGTTCTTGAGCTTGCCGACACCTATTGCGAGTTTGCCGGCTTCAGGCGCCGGAGCGTTGGCGAGCTCGGAGATGGATTGCTGAGCAAAGGTGGCTTTTTCGTCCTGAGTGACGATGTCCATCTGAATCCGGTAGAGCACACCTTTCACATCATCTTCGCGGTCGATCGTCAGATCGTCCGCGCCACTGATGTCGGGAGCATGACCGTCCCAAGGCTTTCCAGATTTCGCGAAGGCGGTGGAACTGGTGAGCACACCGAACGAAGTTGCAATGAGCAGGGTAGTAACCGTGGACCGGGAAAACTTCTTCATATTCACTCCTCGTACTGCCTCTGGGGCAAACTCTCAGGTCATCTCTGGGGTCATCTCCGCCAACTCTCTAATTTTGACGAAGTCTCTCGGAGTCTTTCAAGAGCAAGACGAGTGCCGGAAGGCGATGTAAAAAAGCGCCGTGATATCGCAGCCTGTTTGCTTGCCGGGTCCCCGAATGTGATCAGACTTTGATCAGGTGTCATCCCAGATATCGCGGAAACCTCCCGGGCCCCTGAAGAGGAACAGCAAAATGTCATCGTCTCAGGAGTGCGAATGTCGGATAGGACCCGACACTTGCGCTCTCCGTCTCTGAACTGAAAATGAAGGGCGCTCGGAGATTGAACGATGAAGAGGGAGCTGACCCCTGAACGGGTTTTCTGGCGATGCCGCGCGGCGCGCGCCAAGTCTGGTGCCATGCATTAAGGTCGATGAAATGCCCCGGCCGAGGAAAAGTCCGAATAATTAGGCTCGAATAATTAGCATAAAAGGTGGGTTCGCGCAAATTGGGAACTCAAATCATTCCGGTGATTCACTCCTGAAGTTTGACTCACGCGGCTCCCATGATATTCAAAAATGACAGGAGAACTTCATGAAAAAACATCGGTCCTTCAGTCTCTCATTCGTGGCATTGGGCGTACTCGGCGCTTTGATCGGTCTGGGCTCCAGCAGCGCGAAAGCATTCGCAGCACTGCCACTCACTTCTGCATCAAATTCCAGTGCAACGACCTGGAGGCTTCCGCTTCCCGATATTTTCCGCACCGGCCATGAAGATTATCGCCTGGGGGATGAGTGGGGAAAGATTCCGGTCACAGCGGCGGTACTTCAGAAGGCCACTCCCGCTTTCAGAAGAGCGGCACTCGCGACCGCGAAGCTGGGCGGCGGAACCGCTTTTTACCTCGGAAAGTTCAACGGCTTTCACGTCATGGCCACCAATCATCACGTCTGTCCCGCGGCCTACGCGTGTCTGAGCGAGCGCGCGGAGTTTCCTTTTCTCAAGCTGAGTCTCAAGGTGAACAAGTATTTCGGCCACTGGTCGGATGTCGATCTGGCGCTCTTCGCCGTCGAAGTGAAAACTGCCGAGGACGAGAAGACCTTGGCCACGGTCGCTGGAAATTTCGCATTCAAGAAGGACCTGACTCCCGGACTGGATCTTCTGACGATCGGTTACGGAGTCGCCGATAATCCGAATCGTGTTCTGGTTTCCAATCAGGATCATGACTGCCGGGTGTTTTCAGCGAAGAATGACTTTCACTTCATGGCGGATCCGGACGATGTCAATCCCAGTGATTACAAAGCATGGTCCTTCGCGAATGGTTGCGACGTCTCGCATGGCGATTCCGGTTCGGCCATGATTGACCGCAAATCCGGAGAAGTCGTGGGCATCATCTGGACGGGAAGAATCCCGAAATCCTCCGTCGTTCAAAGTACCGCGTTTCTGGATCATCTCCTGGTCAGTCAGGGGCCCGAAGTCTGGTCGCAGCTTTCCTATGCGGTTCCCGCTTCGAAGATCGGCGAGTACCTGACCACCGTGGCCGCTCAAGCGACCCATGCCGAGACCAAAGCGACCCTGCTGAGCCTTCTCGGACATTGAGCCGGTCCGCAAGGGCGTCAAAAAAATAGCACGTTCCTCCGTTTTCAAAAACTGAGATGATCGAACTGAGGAGAGTGGATCTTGCAGTTTCGTACTCTGGGCATCGCCGGCGTGGGAGCACTTGCGCTCTTTGCCATCATGGTGCCTCTCAATCAGAGGTATTTGCACCTCAATGGCTCCAGTTCCTCGGATACCAATCCGGTGGAGGCCGGCATGCGCACTCCCGCGCAGGACGTGCTTCTGGGAGAACATCGTCCAAGCGCCAAGGGCAAGACGTCTTCGCAGCAGCTATGCAGGAGTTTTCATCAGGTGATCTGCCGCAAAAGAGGCGAGACCCGGGACCCCAGCGGCTACGTGCGACGGGATATCGAAGGTGAAGTTGAAACGCTTCACATTTTTGAAGAGACGATGACCCAGCATCCGGACTGGACACGCGAACAGGTCTACGAAGAGCTCACTCAGAAGATTTACACCCCGGAAAAAGTGAAGCGCGTGCGGGGAGCCTTCAGTTGGGTGAAGCAGTCGCTTGAACGCTTCATCGAGAAGCAGCCCGCAAAAGTTTTTTCACCGCTGGAGAAGGCGATCCTGGTCGCTCGCCTCAACAACGTGGAACTGAGCCTGCCTCCTCCCGCTCACATCTATGATGATGATCCGGATCTGATCACGAAATCAGGCGTGTATTACGAGATGTTTCCTGACGGCAAGGCCCGCCTGAGGGTGGGGGGAGCCTACCTGACTTCGGTCACTTCCTGGTTCAACATCATTTACACCGTTTCTCATGAACTCGCGCATGCGATCGATCCCTGTGAATTGCGTGAAGGGGGAGTGACCGTACCCGCCTATCAACGCCTGGCCGGGTGCTTTCTCAAGACGGGACTGGTCGCTTCGAGAGAGACCCGTGCGGAGTGCGGCCATGACGACCAGCTTTCTGAAGTCTTTGCCGACTGGATGGCGGCGCAGGTCGCGGGCGATACGCTGCGCCGCTTTGCCACCGAGTTTGATGCTCAGCAACTCCGGCACGCGGTCGTCAATTCCGTCAGAGATCTCTGTGAGCAGGATGATTCGCTCAGTGAACTGGATCTGACCTTTCATCCTTCGCCGGAAATCCGGATTGAGAAAATTTTCGGAAATAACCCCGCCATCCGCGCGACGCTCGGCTGCACCGAGAATTTTTCTGGGAATTCTCACCTGATTTCCCACACGCTTCTGTCCAAAGAATTACTCAACCCCGCGGTGCCTGCCAGGCAGATGACCCAAAGCCAGGCGGCTCAGAGCAATGAATACTGTCAATTTGAATGAATCTGGAAAAACTATGATGAACAAAACTCACATCACCCGAACTCGCAGCCTCTTTCTGGAACGCTTCACAGGATTTTTCCTGCTTTCATTGTGCACTTTCTGCGGCGCCAGTGCACTGACCGCCTGCAGTTCCGCACCTCACCGGAGTGTGGAGTTGGCTGAGACGAAATCTGCTGTGGCCCCCATCAGCGAGATTGAAATCTCCTATAACCGTGGCCACGACGCGCATCGCTTTGTTCTCAGCGAAAAGGAAGGCCAGGTGCTCGCGACGAGTTTTCTGGATCATGAGCTCGTGAAATCCAAGAAGATCAGCCCGGACAAGTACCACGAGTTCAAAAGCCACATGGCTGAGTTCGTCGCGCTCGAATGCAAGACTGCCCGTCTGCCCGCGGCGAGCGCTCCACTCTGCCGCAGTCATTACAGCATCAGCATGCGTTCAGGGGATGAAGTGAAGCAGAAGAGCGGATGCCGTGTCTCCGATGATCAAGGTTCAAAGCTCGGTCAACTTCTGCTCGAAGCTGACTTTCTCATTGCCGGCAAGGCGAATTGAAAAGAAAGGCTGATTGAAAAGATGTTCGAGCTGAAAGGCGTCTGATCGTGTTTCAGATTGACTTGAAATAATTGAGAGAACTGGCTTCCTTCGTGGTATCCGCCGGAATTTTTTTCATGAATTCATCAAGGTCCTGGCGAAAAATGCTGCCCCGGTAACTCTGCACGGCTTCTTCGAGGATTTCGTCGGAAACCTTCAGCGGCAGTGATTTCGCCGAGTCCGCGAATTCGAACGAAGCCGAGGCCAGTTCGAGTGCACGGTTGAGGGCGCGGTAAGCGACCTGAGACGCGGTCAGATCGCCTGAGACGCGGTCAGATCGCCTGAGACGCGGTCAGATCGCCTGAGACCGTGACCCTCTTCACGGGAACTTTCAGCAGGAAGGGAACTGAAATGGGCTTGGGTTTCGCCTGGACGTGAGTCTCGCAGCTCAGACCCGTGTCTTTCAAGGTGCAGCTCGTTTTCGTGAAGCCCCCTCCGCGAGTGCGCTTGGCAGTATCTTCGTCTTTCAAATTTGGCTCACAGGTCCGCGCCCAGGTCGTGACTGTTCGAGTCTCGGAACATTTCATCTGAGTGTTACCGAGGTGGACCGTGCCCTTGAGGGACACTTCAGTCAGCAGGAGGTAACCCTTTGGATCGTCTGGATTCACCGCTCTCGCAACAGAAGTGTAAAGTTTGGCCGGAGGCTTTCCGCGAATGGCCAATACATTGGCCAGGCCATTGGTGACCTTCTCCGACGAGAGTGCAGCCACGACCTGCTCAAAGTGCTCAAGTGTAGCGGGTTTGAACTGATGAATCAGATCCAGTGTCATGGTCCCCTGATCAGGAAGAACGGACATGGATACCGATTGTGAAGCGTGATTTGCGGGATTTTCGGTTGCATGCAGCATCGCTGCAAATTTTTCACTCTGGGTGTGGCGCTTCTCAAGCTCGCCGATCATCGTTTTCACGCCGGATTCGGCCGGGCGGCACGAGCTGAATTCCGAAGCGGACGTGGAGACTCCCGACCCACCCATCGCCAGAAGCGTGACGCCAGTCCAGCCGACGACGGATCCGAGCTTGAATCTGGGGTTTTGGAAATTCAATCGGTCCTGCCTCTCTCCTTCAGTTTGAGGAGAGAGGCCTTTGCAATCAAGCGGAAAAGAACTTCAAGCGGCGTCGCTCCGCTTTTTCCGTTCAGCACCGGCTTCAGACAGTTCCTCAAGAGACACGGGCTGGAGGTCTTTCTTGGCAGGTCCGTTCAGAACCTCACCGTCCGTTCCAAAACGCGAACCATGGCAGGGACAATCCCAGGATTTTTCCGAGTCATTGAATCGCACGTAGCAGCCCATGTGCGTGCAGACGGGCGACACGGCCTGCACCTCACCCGCAAGGTTGCGGTAAACTGCAGCGGTTTTCCCGTTCACTTTGATGATTTTTCCCTCGCCAGGAGAAACCTCGCCGAGGGAAGTCGCTTCGGGGGCCGCCACGCGGTCTTTGATGAAGCAGATGGGAAAATCCTTGTTCTCGCTGAGAAAGGTGGCAGCTGAAGCCTTCGCATGGATGCGACCGGGATCATAGAGTTCCGACCAGGGATTCTTCACCCCGAGAATCAGGTCGGAGCACAGCATGCCAGCCACCGTCCCGAAGGTCATGCCGTTGCCGCTGTAACCGGTGGCGAGGTATTGATGGCTGGATCCTGGATTGAGGCCGATGAAGGGGAGTCCGTCCATCGGTTCGATGATCTGACCGGACCACCGGTAGTCCACCGACTTGATGTCAAAGCGTTCCTGAGAATAGGCTTCGAGCTGAGCGAAGCGTTGGTCCGTGTCCTCTTCCATTCCCACTTTGTGATCTTCGCCGCCGATGATCCAGTAGTTGATTTTGTCGATTTTCTGGCTCCGAATGTAGTGATAGGGATCGGCAGTGTCATAGAACAGGCCCTTGACGTTCCGCAGTTTTCCGCTGAGATCGGCGTCCACTTCGACCGCCATGGCATAAGTCCGGTACGCCGAGATCTTCGTGTGCAGGGTCATGCGACAGAAGGAGGGTGAGTTCGTGGCGACGATCACGTCCGTGGCAGTGATTTCTCCGGCATCGGTTCGCACGGTGCAGGAATTTTTCTCTTCCTTCACTTCCCGCACGATTGAATTTTCAAACACGAAGGAACCTTTGCCGTGAATCGCGCTGGCGAGCCCTCGCATGTACCGGTAGGGATGAAACTGGGCCTGATCGTCGATCCTCACGGCTCCTTTGATGGGAAAGGGCAGCGGGATGTCCTTCTGATAGTCCGCGCGGATGCCGACTTTCTTCAACGACTTGAGCTCCTTCTTGAGTTTGGAAACTCCCGAGCGATCTTCCGAATAGAGATAAGCGGGAACCCGTTCAAAATCGCAATCGATGTCCAGGGATTCTGAAAGGAGAGCGATCAGTTCGATCGCAGCGCGGCCAGAGGATGCCGCGGTCTTCGCTCCCGAGACTCCGAAATCTGAAACCAGTTGAGAGTAGCCAGTGTCAATCAGCTCGGTCAGGTGAGCGGTCGTGTGACCTGACTCGCCCGTTCCGACGTGATGCATTTCAACAACCGCGACCGACTTGCCGGCTTTCTTCAGGAGAAGTGCGGCAGTGAGGCCCGTCATACCTCCCCCGATGATGGCCACGTCGACGGATTTCCTGCCCTTGAGCTGGGGATAGTCAAATTGAGCGGTATTTTCAGTCCAGAGGCTTTCGGTCGCAGGCTTAAAAATTTCATTCATATTTCTACTAGGCAAAGCAAGGAATATGCCTTCGGCGTGTCATACCTCTGTATAAGGTCCTGCATCAGAAAGCCGGACGATGGGGCTGAGAGTCTTGAAGAATTGGTATGATTTATCCATAGTCCTGCTGCATGACAACGGGCGTATCACTGACGGACGGCGGATTACTCTGCGAGCGGGGCGGCTTCTCGGTTGACCCCTGGAAACCCGTGCAGCGCGCCGTGATCACGCATGTGCATTCGGATCATGCCCGGGAGGGCAGTGGCGAGTACTACTGCAGCTCTGAGTCCGTGGAGCTGATGAAACGCAGGATCGGTCCCGACGCACGGGTGCATGGAGTGGCTTATGGCGAGAAGTTCATTCTGGGTGAGGCCGCGGTTTCCTTTCACCCGGCAGGGCATATTCTGGGATCCTCCCAGGTGAGGATCGAAGTGGGAGGAGAAGTCTGGGTGGTTTCGGGCGACTACAAGCGAGACCCAGATCCGACCTGCCTTCCGTTTGAAGTCGTGCTTTGCGATCATTTCATCACTGAAGCGACTTTCGCGTTGCCCATCTATCAGTGGGACCCGACCGAGGAAGTGGCGAGGCAGATCCACGAATGGTGGATGCAAAATCGCACGGATGGCAAAGCTTCCGTTCTCTTCTGTTACTCACTCGGAAAGGCCCAGAGGGTTCTTGCCGAGCTTTTGCGCTTCACGGATGAAACCGTTTACACACACGGCGCCACTGAAAATCTGACTGATGCCTACCGGAAGGCGGGTGTCCAAATGGTTTCCACGCAGCGCGTGGGCGAAGTCACTGGCACGAAGAAGTCTTACGTGGGCGATCTGATTCTCGCCCCCCCCGGGAGCCGGAGGGTCAGTCTGGATGAGGCGCTTTGGGGACTGTGAAACCGCCTTTGCCTCGGGTTGGATGAGAGTGCGCGGCGCTCGGCGGCGGCGGGGCCATGATCGCGGGTTTGTGCTCTCCGACCACGCGGACTGGAAAGGCCTCATCCGAACCTGTCAAGAGACGGGTGCGAAGAAAGTCTGGGTCACGCATGGAAATGCGGAGGTTCTCTCGCGCTACTTGCGTGAAATCGGGATCGAGGCTGAAAATCTCTCCAAACTCTATCATGTCCCTTTCTCGGACTCGGGAGCTGAGACGCCAGAAAATGAGTCGGGCGACAATGCCCCCTTCGGCGAGAAAGCCAGGTCGGGATGAATGAGTTTGGAAAACTCTTTGAAGCTCTCGATGAAACCACTTCGACCAAAGCCAAGGTCCAGATTCTTGCGGATTACTTTGCGCGCGCTTCGGCTGAAGACAGTGCCTGGGTCATTTTCTTTCTCACGGGCCGAAAGATCAAACGACTCGTCTCCGCAAAAGCGCTCCGAATCTGGATCTGTGAGGCCGCGAAAGTTCCCGGCTGGCTCTTTGAGGAGAGTTATGAAGCGACGGGAGATCTCGCCGAAACCGTCGCTCTTCTGATGGATGCCACTTGCCGAGGAGAACCTCCGGTCGTGACTGAAAACCTGACCCTCACGCAGTGGGTGCATCAGCGACTCCTCATCCTGTCGACTCTGACGGAAGAAGAGCAGAGAGTGCAGGTGCAGGCCGAGTGG